>JAJDTJ010000044.1 GCA_022827225.1 Candidatus Poribacteria bacterium | reverse complement strand
AATCCGATAGAATATCTCCTAAGCAGAGAAGGAGGTCCATTTTTTACGTTCCTTTCAAAACTTTTGTCTGTTTATGAAAGGATACCTCTTTTTCTGCTTTAAAACACCTTAATTCTTAAAATTGTCCAAACTTTAGTATCAATAGACTTTGCGAAAAAGTCTGCCTCCGAGATGCTTTTCCGTTTTAATATAGCAACGCAGCATAGCATAACAGAATATTATACATTATTTTTCATCGAATGTCAAGAAAAAAATTAAAAAAAATGCATTTTTTTTTTAATTTTGGTAAAAATATACCGAATATTGTCCCTTATGTGTCGGTTTCAACAAACGAAGTATTGACATCCCGACTGCTGTCTGCTATACTCAAATTGATGAGCATTCACATATAACACGGATTTGATAAATGTTTCGGTAACAGCTTGTGTGGGTAATCTTTATGTATCGCGAGCGCAGCTCGCTCCTACAGTGAGAGTATCGCGAGCGACAAAAAAAATCCGCAGAAACACCGTTTTTGATAGGGGTCTTTGCTTGGGTATTTCTGCGGATTTCTTGTAAGCAAATACCCCAAGCAAAACACTCGCTCCTACAGATAAGAAGCTGCGGTTAGACGAAGGAGTTCAGTATGGGAACCATTACGACACCGCAACCTGTTAAAGCCGTCATCGGCGTGCTGACAAGGGACCCTTGTCTCCTACCGACGGTTTACATGGAACTCGAACAACGGCTCGGACCGATTGATTTTATAAGCGAGTTAATGCCTTTTACAAGCACGACTTATTATGAAGCCGAGATGGGGCGGAACATCGAGAGACAATTTATCAGTTTTGAGAGACTCATTGATGCCGGTACGTTGGCAGAGATGAAACTGTTCACGAATACAGTGGAGCAAACTTTCGCGTCAAAAAAACCGGATGGAGATGCACGCCGCGTTAATTTAGACGCGGGGTACCTCTGTTTGGCAAAGTTAGTGCTTGCATCCACGAAGGATCACGCACACCGTATCTATCTCCGTGATGGCATTTATGCCGAAATTACACTCCGCTTTTATCGTAAAACGTTCCGGCCGTGGGAGTGGAGTTATCCTGACTACCGGTTACCAGAGTATATCGCTATCTTTAACAAAATTCGCGAAATCTATAGGAATCAATTGGAAAATGCAGAAATTTCTTAAACAGATGCAAAACACTGCGTCTTCGTATCGGACGAAAATATTGTACTATGTCATTACTGTTAGTGTTCTTTGGATATATTCTATATCCAGCGTAAATGCTGAATCTGCGGAAGCGGATACCCGCGCAAGGGCGCGCGACATCGGTATCCAGATTGGTACGCTTCCAACAGGTACGCATAATGCTATCACGGATGTCTCTGGCGTAAAAGTCGGACACGTTACTTTGAATGAAGGCGATTCGATTCGCACGGGTGTCACTGCTGTCGTTCCGAGTGACGATATCTGGACGGCGCGCCTGTTCGGTGCGGCGCATACCATCCACGGCAACGGCGAAGCGACGGGTATTGCTCGTATTAACCAAGCCGGTTGGATTGAATCCCCGATTTTACTGACCAATACACTCAGTGTTGGCGCAGTCCATGACGGTGTTGTTCGTTACATTGTCAAACGGTATCCAAACAACAATATCGTGTTACCGATTGTAGCGGAGTGTTACGATGGTGGTCTCAACGACATCAGCGGTCTCCATGTCACAGCGGAACACGCGATTGAAGCCATTGAGAACGCGACCGGCGGTTCCGTTGCTGAAGGCTGTGTCGGTGGTGGCACCGGCATGCGGTGCTACGGATTCAAAGCGGGTATTGGTACATCCTCCCGTGTCTTACCCGAAGATCGGGGTGGCTGGACAGTCGGTGTCCTCGTCAATTCTAACGGCGGCAGACGGCATCAATTGCGGATTGATGGTGTCCCTGTCGGTAGCGAAATCGCTGATCCGCCGAGACCGACCAGAGACGGTTCATTTATTATTGTTGTTGCGACGGATGCGCCCCTAACACATCGCCAATTAAAACAGTTAGCCATCCGGGCAACACACGGACTTGCCCGTACAGGCACACCGAGTACGGACGGTAGTGGCGAATTCGTTATCGCGTTTTCTACTGCGAACATCTTTCCGAGTAGAACTGAAACGGGGACCTTTCAGGTTGAGATGCTCACCAATGGCAACTTAAGTTCACTTTTCGGAGCCGTTATTGAGGCGACGGAGGAGGCTATCGTCAATTCGATGACGATGGCAACAACGACAACCGGACGCAACGGTCGAACGATGCGTGCGATTCCGTTGGTGGAACTCCAAGCGGTGATGAAAGCTCACGGACGTTAAACCGTGCCGGCAAGTTTCGCGCCGGGTGCGAGTGATTCTGGCACGATCTCGTAGTGTGAAAACTCCAACGTAAACGCGCCGCGCCCCTGCGTCATCGAACGGAGATGAGTCGTGTATTGAAATGTTTCTGATAAAGGTATAAAGGCGTTGATGATGTCTCGCGTCAATTGAGACACGTTTCCTGTTTCGGTTGCCTCTTGTGCGACGCTCTCGTTAATATGTGCGCGGCGAGAATTCAGGTCACCGATAACTTTACCGACATGTTCATCAGGAACGGTGATGTGTATCCGCATAATCGGCTCTAAGATTAAGGGGTTCGCCTTTCTGACTGCATTCTCAAAAGCGAGGACGGCTGCTGCCTCATAAGCGATCTCCGAGGAATCGGTGGGGTGATAGGAGCCGCCGGTGAGCGTTACCTTCACGTCTTGCATGGGGTATCCGATGCGGGGTCCTGTTACCATTGCGCCCTCGAGTACTTTCTCAATGAACGGGACATATTGCCTCGGAATCTGTGTTTCGTCGGTGTTATCCTCAAACTGAAACCCTTCGCCGCGTTCTAACGGTTCAACGGTGAGTTGGACATCCCCATAGATGCCTTCCTCGTCAGTCTTATGGATATGTTTCCCGCGCGCCTCGGCAGTCGTACTTATGGTTTCGCGATACGACACTTGGAGTTTACTCACCCGGGCGTTCACGCCAAATTCACGGATCATTCTATCGGTCAAGATTTCGAGATGAAGTTCACCCATTCCGGAGATAATTCGCTGTCCCGTTTCTTGGTCAATTCCAACGGTGAACGTCGGGTCTTCGTCCATCAATTTTTCGAGTGTTTCTTCGAGTGCGTCTGCATCGCTTGCGCGCTCAGGTTCAATGGCGATGGAGATAACCGGTTCAGGGAAAGTGATGGATTCTAACAAGATCGGTTCTTTCGGGTCTGTAAGGGTATCCGCGGTTTTTGTATCTTTAAGCCCGACGAGTGCGACGATGTCGCCGGCATAAGCGGCATCGGAGACCGCCTCTTTGTTAGCGTGCATTTGCAGGATGCGATTGACACGCTCGCGTTTCTCGGAACGGACGTTGTAGACTGCTTCGCCGCGCCTGAGTGTGCCAGAGTAGACCCGACAATAAACGAGTTTATCTACGGTTGGATGGCTCGCCACTTTGAACGCTAAGGCTGAGAATGGAGCCGTGTCGTCTGCTGGACGCGTCACTTTATCTGCTTCGGTGGAACCTTTTTGGCGTTTGGAACGTGTGCTGCCGGCGGTTTGTTGTGGCACTGCCCCTTCAATAGGTGGCACATCAACAGGAGATGGCAAAAAATTAATGACTGCATCAAGTAGCGGTTGAACGCCTTGATTTTTCAAAGAACTTCCGCACAGCACTGGTACTAAAGCGCCGTTTAAAGTGGCTGTGCGAACAGCCGTCAATAATTCGTCGTGCGTGATTTCTTCGCCGCCCAAGTATTTTTCGAGTAGCATCTCGTCTTCAACTGCGACAGTTTCAAAGAGGTTTTCTCGTGCGGTTTCCACTTCATCTTGGAATTCCGTTGGGATTTCCGCTTCTACATAGGTCTGCCCTTGGTCTGCTGCATCCCACCGTAATGCCTTTTGTGTTACCAGATCAATAACGCCTTCAAATTCGGTTCCTTCTCCGATGGGGAGTTGGAGTGGTAGCGGATTCGCGCCCAACCGTTCTTTCATCATCTCTAAGACGCGTTGGTAATTCGCGCCGACTCTGTCCATTTTATTGACAAAGACGATACGTGGTACATGGTAGCGGTCGGCTTGTTGCCAGACGGTTTCTGATTGCGGTTCGACGCCGCCGACGGCGCAGAAAAGTGCGACAACACCGTCTAGGACCCGTAAAGAACGTTCTACCTCTACGGTAAAATCGACGTGTCCGGGTGTATCAATGAGATGAATTGCGTATTCATGCCAGAAACAGGTTGTTGCGGCGGCGGTGATCGTCACACCGCGTTCGCGTTCCTGGACCATCCAATCCATCTCGGCGGTGCCGTCGTCCACAGCACCGATTTTATGTTTTTTGCCGGTGTAAAACAGGATTCGCTCGGTGGTCGTTGTTTTGCCTGCATCTATGTGCGCTGCAATCCCGATGTTGCGCACGTTTTCAATCGGATATTCACGTGCCATTTTTTAATTTTTCCTTGCGGTTAAGATAGGTGGTTTGTGTTTTCACGTTCCTTTCCTGAATCCGCTCTCCATTTCATTACGAGCTGCGTTTTTGATGCTGTGAAGGGCGGACTGATTTAGTCAGAAACCTCTTACTGACGGTTTCCGAAAGCCGACTGCTGACTGCCATTTTTAATTCTTCCTTGCGGTTTAAGGTACGTGGCTATTGTTCCACTGAAGAACGACACCGAGTAGACCGGGATTCCATTCCATAAGCAGTTGATATGCCTTCGGTGCTTCTTCTCCAGGGACGCGATGACTAATCAACGGTGCAACGTCAAATCGTTTTTCAGCGATGAGCGTCAGCAGCAAGTGGCTATCATCTTTAAGCGTCCAGTAGTTCGGAGAGGACTCTTGACGCGGACGCACGGCGTTGTGTGCGCCGTAAAGGATAAGTCCTTTTTTGTGTACATCGCGATAGAAGTTCACCTTCGGTGTCTCTCCGCGTGTGCTTGCGAGGAGTACGAGGCGCGCGCCCCATCCTGCTACATCTAAGGCGGTGCTGACTGCATCCGGGTGCCCAGTTGCCTCAATCACCACAACCGGTCCATTACCATTTGTAACAGCGTTTAGTTGTTCGGAGAAATCGGTGTCTTCAGGATTGAGTATAGCATCGGCTCCGATACTTTTGGCGAGTTCAAGCCGGCTATCAGTGAGGTCTGCGGCGATGATCGGTAGCGCACCGCTGAGTTTCGCGAGTTGCAGTGATAGTAACCCGATGAGTCCTTGTCCTAAAACGAGTGTTGCTTCTCCCAATTCGATACGCGCCTTTCGGACCCCTTGTAGTGCGATTGCACCGAGGTTAAAGAATACCGCCTCTTCGGATGGCACGTCGGCGGATGCCACTTTTAGCAATCGGTTCGGTGCGGTTACAAAGTGGCTAGTGTGTCCCTGCGTTGAAGCGACACGTTCACCGACTTTAAAGCTTGTGACGGCGTTCCCGACCGCTATCACTGTACCGATGTTGCTGTAACCTGGACGTGACGGGTAGCCGCCTTGTGCGTTTGGGAGTCCTAATAAAAAGGCACGTTCCGTGCCGGGACTGATGAGCGTGCAGTCTGTCGCGACGAGAACTTCATTATCTCCAATGGGAGGTAACGTAAATGTCTCCACGTCAACTTTGGCGCGGCTGGGCCAAACAACGCGTTGTGCTTTTATCAAAACTTAAGCCTCTTAACAATAAGGATAGTTGTTTCCGGGCAGTATACCACAGAAACAACTATCCGTCAAGCATTAATCTGCGAATCCGACGATGAAGCCCGGTTCGCTGTGTTGATTACCGGTCTGATGTGGAGGTTCGGACTGTAATGTATCTACTAACGTATCCTCTACGAAGTCCGTCAACGGATTTGACATAAAGGAGTACTTTTTCCTTATTCTGTTTTTTCAGTTCCGTCACAAGGTCCATATAGGTGTCCAAGTCGTCAACTGATTTCCATTCGATCTCTTGAATGAGGAACCCGGGTCTGATCCCTTGTCTTGCGGCATCGCTATCATCTGCGACTTCTGCAACAATCACGCCGGTTTCATTTAAGGGGTATCCGTAACGTCCAGCGATTGAACGTGTAAGATTTCGGACGCGGAGTCCGGCGAACATCTCGCCTTGCTCCTCCTGAATGGCTCTATCGTCGGCTCTGGTGACGGCTTCTGCTGTGCGCTCTGCTAATTTGACAGTGAGTGTTTTTTCTTGGGTGCCTTTTCGTAGCACTTTTAGCTTAATGGGTTTACCGACCCTCTTGGCGGCGACGGTGTACATTAGGTGCTCAGTGCTTTGAACGACTTCGCCATCAAATTCGAGGATAATGTCTCGAGGCTGAATACCTGCTTTTTCAGCAGGACTGCCTTGGACAACCGACTCAACGACGACACCTCTGGGTTCCGCAAATTGGAGTTTATCTGCTAAATCGTGATCCACGGGGGTCATATTGATTCCGAGCCAACCGCGTACAACTCTTCCTGCTTCAATCAGGGAGGGCATAAGTTGCTGTGCCAAGTTACTTGGAATAGCGAAACCGATGCCGATATTTCCCATAGTGTAGCCACCTATAGCAATTAAGGTATTGATACCGACCAATTCGCCACGGATGTTGATCAGTGCGCCGCCGCTGTTGCCTCGGTTAATCGGAGCATCCGTCTGGATGAAATCACCGTACTCAACTATGCTACTATTTCTGCCTTTTGCACTAACGACCCCGCGCGTTACGGTTTGCGTTAAACCGAGGGGTGATCCGATTGCGATGACCCATTCACCGACCTCAAGGGCATCTGAATCACCGAATTGCAGAGCAGGTAGGTTATCGGCATCAATTTTCAGGAGTGCTAAATCACTGCCACCACCATTGCGTTCACGCTGTGCGGGATCGCTACCGACTAATTTTGCTGGATATTCGCGCCCGTTTGCGAGTGTGACAGTGATGTGGTCAACATCATCAATGACATGGTTGTTTGTCAAAATATAGCCGTCCTCACGGACGATTACACCGGAACCGAGGCTTCTAATAGGTTCGGGGTCCCGTTCAGGTTCACGTCTTGAATCAAATTCGGGGAAGAATCTGTAAACATCATCGTCGAAAAGATTTCTCAGCATTCGTCTTTGATTTCGTTTTGTTTGCGTCGTGATTTGCACAACTGCTGGACGCGTCTGTTTCACTAAGTTAATAAAGGCTCGGTTTGCGCGTTCGAGATACTGAAAATCTTCGGATGTCTGAAGTGTATCGTTGGTTTGTCCGATTGCGGTTTGCATTGTCAACTCATCTGTATTTAAACCGATGACGAGTCCGGTGACGATGATGAGTGCCGCTAAAATCATAAGTACCCGTGTAGGTTTCTGAAATGTCTTTCTGAGTTTCATGGTATAACCTCCAATGTAATTAATTTTTTTTAGGAGCGTCCGACCTCGTAGGGGACCGGAACTGTTTTTTTAGATTTTTTGCGTTTGCATCATAGAGACACACCTATAAAAGAAAAAAGTTTCAAAAAAGTTAGAGAAATTTGGTGTGTTTCAAAAAGTGTCGTGTGTGGCAATTTTTAGTTATTCGCCGCGTGAAATCTGATCTACGTGTTCACGGACGATATTTTCGGGAGAGAGTCGTATAAAGAGCCATGCCCCGGGCACAAGGATGACAAAAGCACCGACAATGATATCGTCAAATCGACCGACGATGGGTAGAAAATCAAAATCGAGCGGATTTATTAAATAGAAAATAGCAAAGGCGACCGCCAATATTTCGGTGAAGATAAGGATCGCCTTTCGATAGATTGGAACGCGTTCATCGTTAAACAGCCGCCACGCCAGTTTAACGAAATTTGGGAAATGGAGGAGGAGACGGAAAAGACGGAAAGAACCGAGTCCTTTACCCCCAAAGAAAAAAGGGTTCATCATAATATAACAGTTTACCAAAACTGCCTTTTATATGCAAACCAAATTTTTTATTTCATAGGAAAGGTCGAAGGGTGGAAGATTGGAAGAGATGGAGGGGCGTTAAAAAATTGGAGGTTCGTCTTGACCCGTTGATTCTTTTCTGATATAATACTATCCGCAAATAGCATTATCCAATTGTAAGGAGATCTTAATATGGCAACAGAAAATGCGCTCTCTGCGAAACAGATCGCAGCGCAGCTTTATACCGTTAGAGAATTTACTAAAACCGAAGCTGATATTGCGGCAACGATGAAAAAGGTTCGACAACTCGGATATGAGGCGGTGCAATGCTCTGCACTCGGTCCGATTGAACCGGCAGCCCTGAAAACTATCGTTGATGGTGAAGGTATCCGTATCATTGCGACGCATACGAGTTATGAGCGGATGCGGGATGAACCGCAATCTGTCATTGATGAGCATCAATTGTGGGGATGCAAGCACGCCGCCATTGGTGGATTGCCGGGTGAATACCGGACGACTGAAGGATATGCGAGATTCGCGAAGGAAGCCTCCGAAGTCGCTGCCCGACTCGCTGAAGGGGGATTGACTTTTTCGTATCACAATCACAGTTTCGAGCTGGAACGCTATAACGGACGGACAGGGTTGGAAATTCTATATGCTGAGAGCGATCCGAAATATTTTAAAAGCGAGTTGGATACGTATTGGATTCAACACGGCGGGGGTGACCCAACGGCGTGGATCCGTCAGTTAAAGGGACGTGCCGACATCATCCATCTCAAGGATATGGCGATGAAAGGTTCCACGCAACGTTATGCTGAAGTCGGCGAAGGCAATCTGAATTGGCCGTCCATCTTAGATGCTTGTATCTATGCGGGTGTGGAATGGTACATCATTGAGCAAGATACCTGCTATGAACGCGATCCGTTTGAGAGTTTAGGGATCAGTCTCAGGAACTTGAAAGAGATGGGTTTTGCGTAACAGCGTGTAGATTAGATGCTATATTTGAGGAGGGGCGGGAAACCCGCCCCCTACGAAAGAAAACATATTTTTATTTGACTTTCAATATGACTTATGATACAATTAAATGGATTATTTTGTTAGTAACGGGGCGTGGCGCAGCCCGGAAGCGCGCTTGAATGGGGTTCAAGAGGTCGCTGGTTCGAATCCAGTCGCCCCGATTTTTGATATGCAATCCGGTTTGCCAGTGTCGCGACGCTAAACCGCGATCAGTGGCAAAGAAAGGAGGGGTTGTTTAGTGGATAAATCGTGCATTAACATTGGTATCTTAGGCTGGGGCACCGTTGGCACTGGTGTTTCTAAGATTTTATTGAATCAGAATGCCCTTATTGCAAAAAATAGTGGCGTTGAATTATCAGTAACGAAAATAGTCAAACGGACGTTACCGGCGACGCGGGAAGGTGTTGAACTTCCGGTAGACTGCCTGACAACGGATCCGACAGCGGTTGTTGACAATCCTGATATTGATATTGTCGTTGAGCTCATCGGTGGTGTTTCAGAAGCACGGACACTGATCAGTCGTGCGATCCGAAACGGCAAACACGTCGTCACGGCGAATAAAGCCCTCCTCGCCGAACATGGCGCTGAATTGTTCCAACTCGCTGCGGAGTATGGCGTGAGTCTTAATTTTGAGGCGAGTACTGCTGGGGGTATCCCGATCATTAAAACGCTGCAAGAAAGTTTTGCTGGAAACCAGATTCACTCGCTCTACGGCATTGTGAACGGCACGTGTAACTACATCTTGACGGAGATGCACGAGGGCAGTGTCGATTTCTCGGATGTTCTGAAAGCGGCCCAGGATATGGGATATGCCGAAGCCGATCCGACACTCGACGTTGGGGGTATTGATGCCGCGCAGAAACTCATCCTTCTGATAGCACTTGCCTACCGAAGCAATATTTCCCTATCGCAATTCTACGTTGAAGGCATTACCGACATCACACAGAAGGAGATCCAATACGCGCGTGAGCTGGGTTATGTGATTAAGTTGCTCGCTATTGCGAAACTCGGTACCGGTAACCGTATAGAGGCGCGCGTGCATCCGACGCTCGTGCCGGAGCGGAGCCTGTTAGCGAATGTCGGGGGTGCATTTAATGCGGTCTGCGTCATCGGGGATGCGGTTGGTCCGACCCTCTTTTATGGACAAGGTGCTGGTGAGATGCCGACAGCGAGTGCGGTCGTTGCGGACATTATTGATGCTGCGAAATCCGTGCAGCAAGGTGTGCGTACGTCAATTTCGCGAGCATGGCTTGCGGGTTCACAATCGGAAGTTGATGTTGCACCTATTGACGATATAGAGACGCGTTACTACCTCCGTTTTGTCGTTGCGGACCGTCCTGGGGTTCTTGCAAAAATCGGTACGGTCTTAGGGAACTGGCAGATTAGTGTTGCCTCTGTTATCCAGAAGGATCCGCACGGTATGGAGACTGTGTCGCTTGTTATGCTGACGCATAGTGCTCGGGAGGAGAATATGAGAGCGGCTCTGGCTGAAATCCATAGGCTTGAAGCCGTGAAAGGGGAGACGAAACTTATTCGGATTGAAGAAGAAGTCGATTTTTAATGTGTCGTCAAAGTTTGGGGCAGGATTGTGTGTTTGCCCGTCCTTGCTCTCTGCTATAGCGAGGAAAACCTGAAGGCTGTCTGACGGATACTTGAGGTGTATTTGAACATGAGAGAAGGCATCAGGGATACGTTAGTGTTCGATATGAAAGACCTTCGACACGAGGATTTCAAAGCATTTGAAGCGCTTGTGTTGCCTGCGTCCCTCGGTTTGGCGTACGAAGAGGCAGAATTCATTGAACCGTTGTCGTGTGCAGTCCAACTCTTTCGTCAAGGTAACGACAGTGTCTATGTGGCGGCTGATATTGAGACGAAGATTTCGGTGGAATGCCGGCGCTGTATCAGTCCGTTTGAGGTAGACGTAACAACAACACTTGAACTGTTATTCGCTGTTGGTAGCGAATCGTTGGAGCAGAGAGAAGCGGATGAGCGGTATTACGACGGTGAGATTTTAGATATTTCAGAAGATGTTCGACAGGGCCTTGTTCTGGAGATGCCGGCGTGGCCTCTGTGTTCCGAAATGTGTAGCGGGTTATGTGCGCGCTGTGGCGCGGAACTTAATCATGAGGTGTGTTCCTGTGAGACAACGGACGAGTCGGCGGTCCATGATTCTAATCCGTTTTCGGTTTTGTCGAAAATGCTGGAAAACAATTGAAGTGTGGGCGAATATTAGATCGCGACTCTTAAGACTATAGAAAGGGTAAGGAGATGAACCATGGCGCATCCGAAACGGAAAACGTCAAAATCGAAAAAAAGAATGCGGCGGAGCCATCACGCGCTCCAGGACAAAACGACAAGTGTCTGTTCATATTGCGGTGAGACTATCGTTCCTCATCGTGTCTGCTCCGAATGTGGACATTACAATGGACGGCCCGTGTTAACAAGATCCACCGACGAGGCGTAGGTGAAGCATAGGTTCGGAAAACTGATATAGATTTTCAACAGGTTTTTGCTTAACGCCAAAGACTTCAAGAGAGGTATAATGACGCAACTTCGACATGCAACCATCACGGGAACCGGTTCTTACCTCCCAGATCGTGTTGTCACCAACTTTGACCTTGAAAAAATGGTGGATACAAGTGATGAATGGATTCGTCAACGTACAGGAATCGTCGAGCGACGTATTGCTGATGACGATGTCGCCACCTCGGATCTCTGTGTCCATGCCGCACGATGGGCGTTAAAAAATGCGAATATTGATCCGCTTGATATTGAATTGATTCTCGTTGCTACCGTTACACCTGACACCTTTTTTCCGTCAACGGCGTGTTACGTACAGAAAGGCATCGGTGCGAAGAACGCTGCTGCGATGGATCTGTCTGCCGCGTGTGCGGGTTTCCTTTACGGATTGGATTTAGCCGATGGTATGATTAAATCTGGACGCTATAATACGATTCTTGTGGTGGGTGGTGAGGTTTTTAATAATATTGTTGACTGGAATGATCGGAGTACATGTGTCCTCTTTGGAGATGGTGCGGGTGCTGCCGTTGTCCAAGCGACGGATGAACCGAAAGGGATCCTGGCGTCTTATATCGGCTCCGATGGAGACTATGCTGACATTGACGTGCTCGGTATTCCGGCTGGTGGATCCAGGATGCCGATTACCGCAACTGCTATTGACCAAAAGCTCGATAAACTTCGGATGAACGGCAGAGAGGTCTTTAAACTCGGTGTCCGGCTTATGCCGGAAGCTGCCCAGCGGGTTCTAAGTAAAGCAGATGTCAGTATTGAGGAGATAGACCTTTTGATACCACATCAGGCGAATTTGCGGATCATTGAAGCCGTCGGCGATAGGCTCGGCGTGCCGCGCGAGAAGGTCTATGTTAACGTTGATAAATACGGGAACACTTCTGCAGCAACGGTGATCATTGCTTTAGATGAGGCGATCCGTGAGGGACGTGCGAAACCGGGGGACCTACTTCTGTTTGTAACTTTTGGTGCCGGTTTAACATGGGGCAGCACGCTTCTACGCTTGTAGTCCGTTGTCAGTTATCCGTACGATTTTTCTGCGAAAATCTTTCAGTTGTCAGAACGGACTTTTTGATTAAATCATACTCCTTTTTAATTGACAACTGATAACGAATTCAGCCGAGAGCCATTCATCAGAAGAAAATGACACAACTCGCCTTTATTTTTCCAGGACAGGGTTCACAACGGGTCGGCATGGGGGCGGAATTAGCGCGAACCTATCCAGTTGCTGATGCTGTCTTCCAAGAAGCTGACGCAGCGTTGGGACGCGCATTGCGTCAACTCTGTTTTGAAGGACCGGAAACAGACTTAAAACAGACCGAAAACACACAACTGGCGATCTTAGTCTGTAGTGTCGCAACGTTACGAGTCTTAGAGACTTTCGGTATCGCGCCAAATGTGGTCGCTGGTCATAGTTTGGGTGAATACGCTGCACTTGTGGCAGCCGGGGTTCTTGATTTTTCGGATGCGTTGCGCTTGGTGCAGGCACGCGCGAGTTACATGGCGGAAGCGGGAGACACACAGCAAGGCACAATGGCAGCGATCCTCGGAATGGAAACCGAGCAGCTCCAACACCTCTGCGACACGGTTGATGGTGTTGTGAATATCGCCAATTATAATTGTCCTGGGCAATTGGTAATTTCTGGCGAAGTGGCGGCTGTGAATCGTGTTGTCTCGCTCGCTAAAGCCGAAATCGGGGAGAGACGGTGTCGGCTTTTGCCAGTAAGTGGTGCATTTCATTCGCCACTCATGGCACCCGCTCAGCAGAAATTCGGTGCTGTGCTTGACTCGGTAACGTTGCGTTCCCCAAAGGTGGGGATCGTTATGAATGTAACCGGTAGGTTTGCGACGGATGTAGATGATATTAGGCAACTCCTATTTCAACAGATAACGCAGCCCGTGCAGTGGGAGAAAACGTTAAAGACTATCGAAGAGAGCGGTCCCACACATTTTATAGAGGTTGGGCCGGGGAAGGTATTGTCCGGCTTAGTGAAACGGACGCTTCCTGAAAGCGGTGCTATGAATGTTGAAGACGTTAAGACATTATTGGTCGTAGCAGATGAATATGGGGATGATAAATAAAATGGATGTGGCAGCAACACAAAGTGCTTTTAGAGAAGATTTGCTAAGCGGCAAAACGGCAATTGTTACAGGGGCATCGCGCGGTATCGGTGCAGCGATTGCGTCCAGGCTCTGCGAAGCCGGTGCGAATGTCGTTCTCTGTTCACGCTCTGCAGAATCTGTCGGACAGATCGCCGATACACTCCGCAGTAAAGGTTACACTACACTCTCAATGGCTGCTGACATCTCTCAAAAGGCAGATGTTGAAGGACTGATCGAAAAAACGATTGAACAGTTCTCGCAAATTGATATTCTCGTGAACAACGCCGGGATTACCCGTGATACGCTGCTCATGCGCCTCAAAGATGAAGATTGGGATGCCGTGTTACAGACGAATCTGACCGGTACAATGTACTGCACCCGTGGGGTTCTGCGTCCGATGATACGCCAGAAGAGTGGACGCATTATCAACATCTCGTCAGTTGTCGGATTAATCGGAAATGCGGGGCAAGCGAATTATGCTGCGGCAAAAGCGGGTATCATCGGGTTGACGAAGGCTACTGCGAAAGAAGTTGGTGCTCGCGGTATTACTGTAAACGCTATTGCACCAGGTTTTATCACAACAGACATGACCGCACAAATACCAGAAAAGAATCAGGAACAACTGCTTGAACTGATTCCACTCCGGGTGTTTGGGTCCCCAGAAGACGTGGCAGCTGGTGTCTGTTTTTTAGCATCGGATGCTGCGCGCTATATCACTGGCCAGGTCCTTCAGGTTGACGGTGGCATGGTGATGTAATTTATCGGCTTCCGGCTATCAGAAACCGAGAGATTTTTTGCTGACAGCCGATAGCCATAATTTTATAGGAGATCAAAGAACGCTTATGGCAACAAACCAAGAACGCCTCATCGAAATTATCGCTAAACAACTCGGTGTTGACGAAGATAACGTCACGCCAGATGCTTCTTTTATGGAAGACTTGGGTGCTGACTCCCTTGATACGGTTGAATTGGTCATGGCACTTGAAGAGGAATTCGACATCGAAATCCCGGATAGTGATGCGGAGAAGATTCAGACCGTTCAAGATGCGCTGAGTTATCTTGACGAACATGTATAATTCAAAACATATCGGCTGTCTGCTGTCGGTTGTCGGCTTTCAGTAAAGAGGTTTTCTGCTAAACCAGAGTCCTTTACTGATAGCTAACGGAAACCGATAGTTGACCGCTATTCTTCTGACTGCTGGCGGCTGATAGCCGACGGCTAATCAAAAAGGAACGGTCTCGTGGAGCGTGTAGTTATTACAGGAATCGGCGTTGTTAATGCGATTGGCAACACGAAAGAAGAATATTGGGATGCGCTTGCTGTCGGTAAAAACGGAATCGGACCTTTGACCTATTTTGATGCTTCCGAACACCGCACCCAAATCGCTGGAGAGGTAAAGGACTTTCAGGCGGAGCAGTATCTGGATCGCCGCGCTGCGTCCAGGCTCCCGCTATTCATCCAGTATGCACTTGCGGCTGCAATTATGGCACGCGAAGATGCTGGTCTGGATCTTGATAAAGTCGATCCTTACCGTGCGGGGGTTCAAATCGGTTCTGGCATCGGTGGTATCGGGGTCCTTGAGGAGAACGCGAAGATCCTTGCCGAAAAGGGAGTGAGACGCGTGAGTCCGTTTCTTGTGCCGTACATGATTATTAACATGGCGGCTGGGCAGATCTCAATCCATTTTAATCTCAAGGGTCCCAATTCTACGTCTGTCACGGCGTGTGCGAGTGCGAACCATTCTATGGGCGATTCGTTTCATATCATTCAGCTTGGTAAGGCTGATGTGATGTTTACCGGTGGAACGGAATCGGCGATTACACCCTTAGCTTTTGCTGGATTCTGTTCAATGCGAGCGATGTCGGAGCGGAACCACGAACCTGAACGCGCCTCGCGTCCGTTCACGAAAGATAGAGACGGCTTCGTTATGGGTGATGGTGGTGGTGTCCTTATCTTTGAATCGCTGTCGCACGCCAAGAAACGCGATGCCCATATCTACGCGGAGGTCGTGGGTTATGGGATGACTTCGGATGCACACGATATGGTGAGCCCACCTGAAGATGGCGAAGGTGCAGCGAAAGCGATGGAATTCGCGCTTCGGGATGCTGGGTTGTCGTTGGATGCGGTTGATTATATCAATGCACACGGCACCTCTACACCCGCCGGTGATGTCGCTGAAACGAACGCGATTAAGTCCCTGTTCGGCGAGCGAGCGTACAAAATTCCTGTCAGTTCTACGAAATCGATGGTGGGTCATCTGCTCGGTGCAGCGGGTGCCGTGGAACTTATCGCCTGCTTAGCTGCGATGGAAAAAGGGTTCCTACCGCCGACGATCAACTACGATGTGCCAGACGAAGTCTGTGACTTGGATTATGTTCCGAACGAGAGTCGTGATGCGAAGATTTCGGTTGCACTCACCAACGCATTCGGCTTCGGCGGACACAATACCTCTATCGCCCTCCGTAAATTTACAGGTTAGTTGGGTTCAGCTATGTTGCTACCAACTGCAAACGCTATGCACTTAGTCTATATTGGCTTCGGAAGCAATATCGGCGATCGACTGGCGCATATCCAGAACGCTATCCACGCCTTAGCAGAGACAGAGGGGATTACCCTGCAAAAGATTTCCTCCATTTACCAAACCGATCCTGTCGGATATGAGACGCAAGCACGATTCCTAAACGGTGTCGCTGCGATCCAAACCGCCCTTCCGCCGCTCTCCTTATTACGCACCTTGAAAGATATTGAAGCCTCTGTTGGTAGAAAACACCGCACCCGCTGGGGACCAAGGGAGATTGACTTAGACATACTCATCTATGGAGATATGTGTCTTCAGACTGAGAAACTCGTCATTCCGCACCCAGAGATGCATCTCCGCCGTTTTGTGTTAGTCCCGTTAGCAGAGATTGCCCCCAATCTTATGCACCCTGTTTTGAAAGAGAGCGTTCAAACCTTGCTTGAACATCTTGAAGATGATAAGTCCGTGTCTGAATCGGGATCCATAGAATTATTTCAAACCTATTTCTTATAGACTTCGGCACCACAATCTGATATAATTTCTCAAATCAAGGAGGCGAAAAAATGAGATGGTTTGAAACTCGCGGTCCTGTCTATCCCGAAGATAATTACGTCGTCGCCCGCAGAGATGAACTTGCGGATTTTATCAAGCGGGTAGAAAGAGGTAGGTACATTGTTCTTTTTGCGCCGCGTCAGACAGGCAAAACTTCGTTCTTCCGAAACGCCCTCACCACACTTGAAAACGAAAGAGACATCTATTTCCCAATACACCTTAATTTTGAGGGATACGTAGACAGTGATGCCGATGCTTTTTATAGGTCTCTCTGCAAAGAAATTTGTAAGGAAATTAAGAGTGTCTTCCAGAAACGCGGGAAGCGTCCCTCTGATGCGCTCAATAGATTTTTGGCGAACGCGCAGATAACTGAGCCTATTTCAATGCGTGAGTTTTTTGAAAATCTGGGGAATTTGCTTGAAGACCAACGGTTTGTCATAATTATTGATGAGTTTGATAGCATTCCACGAGATGCTATCAGGGGGTTTCTACACTCGCTGCGTCAGATATACCTGTCTGGACGGAATCGGTGTCCACACAGTATCGGCATTGTCGGTGTCAAAAGCATCACACAACTCAACTACGATCGCTCTATCTCTCCGTTTAATATACAAGACGAATTCAACTTGCCCAATTTCACACTTGAACAGGTGCAAGAGCTGCTTTCACAATATACCGATGAAGTCGGACAACCCTTCACACCTGAAACCATTGGAGCAATTCACAAACAGACTGCTGGTCAGCCTGTGCTTGTCAATCGATTCGCGCAAATTCTTACTGAGGAATTAAACATCCCGAAAAGCGAACCGATTACAATGGAACACTTTTCAGAAGCACATATCCAACTCCTGCGCGAAGGACACACGAATATTGATCATCTGATAACCAATATCCATAAGGATCGGCGGTTTGAGGCACTTCTCATGAAAATTGCTTCTTATGATGAAGGTGTAAGATTTAGCCCTTATAATGAACACATCGATGAACTCACCACTTACGGTGTCATTGCTGAAGGTGCTGATGGTATGTGTGAAATTATCAACCCAATTTATCACTATTGCATCATGAACGCATTCAAACCGATAGTGAATGGATTGGAGCAGGAATATTTACCGGATGACAATCGCTCAGGATTTGAGGATTATCTTACGCCAGATGGATATGTTCAGATGACAGCACTCCTTGATAACTTCCGCGACTTTATCGCACGTGTAGGTTTCAAAATTCTACAAGTCCCGGATACACCACAGGAATATGTCGGACAACATCTTCTCTTTGCTTATCTTGAGCAGTTCGTCCAAATTGTGGGCGGGGCTATGTATCTTGAGGTGCGAACAGGGCGCGGTAGAATGGATATTCTGATTCTTCACAGAAACCGAAAATACATCGTTGAAACAAAAATTTGGGGTGGAGATAACCGTTATCAGGCGGGTAAATCACAACTCGCAGCGTACGCCAGATCGGAGGGTGCTGAAGAAGGATACTACGTTGTGTTTGACCATCGCAACGCGCCGGAGCCTCGTGTGGAGACAGAAACTATAGATGGATTGACAATTCGGAGTTACGTGATTCCTGTGATTCAAGAACGCCCCTCAGATTGATGACTTGTATCCCATTTTCCAAGAGGCTCTTCAAACCCTAAGTGACGTCTTGAAAGTGATGTCTGTAACTGAAACAATGCCTTTAGTCAAGATCGATCAGTTGGACTTCATCTTTTTTACTCTTCCGCCACGGCGATCAGTTTGTTGGATCCGCCCTCAAACAGATAGCGTTTGCCATCCCAAAAACCGACAACATCCCCGTGTTCTTCGGCACCGTCCGAGTCGATCAACCGCCAACCTTTGGGTATGCCAGCATAGGTGTTAGTTTCTTCATCAAGTAAAAGTAAGAATTCTTCGTTATGTTCCGCCTCTTTTGGACTGAAGACTCGGAACTCGTGAAGGGTGCTATCACTCTCTGGGATGCGAAAGCGGGCGCTATCTCGGACACATTCTACTTTCTGCATTGCCTGCACTTTTTGACTGGTTTTCGGGTGGTGATAGGACCAATGGTATTGCCAATGTAATCGAAAGATTCTTACGAATTTCTGCCAAAATCGAATAGTCTTCATAATATCCAACCTCTTTGTGGATTGCTCACTCAGTGAGATAGTATCTGTCGCAACATAAGATTATGCTTACACACCGAGACAATTGGGTATATACATTATAGAGTCTTTAAAGCAAAAAAGGATAGTAAAAATATTGATGCCATGAAAACACGCCTTAGCAGCGATGCCAACACATCTGAAAAACTTGCAATTTCCGTGCAAGTATGGTATAATTTCTGAGATACCAATCCGAAATATACAAGATATACATCCGTAAATGCCAAAGGAGTCTCGCCGAAGAATCATACACAGAACATGAACATCCATGAATACCAAGCCAAACAAATTTTAGAATCCCACGGTGTTAATACACTCCGCGGTGAGGTCGCTGAAACGCCGGAAGCAGCGAAGACGGTTGCCGAGGCGCTCAATTTTACCAGATACGTTGTCAAGGCGCAAATCCATGCGGGTGGCCGCGGGAAAGGCGGCGGTATCAAACTTGCGAATTCACCCGCCGAAGTCAAGCAGCATGCCGAAACCCTCATCGGTATGCAACTGGTGACACCGCAGACGGGCCCTGACGGAAAACGCGTCCGAAAAGTGCTGATCGCCGAAGCCGTAGAAATAGAAAAAGAATACTACCTCGCGATATTGCTTGATCGGGAAACGTCCCAACTCACGTTAATCGGAAGCGAAGAGGGGGGTGTCAATATTGAGGAGGTCGCTGCGGAAACTCCCGAAAAGATCATTAAAGCACAGATTGATCCTGCCTTTGGCTTAACTGACTTTCAAGCCCGGCAGTTCGCATATCAACTAATTACCGACACAACTTACCGTCCGATTATTCCGAACGCTGCAGCACTCATTTTATCGCTTTATAATGCATTCACGGGTTGCGACTGTTCATTGGTAGAGATCAACCCGTTGGCAATCGTAAAAAGGGATGCGGCGTTAGACATTGTTGCGCTGGATTCTAAGGTAAACCTCGACGACAATTCGCTCTGGCGGCATCCGGATATCGCCGAGATGCGTGACCCTTATGAAGAAGATCCGAGTGAGCTGGAGGCGAGTGAATCTGGTTTGAGTTACATCCGGCTTGATGGCGACATCGGTTGCATGGTAAATGGTGCGGGTTTGGCGATGGCAACGATGGATATCATCAAACAGAACGGTGGTGAACCGGCGAATTTCCTTGATGTCGGCGGTGGGGCATCCGTTGAAGCGGTCGCGCACGCCTTCCGTCTCATCCTTGCTGATGAAAATGTGAAAGCTGTTCTGGTTAACATCTTTGGCGGTATTATGAAGTGTGATACTATTGCGAACGGTATCGTTGAAGCAGGGAAGCAGGTTGAACTTAACGTTCCGCTTGTTGTCCGTTTAGAGGGGACAAATGTGGAACTCGGGAAACAAATTATTGCCGAATCCGACTTGAATGTTCAACAGGCAGAAGGACTCTCTGAAGCAGCACAACTTGCAGTAACGGCAGCGAATTCTGGATAAGAAAATGTAATTGGCGACGTAACGCCCGAATTGATAGGAAACCGGTTTTGGTTCTCACTGCGAAGCAGGACAAAACCGAGCAGAAACCGAATCATTAAAAGTATGGAAAAACTTGAGTTAAAGGACATAGACGTTACCGGAAAACGCGTGCTCGTTCGGGTAGACTTCAACGTTCCGATGCAGGACGGAAAGATTACAGATGAGACGCGTATCACCGCTGCATTGCCGACAATTTTAGCACTCATCAATTCGGATGCTAAAATCATCTTGATGACGCATTTAGGCAGACCGGAAGTCGGTTCGGCATCTGATCGGGAAGTGCTTTCCACGGAGCTGGTCGCTATAGCCTTGAGCCGGAAACTTGGCAGGCGCGTCGCACACGTCAAGGATTGCATCGGCGAATCTGTAGAGAGTGCTGTTGCGGAATTAAGCAACGGCGATGTGTTACTCCTTGAGAATGTCCGTTTTTACGCTGAAGAGACCGAGAACGATGCTGCATTTGCGCAGCGACTCGCTTCGCTTGCGGAGGTCTATGTTAACGATGCCTTCGGCACAGCACACCGTGCCCACGCCTCAACTGAAGGTGTGACGCGCTATCTGAACCCGTGTGCTGCAGGACTCCTGATGGCACGTGAAATCTATTATCTCAGTACGACCCTGAAAAATCCGCAACGTCCATACATCGCGATTCTCGGTGGCGCAAAAATATCGGACAAAATTACGCTGATTGAGAGGCTTCTTGAAGAGGTGGATAAGCTCCTCATCGGTGGTGGCATGGCTTATACATTCCTGTCTGCGATGGGATGCGGTATCGGCAATTCGCTTGTCGAAACAGAGAGACTTGATGTCGCAAAATCACTTGTTGAGAAAGAGGGGTTCTCAGATACCGTTGTTTTACCGGTAGATCATATTGTCGGACGAGCGTTTGACCCTGACACTGAAGCGCGGACTATCAGCGACAGAGAGATTCCGGATGGATGGCAGGGATTTGACATCGGACCTGAAACCGTATCGGCATTTGGTGAGCAGATCGCGCTTGCTGAAACAGTGGTGTGGAACGGTCCCTTAGGGGTCTATGAATTTGAGAAGTTTGCGCAAGGCACGATTGCGGTGGCGAAACAGATAGCCGATTCCGGAGCAGCGAGCATCATCGGTGGTGGTGATTGTGTCGCTGCAGTACAGCAAGCCGGTGTCGCTGATCGGATGACGCATATCTCAACAGGCGGCGGTGCCTCCTTAGAGTTTTTAGAAGGGAAGGCACTCCCCGGTATTGTTGCTTTAACGGATTCAAGAAGTGAGTGAGTGTTCTAAAGTCAGTAAAGTGCCTAAAATTGTTGTAGCGTCTCTATCTTTCTGTGCTAAAATCGCAACGAACTTTCCAACTTTAGAAATACTTTAGCGTACCTTCTGGGTTTAAGGGGTAAAAAATCGTTAAGAAACTATCCATAATCCAAAGGTCGTTGAAATTAACCGAAAACCACCGTGAAACGAAGTGGAACGGTGACAATGGCTAATAATTAAAAATATGTTTGATAAAATAGTTCCTCGTAGTGAAGACTACGCAAAATGGTATACGCAGGTCATCCGTCAAGCGGAGATGGCAGATTACGCGCCCGTGCGCGGTTGTATGGTGGTGCGTCCATACGGGTACTCGCTCTGGGAAAATGTCAAGGAGCAGCTGGATATCCGTTTCAAGGAGACAGGACACCAAAACGCGGCGTTCCCACTTTTCATCCCTATGAGTTTCATTGAGAAGGAAGCGGAACACGTTGAAGGCTTCAAACCGGAACTCGCCGTTGTTACGCATGGTGGTGGGAAAAAGTTAGAAGAGCCCCTCGTGGTCCGTCCGACCTCTGAAACGATTATCGGGTACATGTATAGCCAGTGGATCCAGTCTTACCGGGACCTACCTGTGCTTATCAATCAGTGGGCAAACGTTGTGCGTTGGGAGCTGCGTCCGCGTCTATTCCTACGAACGATGGAATTCTTTTGGCAGGAAGGGCATACGGCGCACGCTACACACGAGGAAGCGGTAGAGGAGACGCTCCGTATTCTTGATATTTATACCGATTTTGCTGTCAACGAAGCCGCGATCCCTGTTATTCCTGGACGTAAGAGTGAAAGTGAGAAGTTTCCCGGTGCCTTGACTTCCTACACGATTGAGGCGATGATGGGTGATAAGCGTGCCCTCCAAGCTGGCACATCACACGACCTCGGACAGAACTTCGCCAAAGCCTTTGAGATTCAATATCTCGATGCGAACCAGAAACAGCAGCATTGTTGGACAACGAGTTGGGGGGTCAGCACACGAATGATCGGCGCGATTATCATGACCCACGGTGATGACCAAGGGTTGGTATTACCACCGAGACTCGCACCGACGCAGCTCGTTATTGTGCCAATTGTGCCTAAAAATAGAGCGGATGATAAGCAGGCAGTCATGCAAGCCGTTGACGGTATCTGTGAGACTTTGGGAAATGTCCGCTATCACGTTGACGATAGGTTCGACTATTCACCCGGATGGCGGTTTAACGAATGGGAGCTCAAAGGTGTACCGCTGCGTATTGAGATAGGACCCCGGGATCTGAGCAACCAGCAGGTCGTTCTCGCTCGCCGTGATATACCCGGTAAAGACGGCAAGAAGTTTGTGCCGATGGATAACATTGCGGAAACGGTAACACAGATGCTTGAGACGATTCAAGCGGATATGTTAAAACGGGCGACAGCGTTCCGTGATGCGAATACCTTTGAACCAGAGTCCTATGATGAATTCAAAGAGGCCGTTGAGAACGGATTCGCTCGCGTACGCTGGTGCGGTGACGCAGCTTATGAAGATAAGGTCAGGGAGGAGACACAAGCAACGATCCGATGTATCCTGATGGAGCAACCGGATGGGGACGGTAAATGTATCGTATCCGGGAAGCCTGCAAAAGAGATCGCAATCTTTGCTCGTGCGTACTAAAAGATAGCGGTCAGTAACAGAGATATTTAACTTAATCAGAAACTTCTTTGTTGATAGCCGATGGCTGACAGCCGATAGCGATAATAGAAATATGAGTATACTTGTTAACAAAAGCACAAAAGTAATTGTTCAAGGCATCACGGGTCGTTCAGGACGCTTTCATACGGAGCAGTGCGCGGCTTACGGGACACAAATCGTTGCTGGTGCTGTCCCCGGTAGAGGCGGAACCGATGTAAACGGTATTCCGGTGTTTGACACCGTAGCAGAAGGCGTTGCGGCGACTGGTGCAAATACATCGCTGATTTTCGTGCCTGCTCGTTTCAACGCGGCAGATTCGGTCATGGAAGCCGCGGCGGCTGGGGTGTCGCTTATCGTCTGTATATCTGAACATATCCCGGTCCTTGATATGGTTAAGGCGAAAGCGTACTTGCAGACAGGCGATTTTGACAATCCGTTTATCATCCCGAACGGTCCGCCGAGGCTCATCGGTCCGAACTGTCCGGGTATCATTACTCCCGGCGAATGTAAAATCGGTGTGATGCCGGAGTTTGCGTACACGCCCGGTAACGTTGGGATCGTTTCTCGGAGCGGAACACTAACTTATGAAGCTGCGTATCAACTGAAACGGCTCGGTATTGGACAGTCTACTTGTGTTGGTATCGGCGGCGATCCGGTGATCGGGACAAATTTCGTTGATGTTCTTAGACTCTTTGAAGCGGACGACGACACACACGCCGTCGTTTTAATCGGTGAGATCGGCGGAACGGCAGAAGAGCGGGCAGCAGCGTTCGTGAAGGACAAGATGACGAAACCGGTTGTCGGGTTTATCGCCGGACAGACCGCGCCACCGGGTAAACGGATGGGACACGCTGGAGCAATCATCTCCGGTGGACAAGGCACGGCTGCAGATAAAATTCAGGCACTCAAAGATGCAGGGATTACTGTGGCGGATAGCCTTGCTACCATCGGTGAAACCGTCGCAGAAATTCTGCTTTAAATGAGGATTTGTCGTTATTAGGTCGGTCCCGGAGCCTGAACTCTAAGCAGAACTGAATCTTTCCGCTGCTAATCGCGTGTGAGCAAAATCACCGACACTTGTGTTTACAACCGCGCTGTAACTTCATGTAAAAGATTCCAAAACGTCTCATGGAGGAAGCATAACCCTGATGAAAAAGGTGTTCATACTCATTTACATCGCGTTTGCGTTCTGTGTGCTCGGCTGCACCCGTGATATGACATCAAATGTTATCGGCGTACCTAAACCGCCGGAACTCCAAATCTATACCGTTGATGAATTAGATACAACCCAACGAAAACAGGTAGTATACGTTGAGGTGTATACCGACTCACAGGGTGAGTTTTACGCTGTGCCGCCCGTAGACGATTTACCTGGCATGCGGGATGTTGTCTGTGTTGCAGGATTGACGGACGCTGTCTACACTGAACCACCGAGTGATGAGCAGATATGGCATATCGCCATCAAAAGAAGTAGTAACGTCATGATGTTTTATTATATCTATCCGCGAACGTTGCCTGCCAACAAAAAGGATCTTTTGGCTTTTGAAAGTCAAATAGAACTCCAGGGTACAAAAGCGGCGGTCAAAGCCCTTTTTGAAATTTACATAAATCAGCATGAGGATAACATAGGAATTGTGTATCCGTACTATGATGAAGCAGCGGACTTTCCTTTTATTGATAGTGAAATAATGGATTTCCTTTTACAGCCCGGTTTGCGCTCCGGGGTTACGTGTGAGGATTGTTATATTCCAACTCAGCCCTTACCGCTGTTTGTCCAGTCCAATTTTAACTTTTCGAGTTCAATAAAGGTCGGAGACGAAAGTCCTAATTTTTTTCTAACAAACTATAAGCTGCGAACATTCTACGTTGAGACCTACAAAGATCAAACGGATCGTGGTTTTTTTGTAGCGTATTCAAAGGAAACACCGGATACAAGTGTAAATTTTTGGGATACGGTCGTCTATGTTCCGGGTTTAACAGACGTTGTCCGCCAACAGGCACCGGGAGACGATGAGATATGGCATGTTACTATTAATCATCCAGGGGATGATGGAATATGGCATCACAATTTTAATTATCTTCCGGATTCTAATCTTCTGACGTATGACATTGAACTCTATATTTATCCGCGAACGCTCCCTCTGCAGGACAGACTTTCGTTTGATGGTCTAATAGAACTCCAAGGCACAAAAGAAGGAGTCAACGCTCTCTTGAAATTTTATATGGCTGAATTTGGGGTCTACATTTCTGATATTTCAGGCGATGCCTCTATTCTTGAAACAGGTTTATGGGACAAAGTGGGTGGACCACCGAGCCGTTGAATGCCCAGTCGGAATCCTGCACACAAAATGTGCCACATATCAAAATCGTATTACAATGAATGGGATTTATGAAACAGTCTCGTTTTAAATAGGTTGTGCCTGAGGCAACAGGAAATGAAGAAAGACATCACTTACCTGCAGATTAAAAAACGGGAACAGCAACCGATCATTGTGCTGACCTGTTACGATTATCCGACCGCTTGCTTGCAAGACGAGGCGGGGATCGATATTGTCTTCGTTGGTGATAGCGTCGGCACGAACATCCTCGGTTATAAAAGCGAGACGGAGGTGACAATGGCGGATATGCGTCATCACCTCAGAGCCGTACGCCGCGGTGTGACAGATGCCTACCTCCTCGTTGATATGCCTTACGCCGCCGATCGCGATGTTGAGCAAGCCGTTACCAACGCCAAGCTCTTCTTATCTGATGGGGCAGACGGTGTTAAATTGGAAGGTGGTATAGAAAAAGTTCCGATTGTTAAAGCACTTTCTGAACAAGGCATAGAGACCTGCGCGCACATCGGTCACAACCCACAAATCCACGGTAGCAAAGCGGCGACACACGGAAAGACCTTTGCTAAAGCGAAACGACTCATCGAAGCAGCCGAGGCACTCGCAGACGCGGGCGCGAAACTTATTGTCCTTGAGAAAATCACTGAAGAAGTCAGTCAAATCATCACAGAGACGGTTGATATTCCGACCATCGGCATCGGTGCCGGTCGATATTGCGATGGACAGGTGCTTGTTATCAACGATATATTAGGTATCGGTCCACCCTTCAAACATGCCAAACGCTATCAGGACTACAATCAGTTAACTTTTGAGGCGATCTGTCGGTATCGCGAAGAGGTAGCGAATGGCGTATTCCCGACAGATGCGAACGCCTCACATATCCCGCCAGACAAGCTTGCACGCGTTCAGAAGTGGTTGAAATCAGGGCGTTAACATGTCTCTGTTTATTTTTTCCAGATCCGCACCTTTGAGGACTTCTTCCCAATCCCACAGAAGGATTGTGCCATCATCTGCTGCACTAACGAGTGTTTTACCGTCGGGAGAAAATGAGAACGCTACCGGTGAGCCGGTGTGTCCATCAAGTGTGTTAAGAACCTTACCGGTGGTTACATCTCGTAATTGAATTCCACCGCTAATAAGACCGAGGATAAGCACGGTATTATCTGGTGAAAACACCAATCCATCCCAAAATAGATCCGGTTCAGAGGAAATTTCCTTAAAGTGAGGTATTTTCGGACTCCCCAACAGATGAATCTGTCTCATATACATAACAGCGAGTAGGGCACCATCTGAAGAGAATGTCAAATTCATAAGGGCTCCAGATTTCGGCGGAGGCTTATCAAGGAAGGATGTTAAGTGAACCCCCGTTTTAGCATCCCACATCTGGACTTTTCCGTCGCTTGTTCCTGCTACAAATTTATTACCGTCCGGAGAGAAGGCAGCAGCTCTGATCCATGCAGGTTTATCTGAGAAATGGATATCAAGAATTTTATCTGTTTCTGTATTCCACAAGCGAATTTTACCGTAGGTATGACTGTGAGCACTGAACACTGCCGTTTTGCCATCAGGAGAAAAAGTTAGATGTGGCGTAACATTTTCGTTAGAATACGTCAGACTGGTTAACTCACGTCCGGTGGTGACATCAATCAAACGAATTCGTGGTGTTGTTCCGAGAGGTGCAGTTTTATCTGACGGCGTGTTGAGTATACCCTTGCTGGCAAGTTTTGTGCCATCGGGTGAAAACGCCAATGGGATGGCTTCTAACCAGTACCTCGTGTTCTCAAAAGCAGTTTTCGTCCGGTGTGTGGTTCTTTGTGATGTCTCCAAATCCCATAATGTGATTATACCGCTATGAGCAACACTTGCAAGCGTGGAACTACCACCATTCATGAAACTTATTGTTTCTACTTGATGGGTGTGTTCTGTAATGTTTGGCGGTAACGGAGTTTCTGTGTTGATATTCCAATACAGGACAGTCCCATCTTCACTTGTGCTTGCGAGTATGGCGCCATCTGGTGAAAACGCTAAATAGTCAACAAGACCGATATGTCCTCTAAAGGTTGTGATTAATTCACCGGTGGTAATATCCCATAATTTCACATTCTGACCTTCTCCACAGGCAAGGATTTTTCCATTCTGAGAGAATAACAGGACATTTGGACCATCAACGAGCTCCTGAGTGGATCGCAACAGATCTGGACTTAGCGATTGTTTTTGGAGAAGGATAGGTTCATTGTTGCCTGTAGTATCCCATAAACGGACGGTTCTATCTAATCTTCCACTGGCGAGGCGCGTGCCATCGGGTGAAAATGCCAAAGATATAACGCGGTTAAATTCTATTCCTTGGACATCCTCTGCTTGAAGCCGTCCTGCTGGTCCAGTGAGTGTAGATACCTTTTTGCCAGACTTTGCGTTCCACAACTGAAGTATTCCACTATTTTCTGCTATCGCGACTTTGTCGTGTGTAAGCGCGTAGACTGCGCGGGGATGTGAATCCAGTCGATTTTCAATCTTCTTAACATTATTCTTTCCGGTATCTGTATCTATCCAACAGATGATGTCTCCTGATTCATTCAGAGCGACAAGTGTTTTGCTATCTTTAGAGAACCACAACACGGATGCAGCAGGCAGCGAATCGTGTCGCGTAACTTTTCGACCTGTCGCTATCTCCCACAACGTAGTGGTGTCATCTCCACCATTGACAAGGAAGCGAGCATCGGGTGAAAATACCAAGGCTCTGCATGTTCCCGGGAATAGCGATATCTCCTTACCAGTGTTTACATCGTACAACCACACACCTATGCTACTACCAACAGCGAGTTGCGTGCCATCCGGTGAAAACTGAATCGCATTAATCCAACCTTTTCCCAATCGCGCTTTCGCCTTTTCAGGCAATTCCCATTGTGTCCAATCTGTCACGATTTCATCTCCTTGTGCCTCTGCGATTGCTGCAGGCGCATCATTCGGCTGTTGTTGTCGGTGATTCCGCTTATCAAGTGCGTTGACACTTCCTATTTGCTTTCGCACATCCGGTTTGGATTCAAGGTCGGCGACGATAGGCGCGTCAATGATCTCAACCGTCATTTCTGTGGTGGCATCGAAACTGTAGGGCTGCTGGAAACGCGTCAAGTATTGGTGATTTCCAAGACCGAACATGAGCAATATAACTGTTAGTGTGGAGGCAGCGACTGCCCACGGCACAAATGGCTTACCGCCGGAGGGTGCAGCAGGTTTAATACGCGAAATCTCACGCATGACGTTCTCCGTGAGGTTCGGTGAGATTTTGAAATTCTCTAACGCCTCTTGAATTATCGACTCCTCCTTCTTTAAACGCTGCTGTGCGCGGCGGAGGCGACTCTTAATCGTATTTGCCGATACACCTAAAAACGCACTGATCTCTGGACATGACATCTCTCCGAAGTAATGTAGTGTCATCACAGTGCGTTCACTCTCCGGTAGTTTTGCCAGTAGTTTTTTGACAACATGGCGTTGTGTTTGTCCAGATATACGCTCCTTTTCTTCGACAACAAATTCGGAGTACGCTCCTTTTTCTAACTGCTCCTTATCTTCCTGCTCCAGATGCTCCAACGACTGTGTCGGCAATCGCTTTTTACGCAGCCATGAGCTGCAAAGGTTCGCTGCAATCACATAAAGCCAACTCACAAAACGTTGAGGCTTCTTCAGCGTTGCCAATTGCTTGTATGCTTTCAGGAACGTATCCTGTGTAATCTCTTCAGCGATATGAAAATCACCGATTTTCCGCCACGCGAGCGCGTGCACCTGTTTTTGATATTTTCTCACGAGCAGAGAAAAAGCGTCATCGTCACCGCTAAGGACACTTTGAATAAGCTGAACATCTTCGTTTTTCATTTACGCACCTCCGAAAAAAATGGTTGCATCCCTCTGGGTTCATTAATTGTGACGCTACTTAGGAGAGCAGCAGGTGCATAATTCTGCAAATATAGAAGTGTGTTTGGATAAAGCGCGTTAGAGATTTGTGTGAGATGACAATATTCAACTGCTTTAAAGGTAGGTCTTCTGACTGGCTAAGCACCTTTATTCTTCTACCTTTATACCTTCAAGGATTTCCTCCCAATCCCACAAAAGGATTGTGCCATCTGCCCCTGTACTGACAATTGTTTTACCATCGGGAGAGAACTTCAACGTCTCCACACCAGCTGTATGTCCGCGGAGCGTCGTGAGTTTGTTGCCAGTTATAACATCCAATAACTGGATATCGCCATGTCCATTCACAAGCACGCCATTATCTGGCGAAAATACCAGGACGTTGGAAGCATGAGGTATTTCTTCCTTCAGCTCAACATATTTCTCACTTCTGAACAAGCGAATTCGCTGATTACTTCCCACGGCAAGCAACGTTCCATCTGGCGAGAATGTCAATGCGAAAATTGGTTCCTCAAAAGTATTTGCGAACTCATCCAAGTTCTGTCCGGCAAGAAGGGTAGCTAATGCAACACCCGTTTCCGTATCCCATACTTGAACTTTTCCAGTCTTAGTAGCACTGATAAGTTCGTTTCTAACCGGCGAAAATGCCAATGCGCTAATTTCGGGGTGATAAGATAACTCGAGATGATCGCTCGGATCGAAAAAGGGAATGTCGAGTGTGTGATCTGTTTCTGTATGCCACAAACGGATCTTACCGGAACTGCTGAAGGCTAACATTTTTCCATCAGGTGAAAATGTCAGATGTGAGGGAGAATGTGTCTCTTTCTCTTTCAAAGTTACCTCGTGCCCCGTACGGGTGTCGGTTAAACGAATCAAGTTATCAGATGTCGTCGAGGTAAGAACGGCGCTCCCTGCCTTGAAGATCATGTTCGCACGTTTTACACCGATACTGGCGAGCCTCGTGCCATCCGGTGAAAACACCAAGCTCCTGAACCAATCCCGATGTTCTCCCATCTGAAGCGTTGGATTTTGTGGTGTTTTTAAATCCCAAAAGGTAATTATGCCGTTAGATGCCGCGCTAACAAGCGTCGAATTCTCTCCCAAGAAAGTCGCCGCCTTTATCCACTGCGAATGCCCGTTGATACGCGTAGCAAGCGATTTGCCTGTCTTGATATCCCAAAACCGTACGGTGCCGTCTGCACTTGCGCTCGCAAGCATGGTAGCATCCGGCGAAAATGCCAAGGCAGTGATACCGTTGAGATGTCCAGTGAATGCCGCGAGTAGTTTACCTGTGGTGGTATCCGACAAAAGCACCGTCTTATCGGTGCTTCCGCTTGCAAGCATTTTTCCGTCCGGCGAAAATGCTAACACATTTACCCAACCTTCGTGGTACTGATGGAGAATGGTCGGTTCATCGTTGCTGATGGTATTCCATAATCGCACCGTTGTGTCTGCACCGCCGCTGGCGAGTTGGGTTCCATCGGGCGAAAATGCTAAGGCTAAGACACATTCCTCGGGGAATTCACGTTCTCCTATTTCCGCATGTCCACTGAGTGTGAATAACTTTTCACCGGTTATGGTATCCCACAACTCAATTCTTCCGTCTTTCTTTCCGACAGCAAATTTATCGTAAGTGAGCGCATCGGGTGCAGGGGAAAAAGTTGAAGATAGGTCTTTGATCTTCTTCACATTTCCCTTTCTGGTATCAATATCTAAATGACGAATTGAGCCTCCATGATTTGCCAAACTGATAAGCGTTTTGCCGTCCTCAGAGAACTGCAATACTGAGGCAGAGAACTGCAATGCTGGGAGAGCCATTTTCTGTCTGGTAGCGACTTCCCACAACTGAAGTGCCTCTCCAAGGTACTGCTCACCTCCATGGGCAAGGAATCGTCCATCTGGCGAAAAGGCAAGGGATTGGCACATACCGGGGAACATGGATATTTCTTTCCCTGTTTCCACATCGTAAAGCCACACCCCAATACTGCTGCCTACCGCAAGTTGGGTGCCGTCCGGTGAGAATTGAAGTACGTTGATTCCGCCTTTTCCGAGACGCGCTTTTGCATTTTTGGGTAATGCCCATTGTGTCCAATCTTTCACGGTTTCCTCCGTTTGTGCTTCTGCGATTGCTGCAGGTGCATCTTTAGGTTGGTGTTCAGGGGTATTGCGTTTACCTAATGCGTTGACACTTCCTATTTGTATCCGTATATCTGGTTTTGATTCAAGGTTCGCTACTATAGGTGTATCGATGATCTCAACCGTCATTTCTGAAGAAGCATCAAAACTATAAGGTTTCTGAAAAAGTCCTAAGTATTGTTGGTGTCCAAAGCCGAACATTAGCAATATAACGGCTAACGTGGACGCAGCAACTGCCCACGGCATTACCGGTTTACTACTAGAAGATGGAGGCATCGGTTTGATCCGTGAAACCTCACGCATGATCGTTTCGGTAAGATTCGGTGAGATTTGGAAGTTCTCTAAAGCCTCTCTTATGATGGGTTCTTCGCTCTTTAAACGCTGTTGGGCACGGCGCAACCGACTCTTAATCGTGTTTGCCGATACTCCTAAGAACGCGCCGATCTCCGTGCACGACATCTCTGCGAAGTAGTGTAGTGTCATTACAGTGCGTTCGCTCTCTTGGAGTTTCGCAAGTAGTTTTTTGACGACCTCGCGTTGTGCTTGGACAGATATGCGCTCGTTTTCTTCAACGACATATTCGGAGTACGACGGTTTTTCAGGTCGGACGCCACCTTTGTTTTTCAACAACTGTGCCCGCGACTGCTTTTTATGCAACCATGTGTTGCAGCGGTTCGCCGCAATCACATAGAGCCAACTGGCAAAACGCTGCGGCTTCTTCAGCGTTCGGAGTTTCTGATAGGCTCTCAAGAATGTATCCTGTGTAATTTCTTCAGCGATGTGAAAATCTCCGATTTTCCGCCATGCGAGTGCGTGAACCTGTTTTTGATATTTTTTGACGAGTTCGGAAAAAGCGGTATCATCGCCGTTGAGAACACGATGGATTAATTGTGCATCACTGTTTTTCATAGGTCACCTCCGATTTCACCCTATAGTGACACTGCGAAACGGTGAAACGGGTGCATAATTCTGCATAAATAGGTGTGTGTTCGGATAAAGCGCGTTAGGAATTCGCCTTGCGGATCAGATGCGTTTAGGAAGAAGATATTTTTGATGAATCATCGGTTACTTTGATCGTAAATTTTCTAAAATCTCATCAAGTTCGCGCACCTCAGCCTCAAGTTCGCGTATTTCACGGTCATATTCAGATACAGTTTCAGTTCGCATTTCATTTTCTCGCTTTTCAGCTTCTTTTATCTGTGCCAACATTTCTGCGGCATCTTCGGAGTAAACTGCAAGATTTTCCAAGGCTTCATCGCGTCGTGACTTTGCCTCTATGTATGCTTTTCCTATGGGTAGGAGCTGGTCGCTATTATTGTTATTGAGCATTTCTTGGGCTGCTTGCTGATCTGATGCTGCAAGTGCTTCTGTTACTGCTTTGGAATTCGCTATTGAGGTTTTTAGTGCCATCTCGAGTTTTTCTCGTGCTGCCTGGTAATCTGCCTCCGCCTTAACATATTTTTCAAAGGCTTCGGCGGCGGCTGCTGTATCTTCAACCGAAAGACCCTCTTGTATCACGAGTTCGTCAACATCTGTAACTTCCGCCCGGTCCTGGTTGTTATCCAATTTTTCAGGCGTTGCAGCAGGGTCCGTATTTTCTGTTTCTATGTTTGTATCTATGCGAGGTGCTTGTATAGCCTCAGAAGGCACCGGTTTCGCCGATAAACCCTTCGGTGGTAGTGGCGTACTCTTATATATCTTCTTTGGTTCAGCTTTCAGTAACTGCTGAGCGGGACGGTGATGCCCAAAATACCAAAGCGCGGTGGCACCTATCAGGAAAAGAACGATATAGATTGGCATAAGATATTTTCTCATTTTGAAACTCCTTAGGAGATTGAACAGGCTAACAGCCTATTCTACAGAAGATTGAACAGGAGACCAACGGTTTCCTATTCTGCAGAAGTTAAATAGGCTAAATGAGGTTTAAGAATTTAATTCGGTAATGCATCAACAACCTCTTGGTAGGAGCGAGCTGTGCTCGCGATCTTTAACGATTACCGAATTAATAAATTAATCTTCATACAGCCTATTCTACGAAAGATTGAACAGGCTAACAGCCTATTCTACAGAAGATTGAACAGGAGACCAACGGTTTCCTATTCTACGGAAGATTGAACAGGCTATAGTAAGAATTAGTATACATCTCACATTACGGATAAGTCAAGGGAGGCGGATAGAGAAATCTGTCTTCAGTTAAACTTGCATGCGTACAGGAGCGGCTAAAGTGAGAGCGTTAAATCGCTTGCTCGTAGGTGAGGTAGCAATACTCGTCCGCATCAATGACGCGTATATTTCCTAATTGCACAGGTGCTTTGAAGAACGGTGCATCTAACACCCATGTGTGGTACTCGCCTTGTTCACCGCATGCGTCAATCGGCAACTGCTTCAGTTCTGAAATGAGTTCGGCATCGAAATACCTACCGACGATCGTCCGGTGAAAGTGTTTTTTGTAAGCGAGGGAACAGAGGACCTTAAATTTGTTAGAGATTAGCGTATCCAATATCGCGTGCCGATCCAATTCCCACAACGGTTTATGAACCTCTGCTAAGCCTTCAGCGACTTCGTCTATCCAATTTGGCATCCCACCTACTGTGGAAATATCTCCCGTAATTAGCACTTCAATGCCGGTGTCTCTGATCGCCTCAATTTGTCGGCGGTAACTCTGTTTATAGGGTTCGGAAATCGGCACGAATTCAATGGGTATCCCGATCTTTTGTGCTTGTAGTTCCATGAGTTCTGTCGGGTGTGCGAGGAATTGTCTGCCATCCGAGGGGACAAAACAGACAAGTCTCCTTATATCGTAAACGTTTAAGGAGACTTGAAATGCAAGTGCGGAATCTTTTCCGCCTGTCCACAGTACGGCTGCTCTCATCCAATTACCCATCCAGCGGCACTACATCAGCGTAGACATAAGTTGGGGACGTGTTGCTGCTTGTGTGAATTTTGTCATCTTTATCCTTGGCAGAGACGATGTCCCTCTGAACGACTTCGCCCGGTTTCGCAGCGACAGGTGAACTGAACATCGGTCCATCAACGACACAGGTATGGAACTCACCGTTTTCGCCTAGTGGATCCACGCCGTCTGGTAAATCCGCGAGGAGATCCGCGTTGAACCATCGTCCTGCAAAGTCAGCTGGGACTTTGGTAGGGTTGAGTGCAGTGATAATGGCACGCACACCGGAAGCGATCATTTTTTCGGCGAGCTGTGTTGTATCTTCACCCCATACCGGAAAAATCGGTGTGAAACCGGTGCCTCTGAGTTTATCTTCTCGGTATTCGCGGATGTCTTCTAAGAAGAGATCACCGAATGCGAAATGTGAGGCGGTTAAATCGTCAGGCAGTGCTTCCACTTCGGCGAGGAATTTTCGCATCGCTTCTTCGTAGATTGCGTTAGAACAGGGGTACGGGATCGGTATTTCGTATAACGGCACGCCGAGTTTTTCAGACTGCTGTTTCAGTACCCATGCTGGTGTCGAGTGGATAGAGACGCGGTCAAACGTCTTCGTGACGGTCGTAAAGATACCGCGGACATCGTAACGTTCGGGGTGTTGGCGGAGTGTATGGAGTGCCCACGCCGAATCTTTGCCTGAGGACCAAGAAACCAAAACCGGTATGGATGTTGTCTTATGCGTCTGTTTTGTCATCGTTGAACCTTTCAGATAATTTAGAGTCCTAAGAAGTTTGCTAATAAGTCTTTCCCTGCAGCTGTTAAGATGGACTCTGGGTGAAATTGTACGCCCCAGATAGGCAGAGTCTTATGCCGAAGTCCCATGATCTCGTCCTGATCCGTCCAAGCGGTAATTTCAAAACAGTCCGGGAGCGTCTCTTTTTTCACGATAAGCGAATGGTAGCGCGTCGCTTCAAACGGGTTGTCCAACCCCTCGAAAAGTTCAGCACCGTTATGGTGTATCATAGAGGTTTTACCGTGCATCAACCGATCCGCGCGAACGACATCACCGCCGAACACATCACCGATACACTGATGTCCAAGGCAGACCCCTAAAATCGGTACTTTTCCAGCGAAGTGCTGTATGACATCGTTGGATATGCCTGCCTCTTTCGGTGTGCAAGGACCCGGTGAAATCACAATCCGTTCCGGTGCCAGTGCGTCTAAGGCATCCAATCCTATCTTTCGACTCCGATGGACCTCCGGTTCAGCACCGAGCTCGCCTAAGTACTGCACAAGGTTGTAAGTAAAAGAGTCGTAGTTGTCAATCATTAAGACCATTTTTTTTCTCCTTAATAGAATGGAAGATTGGAAGAGAATACTGGAATTCTGGAAGGCTGGGCACCCATCCTTCCTTTCTTCCATCCTTTCAACCTTCCATCCAAGTCTTTCACAACAAGAACCCTTGTTCTGCCAATGCGATAGCACTGAGCATTGCTTTCGCTTTACTGACGGTTTCGTAATACTCGGTTTCGGGTACTGAATCTGCGACGATACCACCGCCTGCTTGTACATAAGCAGTGCCGTCTTTAATAACCGCGGTTCGGATGGTAATCGCTGTGTCAGCACTTCCAGAAAAACTGAAATAACCGACGGCTCCGCCGTACGTGCCGCGCCGTGTAGATTCAAACTCGTCGATAATTTCCATTGCCCGTACCTTCGGGGCACCGGAGAGTGTGCCAGCCGGAAGGCAGGAGCGGAGGACATCAAAAGCCGTAAAATTTTCGCGCAACTCTCCAACAACGTAAGAGACGATGTGCATCACATGTGAGAAACGTTCGACGATCATGAGCTCGGTGACTTCAACGGTGTTATATTTGCACACACGTCCGAGGTCGTTGCGCCCCAAATCCACAAGCATAACGTGTTCGGCGCGCTCCTTTGGATCAGCGAGGAGTATCCGTTCCAATTCTTTGTCTTCTTCTGGAGTGGTGCCACGCGGGCGTGTACCCGCAATTGGAACGGTCTGGACGATGCCATCTTCGACTCTCACCATCATCTCCGGTGATGCTCCCACAATATCAAAATCATCAAACTTCAGGTAATACATGTAGGGCGATGGATTGATAACTCGCAATGCTCGATACACATCAAATGCGTCTACAGATACCGGACAACTGAACCGCTGCGAAAGGACGACCTGGATAATGTCGCCTGCGGCTATGTATTCTTTGGCTCGCTGCACTGCGTCTTGGTAAGCAGGTTTTGTGACATTCGACTGCGGTTCCAACGCTGCGCTACTACGCCCCTCTGTGTGATTCTCGCTATTGCTTCTCAAGTGCCCTTCGGAAGCAGCCGTGAGTTTCTCTACCAAGGTCTCGATCTTGGCAACAGCATCGGTATAAGCAGCCTCTACATCTCCGTCAATATGCGCGTTTGCGACAACCTTAATCTGATGGTTCACATGATCGAATATCAAAATCGTCTCAGCAATCATGAAGAAGCAATCTGGCAGTTGCAAATCATCTTCGGTATTGTCCGGCAATTCTTCGACGAAGCGCACCATATCGTAACTCATGTAGCCGACTGCACCGCCGTGGAATTGCGGTAAATCTTCGACCTCAACAGGCTGGTAATTTTGCAACACTTCTTCAAGAGCCCTCAGCGGGTCTTCGCACTTCTGTGATACTGTTTCGCCTGTTGTCAAATACTCAATCGTAACCTGATGCCCTTTACTATGGAAAAGCACCGAGGGTTGGCTTCCCAAAAAGGAATAGCGCGCAACGTTTTCACCGCCCTCAACACTCTCCAACAGAAATGCGTAATTGTCGGGCATCAACTTATAGAACGCAGACACCGGTGTCTCCATATCCGCCAAGATTGGTCGGTATACCGGGACTGTGTTCCCTAATTTCGCTTTCTCGTGAAATTCCTCCAACGTCGGATAATACATATTTTTAATTATGGGCTAACTTTTCGCCTGCCGCCGTTGTTGGCAGGCGATTTCCTTTAAAATCAAACCCATCTCCAGTCGTAGAGCAGCCTATTGCCTATTGTCTTCAGCAATACTAACGCTTACGGCGGCTAATACACTGCATCTGCATCGAAAATCTTTTCACCTACAACACGTGTTGACTCGCCGTCGGGGGAGACTTCCCGAAAGAAGCAGGAGCGATAGCCGACGTGGCACGCTGCGACCTTCTGATCGACCTTTATGAGTAGGGCATCGCCATCACAATCGACAGCGACGGACTCTACCGTCTGTGTATGCCCTGAAGTCTCCCCCTTTATCCATAGTTTTTGGCGGGAACGGCTCCAGAAGCAGACACGCCCGGTTGACAGGGTTTGTTTGATCGCTTCAGCGTTCATATAGCCTACCATTAGGATTTCGTTGTTTGTGCAATCTTGAATGACCGCGGCGACTAAGCCATCACGGTCATATTTGAGTTCCGATAGAATCTTCATACTGATGCTCCTTTTTAAAACAAAAAACCTTATGCTGCCGGGATCGGTGTGCATAAGGCTTCAACAGGACTTAAAAATGAAAAACGACGATTTTCAATCTCTATTTCAGTTATCCCTTTAAGCGCACACTCCCCCGTAAGCAGTTGGAATGCCACCAACGCCAATGGATGACTATACTATGCAAGTTGGAGTGTGAACATACGAATGTCATTTTTTCTACGTTTCTGTTTTAGGTTAGCATTTCAAGATTTAAAGATAAGGATCCGAGGATGTCTAATCTCTGTAAAGATTAATATTAATTATACCACATCCAATTTGTGCTGTCAAATTTATGTCCAAATTCTCCTATAAATTTTCGTGAGGAACAATTTTGTTGGATTTCGCTCTGCATTCCCAACTGCCGCTTAGATTTTATAGTAAACTCCGAAAATAAGTGAACACTTTTAAGAAGATAACCCCCTTATCAGGGAGCATGAGATCAGAACGGTTTCAATTTCATGTGTTTCAATAATTACGGGCTTTACTATAATCTACAGTAGTTTGGACAATTTGCCCCCCGTTTGGGTTGCGTTCTGAAACGGTATAGAGATTTTCACGCATGTTCCCGCTGCTACAGAACTTAGCGAAAAATAACGGTAACTATGAATGTGCCACAGGCTAACAGCCTATGCTACAAAAGAGCGTATCCGATCAAAAACATTGGACCTCTTAAAATTGTCCAAACTTTAGTATAATCTAATGACATTACTGGTAGTCAATAATTGCTGCAATTGCCGCGCTAATTTCCGTCATAAGTGTTGCGGTGAGTTGACCGCGCTTTGTAAGAAAGCGTTGCACATCTAAACTCTTGACTTGTAAGACATCCACCCCTGACTCCTTGGTCAAGCCGTTTGTATTAGTAGGTTTGACATTAACGAGCCATATCCTGCCTGAAAAGTGTGTTTTCCAATCTGTAATTGGAGCGACTAACTTAAGAGGCAGGCGTCCAATGCCATTGATGCTCACCACTACCGCGGGTCGAATTTTTTGAATCTCTGCGCCAATGGTCGGATCGAAATCTACATCCCAGACTTCTCCCCGACGCGGATTAGGGGGTATCGTATTCGACAACTGGGCCTCCTGCCCATTCTCGCCACTCTGTATCGTGTTCGTAGAAGTCAGCCATTTCCTCCGCCTGTTTCCTCAAGATGCGCTCTCTTTCTTCTTTTGGTAATTTTAAGAACTGGCGACGCTCGCTAGATGACCGGTCAGCAGATGGTTTCACTATGTGATTAAGGAGTCGTTCGGCTTCCATCTTGGTTATTAATTCTTCGGCAAGTGCACGATGCACTTGTTGGCAAAATCGTTCTGGTTTTTCAGGTGGTATTTCAATCGGTTCATGCTTTTTCCAACCGGCTCTGTTGATGTTAATGCACCATCTCTTGTAGTAAGCATTAGTAATAATCTCTAAATCTCTCAACCGAAATAGCATTGCTTGAACGCTTATGCCGTAACGTTTCTTGAGGTGGAGTAGTTCCATCATTTGAATGTTTTTTCGCTTCTTACCAACATCGCGACACAACTGTTCGGCGGGTGCAAGAAAAGCAGCCCCGAATCGAAAAGCGGCTTTTTCTCCATCAATCTCCCCACATAATTTCAAGATGAGATGCCCGAGTTCATGGGCAATGTTCAATCGCTGTCGGTCTCCCGGTACATCACTGCGTGTTGCAATTGCTGCTGCGAGTGGCTTATTATTGCTATCACGTGCTAAGGCAGAAATACCGTCAAAGGCTTCATTTGCATCCACCTCAATGATGTGAATGTAATGATCTTCAAGCACACCTATAAGGTTTGCAATGGGATCAATACCCAAGTTCAACGTGTTACGAAGCACAAGGGCTGCCTCCTCTGCATCCTCCAAGTTGCGAACCGGGACGCTGAGTACAGGGAATTCCAAAGCGTTTCCCTCATAAATTTGCTCCTGCAGCTGAACTCGCTTCTCAAATTCTTCCGCTACAAAACTCTGTATCCGTTCTTGTTCTCTTTTACCCAAACGAGCGCGTTTTCTGAACGCAATCCATTCAACATGACAAGGCGGTTCACCCCATAATTGGGCGGACTTAACACCAAGTGCAGATGCGATCTGATTAAGTGTTGCTGCTGTCGGTTGAAGTTTTCCGCGCTCATACTTTGACAGTGTTTGACTGCTAACTAACCCGTCAATTTCATCTTCTAAGTTCCCAAGGGACATACCACGGGCAAGTCTAAATCTTTTCAACCGTTCTCCTAACACGATTGTGACACCCCCTCATCCATTTTTGAGAAAATTTGGTAAGCGGTGAATTCGGTCTTGCATTTTATAGAAAATTCTATCATGTTTTTAATTTTATCATTTTATGTTAAGTAGTGCAAATGGTTTTCACTAAAATCTGCACAAAGCGTAGATGCATTAAGTCTATTTGATACGCATTGTAATATACCACTTTTCAATTGTCAATGAAAAACGCTAAACGTCGGCATCGGGCTGTGTGTTCAGAAGAGAGGCGGGTTTGTGTGTTCAGGGTTTATTTTTTAAATGGCAGTTTCTTGACTGTCTGAATCTCGGATTTTCGCTGATTACGCTGATTTCGCGGATCGACACTCTGTAACATCATGTAATCCGATAAAAGGATAGTTTTGTTTTATTGCTGTGTCTACAAGGGATTTAGCAGTGCGGCGATGTCTTCCGGTAGTTTAGTCTCATGTTTCTGCTCAAAATCGGCAACGTTTTCGTATTCTCTGCGAAACTGTTCAATGATGATATTTTCCTGTTTATCTCTGGCAATTGTCAGATCTGCTTTGGCTTTTTCCCATTCTTGCAAAAGTATAAACACCATACCGCGATTGTAGTATGGTTCTGCTAAATCAGTGTTGCGTTCTATCGCTGCGTCATAATCTTTGACAGCACGTTCATACTCGCCTTTTTTACTGTAAACATTCCCGCGATTGTTATAAGGATCGACAAGGTCCGGTCTGAGTTCTATTGCTTTGGTATAATCTACGATTGCAAGATCATACGCTTCTCTTTCGTGGTAAATAATACCACGATTGTAGTAGGGATAAGCAAAACTCGGGTCAAGTTCTATGGCTTTATTATAATTTTCAAGAGCTTGATTTATCTCACCTGTGAGTTTATAAACTATTCCTCGATTGTTATATGCTTCTGGCAAATTTGGGTCAAGTCTTATGGCTGTGTTGCAATCTTGAAAAGCGCGATCATAATCACCTTTGATCCGATAAGCTGCGCCGCGATTGCTGTATGCCTCGGCATAATTTTCCTTGCGTCTAATTGCGGTGTTAAAATCTTCTATGGCGCGATCAATCTCACCTTTATTCCCGTAAGCGATGCCCCGATAGTTATAGCCTTCGGCAAAAGTGGGTCTCCGGTCAATTGCTTTGCTAAAGCGTTCAATGGTGGAATCGTAAGCGGTTTGTTCTGCTTGTGTCTGCATGTTTTATGTCTCCTTTTCCTTACTGGTTTGAGATGGTCCAATCTGAAATACGTCTTTCTTCGGCTGCCTTTCGTTATTGTAAACGTCTATGCCTTCCTTTAGGTGGGTGTCCTTGTTTCTAATAAACCCATGAAGATCGTTGTAGACTGTTTGCGTTGAGATACCGTGCTGTTTTTGTAAATGATCTAACATCGATCCCTTGAGCGATTCGGGGATGTTGACTTCTGCGAACTGTTCTGGTTCGATAAAGCCCTTCGGCGGCCGAACGAATATACTTTTTTGCGCTGTGATACGATTTTGAGGATTCCGAGGTGGTTTGATGGAATCTTTAATTTCTTGGGTTCTTTCTAATAAGATGATCCTGCCCGGTTCTCCACGGTGACCGTCGCATGCAAAGAAAAGGGCGATGTGGCTATCAGTCGTAAAGTCTATAAGATTGGTGTAACCTCCGAAGTGTTGGAGTTCGGTTAAAATTTCAAATTCGTCTTTTTCATGGGTATAATCTTTAGACCTCTCCAACATTTCGTTTTGAATGGTTTCTATATCAAAATCCTCTGACTTGAGTTCTTTTCGACATTCACGCCAAAGACTTGAGGATACTTTCTCATAGTATTTAGGTTCGCCGCGGTAGATGAAGTTGCCATCGGCTGATTGTGCCGCTATCTCTTGGAGTTTTTGGAATACGTCACTTAAATTTTTTGCGGACTCTGAAGGGTTTGTTCCATTCATTCTTTTCCCACAATCGCAATTACTTTAGGGTTATGTCGTATTATGAGTATACCAGAGGTGCGTTTCATTTTCAAGGTAAAAGTTGATACGAGGGCTGCGTGTTGAAAAGAAGGATGGGTTTGTGTTTTCAGAGTTTGTTGTCTGAATCACGGATTTCGCGGATTGGCACTCTGTAACATCAAGTCATCTGCTAAGGGGTCAGTTTTTTACTTTACTGCTATGCCTGCGGGGGTGTGATAAACCCGTCTGTCGCCGAAAAGCAGAAAGTCGAACTTTTGGCAACTGCGTCGTGATCTTCTTTAAAGATCGCGGTAAGATACGAACCCTCTTAGTCTTCGGCAAACCGCTACGCGCGTGTGAGGGCATCAGGATTTGGTCCCAACACCACGGTATTGAACAGTTTTGGCGGTATTTGAAATCAAGTTTGCGCGTTTCCTCTATGAGTCTCGAAAGCAGAGAAGGGGCGTATGTCAGTCTTGGTATAAAAGTTATGAGCTACCTGATATTGCTCCAAGTTAGCATCGCAGAACGCCGCACATTTCATCAAATACAACTTCAACTCACGGGAGAAAGGCAGATACTCACCGACTTCATAACGCATTTTCATGAACTTATACCTAAAGAACCTTGATAAACATTGAGATAACACAACTTTTGATAAATGTCAGGCAAGGATAAAAATCCAAAATGTGCTATACCAATTCTGATTGATGATCCCTATTTTTGTTAGGACTTCTCGAACATTTCACCTTCACGAATCTGCGAAAAATTTGCAAAAAATGTTGTTGTGTGATATAATATATGCATTACAATTGAATAAATCAACGGTTCAGGTGCCGGAGAGAGCCGGAGAATAGGGAAGCGCGGTGAGAATCCGCCACGGCCCCGCCACTGTGAACGATCGTAAATAGCCGCTGAAAAAACCACTGTCAATTTAACGATGGGAAGGTGCAGCGGACGTAAGATCGGAAGTCAGGAGACCTGCCTGAGTCGTGTTTCACGCATCTGCTTTCGCGGGAAAGCGGTGGAACAGCGCACAGCAGTATCCTGTTAGAACAAGTGTAAAAGTATCGATTGACGGTATGGCGTCTTTGAACGCAGTTGCAGGATCAACATTATATGGAGTGTCGCCGCATCCCCTGTCTTTCCGATGAAAGCAGGGGTTTCTTGTTTCATTACGGAGGTATAATGAACAAATTTTTTTCCACTCAGCGGCATTTCTCGTGCTATTCGTTCCTACTTATAGGCGTACTCCTTTTCATACTCACCATCGGTCCTGCTTTCGGACAAACAGAGGTTCAAGACCTTGCTGTTGTCATAAATGCCTTGACGCACCCCGATTTAGGTATTACGGCATCGCTTTCAATCATTGATCTGATGGAGCCGAATGAAAATCGGGCTGTAGACAACGAGATACTCCATTTTAGCAACCAAGTGCTTCAACGGAGGCGGGCAGTCGGTCTTTCTATCCGGGGACATCTCGCTTATATTCCGACTTTTAATTTACCCGTTACGGGTGCTCCAAGTAACGGCGATAACATTTTTATTGTTAATTTAGAAGACCGAGAGATCGTTGGCGAAATTCCGATTCAAGAAGGTGCGACCCCTCAGCAGGTCGTTTTTATCAACGATCAGAAGTTGTACGTTACCTGTGCAGCGGCACATGAGGTGCATGTCGTTGACATTCCGAATCGTAATGTGACGAAGCTGATCACCGGTTTCTTCAACAAACCGACGGGCATTACGCTTCTTAATGGCAAAGCCTACGTCTCGAATCCGGCATGGGAATGGGACCCGGAAGCGGGGAGAACCACCTATTACCAGAGCAGCGTTACAGTGATTGATACGGCGACAGATGCCGTGCTGAAATCTATTCCGGTACCAACAAACGCGAGTGAAATCCTCAACGATGGCGAATCGACTGTTATTGTCAAGACGGTAGGCAATTACAACGATGTCCTCGGACATCTTGTCCTGATTGACGCGACTACCGATGAAGTTGTGGAAACGGTTAAGCTCGGTTTCACACCTGGATCCGCCGCTCTTAATTCCGAAAAGCAGCTGTTCATGCAAGGCAGTTGGCAGAATCCGGGGTTGCTCATCTACGATGTCGCAGCACAAGGCTGGATACGTGACGAAGATGACACGATTGCGAACTTCAGCAACGATGCGGATGCCGCTGTCAGTGGTGGCTTGACCTTTGCCCCAGACGGAAATCTCTATATCACCCAACCGGACTGGGGAGGGGGCGGACAGGATTATGTTCGCGTCATGGATGTTATGGATGCGTCTCTTCTGAAAACGTATCGCGCGGGTCCTGCTGCTTCTATCCTTGCGTTTGCACAAGTTATCTCGCGCCGCGAGGATATAAACAACGATGGGGTTGTCAATATTTCGGATCTGGTCATCGCTGCTCGGTTCTTGGGTGATCAGGGTGCTGGCATCGTTGCTGATGTCAACGGTGATGAAGTCGTGAATATCCTTGATCTGGTGCTGATCAGTCGGGCGCTCTAACGGACGGATTATTGACGTGGTTTTATGAAGCGTAAATAAATATTTCGGTAGTCATTAAGGATCGCGAGCGACAAGAAATCCGCAGAAACGCCCAAGCAAAAACCCCCAGCAAAAACACTTGCTCCTACAGCAAGAGGTCGCGAGCCCAGCTCGCTCCTACAGCGAGAAAAAATAATGGTCGCTTTGGATCAATCCGCAATAAAGAAATCTTTCTGGTGCTTCGGACTGCTTGTTTTCCTTGTCAGTTGTGCGTCAACGCCGCAAGAAGAGCCGTTATCATGGGAGGTGACGTTCTTTTCGTTGGGTGCGAAGGTGCAGTTCGGTGAAGCGTCACCGGTCCAGCGTCTGAGTGCCTTTAATGCAGACGGTGTGAGGGTCGCGCAACTCAACTTTCCGACACCGCCGCGACAGATAGAGTCGCTCTATTTTGAATGGCGCGAAGGAGAAGTCTACAGGTTTGAAGCGACTTTATTGACGGGAGACATTGATAGTCAAACCGTAACTGCACCGCGTGCTTACACACAAGGCAGCTTAGAGATCGCTATTCCTTACGGTGCCGCAACGGAGCCAGATAGAGGCGGGACGTTAGCGGACAATCAGAAGGCACTCGTTTTGCAAGAGAGTGAAATGACAGCTACAGTCCTCGTTAGAAACGGGAATGTGCCAGCGACTTTTGACCTTCAACTCTGTCTGCCAACAACACTGACGGTTGTTCGGTTATTAGAAGATTGGAAAAGTGAGACGATCGGTACCGAGACGTGTCTCTCTACCACTGGCAGATTTAAGGTGGCATCGGAAGTCTGGTACCGGGAATTGGTTTTGAAAACATCCGAGGTGAACGAGACGGATGAACAAGAAATTTCCGGTACTGTCCGTTTTACGGCAGGTGATGGTCAGGTATGGGAGCAGCAGGCGACAGTGGCACTGCAGGTGGCAACGATTCCAGAGATCGCTGAACACCTCTCTATAGAATCAGTCGTGATGCCTACGGATGCTACAGGCACGGCGGATCCGAGACAGCGAGCGGATACGCTCTACTACGCACGTCCGCTTTTTAGGTGGTTCGGGACATCACAGACCAACGCCTTTGAACCGATAGCCTACCAGGCAGTGCGTCTCCGCAATGAAGGTGAAGCGACAATTCATGTGGTCGTATCGTCGGGCAATATAGATATAGATAGTGGCGAGACGATTCCGTTTCTCGCGCCGCCAGAGACAGCGAACGGCGGCATAAATCGGAGTGTAGCGTTTGCGAGTCTGCCAGCGGGTGTCGTTACAGAAGTTCCACTCCCTATCTATTTTCATCCGATGTATATCAGACAAGGTAATCCGGAACAGGCGATCCCTGGTGCGTATCAACGTGACATTACGGTGAAGGTCTGGGGCAGCGATGCAACCGTCCTTCGTGAAAAACGACCGTTACACCTAATTGTTCCGAATCAGCAAGCATTGCTTGTCAGTCTATTTGCGATCATTTGCAGTAGTATCGGTTTTGCGGTTGTTTTGCGGTTTCACAAGCGAATTTTTGCGCGGTTCACAACCAAACAGATTATTGTTATCGCGTTATTCGGCACAACGATTTTCGTTGGGGTGATGGTACCATCAACGTTATTCCTCAACTTAATCCGTGCCGTTCTCGGTCCGATTTCTGTACTCCTAACGGGTTTGATAAATGAGACCCTCTACTATGCTTTGCTGACGGCGTTGTTAATCTATATTAGCGGGAATCCTGAAAGGACAACAGGCGCGCGGACAAAACACCAAGATAGATATAACACAGACCAAGATAGATATAACACGGATGCTGCGACGCTTGAATATGCGAATGCGAAGTGGCAGAGCAACGGAAGCGGTGTGATTTTGCTTGTCTCGGCGGTGCGGCTGCTTCTTAGCGGTGTTACGTTTGGACTCTTTACACCGATGGCGATCGTCTATACTGGGACAAGTGTCCTTTTATTGGAAACAGGGTTTCTGTTCGTGCGCGGACGGAGCATATTGGCGTGGGCGGTCGTGTTGGGACTCTGTGACGCAATCGCTGTCTATGTCGATTTTCAACTCTCTATGCTGTTTTATCGACTTTTCTACGCCGATTGGTATATTGTCCTCCGAATCGTAATAGAGGGGTTCGTCTATACATTTATCGGTGTACTTCTCGGTGCAAGATTAGGACGTGGACTCTGGCGCGTGGCGGATTAAGCTATCATCCTGCTTGGTGCGTGCGATTTTCTACGCATAAAAAACTTTAAAATTCTGCGATACAGCCAACATAAGGAACACAACAATGAATCGAATTCTATTTTTTAGCCTACTCTGCCTGTTTATTGTCCTACCCATTAGGCATGTGCCAGCCGATATGAGTGTCACTTGGATTCGGACCGGTGTCATGTTTGAAGTCGAAAACGAAGACGATGTCGTAGGCAGTATCAGCGTCTCAACCGTGTCTAACGGTGTAGCACACAAATTAGCTGAACCCCCAACCGTTACACAGTTCAATACACAGTTCAATTCCAAGCGGATACTACTCCAATTTCCATGGCAACCCAACGAAGAGTATCAATTTTATTTTCGCTCAAGTGATATTAAGGTAACAACGACTTCTCCACTTAAGCCAACACCGTACCCTATCAGCATTGTTGAATTAGACGGTCTTTTATCGCTGATGGAAAACCTTCGTCAACCTGCGAAACCGACTGCGATTGCCTTAGGACATGGAAAAGCACCTTATACACATAAATTAGCGGTTGCGACGGATAGTGGGCACCTGGCAGTTCTGCAAGCACTCTCAGGCAAAACGCTTTGGAAAACTCGAATCTCGGAAGGCTATGTCAGAGGGATGGCATTCAGTCCAGATAATTCCGTACTCTATATCGGCGAGCAGGCAGCAGATGGATTCATCTACTGCTATAATTTTGCAGCCGCTGAATCGACACTTCGCTGGAAATATCGCACCGCTGATGACATCGAGACCTCCACGCCGAGCGATCTGGACAGTGTCTACGCGTGGGTTAGTTACCCCGGTCCAGTGTGTATGCGAACGCTGGGTAACGGAGATCTTTTGGTCGCAAGCGTGCACTCATGGACAGAAAACGATACACCGCGTAAGATGTCCCAACTCTATAGGTTTGACGGCGAAACGGGGGATGTTATTTGGAAGTGGCCCCGCGACGGCGCGACTTCAGAGATAATACGCTGGTTTGACGTAAGTGCCGATGGGAAGACTCTTGGACTTATAACAGACAGTGGACATAACTTACAAGGGAGTCTGACCGATGAAAACGGTGCTGGTAATGGAAAACTTGTTGTTCTTAACACAGCAGACGGAATAGAAAAGTGGCACGCGGATATTGAACCGCTGCGCGAGTATTTTCCACAGGTCACGTTTTGGCGCGGTGTGAGCATCTCCCCGGATGGCAAATTCATCAATGTAACAACAGACGACGGACGTGCGTTCATCTTTGATGTCAATGCGCCAGAACCGATATGGCAGGAAAACTTGACAACGCCTCTGGAGGTGAGTGGTATTCCGATTGTCGCGACTTCTGGCACGATCGGCGCAACGGACGCAGCCGCGCTCTTTGTCACTGGAGACACCTACATCCCATATCATCTCCGAAAAGGGGCACAGCGCCCTTCGGCAGCACATCCAAACGGGATGACCTTGTTCGCCTATTCTTGGACTGGCGGGAAAATTTGGCAGTGGCAACTTGAGAATATGCCACAAGGCTTGCGAATTGATGGAAAGGATCGTTATGCTGCGTTATCTGTTTCCAAGCGTACACAAGATCCGAACGAGAGTCTTCACGGTGTATCAGTGTTCGATTTGACAGCAGGCGGCAGCGGTTTATCGAAATATCTGTACACCTACCGTACAGAGGGACAACTGCCTTATGACACACTTGCGATTAGTGCGGATGGTGCGTTCATTGTTGTCGTTGAAGTGCCGATAGTGTTGCCAGATGAGACCGTGCGCGGAAAGAACCGGGTGCATGTGTTGTATTGATTTGTGACACGAAAATCGTCTTGACAAATTCCATCGTTCACTATATACTTGTTGCTGTATTCACGGTAAGCGGTTGAAAGAAAATACAAGCAGCGAACATGCTCCAGAATATAGTAGGATTCAAAATGCAACAATTTACAGATGAAGAGTTGATGCAAATTATCGCATACGGTGAGTCTGATCGCGTTGAATTTAAGCAGTCTTTGTCCGGTGATGCTTCGGAAAAAATTAGGGAAGCTATCTGTGCTTTCGCCAACGATCTGCCTAACTATGAGAAACCGGGCTTCGTTTTCATAGGCGTGAGAGATGATAAAACTATTATAGGTTTATCCGACGCAGACCAAGTAATTGAGCAGTTGTCGCACATGAAAAGCGACGGTCATATTTTACCTCTGCCATCTATGACCGTTGAAAAGCAAGCATTGGAAGATAAAGAAGTGGTAGTGGTTAGAGTGGAACCAGCTGACTCGCCTCCCGTTCGCTGTAAAGGAGTTATTCGTATTAGAACTGGATCTCGCCGAGACATTGCAACCGCACAAGACGAAAGGATTCTCACTGAAAAGCGTCGGTATAAAGATATCCCTTTTGACATTCAACCGATTCCAACATCAGGTTTATCCGATCTTAATTTGGTTCACTTTGAACACGAATATCTGGTACAAGCAGTTGATCCGGACATATTGGCAGTTAATGAACGCACGCTTGAAGAACGTTTGGCAGCGACGAAAATGATTGCCTCAGCTGATGAACTATCCGCAACAGTTGTGGGTATCCTGGTACTCGGCAAAAACCCACAAGATTTTCTTCCAGGGGCTTATGTCCAATTCCTCAGAATTGATGGAAACGAACTGACAGATGAAATTCTTGACAATGAAGCTATACGCAGTGCCATTCCAGACCAGATTCGCCGCTTAGATGATAAACTAAGGGCGCATAATCGTATTGCAGTTGATATCACGTCCGGCCCTCTTGAAAAGCGAACGGCACTTTATCCGATAGAAGCGGTGCAACAAATTACTCGGAATGCAATTATGCATAGAACTTATGAAGTGACGAATGCCCCGGTTCATGTTTATTGGTATAATAACCGGATTGAAGTTTTGAGCCCTGGTGGTGCTTATGGAGCAATAACAGCTGAAAATTTCGGGCAGCCTGATTTGGTGGATTATCGCAATCCAAATCTGGCGGAAGCGATGAGAATTCTTGGTTATGTACAGCGTTTTGGCGTTGGTATAACTATAGCAAGAAGACTACTGCGCGAAGCGGGACATCCTGAACCAGAATTTGAAATTCTTGACAATTTCGTGCGGGCAACCATCAAATTAGCGGAAAAATAGGAGATTTCCTGACAATGCCTGTTCCAGTTCTAACTTTCTTCAACAACAAAGGCGGTGTTGGTAAAACGTCCCTTGTCTATCATCTGGCATGGATGCTTCACGACCTTGGTCATCGAGTGCTTGCCTGCGACCTCGACCCGCAGGCAAATCTGACTGCTGCATTTTTGGACGAGGAACGTTTGGAAAGCCTCTGGGACGAAAGCGATGATGTCTCTACCCCTAGAAGCACAATCTTCCAGTGTGTAAAACCGCTGATAGAAGTTGGTGATCTGCATTTGCCTTATCTGCAATCAATTTTATGGCAACTCGACTTTGAGCAGAGTGACCTAAAATTGATTCCGGGAGACTTAGCACTTGCAGAGTTTGAGGATACCCTATCTAATGAATGGCCAAATGCTATGGGATCTACTAATCTTTATAGGTCTTTTAGAATACTAACGGCGTTTTCGACTATTATGCAGCAGAGTGCTACGGAGATGGAGGCCTCAATTATTTTAGCTGATGTTGGTCCTAATCTCGGTGCTATCAACCGCTCCGCATTGATTGCAAGCGATTATGTTGTAGTTCCACTTGGAGCAGATCTGTTTTCACTCCGCGGGCTACAAAACTTGGGTCCAACCCTCAAGCGATGGCGAGAGGATTGGCAACGCAGACGAGACAACTGGTCGGATTGGCAACACAGGCAGGATAATAAGAATATGCCAAATTTTCCTCTTCCAGAAGGAGGCATGAAACCCATTGGATACATAATGCAGCAACACGGGGTACGTTTGGAGCGTCCTGTTAAAGCTTACGATAAATGGGTTAACCGAATGCCTGAAGAATACGCACGGAACCTGTTAGGAAATGACATGGGACCCTACGCTACGACTCCAGAAGAGGATCCCAAAAATTCCCTTGCTATTCTTAAGCACTACCGCAGTCTCATTCCTATGGCTCAAGAAAAACGTAAACCTATTTTTCATCTCACCACAGCAGATGGAGCCTTCGGCAGTCACGCAGCCGCTGCCAATAGTGCACGCCAAGATTTCAAAGTTTTAGCGGAGAAAATAGAGAAAAGAATAGGTATTGAGGAGGCACCAAAACCTGCTACAGAGGCATAGTCTATTTTACTTCCGGATTCTCTCTGTTGTTTTCAATATAGGTTTTACTCTAAGTTGCATTCCGTTTTTTTGTTAGAAATACTGTAAACACGAAAAAGTAAAGGGAACAACAGTCCTGTTGTTCCCCTTATTGCGACTAAAAGCATATAGAAAAGTGCCGAACCTGACGACATTACTTTGAGATTGTATACTGCGCGACCGCGTTTTGGGTTGATACAATCACACTTTGTAATGATTGGAAGTACCTCATCTCAGCCATCTTGATCGTATGTTTATCCTCGGTTGCGCGTGCGCGTCTGAGTGCTTCCCAATTCAGCGCGAGCATCCGATTCGTTTTTTCTAAGATTCTCCAATCCGCGTTTGAAATCATCATAACCTCCCGCAATAGGTTTTACGCTATGGGCGGCATATTGTTCCGCTCGAACAGCGCATTCAACGCTTGGCTCAACAGGTTTTGGATACTCGTGTCCTTCTCCAAGGCGAGTACTTTCAACTGCCGATGCACATCCTTATCGAAATGTCCCGAAATCATTTTTTTCCCTTGACGAGATGGCGGCACCATCGTAGTCGGTTTCGGAGTCGTTTCCACGTTAATCACCTCAATTTTCGCTTCCGTACCTGTTCACATGTATACATGTCCACATGTGTGAGAGTATAAACGTTAGGTCTGAGAATCGGTTACGAATTTATTCCCAAATTTTCTTGTCATTTTTCATGAGAGAAAATCGGGTTGGATTTCACCGACGCGGGACAAGCTAACAGCATATCCTACAGAAGAGTGAGCAGGAACCCAAGGATCTCCTATTCTAACGCAAGTTGTGATCTATTTATAGACATAGCACTTCTACGGAGCGAGGAAAGGACTTGAAAACGCTTTGGAAATACAGGTTTTTCTTGACGCGGACCTACAATTGTATTAAAATGCAGACGTTTATCACGATGCTTTTGCGAATTTTACAATCAGTAACACAGAATAGGAAGGAGTAGACAAAATGAGAAGATTTTTCTGGATTTTCGCTGTTTTTACTTTTTGTGTTGCAACGCTCAGTGCTACGGCAAAAATCACGGATGGTATACACTTTTACTTGCCGTTCAATGAAGGTAAAGGTGATGTTGCGAGGGATGTCGGTCCGAAAGGCTTTGAGGCGATACTCCATGATAGTGCGGAATTCGTTGCCGACGGCAAAGTCGGCGGTGCGATAGAATTTTCAGGTGGACCTGCGATAATCATGGATCCGGGTGGACAGAGCGAACTCTATGTGGAGCATCTGACCGTCGCTGTTTGGATATATCCTTTTGAAATATCAGATGTTGCCATCGGCAATGGACACGTCTACGGGAATATCTTTTACGACAAATCGGGGACAAGCGACGATAACGTCGAATTTGGACTTGGTAGTGGTGAGGGGTTATACTGGTATATCAATTCTGGGCAGAAAAAGATGGGCCCGTTTAACGGTGCTGATGTTGATACGACGGTTGCACTGCCGAATTTAGGTTTAAAACCGGATACCTGGTATCACGTCGTCGGTACTTTTGATGCTGAAAACCTTAAAGTCTACGTTGACGGTGAACTTGCAGGTGAGAAAGCGACCCCAAATAATGGGCCCGTGATGGTCTGGAACGACAATAACATCGAAATCGGGGGCAGACCGGATACGAATGGTGGTGCTAACCTTTATAAAGGTTTACTTGATGAGTTGGTCGTATACGACCGCGCCTTAACGGCGGAAGAGGTTGAGGCTGTCATGAAATCGCGGGACATCCTGACTGTAGATGTTGCTGGCAAATTGACAACAACATGGGGTGCGCTCAAGACAAGGTAATAGGCACACGCCGTGGGTTCTCCGTATACAGCTGATCTCAAAATGGTAGGTGCGGTTTCCTAACCGCACCCTATAATCTTTTAGCCGTTTTCCTAACAATACGTCCAGAGGAACATTTTAAAGTTTCCTTGATAAGATGGACTTATGGGGTTATTGAATAACTAAAATATTGACTTTTAAGGAAAAATCTGGTCATTTTAACTATATTCAAGCAAAAAGGAAAAGGATCATCGCTAAATGCCGCGTATTTTCGATAACATTGACCAACCACTTCTTCCCGCCCTTCAACAGAGTAGGTTGGGTTGAACGGACGAGATCGAAACATTAGCATCTGAAAGAAATAGTCTACAGACGACACACCTACTGTTGCTGCAGGGCACCGAGTGAACCCCAACGCTATACCAAAAACGTTGAATACGCGAAAACTCAAAATCCGCGCAATCCGATAGATCCGAGATTCCGACAGTGTAAATCTAAGCTCTCTTCCCATCTATAAAATTTCATAGCAACCTTTACAGCATCCATCAACAAAAACCGATCAGAACCCTGTCCTTGTATGGGTTTACAAATGATTTCGCAACTTATCGCTTTTTGGATTTTGCTATGAAAACTATGAAACGCGCGTCACTTCATTTCTCAAATTTTTGTGCAATACGGTTGCACACATCCTACACTTCTGATAAAATAGTAAGCAGAAGGAGTGCTAAATAGTCTATGAAAACTACACACTCAAAAAACACAACTAACGAAAAACAGAAGCAACGCCTCGCCTTTCCCACTTACGACGAAGAGGACATCCTTGATTGGGACGCTGCTATAATTACACCTCCGCCGCGTCCATCAGGAACAATACGGGTTCGGTTAATATACAAAGGACGCAGCAAACCGTTTCCTATTGAAAATTTTTGGGAAGAGTAGGTGTTGACATAAGAACTTATGGAATCATCTCACTATAACGACAATGTTTTTATCAATTGTCCATTTGATCCAGCTTATAAGCCGTTGTTCGACGCGATGATATTTGCCGTGCATGATTGCGGTTTTATCCCGCGTTGTGCACTTGAAGAAGACGACGCAAGCCAAGTGAGGATTGAAAAAATCTACGAAATTATTGCCGATTGCCGCGACGGTATCCACGATATATCCAGAATAGAATTAGACGAACCTTCGGGGTTTCCGCGATTTAATATGCCTCTGGAATTGGGTGTTTTTCTCGGGGCAAAGAAATTTGGTTCGGAAGCACAAAAAGGCGAAAAATGTCTCATATTGGATAGAGAACCGTATCGGTATCAACAGTTTATGTCGGATATTGCGGGGCAGGATATTCAGTCACATAACAACGCGCCGGAAGAAATTGTAAAGGTCGTTCGGAATTGGCTCCGCACAGCATCAAGACATAGGACAATTCCGAGTGGCGACATCATTTGGGAACGTTACCAAAATTTTATGCAAGATTTACCCGAAATGACTCAAATATGGCAGTTAGATACTAATAACTTGATTTACAATGACTACATTTGGCTGATTGTGAAATGGTTACGAACCAGAGAGAATCGTTTATCCCAACATGTGCAAGGAGATGATTAGCATGGGAAGAAAAAGAATTGTTAAGGATCCGCCCAAACGAGGAAATCTTACTGAAAGCCAGATTCAACATGCGGTAGAGGCAGTCGTTTATGGTCTGGCGAAGAATACCCATTATGTCATTCGTGGCGATAACGGCGGTTGGGATGTGAAACGCCGGGGTGCTACAAAATCATTAAGACATTTTGATACGAAAAAGGACGCAGTGGCGTATGGACAGCAGGTTAGCCGAAATCAGAACACGGAATTCGTTATCTGTCATAAAAATGGAAAAGTTCAACGTACAAATAATCACGATTCTGATTAGATAACCGAAAAAGACTATGGAAACCGCAGAACTCAAACAACGCATCGCGCAAGGTGAAAACGCCACGACCGAATTCAAAGAGAACTTCGATCAGGAAGTGATTGAGACCGCTGCTGCGTTTGCGAACACCGATGGCGGTACGATTCTTATTGGTGTATCTGATAGCGGAGAAATTAGAGGAATTACCATTGGAAAAGAGACGCTGAGAAACTGGTCAAACCGGCTTGCCCAAGCAACAGAGCCGCGGGTCGTTATAGAAATTGAATCAGTTGCTGTAGAAGAAAAATCGGTGGTGTTAATACATATCACGGAATCCTCCATAAAACCTGTTTCTGTTAAGGGAAGATGCTATAAGAGGGTCGGGAATAGCAACCGCGTCATGTCGCCACAAGAGATTGTCCAGATGCACCTCAACGCCACCGGACAAACTTGGGATCAACTCTTAGTTACACGTGCTGGACTTGATGATATAGATAAGAAAAAAGTCGAATGGTATCTGACCCGTCGAGAGACAATCCGGAATGTGTCTAAACCGCAAGATATGAACATGGCAGCGTTTTTGAAGAACATTAAGGGTATCAGCGATGATGGAACACCAACCCACGCGGGGCTTCTTTTCTTCAGTAAGCACCCGCTACTAAGATTCTTCCACAACGCGCAATTACGAGTTGTCAGATTCAAAGGAACATCTGTCACCCATCCTGTCCTTGATCGGCTTGATTGCGGCGAGACGCTCTGGGAAAACGTTGATACCGCCGAGGAATTTATAAGAAGAAATATTAGACTCCTCAGTTTTCGTACCTCAAGAAGTTTCCAACGAGACGATAAGTTTGAATATCCGCTTAATGCACTACGGGAGGCGATTATCAACGCCTTGATTCATCGCAATTATCAGGAAACTGCGGATGTCCGGGTCTTTATATTTGACAATCGCGTTGAGGTTATCAGTCCCGGCACTTTTCCAGAAGGTGTTAGTCCAGATGAACCGACTCACAAACCGGTAAACCCTACTTTGAGTCAATTCATGTTTGATGTCGGTTTCATTGAACGGTACGGTGCCGGTATCAGGATGATGCAAAGATTATGTAGGGAGTGGGGAAACAAGGAACCGCGTTATGAGTTTCACCCCATTGAAACCAAAATCATCTTTGATTCCCCGATCCAAGAGAACACTTATATTGAAATTGACGACATATCAGAGCAGTTGAACGAACGTCAAAAGAATGCGTTTTTCTATGTCCAAAGAAACGGGCAAATTGCGACAAAGGAGTATGTAGAGATCAACAATGTCTCGCGTAGGATTGCCTATGAGGAACTAAAGGATATGACGGATAAAGGGTTATTGTCCATGATTGGAAAAGGGAGGGGAAGTAGATACGTCCGAAAAGTAAGCGATTAGGTAAGCGATTAAGTGAATGATTAGGTAAGCGATTAACACAAGGAGCAAGTTCGACATGTCGGAAAAAAAAGTCTCAGGTATCACCAAGATAGCCGTAAAGGGTTTCAAGTCCATCGCGGAGGAATGCGAAATTGACATCCGTCCGCTAACGATCCTTGCCGGTGCGAACAGTTCTGGGAAATCCAGCATCATGCAACCGCTCCTGATGCTGAAGCAGACACTGGAAGCACCTTACGATCCGGGACCGCTGTTGATTGATGGACCGAACGTTCAATTTACTGAGGCGGCACAATTTCTGTCCACATTCTCGAATAAAAAGGGAATAGACAGTTTTCAGGTTCGGATTGAGACTCATAAGTCTAATGTCTTTAATGCAGTGCGGACAACTTTCAGAAAGGGAAAGAATGGGATTGAAATTGCCGAAATGACTAAAGAAAATTCAGGCCCCGATCAAACATTATCCGCTAAGCCTCTTACATTGTATCCAGAGATGTTGCCTGAAAAAATCAAATCATTGGGTAATCAAGATCCGGCATTCAAGAATTTTGATATAGTGAAGCGTTCCCGTTGTTTTTTGTATTTGGGATCTTCTCAGTATAGTAGTAATCTCTATGAGGTTACTTATGGTTTTGGGGCATATATTTTCAGTACCATTCACTTACCTGGACTACGTGGCAATCCAGAACGCGCCTACAAATTGAGCAGCACCGGTCCCCAGTATCCCGGCACATTTCAGTATTACGCTGCGAGCATTATTCATGAGTGGCAGGAAAAGAAAGATGAACGTCTGAAAATGATTGCTGATGAACTTTATACACTTGGTTTAACAGGACAAGTTGGCACGAAAAAAATCGGTGATGTCGGCATTGAACTTCAAGTGGGGCGTTTCCTTAACGACAACAAGCGCGAGGCAGACCTGGTCAGCATTGCAGATGTGGGGTTTGGAGTATCTCAAGTTTTGCCTGCTATAGTAGCACTGATTGCAGCAGAGCCAGGGCAGTTGGTCTATCTCGAACAACCAGAGTTACATCTCCATCCCCGCGCGCAGGTCGCGTTGGCGCGGGTACTGGCGGATGCGGCGAAACGGGGTGTCCGTGTCGTCGCCGAGACGCACAGTTCACTATTGCTTTTGGGGGTTCAAACACTTGTTGCAGAAGGAGACCTCCCACCGGAGTTAGTTAAGCTTCACTGGTTTTCACGGAACAAAGATGGCGTAACTGACGTTAGCAGTGCCCATGTGGATGAGGTAGGAGCTTACGGAGAGTGGCCCGAAGATTTTGCGGATGTCAATCTCAACGCACAAAGTGGGTACATAAAGGCAGCACGGTCGCATTTCATTAAAAGGACATAATATGCGGGCAAAGAGCTTAAAACGACTCGTTGTGAACGCTTCGGTTGCCCGCGCTGCCGGTGGTGTAGACGCAACTGACTCTGTATCAATCAACTGCACCGAATTTCTTCAAACTTTTCGAGACGAATCCTCACACCATGTTGTGATGACGTTTGAATTATCCGAAGAATGGGATGAGAATCAATCAAATTTTGCAGCCGAATGGTTAGGGAATATGATTGCCACAAGGAGATTCCACTATATCGAACTTCCTCAAAATAGAGCGTTGTACGACGAGATTGAAGCGACAGCCGTTGAGGAAAAAGACATCAACGCGATGCTAAAGGATTTTCATCTTCTCGGAGCAGCACTTGCAACTGATCAAATCATTGTTTCACTTGATGAAACTATCCGAGGACTTTTCAAGCGAGCATCTCAACAAGTTGGCGAAATCCAAGATATTATCTGGGTCAACCCAGATAGGACAGCAGAAGAACAGCCGATTGCTTGGCTCCAAAACGGCGCACCACCTGAAGCACATCGTCAACTTTCCGCTTGATACAGCATTTATTGTGAGTATCGCGAGCATAAGAAACACCCCTCCCACAAGAACGATTTGTGACAATTGAATGATTCTGTTCACCGCTGGTTATATCCTTGCACTAATTACCAAGTTTTGTTAAAATCATCAGATGAAAACTGCTTAAGAATTAGTGAAAGATGGGTAACCTATGGCAGACTATTGCTTCCTCAACTTTGAACTTGAGAGTGGGTTCGTGGTCGTGCGATTTTGCGGAGTACTCGCCCATAAGCGAAGTGCATTATTGTACGTCCACAACGGGCAATGAATTGCCCTACTACAAACGGGATTATTCATAAACTCTAACTTTATCAAATGTCATGTAGGATGAGAAGTGATACCGCCAATTCAACGCATCACACAAATAGACCCGAATTACCCAAAAAGGTTGAAAGACTCCTTAAAAACAGAAGCCCCAGAAACGATTTGGGCACGTGGAAATATCGACTTGTTACCGGGAATAGATACCGCTTTCAACGGAAACCTCTGGGCACTCTTCTGCTCCAAGAAATGTCCCGGGGAACTGATATTGAAAACGCATGACTTGGCACAGAGATTCAAGGAGCGAGGGATCCCAACGATCGGAGGCTATCATTCGCCGATTGAAAAAGAATGTCTGCGCGTCTTACTGCGTGGCGTACAACCGATTCTCTTGTGTCCGGCGCGGAGCATCGAAAATATGCGACTGAAATCGGCATGGAAAGACGCATTCGCTAAAGAACGGTTATTAATTCTATCGCCGTTTGAAAGTCGCTACGATAGACAGACAGTGGCGTTGGCGAACCGACGCAACGCTTTCGTTGCAGCGCTCGCGGACAAAATCTATATCGCGCATGCCGCTGAAGACAGCAAGACCTTGAAATTCACAGAGCAGATGATCGCCTGTGGTAAACCCGTTTTCACTTTTGATACACCAGCAAACGAGGCACTCTTTCAGCTTGGGGCACAACGGATGGAACCGTCCGCATACCTCGAGAAAAAAGCAAATGCTACTACCGTAATAGCACAATTCGGAGGAACATAATGGCAAAAACCGTTTTTGTAGGAGACCATGAGATGACCTTCCCCGGGCCACACCTCGGTGTGCTTCGGGACTGTAACGCTGTGCTCGACTCATCAGAAGGCTTGCACGAACAGATAGCAGAAGACGGGTATCTACTCGTCCGGGGTTTAATTAACAAAGAAAAGATTATCGCAGCGCGGCGCGCTATCCTTGAATATGCCGAAGGGAACGGTAAAGACGATGTCTTCAAACCCGATACGGATATTATGGAAGCAGTCGCCGGGGCGGGCAGCCCTGGAAGGACGATGGGAGCTCCCGCTGTTACACACCACCCAGATGTGCTGTCTGTCTTAGAAGGCGATGAACTCTTTAAATTCTTCCGTAACTTTTTCGGTGGCGATACCCGAACATTCGATTACAAATGGCTCCGGTTCGTCCGTCCTGACGGTTGGTCGGGTCCCCACTTCGATTTCGTCTATATGGGCAGGGGTTCAAAGCAGCTGCACACGTGCTGGGTACCGTTTGGTGATGTACCCGCAACGATGGGGACACTGACGGTGCTTGTCGGTTCGCATAACCTACCGAGTTTCGCACGGATTCGAGATACCTACGGTAAAACAGATGTTGATAAGGACGGTACACCGGGTCATTTCGGACGCGATCCGATGGAGATCAGCGATAAATACGGTGGTGAATGGAAAACAGCCGATTTTGAGATGGGGGATGTCATCATCTTCACAATGCACACGATGCACACTTCGACGAAGAACCTTTCGGATCGGTGGCGCGTCAGTTGTGACATCCGTTTCCAACCGGCGGAACATCCGATTGATGAGCGGTGGGTTGGCAAGAACCCGATTTCTCACACCGGCAGCCAGAAGATTTCGTTTGAAGAAGCGAAAAAGCAGTGGGGATTAGAGTAATTCGCCCACTTAAGCGGATATGTATACTTTTTGGCAATTTCTATACATATTGGGATGTATATGTATAATTTGTATACATATACATCTGGACATGTATACTTTTTGGCAATTTCTATACATATCGACCTTGATATGTATAATTTGTATACATATTGATTGATCATTAACCGAACAACGCACGTCGGATCTGGCGGACTGCTTGACGGATGCGATCCTCGTTCTCTACAAGCGCGATGCGGATGTACCCCTCACCGTTATGCCCGAACCCTGCACCGGGAGAGACGCAGACTTCCGCTTCATTGAGGAGTTTCATTGAGAAGTCGAGAGAGTTCAAGTGTCGCCACGCTTCAGGAATAGATGCCCAGACGAACATGGAAGCCTGGGGTTTCGGTACTGCCCATCCGATCCGGTTTAACCCTTCCACGAGTACATCGCGGCGTTTCTGGTAGATCGCGGCGTTTTCTATTACGGTGTCTATTGGCGTGCGGAGTGCCATAATCGCCGCGATCTGGATCGGTGCGAAAATCCCGTAATCGTAGTAGCCTTTAATCCGGGCGAGTGCCTCTATAATCTCGTGATTCCCGGCGGCGAACCCGCACCGCCACCCCGCCATGTTATAGGATTTCGACAGCGAGATGAATTCAATACCGACATCCTTCGCGCCCTTCGCCTGTAGGAAACTCGGTGCTTTGTAACCGTCAAAGACGATGTCTGCGTAAGCCAAATCGTGGACGACAATGATCTCCTGTTGTTTCGCGAAGGCGACGATCTCCTCAAAGAACCCGAGATCAACAACAGCGCCCGTCGGGTTATGCGGGAAACTTAAGATTAGCATCTTAGGTCTCGGCCAAATATCGCGTGTAATCTCAGTGAGTGAAGGGATAAAATCGTTCTCCTCTGTGAGTGGTATACTGACGACGCTACCACCGGCGAGAACGACGCTGTATGTGTGAATCGGGAATGTCGGGTTCGGTACCATCGCCAGGTCGCCTTCGTCAATCAAAGCCAAAGCGAGATGCCCGAGTCCCTCTTTCGTGCCGATAACAGCGATTGCCTCCTCATTCGGGTCAATGTCAACACCGAACCGACGTTCATAGTGCCAACTGACTTCCCTGCGGAGGTTAAAAATGCCGCGTGAAGCGGAGTAGCGGTGATTCCGAAGCTCCTGCGCAGCCTCGGTCAACTTATCAATGATAGGTTGCGGTGTCGGCTGATTCGGGTTCCCCATCCCTAAGTCGATAATGTCTATCCCTTGCTGTCTACGTTCGTGCGTTAACTGTTTGAGTTTACCAAACATATATGGTGGGAGTCGATTTAAGCGTTTTGAGAATATATTCATTTTTCCGAGGTCCTGATATTTTTTTACCGTTGTATCAACGAATTTGTGTTCCTATCTATTGTGTTGCCAATATGCCCGTAACCGCTCACCCCAGTTTGATATTACTCGCTTCGGATGTGGATGTACAATTTCCTGCCGATGGAGTTTGGCTTCTTGAGCGAGCAGTTTATCTTGAGACACCTTAACGATTTCGCTGTAGGCTGGGTCTGTCACTAAATTTTCTGTCTCTGCTGGATCGTTTTGCCGATCAAATAGTTGAGCGAGTCCGAACTGTTCGGCATCTGGTCCCGGAGGCAAGAAATCCTCCACTATTTTCGGTTTGTACTCTGTAACGTATTTATAGTGTTCTGTAACAATCGCGCGTCCCCAATAATTACTCTCTATGTAGGCAGAATCTCGCCACTGGACATCTCTGCCCTCTACCAGTGGACGCACACTTATGCCTTGCAACATTTCGGGTGTATCAATACCGGCGTAATCACAGATGGTTGGGAACACATCTACACCGGAAATGAAATGCGTTTCGTCAACCCGATCTTTTTCTATCGGGATTCCGTCTCCTAAACACGCCACGATGAACGGCACTTGCACACTCTCCTCATAAAGTGTGAACTTCTGGAACATCCGATGACTTCCGCATGCTTCACCATGGTCGGCAGTGAAGATGATGAGTGTTCTATGGTGCTGAGATGTCTCGCGTAGCAGTGCCATGACTCGACCGATCTCAGCGTCGACTTTCTCAACGAATCTGTAATAGTTCCATATTAGGTAGCGCCACTGCAGTTCGTCCCAATGTTGTACGGCTTTAAGGATAGGCGCGTGAATGAGCGCGTCCTCAACTCGACGACAGACGCGGTGTAGCACAGTCTCCCGTTCATCGTAGTCGAAGTTTTCAGGGAGTGGCGGTAAATCGTCTTCCGAAACAATTCCGTGCTCCACAGGGTTCGGAATTTGTTTCTCCTCATGGTTGTGCAGATATTCGCATACATCATGTGGATCGACGTAGCCGATCTGTAGATAAAACGGTTGGTCGCCATCGTAGTTCGTCAAGAAATCTGCAACAGCGTGCGTGGTTGCGGAATCGTAATACGCGGCACCGCCTGCACCGATACTGCGTTGCCCATAATAGAGTGTCTGAAAACTTTCACGAACATTTCTACCCGGGACGTGCCACTTACCACAATGGAACGGTCTATAGCGATCTGCCCTCAGCACCTGTCCAATATCTGGAATGTCTGGATGCAGATGCCCACCGTTGAACGGAACACCTGTTTCAGATGTATATAACCCCGTAGCCCAACTCGAACGCGCAGCGGCGCACACCGGATCTGTGCAATATGATTGACGAAAAGAGGTGCCGTTCCTGTGAAGCTCATCAATATTAGGCGTATGAAGATACGGGTTTCCGTATGCAGAGATCGCATCCCACGAATGCTGGTCGGTGTTGATAAAAACGATATTGGGTCTTTCGTTCATGTGCTGCCCTCTATCTTTTCTCTGAGTACCAACGTCTCAAAAAACGTCGAAGCGATAGCGATGTTTCCATCCGCATCAAGCCACCAATACGAAGGCAGAAGTCCGACACCGTAAACGTAATAACCGTCGAGTGGCATAGGTGTCTGTATCGATTCAAGGAAACCGATCTTGCTTTTCGGTCTGAGCTGCTCCAGATCTTCAAGAAGTACGATGTCTATTCCACTGCCTGATGCTTGAACTGTCTGTGTGAGTGCTGGGATTACATCAAAAAGTGCCCAATTGCATGTCATTTTGGTTGATTTATCCACAACGCCACCAGCGATCTCAGTGCCGTTGATGCGAAGTCGTACCTCTGAATCTCGAGTAAGATGCCCCTCAGATGTCAATTCGGAATATTTATCATTTCCACTGTTACGGACGGTGACGCGCCAATTATCTATGAGGGAACGGTAATTGTCATCATGACAGCAGAATTGCATCTGTAGGTGTTCGCCGCTTGTCGTATTTTCGTATTCGACGGTATAGTTCCATAGGCTCCCGTTTTTGGTGCGTTCAACGGTAGTTTCCCCGATCCGTAGTTCTTTTTTGGTATCTCCGCCGGCATAACCGCGCCAATAGTTCGGTAAGATATTGTAGACATGCTTGACGGTTTGTGCTGCCTGCCTGCCGTGCGTATCGGTGTTCGTGTAACAACCGCGGAGTGTTCCAATCAATTCCTGTGTAAATTGGGGATTTTGTGCACCGTGGTTGTAGTCAAACGACCAGTGATGTCTGTTGTTAGTCTTCATGTGCGTATTCCGGGAGGGTCTCCGGATGCGGCGTTGTGTGCATGGCGGGTGGTTTCAGGTAAGCGATAGCCTCGACAACATGCCAACGTCCACATACGGGCTGAATCCAGGGAGATTCGGTGTCCGATGGACACGTAGACTACCCTGACGTTTGTGCGCGTGCGGACCGCGGCACCGATCACCTCTTCTTTATCTGTAAGATACGTATAAGCCCCTTGTTCTGTGTTAGGTTCCGTGTATCGTCCCCAGAGCCGGGATTTTGCGCAACCGATTGTCGGTTTATCCAATATCAGTCCTAAGTGCGATGCGAGCCCGAATCTTCTGGGGTGTGCGATCCCTTGCCCGTCTACGATTATTAGGTCTGGGACCGTTTGCAACTGATCAAACGCTGTCAGTAGCGGTGGAGTCTCCCGAAAGGATAACAACCCCGGTATATAAGGAAAACGAACAGGGCTTGCTGTAACCACGCTATCTACCACCTGTAGTTCAGGGAAACTCAGGACGACCACAGATGCGATTGCGGTGTCCTTTTTCAACCCGATGTCTACTCCAGCAACGGTGTTGATTGTCCCAAACTGGTCTGTTGAAATCACCTGTGTGCGCAGTTTGTTTTGGAGTTGTCTGGCTTCTTCAGGTGTAACATTCCAGGGGTGAAGGGCGCGATATTCCATAGCTGCCGCTGTTCGTTTTCAACGTTCTGTACTCCGAGACACGGTGGCAATCCGCCATCGGATGCTCGGTAACATAATAACACAAAAATCTCTAATTGTCAAGTCCTTTCGGCGTTGTCTTAGGGACCCCTATTTTTCAGAGGTCGTCTCTTTGATTTCGACAGCACCGATCTTCGTGATATGCTGGATGCCAGCGAAAAAAGCAGAAAGGACGAGGTAACCGCCACCAATACCGATGAGAGCACCTAAACTGCCGATAATTATTTCGACACCGTTAAACATTGTCCATTCTCCTTAGCATTTTATCTATTATTTATTATAGCCCAATATGAGTATAGCCCAATATGAGCCGTTAACATTATCAGGTTGAGAACCTGTTGCGAGAAATAGTGTTTTTTAAATACGAGACTATTTATGAGTCGTTTCAAAATTTGTGGTAAATTTACCGATTAACGGCATAACTAACACAAATATGTGAGATATTGAGCAAGAATCATGCCAACGTAGAAATGCTAAAAAGAGCAGATAATTTGGGAAAGTGTGTGTGATTCGACACAATACGGAAGCGGTTTTCGGGAAACTGTATCAAATTGGAAACACATTGGGAGGGTATGATGGCGGAAATATTTAAGTTGTTCGAGATGTTTTAATCAAACATCGCAAGGAGACTCGGTGGTACAAGATGTTCAACGGTTTTGCCGTGTTCTAACAGATCACGAACCTCTGTTGACGATATATAAGCATAAACATCGGGCAATAGAATACATGAAACGTAGGTGGCATAGCGGCAGATTTCCGGTTGTGTCATGAAAGTCTCTATCGTTTTAATATCTGCTTCTGCCCGGTTTGCGACAATAATCCGTGCTGAGACAAACAACGCCTGTAATTCAGTGTGAAAATCTGTGTAGTATTTTGCATCAAAAATCCTGACGAGGGTGTCATACCCGACGATGAAGTGAAACTCCGTGTCCGCCGCGAAGAGGGTCTTTAACGCCGTGACCTTGTCAATATATCTACCGTGGCTTGACGCACCGACTGAAATTCGTTGTTGATTCTCTGCGTATTTCTTGAGCGTTAAAAGTCTTGCAGCGAGCGGTAAACCGAACACCTGTTTATCAACATTGGCTTTCGCGAGCAGTAGGAGCAGTTCATCTAACTGATATTTAGCAACCGTATCCTCCACCATTTTTATGTGTGCGAGTGTTAATGGATTGAAAGACCCTGAAAAGATGCCGAGTTTTTTAGTTTGTAGAAAATTTCGTGGTGTTGCGCGGTGAACGAATTCTATCCGTGGTGGTGCCGATGAATCCAACTGCTCAAAGAGGTCAGCGTACTGTTGATAGTCTGTGTGTTCTTCGCATTTTTGGATCAACAGATTCAATGATGCGTTTGTCATTATTGGATCCTGCGTCAAAAGGCGTGGGTGTAGGCAAAATTAATCGGTGTCGGTTTCTGCTTTCTTTGCCGCTTCCCAGATAGCGTCTAAGCTTTCTAAATCTTGTGCTTCAAAATTGGTGCCGCGGCGTTCTAATTCCGCTTCCATCCATTTAAAACGCCACATGAACTTTCGGTTCGCCTGTCGTAGTGTCTCTTCGGCTTGAATTTCCATAAACCTGCAGAGATTAACAATAGCAAACAGTAGGTCTCCGAGTTCCATTGCGGTTGCTTCCGTTTCAGCTGCGTTGATACTCGCTTTAACCTCTTCGAGTTCCTCTTCGACCTTAGCGACGACATCGGTAAGATCATCCCAATCAAAACCGACCCGCGCTGCCCGGTTCTGTATCTTCTGTGCGCGGAGCAGTGTAGGGAGTGCGTTTGGAATTCCGTCGAGTACGGACTTCCGGTCCTCATAACCCGATTCTGAGCGTTTGATTGCCTCCCAATTTTTCAGGACCTCGTCCGAATCCGAAACATTGACATCTCCAAAGACGTGCGGATGGCGGCGTATGAGTTTCTCTGTTAAGGTTTCAATTACGTCGTAGACGTCAAAATCTTCGTGTTCTGCTGCGATCTGTGCTTGGAGCATGATGTTGAGAAGAAGGTCACCGAGTTCTTCTTCTAATTTTTTCGGGTCACCTGCATCAATCGCTTCAAGGGTCTCGTAAGTCTCTTCGATGAGTGTAGATTTCAGTGTTTCATGCGTCTGCTCCCGGTCCCAGGGACAACCGTTTTCGCTCCGCAGCGTTGCTATGACATCAACTAATTCCTTAAATAGGTCTTTCGGCATACAAATCTCCTTTACTTTGTCCCGATTTTCTGTTTTAAGTTTTTCAGGTGTTTTTGAACGGCTGCGTAGCGTTCAGCTTCTGGAAAATAGGTGAGATAGAGCTCATAAAGTTGCAGGGCGCGGACATAATTTTTCTCTGCTTCCGCTGCGAGTGCTCGCGCCTCTAACGCATCCGCCTTTGCGTTCAACAGTTCACTGAGCAGTTGTGTCGCACGTGCCTCGAAAATGCTGTTGCTATATGTATTTCGGAAGGTCGTTAGCGCCTTCGTTACTTCAGCGTACGGTTTTTTATCGAACGCCTCTTTTAACTGCTCAAGTTTTGTTTCGGCTTGCGTCGCAAGACGCGTTGCTGATTTGTTTGCTGTATGGCACAGTTCTGTATGAGGTAAAATCTCCGCAATTTGGGTGTAAATTGTGAACGCTTCACCGAGTTTGCTGTTCTTTTCAGCGGTTTGTGCCTTTTCAAATCCAGATGCAACCTGTTTCATGGGTCCGTAAGTAATGAGCCATTACCGCATTTTGGTTTTCGTTGACCATTGTGGCGAAAGACTGTGCGTCTCATTTTCCCACCCCTCAAACGTCACATCTGCTCCCCACTCCGTATAAAGTTTCGCTGCGCGTTTGGCTCGCTGATAATGCGGGTCATCCAATTCGCCTGCACCATAGAAGACGGGATGCCCGCGAATCAGTTCCGCTGGTGGTGGATTCATATCCACATCGCGTCTTCCAGCACCGAGTACGATCCGCCCCGCTAACCGATCTAATAGTTGTTCTCCGAGAACGGTGGTTGAGTAGCCGCCTTGGCTATAACCGCCCATGAAAATGTATTCTTTCGCGACATTCAGACGTGTTGAAATAAGTTCTAACGCCTCATCGAAAAAGATTTTCTCTTTTGCTGTTTCGGTCGGTAGAAGTTTGTTGTAATAGAGATCGGTTGCGTAATTCATACCGACAACAATAAACCCTGCTCCTTTTGTGATATGTCTGAACATCCCCGTTGTGGCTGTTCCACGGTAACCGTGGTAGTAAAAAAGGACCGGAAATGGACGTTTGTCGGTGTAATCAACCGGAACGTAAAGCAGAAAAGTTTTCCCTGTCTTTGGGGCAGTGATACGTACTTCCTTTCCGGGTAACAGTTCAGCGTCAGACATCGGTATGTCAGCAACAAGAACACTGCAAAACAGAAATAGAAAGAGTGTGCTGAAGCAAATGGTCTGTACCCAACTATTGGAATAGCGAAGAAGATGTGTTTTCATGCGTTTGTGTTGCTCTCTTGAAGGGATTCTAATTGGAGGATAAGTTGACCGAGTTGCAGCCGTAGCAGTAGCGTATAGATTTGCATCAGCAAGGTAACTTGTGCTTCTGTTGGCAGGTCGCTGGCATAAATCACGGCGAGCAATTTGTCGGCGCGATCGCGAACCTGTTCGGCTTTCTCCAAATCGTCTGTTTCTGTCTCTGGTGTGCTCTCTTTGATAAACTGCCATAAACGATCTTGAATTTCGAGCATATAATTTTTTGCCATTGCGGTGCGTGCCTTCTTTGCGGAATCTACCCAGATCGTATTCGCCTTCCAATTCAGCATAAAGGCGATACTGTTGATAATCACATCGCGAAGTGTATCTTCACCGGAGATGAGTTCCTCAAGGTTCGTTATGCCCTCTGCTTCTGCTGAGAAGGTCCGAACGCGCCTAAAATCTTTCAAGTTCGTGAGTACTAACTCATTATCTGCGATGAGCCGCCAATAATCGGCACTCGTTGAAAGCAGGACCTCTACGCGATTACAAACAGCATCCGGGATTTGCGCACGAACACAGTAGTAGTGAAGGCTATGGAGCCGACTCCGAAAAAGCTGCAAGTTCTCAACCGACTGGATTTCCGAAGAACGTGCAATATGTGGAAGGAGTTCCTCCCGTATTTGATTCAAAAGTGTAGGGACCGTACGTTCAATGTTCATATAATCAGCCTTATTAGGGCGAGGGGTTTATTAGCACAATTTCCTTTCCTAATAGCATAACAGGTTTACTCGAAAAAATCAATCTGAATGCTTGCTTTTTCCAAATTTTTGGTATATACTTTAGTGATACCTTAAACAATTCCGACCTTTAAATGTGGAGGCTTCGATGAAGCATCTTGTGGTAACATAGGGAATTTGGAAGGGGCAATATGTACACCGCCTATTGCCCAGAGTTAGACGTTGTGAGTTGCGGAACGGACATAGAAGAGGCGCGAAAAAATCTTCTTGAGGTTATTGAAATTCATCTGGAGGAAGCAGCTAAATTAGGGACACTCAGGGCATTTTTAGAAAACGCAGGTTTCGCGTAAAAAGTCGATTTGACAATTACTGAAAGGTTGTGTTAGAATGAGGATAGATAACACACGGAGCGGACGGAGGACTGTCATGAGATTGTCCATTGTTATTCTTATCAGTATCACCTGCTTCGGGATGCTTGCGAGTTTCGCCGACGAAAAGGCTGAACCAGCACCCCCAAAAGTTGGGGACACAGCACCGGATTGGGTGCTTCAAGATGTGGAAGAGAAGGAACACAATCTGAAGAAACTGCGCGGTAAAGTCGTCTTTCTGATTCTCGGCAACCGAAAAATTCGGAAAGAGGACGACAAATGGGCAGAGGCATTCCAGAAGGATTATCGAGAAAATGCACAGGTTACCGCCTACATCATCGCCGATATGCGGAGTGTCCCTGGGTTTATACCGAAAGGGTTTATCAGGGGTCAACTGAAGAAAAACCCGCCGCCTGTGAAGTTTTTACTCGATTGGAAAGGGACAGTACATAAACAGTATCAGACGGAGAAAGAGAAACCTGTGCTTTACCTCATTTCACAGAAAGGCATTATTGTGTTTCATCGAAAAGCGAATTTCAAATTAGACATCTACGCTGATCTGAAAAAGGAAATCGACAAACTGCTAGCAACTCTTGAAATACCTGAGGCGAGGTAAAACAGAGCTCAACTTACATACAATCCTCTAAGATGGGAGAAAAATATGTCCACAAAATCCAAAGTACGAAACTACCTGTCCAGTCCACTCTTTTCAATTGTTGCAGGTCTGCTACTCATTGGCTGCGGTTTATTTGCACTGCGACTGCGCGCATTGAATAACTTGTTTTTTTCCATTTTAATGGTGATGTTATCTCTTGGCGGAGTTTACATAACGCTATACGGCATTTTCACCATAGATGGGAAAATACCTGGTAGGCGGTTGGTTGGAAAAACTCTTGAAGACTATCTGTCCAGTCCAATCTTTCCGCTTGTTGTGGGGCTACTTCTCGGCGGATTTGGATTGCTCGCGATGGTTACAGCAGCGGACGATACGCTATTTCACTTTTTGGCGGTGATTCTAACGATCCTCGGTTTCTCTGTCGCTGCTTATGGACTCATGGGAACATTAGAGCGTAAACCCATTAGAACGCTCTCCAAAAAGGAATTGCAAGCGGTGCGTGAACTCTCTCAAAACTTGAAGGTACACTACCCTACGTATGTTTTGAAGGTCCATAAACTCAAAGAGAAGCATGAAACACTTCACGAGAAATTTCAAGAAATCCGGACGTATTCCGAGGAATTCAAGGACCGTATCAGGACATTCCAAACCGGTCTTACTGAGTTGGAGGCACAACTCCACGATAACCTACAGAAGCATGCCCCTGTTATGAACAACGATAGTGTGGATGGTGTGGCAAAGAAAATTCTCTGGTCGGAAAAGCAGCTTGAATTGACACAGTTGGAGGCCACGCTCAAAACGTTAGCTGAGACGGAGAGTCCGATGGTGCCGGAGGATTACCGTAGTGTATTGAATCGAATTCGGAAAGATTTCAAAAAATTTGATAGTGGCGTAACGCTTTATCACGAATTATTGACAGCATGTACCAGAGAAATCGACACGTTTGATACCGTTGAGGTGTTGAAAACAGCAGTTGAGGAGATTGACGCGTTAACCTCACAGCACGAAGCCGAATTGCTAAAATTAGAGACAGATGCCCAAACGCGGTATGAACTGTCAAAAATGGCGCTCTCAATGTTTGAAGAGCGTTTTAGAGCGTTTAAAGCGAGTTGTGAGTTTTAGTTTGCCGAAAGGATAAAAATATTAACCATGAAATACTTCGTCACCGGCTGCGCTGGGTTTATCGGATGGAAAGTGACGGAATTCCTGTTGGAGATGGGGCATACCGTTGTTGGGATTGACAACTTAAACGCTGCCTACGATACACAGGTCAAGCAGTGGAGGCTTCAGCAGCTGGAAGGCACCCCGAATTTCCAATTTCACCGCGCTGACATCTGCGATCGAACGGAGTTACAGAAACTATTTAGCACCTCTTATGACGCAGTGATTAATCTCGCCGCGCGCGCCGGTGTGCGGCAGTCTGTTGAAAACCCGTGGGTCTATGTTGATACAAATGTAACAGGAACGCTGAACTTATTAGAATTGTGCCGCGAGTTTGGAGTTCCAAAATTCGTGTTGGCTTCAACATCAAGTCTTTACGGTGCGAACAACGCGCTCCCTTTCAGCGAAGAAGCGAACACAGACGGTCCGTTATCCCCTTATGCAGCGTCAAAAAAGGGTGCTGAATCGCTCTGCCATAGTTACCACCACCTCTACGGCATCGACGTGACGATCTTCCGTTTCTTCACGGTCTATGGACCCGCCGGTAGACCGGATATGAGCGCGTTTCGTTTTGTGCAGTGGATTAGTGAAGGGAAACCTGTCATTGTCTACGGTGACGGTAAACAGTCCTCGCGAGACTATACATATCTTGAAGACATCGCTCGCGGTGTAATTGCGGGGCTTAAATCGCTCAAATATGAGGTCATCAATCTCGGTTCAGACAGTCCTATTGTGCTGATTGATACGATTGAGTTGATAGAGGCGCTCGTTGGCAAGAGAGCGGAACTTTCACATCAGCCATTTCATCCGGCAGACGTGCGCGCCACGTGGGCAGATATCCGAAAAGCGGAAAAGCTCTTAGGGTGGCAACCCCAGGTCACCTTTCGAGAAGGTATAACGGCACTTGTGGAGTGGTATCAGACGAATCGGGAATGGGCAAAAAACATCCGAACAGACTAAACTGTGGATGCTGTTTGGGAGCCGCTGTTGTCGTTCAGGAGTGTGACCGCCTTTTTTAGAGCATCCGCCTCCACTTTTATTTTCGCAATTTCTGCTTCGCGTTGCACATACGTCAGTGTATGTTCTGGATTCATCGGTGCAGCGATGTCTTGAATAATTTTATGAAGACGCTTGACATCGGTTTTCTTGATCCCGGTTTCGGATTCAACGCGGGTATGTAGCATAGCGGGGGTCTCTGGTTCTTCAACGGTTTCTTTGCGCTTGGAACGCGTGTTTTCGGTTTTAGGCTTCGGTTTCGCCGATGAAGTTTTCGGTGTGTTCGTGCGAGGTGTCCGTTTTCGAGATGTCCGCTGTTTAGAAGACTGAATTTTTCCTACTTCCAGCGATTTAACACCACACGTTTTACACAACTTCGCCGTAACATCAGCCAAAGTCATCGTTACAATCATTTCGCTGATAGCGCCGCAGAGTTCGCATTCAGCAAGGTTCTCAATGCCTTCCAAAATCTCTGCCTGTATCTCAAGCATCTTTGCCTTGTCGGTTTTCGTCTGTTTCTCTTTCTGGCAGAGCGCGATGAGTTTCTGTGCTGCTTTCTCAATTGTGTCTAAATGTGTCATGGCTGCTCCAACGGCGTAGAAACCTATTGATAGAATTTATTTCGGCTTATCGGGTGAACTCTTATCGATATAGAGTTTGTATTCAAAGCTATCTATGAGTGCTTCGCAACTCGCGGAGATGATATTTTCTGAGACACCTACGGTTCTCCAGCTTCGCTCGCCATCACTCGCTTCAATAAGCACCCTAACTTTTGAACCTGTACCGGCTTTGGTGTCCAACACACGGACTTTGTAATCTATGAGTCGAACGGTCTGCAAAGCGGGATAGAACTGCTCAAGTGCCTTTCGGAGTGCAGTATCGAGAGCGTTGACGGGTCCGTCTCCATCGGCAGCGGTGTGTGCTGTTAGACCGTCTGGCGTTGTGACCTTTACGGTTGCTTCGGAACGCATGGCGAAATCGGTGAATTGCTCTATAATCACACGAAAACCGACAGGGTCAAAAAAGGGTTCATACCCGTTGAACACCTTATGTGTCAAAAGTTCAAAGGATGCTTCAGCGGCTTCGTATTGGTAGCCTTCTTGCTCGGCTTCCTTGAGACGTTTGAAGAGTTCTAACACCTGGGGCGAGTTCTTGTCGTAGTTTGGATATTCCTTCTCGATTTTCTTCATGATGGTGCCGCGTCCGGCTTGATCAGAGACGAGAATCCGTTGCGTATTTCCGACTGTTTCCGGCACGATGTGTTCGTAGGTGAGCCGATTCTTACGGATTGCGTCGGTATGTAGACCGCCTTTATGTGCAAAAGCGGAGCGTCCGACATAGGGTTGACGTTCATCGTGCGGGAGATTCGCTAGTTCACTGATAAGGCGTGATACACTTGTGAGGGACTGCAGCTGCGTATCGCTGAGGCATCGTATTCCAAGTTTGAGTTGGATTGTCGGAATAATAGCGGCGAGATTTGCGTTACCACACCGTTCACCGTAGCCGTTGAATGTGCCTTGTACGTGGGTTGCCCCGGCTTGCACAGCCAGGACAGAGTTTGCCGCGCCCATCCCTGCATCGTTGTGTGTGTGGATACCGACAGGCAAGGCACATTCGGAGCGGACAGCCTTAACGCCTTCCTGGATCTCTAACGGTAATCTGCCGCCGTTGGTATCACAGAGGACAAGGCAGCTTGCGCCCCCTGCGGCAGCGGCTTGCAATGTTTCTACTGCATACGCAGCATCATCGGCGTAGCCGTCAAAAAAGTGCTCAGCATCGTAAATAACCTCACGACCGTTCTCAACAAGATAGCGGACGGAGCTCTCAATTAATTCCAAGTTCTCTTCTGCTGTCACGCGCAGGACATCGGTCGCATGAAGCCGCCAACTTTTCCCAAAGATCGTGACAGTTCGTGCACCAGTATCCAGCAAAGCCGTCAGATTCGGATCGGCATCAACCGTATAAGTCGGGTATCTCGTGCTACCGAACGGTACGATCGTTGCCGTTTCGAGTGCCATCCCTTTTGCTCGCTTGAAAAATTCTATGTCTTTTGGATTGGAACCGGGGTACCCACCCTCAATATAGCGGATGCCTAACTTATCGAGTGCCTCTATGATGATGAGTTTATCTTCAACAGAAAACGCAACACCTTCTGCTTGACTGCCATCCCTGAGTGTCGTGTCGTAAAATTCAACCATGTTATTTTTTTCACTGCAAGTTTTGGCTTGCGTTTTTAAATATAGGCTTATAAACTTCACCCTACAATGCCAAAAAAATCGGTGTCTCCTTTTAGTAATTCCCATTTAATTATTACTAAAATTTTACCACATTTAGGGGCAAAAGTCAAGGCATTTGTGGTTTTCGGCGGGGCTATTTATTTTACGTTTCACTATAAATGCCTGTTGAAGCATATACGTCAGGACGGACGCAATTTTGACTGGAGTTTCCTGTTCTGTTAGATGAGATTTCTCGGAAAACCGAGCGTTCTGGTGTCACAAACTGTAGCTGGTTAATGGTGATTGGTTAATGGTGCGGCGAGTACGTCTTTTGGTTTTTGGTTATAAGTTAAGAGGGTTTTCAGAGAAAATTCGCTCTTAACTAACAACCAAAAGCGTAGCGTACCAATAACTAATAACCATCCCTCCAACAACCACTTGCTACAAAAGAGCATCATGCGTAAGTCCTATACGTTTTTCTTTTACAATCCAGGCAATTGTGTTATGATTTATAATAAAGTTTATCATCTTGGATTTCGGTAGGCACGGTTTGAGATAGGGAACCCACCTGTTACTGGCAAACGGTACCTACAACGGAGTATTTACATATTTTTGGATTTTACAATGAAAACCTATACCATTTTGCTTGTCTGCAGTGCTTTGTTGTTCTCAAGTTGCGGAATATTCACAGCGAAACCGGTTGAGACGCAGCCGCCAGCAACTCCTGTAGACCCGCTCGAAAAATTACATACCGATATTGATACTGTCTTACGGGAAACCTTGTTTACAACTGCCAACATTGGCATAAAGGTTGTTGCTGTAGAAACAGGAGAGGTGATTTATGAAAAGAATCCGTTCAAATTACACCATCCCGCCTCCACGACGAAACTTTTTACAGCAGCAACCGCCTTGGCAAGACTGGGGGCAGATTACCGGTTTGAAACGACCCTCTATGTTGATTCGGATGCGGATACACAAGTGATAGGGGACATTTATTTCAAAGGTAGAGCTGACCCGGTGCTTCAACCTCAAGATATAGTGAAACTTGTCGATATGTTGCTTGAAGCCGGTGTAGAATCCATACAAGGCGATATCGTTGTTGATGCGACATATCTTGACACTGTTCGGGAAGGTCCTGGATGGATGTGGGACGATCGACCGCTTCGGATCAGTGCTTTAAGCATCAGACAAATAGAACCCGAACCGGGTACACGGAGCAGAGCTCTCGCGTGCGGCTATCTACTGAAAAACGAACTCATGGAAAAAGGTATTGAGGTGATAGGTGATGTCGTTCCTGGAACGGTCCCATTAGATGCGCGTACGGTTGCCAAACACTTATCGCCGCCACTCGCCAATATCATCAAATCAATGAACAAACCGAGCGATAATTGGATTGCTGAACTGCTTTTCAAAGCTATAGGTGCCGAGGTGATGGGTGAACCCGGAACGTGGCAGAAAGGGAGAGATGCTGTCAACGAATTCTTAGAAGAAATCACGGGTGAACCGCCGGGGCATCGGTTCGTTGACGGTTCTGGACTCTCTCGGTACAATCTCATCAACGCTGAATTACTCACGCAGCTGCTCGTCTACATGTATCAAAATTTTGAGTTGATGCCGGAGTATTTGGCATCGCTCCCGATTGCTGGCGTTGACGGCACCTTGATGAATCGGATGCAAGGTGTGTCCGCTGAAAACGTGTTGCGTGCAAAGACGGGGACGCTAAGCGGTGTCTCTGCGCTTGCTGGGTATACAACTACGGCAGATGGTGAGGTTGTTGCGTTCGGTATTCTGATTAGTCATTACGTCGGTTCTGCTACACCTGCGCGGGATATCCAAGATCAGATCGGGGGTTATTTGACAGGGTTTAGTCGTCATCCGGTTGGGAACGTTAACGGTCAAGTCTTCCAAGACGAATAGGAATAACTTGAGTGTGCTGTTTCTATCAATGCAATATCCTTGCCATATAGATCTTCATGTAGTGTAATATTAGCGGTTTTGAGGGCAGATTATCTTCACGGTGTTCGCGGATCCTCTGTTGGTATCTCAAGAACAGATATACCCGTTAATACAACAAACACACTACATGATTCTTTTATGCGAATTGTTAGGGCAAATGAATTGGCAAAATTTGCAGAGCGACATCCGAATGCTCGTGCCTCCCTCAACCATTGGGTGCAACTGATGAGAGAAGGAAGTTTCAAGTCAATTATTGAGTTGCGTGAGACATTCGGACGTGTCTCTCCAGTGAAGGTTCGACCCAGAAGGTTTAATCGCGAATCGGTAACATTGACGGTTTTCAACATTTTCAACATTAGTGGCAACGATGCTCGTCTTATCGCGGTCGTGCAATACGCGAAACAGGTTGTGTTTATTGATCAAGTGCTAACGCATAATGAGTACGATACAGGAAATTGGAGAAAGTGAACTATGTTAACTGAAAAACCTCCTACACAGAATGTATCACCAACACCAGTTTCTTTGGGATTTAATGTTTTATTTAAAAAAATAGACATTAGCAGATTCCTCCAAAAGTTGGCGAGTGCTGAATTCAGTTCCAATCGGCTACAAACACTAATGTGGGAAATCACTCCTGAAGTTCCAATTCCGTCTTCTGAACCCATACAAGCATCGGTACAACAACAGGTTGAATCTGGTCCATACCCAGAAAGCGACTACCAATGGCTTGTGGGGGTGTTTGAAGCATTAACCGATACAGTGACTCGGAATGCCAATAATAGTTTCGCAGCACTGACCAAAGCCGACTATGAACGACTTGATGAGGTGCTAAAAGAGTTAATCTATGTGGTCGGTGATGATGAAAAACATCCTTTAGCACCATTGATGGATTTCATCGGTGGCCTCACCTCACAGTATGAGGACGAACACTTTCCAAAATTGACAGACCTATTCCCCGAACTAACGGCGGGTGTAAATTCAAAGCGTAGGAAAGATAAGGGGCCAAAGGATAATCTTACAAACGCACTTGCCGCGGAGGCTTTTTTTTCCATCGGTAACCTTCTTTCGGACGGAGGTAAGAAGGAGGTGGCAATTTTGGCTTACGATCAAGCGATATACCTGAATCCAGAGCACGCAAATGCTTACTACAACCGTGGGAGAGCGAAAGGATCGTTAGGTCAATATGAGTCTGAAATTGTTGATTTAGATGAGACTGTACGCCTTATCCCCGATTTTGCCGAAGCTTACTTATTGCGAGGTGTTGCAAGGACCGCGCTGAATCGCTGTGAGTCTGCGGTTGCTGACTTTGACGAGACTCTACGACTAAACCTAGACAATTCGCTCGTATATGTAGTTTACGCTTCGCGAGGTTGTGCCAAAATAGTGCTGAATCGTTATGAGTCTGCAGTTGCTGACTTTGATGTGACTCTTCAACTCGAACCTGATGCCAAAATTCATTTCTTGCGTGGTTATGCAAAATACAAAATAGAAAAATATAAAGATGCGGTTGTTGACTTCGACAAGACTCTTCAACTCAAATCAGATTACGCCCAAGCCTACTTCATGCGCGGACGTGCTAAGATTAAGTTGGAACAATATGAAACTGCAATTGCTGATTTTGATAAAGGTTTCCAACTTGAACCAGATGATGCTTTAGCCTACTTCGACCAAGGTTATGCCAAGTATAGCCTAAAACAATATGAGAATGCGATTGCTGATTTTGATGAAGGCATTCGTCTCAATCCAGATTCTATTGAAACCTATTTATTGCGAGGTATGGTAAAATGCATCCTCAATCAACATGGTTCTGCTATTATTGATTTTGATAACGGAATTCGCCTTTACCCAAATTTCGCTGAAGCTTATTTATTGCGAGGCTATGCTAAATGTGGAATAGGAAAATATGAATCGGCGATTGATGATTGCAATCAAACTATCAGGATCGAACCAGATAACGCCGTAGCTTATAACAACCGGGGTCATTTGAAAAACAAACTTGGTCAATATGAATCCGCTCTTGCAGACTGCAACGAATCTATTCGGTTAGACCCAGATAATGACTGGCCCTATGCTAATCGAGGGTTTGCAAAAATTAAGTTAGGTCAGCCTGAGTCCGCTCTCACCGACTGTGACAAAGCCATTCGGTTAAATCCTGTTTTGGCTGAAGCCTATCATACACGAGGCGAAGTAAATGCCCTCTTAGGTGGAACTCAGGAAGCAGAAACAGATTTCCAGAAAGCCTTGGTATTAGCAGAGGTAACTAATAAACAAGAACTAAAAACCGAGATTGAGCGATCTCTTCAAGAACTTGATAATACGAAATAGAAAACAATATAAATAGGAGCAGCGGGGAGATCCGCCGCACAATCTACCCTAATCAAACCGCGACGTAATCTCTGGTGGTGGTTCTCCGACGGCAGATTTTCCATCTTTCAATAACGGTTCGGCATTGCCCCAGAGGCGGCTCCCGTCGTGCGAAAGCAGCGGTTCTGCTGAATATTGTGCAAGATACGCACGCCGCAGGTTGCTCGTGTAGTTCGTTCCGCTACAGTGGAAGTTGACACTCGTGAACGCGACAATACTCCCCGCTGGCACGACAGCCGGTACACCCTTCTCCGGTCCGAAATAGCCGACCAGGTCGTTACTTTCGTCATCGCGAATGTGTTTCACCCATGAACGGATACCGATGCGCGAGAACGGCATCACATAGACCGTGCCGTTCTCCTCGGACATATCATCGAGAGCACACCAACAGGTCAGATACGGCTTATGATCGGGGTAACCAACGTAGCCGGAATCCTGGTGCCAGCTGAACTTCATCCCTTCTTCTGCGCCCTTGACGACGTACTGTTCCCAGAAGAGATATGCTGTCTCGCCTAAGGTGGCACGGCAGACATCCGCCATGAGGTCGCTGAACAGAAATTCGCGGAGCTTCGGTTGTTTCCTGAAGCAGTTTGAGACGAAATATCGTTTACCGCGATGGTTGAGACCGAGTACATCCGTGTCTTGCCGTTCCATCTCAGCGTCCATCTGATTGATAAAGGTCCCGCACTCCCCGCGAAGGAGTTCCAGCAGCGGCTCCGAGATAACATTTTCTAAAATAAGATAGCCTTCCTCTTGGAATTGCTGTCTCTGTGCATCGGTTATATTGATCAAATCAAGTCTCCTACGCAATGTGAATCTTGCGGACGATCTGTCCGTTGCTTTCCCAATAGGTGTGCTTTCCGGTGATGTAGTCGGAATCGGCTGCGGGTTGGATGTTGCCCTTTGTGTCAATCGCTCTGGAGACAACGGTGTGTTCGCCTTTCGTGGGGTTGTTCCAGTCGAGATGCCAAATTTTCCAAGCGAATTCCGCGTCTTCTTCGGGCTCAATCGTGGCTGTTTTCCACGCGCCGCCATCAATGCTAACTTCAACGGTTTTGATAGGCGCGCCCCAGGCGGCACCGTAGACACGGTACTTATCGCCGATGCGCGTCACCTTCGCTGCTAACGATTTCAACTTTGTTCTGCCGACCGAGGTCTCCATCCAGATCGATTCGCCATCGGGACGTTTCTCTTCACGCATGGTGACGTAATCGCGTCCCATGAATCGTCCCATAAACCGTGTGTCGCGGACCTCAATGCGTTTGAGCCATTTGACACAGGCGATACCGTACCAACCGGGGGCAATCAAGCGGAGCGGGGCTCCGTTGGCGTGTGGCAGCGGTTGACCGTTCATCTCATAACAAAGAAGTACAGTATCTTCCAAAGCGTCCTCAACGGACATGCTCCGTGCGAAGTTTTGACGCATCTTGACTTTTCGCCGCTCCTCTTCGCCGACATCGTGTCCGAAGAAGATAACCTCAATGCCATCTTCTTGAATACCCGCCTCTTTGAGGATCGGTGCGAGGGGTGTGCCTGCCCATTTCGCGTTGCCGATTGCGCCTGTAAACGTTGGGAATCCATGGTTGCCGGAGCATTCCAAGGTGAAGGTTACCTCCTGTCGAGGGCGGGCTTTAATATCGTCAATCGTGAGCATCATCGGATTATCAACCAAGCCGCTTATTTCTAATTTCCACGCCGCGAGATCGACTTCAGGCTTGCCGTAGTGTGAAACGTTGAAGAATTCATCGTTCGGTGTGATAAAGGTATCCAATTTGCTCCAATCCAACAAAACCCGCTCTGAAGGTGGTGGTTGATCGGTGAACGGGATCAGCACTTCACCCTCACGGCTTGGGAAAGCGTAGACTGCCCAAGGGCTGAGTAGCAACCCCGTGAGCGTTAGACCGCTTCGCCGCAAAAAATCTCTGCGTTCCATGATGCCTCCTCACTGTTTTTTGGTAGGCGCGATTTTAAGCCTTCGTCGCCGCAACATAGTTAGCGTTAACCTGTTCCCAGTTGACAATCTCACCCCAAGCGTCAACGTAATCGGCGCGTCGATTCTGGTAGTTCAGATAATAGGCGTGTTCCCAGACATCAAGACCGAGGATAGGCGTGTGTCCTTCCATCAAAGGACTGTCTTGATTCGATGTTGAATAGATCTGCAACTTCTTGTTTTCATCGACGACGAGCCATGCCCATCCGGATCCGAAATGCGTTTTTGCTTTATTGGCGAACATCTCACTGCCAGCATCGAGTGATCCAAACGTGGATTGGATAGCCTCTGCGACTTTACCTGTCGGTTCGCTACCACCGGGAATCATAATGCTCCAGAAGAGCGTATGATTGGCGTGTCCACCGCCGCTGTTGATAACGGCTTGACGGATGTCCATCGGCACTTTGTCAATGTTCCGAAGCAGCGCCTCAATTGACAGGTGCTCCAAGTCGTGATGATTCGCTATTGCGGCGTTAAGTTTATTGACGTAGCCTTGGTGATGTCTTCCGTGATGGATCTCCATTGTACGTTTGTCAATGTGTGGTTCAAGTGCATCGTGCGGGTAGCTGAGTTTTGGCAGCATATGGCCATGGCTATGCGCTTGCTCGTGATGGTCTGCATAAAGACGCAGCGGAGTGCTGGCGAGCAGCAGTCCTGCGACTGCGGTACTGCCTTGAATTAAAAAATTTCTACGGTTCATGATTTCTCCTCGTTAGGCTGTTTTGAATAGCATTTTACAGAAATTGTGGGTTTGTGTCAATATAAAATTCGGTTGATTTCGGCAAAGAGATGTGGTATTTTGTTACTAAGGCAGAGGCGGAGGAACAAACCGATGGGTAAAAAATCAAGAAAGCCGATTGTTGAAGATAGCACAGTGAAAGTTGAGGAAACGATGCAAGCATATCAAACGCCACCCACATTTTCGCTGATAGATAAGGCGATTGCCGATGCGCATTTGTTGGAAGAAGAAGGGAAAATCGCGGCAGCGCTTGAAAAATGGCGCTCACTCGTGAATCTCGTAGAGGAGGTTGATAACGGAGTCGCCGCTCGCGCGTGGCTCTCTATCGGCATGCTCTTATCGGAGCAGAAGAAAAAAGAGGAAGCGTTGACTGCCTACGACAATGCGATTCGTCTTAAGTCTGGTTATGCGGAAGCTTACACCCAACGAGGGAATATCAACGATGCTCTGGGACAGTATACAGCGGCGATTGCCGACTATGATGAGGCGATCCGTCTCAACCCTGGGGATGCCGAGGCATATACGAACCGTGGCTTCGTGCGGACAAAATTAGGCAATCATGAAGCTGCCATCGCCGATCACGATGAGGCTTTGCGGTTGAACCCGGATTTGGTGGAAGCCTACCATAACCGAGGGCTTACCAAGTTGATGCTTAGGGAGCATGAAAGTGCTATTGAAGACTTTGACCACACCATTCGATTCTATCCTGAGAGTGCTGTCCCATATTGGAATCGAGCGATGGCGAAGGGATTCCTGTGTCAATATAAGGCTGCTATTGCTGACTATGACGAAACGATTCGCCGAATGCCAGAATACGCTGAAGCGTACGTCGAACGGGGCGTGATAGAACGCAGCCTCAGAGAGAAAAAGAAAGCACTCGCGGATTTTGAGACAGCCCTCACACTTGCACGCGAGACTGGTGAGAGGAAGCTTGAAGCAAGGCTTTTGGCGGAGATTCAAGAACTTAACGAAGAATTAGAGGGGGAAAAGCGCGCTGATGCCTGAATTCAATCGTTTTCGTCGCGTTCAGTTGCGCGATATTTGGCCCCACGAAGCACGGAATTTCACACCTTGGCTGGAAGAGAACCTTGTTTTCCTTGCGGAAGCTCTGGATATGGATTTGGAAATTGAAACGACCGAAAAACGTGTCGGAGACTTTAGAGCCGACATTGTATGTTGTAACCGGGTGGACAACTCACGCGTGATTATCGAAAATCAACTTGAAAAATCCAATCATCTTCACTTATGCAAAGTCCTTACTTATGCAGCGGGCCTGGATGCCGCCACCATCATCTGGATTGCAGAAAAGTTCTGTCCTGAACACCGCGATGTTCTCAATTGGTTGAACAGAAATACATCTGCTGCTCTCCAGTTTTTCGGTATAGAGATTGAGGTCTTCCAAATTGCAGATTCGCCTTACGCCCCGAAATTCACCGTCGTTACAGATACGTACGAACAACTGACAGACAAATAACCCATGGATAACACGGACACCTTTCATATCCTCGCGTTAGATGGTGGTGGCACCCGCGGCATGTACACCGCGCAACTTCTCGCCAAAATTGAACATGCCTTTGAGACCCGGATCAAAACCTGTTTCGATCTCATCGTTGGAACAAGCACAGGTGCGATTATCGCCGGTGCTGCTGTCTCCGACATCCCGATGCAAGATATCGTTGAACTCTTTGAAACGGAGACACCACACATCTTCCGAAGAAGATGGTATCGCATTCCGTTGTTCCTGAGTAAATATCCAAGCGAACAACTCGCCCGAGTCATCGCCAAGCATATTCCGGCAACGCCTCTCGGCAACATAGAGACACCTTTGATGATAACGAGTTCGGAGATCACTAAAAGTGAAGTTCACATTTTTAGGTCCAATTATGGAAGTCGCGATTCGGAGATCACTCCTACAAATGAAGGGGTCTGTTTACGAGATGCTATCCTCGCCTCTTGTGCTGCCCCCACATTTTTTGCCCCAAAGTCTATTGACAACCTCTTGTTAGCAGATGGCTGCTTATGGGCAAACAATCCTTCCGCAATTGCCGCCACAGAGGCGCTCTCAGTGTTTAGAAAAGCCCCACAAGAGATTCGAATGCTCTCTATCGGTACAGGACATTCGGTGAACATGTATCAGCAGAGACGGGGTTGGGGATTTTTCACCGGATGGGGCGGGGCGAAATTAACCTCCTATGTGATGACATTGCAAGCCCAAGCATCCGCACATGCAACGAAACTGTTGCTAAAGGGCAATTATTTACGTGTCAATCCAGAAATCGATCGTTGGGAGATAGATACCCTTACGCAGGCAGACAACCTCAAATCTCTCGCTGCACGCGATTTTGAGGCATACGCTGCAAAAATTAGAGCATTTATTTTCTCTTAACAGGATAATTGCCTGATCTGAGCTTTAGGAACCGGACTATACTTTTTTGTCAAAAAACTTGACTTTTTATGTTGAAAAATATATACTGCGGGAGAATGTAGCAAATTTTTCCGTTTTGAGAAGTGAAGGTAATTTCTTGTTTCGTTAACGAGGGGTTAAAAACCTCAAACTTCATCCATTAGTAATCCTGTCTGAAATTTCGTTTTCGGATAGGATTTAACTGGACCCGATATGGGAAAAGGAGAAATTTCATGCAAGGTCTCAAACGACTTATAGGGGTTGTGCTTATCGTCGTTGCGGCGATAGTCGCTATCCAAACAATCATAGAGCCGGTTTACCATACTTCCACTGATGAGAGTCCGTACAGTTCCGCGTGGGACATCATCAACTGGCTCTCTGCTATTTCGATAATTCTGGCGTTGATATTCGGTTACATGCGTATGCGTAGCGTCGGCGAGGATTCAAGCGTCCAAGAATTCATCGCGGCGAACACGCTATTCTACGGGTTCATTTTCACAGCCATAATTTTCTTCTGGAACTGGTTCGGCATCCTGGGTATCGGATCGGACTTCACTGCTGTTAGTATGGACACCCGCAGTTTAGTATGGATCCTCTTTGATGCGATATTCCCAGCGTTGAATATCGCGATGGGTATCCATCTGCTACGTGCCAGTGAATAGGCAATGGTGCCTATTTTTGAAATTGTATTGACATGCGGATTCATAGTCGGACAAATACTACGGTGAATCTGTATGCGAAGTGCGTGCTTTCCAAGTACGCACTTCACTTTTTTATAGACAATTTTCAAAGTTCCTGATATGCTTACATCTAAATAATCTAATAGGAGAATTCTATGGAAATAAGACCAAACCGAGTTAAAGAGAAATTGGCAGCTGGCGATCTCGCGTACGTTATATCAGGGTTGACGAATGCCGATGATATAGATATCTTCGGTCCTAACGGATTCGACGGGGTATGGTTGGAAGGCGAACACGGGGCTGTCGATGCATCGAGAATCGGTGATCTGACACGGGCATGCGACCTTTGGGGTATGACTTCTATTACACGCGTTAACCGCAACGATCAGGCACTTATCTACCGCACAATTGATTGTGGTTCGATGGGGATCGCTGTTCCGCATGTCAACACGAAAGCGGAGGCGCAAAATGTCGTGGATGGCACAAAGTTCGCACCGATTGGCCACCGTGGCATGTATACCAGCCGTCAAGGCTACGGTGTGGACAACTATTTTGACGTGGCGAATTCACAGACCCTTGTCATCGTGCTCATCGAAGATATTATCGCTATCAACAATCTCGATGAGATTCTTACCGTCGATCATATCGACGTGTTTTTCGTGGCACCGTCAGATTTAGCGACTTCTATGGGGCATATCGGGAACTTGGCGCACCCAGATGTTCAGAGCACAATTGATGCTGCGCTCGCACGTATCCAAGCAGCGGGACGCGTTGCCGGTACTTTGACGCTCGATGCCATGGTTGAAAAATATGTCAAGGCAGGTGTGCGGTTCTTAATGACAGGGGTCGGCGGATGGATTACGTCCGGTGCAGCGGCATTTAAAGAACGTGCAGAAGGTGCGAAGAACTGACTGAGCGCTTGACGAATTAAACAGAGGAGATTCACATGAAAGACTTTTGGAATTTCAAGAAAATGATTACGCCGATTATTATCCCAATACTATTTGGAATTGGAGTCTTTTTGTGTATTATTGTTGGTATATTTTTTATCTTGAGTGGAATTTTCGGTCCCTCTGGTCCCCTTTCCTACCTCGGTGTGCAGCTGATCTTTTGGGGGGTTACTTTTCTGATTTTTGGCCCAATTACCCTACGTATCTCTTGTGAGGTATTGATAATCCTATTCTCCATTAACGATACATTAACAGATATTAAAACGCGATTGAATCGTCAACAAGATCAGGCGGATCAGACCAATTCGCAAAATGAAAGTTAATAAAGTTCCTTCGATAATTTCATAGGCGTGGTTTCAGAATGACAGAACGCTTGTCAAGCGAACCTATGGGTCGAATTGTTTAGATAATTAAGCCAAGAACGTTATACTACCAGATGCCTCTCTGCCTTGCCAGACGGAACCTGTCGGATAGATATGCTTTTCGACGAAGTCTGGGTACATCTCAAGTCCCCAACCCGGTACCGTCGGTGTAACATAGGCACCGTCACGAACTTGGATCGGGTGTAGGAAAACCTCTTCTTGTAGGAAGTTGAGGTATTCAACCACCTGGGTATCGGAGTGTGCAGCGACACAGATTTGATCCCATATTGCGTAGTGTTGAATCATGTTACATAATCCGATGCCGCCGCCGTGCGGACAGATGGGTATATCATATTTCGCTGCCATTAGGATGACTCCGAGTACATCGTTAACACCGCCGAGCCGTGTCGCGTCTATTTGGCAATATTGAATTGCGCCGCTTGTAATCAACTGCTTGAAAATAACTGGGGATGGCACTTGTTCCCCCGTGGCAACACCGATACCGTACTTCTCCAAGGCACGCGATATTTTTACAAAGCCGAGGACATCATCGCGCGCTGTCGGCTCTTCAATCCACGTCGGTTTGAACGCTGCTAATTCTTCCATATAGGCGATGGCTTCATCGACACCCCAGACTTGATTTGCGTCTAACATCAAAAGCGCATCTGGCCCGATCGCCTCGCGTATGAAAGCGAGCCGTTTCTTATCAAAGTCGAGATCCTGTCCGACCTTCATCTTGAAGCAGTCGAGTCCTGCCGCTTTCACTTGGTTCACCGTCTCAATAATCTGTTCATCTGTCAAACCGAGCCACCCTGCGGTGGAATACGCTTTCGGTCCCTGTTGACGGAGTTTCTGTTCACGGGTTTCTCGGCTATCCCAATGTTTGCTAAGTATCTCGGCTGCTTCGTCAGGTGTCAGTGCATCGCGTAGGTATCGCCAATCAATACACTGTACAATCTTCTCTGGTGGCAAATCGGCAAGAAGTTTCCAGAGCGGTTTATCCACCAGTTTTGCCCAAACATCCCACATTGCATTGACAATGCTCCCGATTGCCATCCGATTCACGCCGTCTGCAAGCCAGCGTAACTGGTGATGGTCTACGAGCAGTTTGTGGAATCCGCCCGGATCCTCAACGAAAGTAGCCATCTCCATCCCAACCACAAGTTGTGCGAGGTCTTCAACACCGTAGGCGATCCAATCGTTTCCGGCACCAGCAGTGAAGGCAACTGAAATACCGAGATGCCCAGTATCTGTTTCTATCGTTGTTAGCACTGCGGAATAGTTGGGTTTCTTATGGAACGGATCCGAACCGAGTAGCGTATCCGATGTAGGGACTCGCAGATCCATAACGTCAATTTTTTTAATTTTTGGCGTAGCTTGTAGGTTTCCCAAACTTGCTATAGATTGTCCTGAAATTTTCATGCTTTGCTTGACTCCTTTTTCGAGAAAGTATATAATAGATTGATATGAAAATCTACACTAAATTTGGTGATGCTGGGGAAACTGCGCTATACGGTGGGACGAGGATCGGAAAAGATGCGCAGCGGATTGAAGCGATCGGGACTGTCGATGAACTGAACGCTTACATCGGTTACGCACAGGTGCTTATTGACGATACGGACCTCTGTGATTTGATGGCGCGAATCCAAAATCACCTCTTCGCGGTCGGAGCGGATTTGGCAACGCCTGCGACACACACGAAAGCCGCTGAATTCCGCATACCGGCGGATTTCACAACAGTGATGGAAACCGCGATAGACACACTTTCAGAGGAACTTCCGCCACTGACGAACTTTATTCTTCCGGGTGGCTGCGCTGCCGGTGCTATTTTACATATTGCGCGCGTCGTCTGCCGCCGAAGCGAACGCCGGGTCGTTCAACTTACAAACGAAACGGAAATTAATCCAGAAATAATCCGGAGTTTGAACAGGCTTTCGGATCTTCTGTTCGTTCTCGCTCGGACGGTAAACTACCGTGCACAGGCTCCAGAACCGATCTGGGAGTCGTAACTAGGATGAAAAAAAAGAGTTATATCTAATAATATGCGAGGATTGAAAATGCCTACGCTTCATTCATTTATTCAGGATTTACGCAATTTTGACTGCAGCCTGTTCTGTTAGATGAGATTTCTCGGTAAACATAGCGTTCTTGTGTCACAAACTGGGAAGTTTGTGGTACAAAAAAGCATCATGCGTAAGTCCTATTATTTTTAAAGGAGACGAAAATGATTTTGAGATTAGCAAATCTATTTATGATAATTCTCATCGCGCTCGTTGCACTCGCGGGTTGCGAAAGAGCACAAGATATAGTTACAGATACCATGTCGTCAGCTGATGCTACCATGAATGAGACTATGACTGAGGTGGAAAAGATTCCAGTGAGTTTAGTCTGGTTAGTTGATTACCCAGAGGGAGCAAAGGATGTGTACCTTGAATGGATTGCGTCCGTTGCACCGATACTGCAAGCCCCGGCAGAGGTGAATCGAATAAGATCTTACGACAATGTTGAGGAGACGACACCACATCGGTTTGTTGAGTTTGTGTTTGACAGTTTTGTTGATGCAATGACCTATATGAATCGTCCGGAGATCGCTGCCGTTTTTGAAGACCTTCCGAATCACGCAACGCAAGTGAGCGCACACACGTTTATTGAGCGTTCTGACTACGCGAAAACCGAAGCAGAAAATTGGCCAATTAGAGGTATTATTTTTGTTGACTATCCGCTTGGTGGGAAAGCAGCGTATCTGGAGTGGGTCGCGTCGGTTTCTTCAATGCTTATCGAACCATCGCAACTGAAAGCGATAGCATCTTACGACAACTATAATGGTGAATCTCCACACCGGCTTGTTGTATTGGAGTTTGCGAGCCAAGAGGATGTTGATACTTATGAGGAACTGGAAGAGATAAAAGCGATTGAGGCTGAACTTGACAACCAAGCCGACAGCTGGGTGCTGCATACATTTGAACTACGATCAGATTACATCAACGAATAGGAGTTCGCTGTTTACTTTTCCTCTCAGAGGCGTGCTTTCCGAGCGCGCCTCTCTTTTTTTTTATTTCACTCTACTGCGCCTGCAATCGCAACAAGGTCAAGAATATTGACAACACCATCATCGTTAACATCCGCTGCATCTCCTTCTCCGACATGTCCAAGACGAGCAGCAACAAACTTTAAATCGTCAATATTGACCCTCCCATCACCGTTGACATCTTCAGGCACTTCAGACTGAATTTGCCACAAAAGAACTGTGCCATCTCCACCACCACTGGCGAGCGTTTTTCCATCTGGCGAAAACGCAACGGAATTCACCTCATACTCGTTATGCCCGTTGAAAATAGTGTGGTTTTGACCTGTGTGTGCGTTCCACAATCGGACGGTTCCGCCGCCTCCCGCGCTGGCAAGTATTTCTCCGTCCAACGAAAACGCAACGGAAGTTACACCCTCTGTATGTCCACTAAGGATTTGTCTGGGCATATTAGTTTCTGTATCCCATAATCGAATGGTGTCATCCCAACTCCCACTGGCGAGTGTTTTGCCATCTGGCGAAAATGCTAAGGTGGTAATGGGTTCCTCATGTGCATTGATAGTTGTTTTTAGTTGTGCAGTAGAGACATCCCAAAACAAAATAGTCCCTTTTCTATACGCAGGACCTTCTCTACTTGCACTGGCGAGTATTTTCCCATCTGGAGAATACGCTAAACTATCATAGCCGCTGCGATGTGCATCAAAGACAGCAGTGCTTTGGACAGCCTGCCAGTCTTGGATCGTGTTCACATTCCACAACTTGATGGTACGATCAAATCTTCCACTGGCGAGTGTCTCTCCGTCCGGTGAAAACGCGATAGCTCCATACCAATTCTGATACCTTGCGTGGAGTTCTCCGGTGTGTGCACCCCATATCAACACCTCTTCTGAACTGCCACTGACAAGCAGCTGCCCATCCGGCGAGAATATAAGCCCCCAAACTTCAAATGCATAAGCTTCAAGTGTGGTTTTGTATTGTTGGGAATCCATATCCCACAATTGAATTCTGTGCGGTGAACTGCCGCTCGCGAGGGTGTGCCCATCCGGTGAAAACGCAACGACACCAACCCAACCCAGGTATCCTCGGAGTGTAACACGACTCTCGCTTGTTTCTACGCTCCACACCTTGATCGTGTCATTCCAACTCCCACTGATCAGCGTTTTTCCATCCGGCGAGAACGCTAACGCGGCGACAAAGTATGTATGCTCCGTAAAAGTTGTGAGCAGTTCGCCCGTTTGTACGTTCCACAATTCAATTAAGTGATCCTGCCAAGTGCCGCTGCTACAGGCAAGTGTTCGTCCGTCGGGTGAAAATGCCATGGTGTCCACCGGTTGCGTAGTTCTGATGGTCTGTAGGAATTGACCTGTGTCTGTCTCCCACAATTCAATTCGTTGACTGTTCGCGTGTGCGACAGCAAGCGTTTTCGCATCTGGTGAAAACACAGCATCCCAATAGCTATTCAGTTTCACACCACGAATAGACTTATGTTGCCCCGTCAACACATCCCACACTCGAATCGTTCTATCTGAACTCACACTCACTAATCTTCTTCCATTTGGCATGAATGCGATAGTTTTCACCGAGTCGGTGTGTCCTCTGAGAGGGTTAAGTTGTTGACCGGTTTCGGTATCCCACAACAGGATTTCTTTGGCATGCGCAATAGCAAGTGTTTTGCCATTCGGTGAGAAGACAAGCGCGTTAATGTTATTTTCATAACCTGTTAGCGTAAGGCGGAGTTGTCCTGTGTAGACATCCCATAACCGAACCGGTCCATCCCAACTTGCACTTGCGAGTGTTTTTCCATCCGGTGAAAACACAACTGCGGAGATCTCCGACACCGACGTATACCCGGTCAATAAGGCAGCCGCTTTATAGGTATGTGCCTCGTAAAGCCAAATTCCGAGAGTACTCGCCACAGCGAAATGTGTACCCTCCGGTGAATATGCGACATCAATTATGCTGCCTTTACCGAGTCGCGCTATTGCGCCATCGGGCAAGTTCCATTGCGAAAAGTCCTGTGCAAAGCTGGTAGGCAAAGACAACATAGAAATCAGCAGCAGTGTGAAAATAAAAATGGCTATCTTCTTCATGATAGTGTCCGAGTGTCAATCTTTGGGAGGTGCGGGTGCGGATGGCATTTTCCAGACCAGCACTGTCCCATCTAAACCCCCACTCACAAGTGTCGTCCCATCGGCTGAATATGCGAGAGATCTAACGCCGCCTCTATGTGGCGGACTTCTCACAATGTGCTACTTCTGTTGGAAACCAGATTCGTACCACTCGCTACTTAGACCTGACACGGTGCTGGTAAAAAACAGGTAAATTCCCTGCACCCATGCTTTAGCGGAGTGATCTTTACACAATCTATTAGCTTAGCATTAGCAAATTATATGCCAACATCCATAATACCAATTATACCATCTTTCTGGGTTTCAAAACAGATAGTCTGCACGAAAATGGGCAATTTTGCCTTCACACTGCACAGTATAGGACACCCGTACGACACAAATACATCAGGACGGACGCAATTTTGACTGTGGGCGGTTTTGTTAGATGAACTTTTTCTGACAACCCAGCGTTTCTGTTAGCACAAACTGTAGTTGGTTAATGGTTAATGGTGATTGGTTAATAGTTAATGGTGCGGCGAGTACGCCTTTTGGTTTTTGGTTTTTGGTTTTTGGTTATTGGTTATAAGTTATAAGTTAAGACCTTGTGGCGGGGGGATTTCCTGTTACCCCCACAAGACACCCTCTTATAAGGGTTATAAGTGGTAGGTTATAAGTGGTAGGTTAAGAGGTTTTTTCTTAACTTATAACTTATAACTTATAACTTATAACTTAAAAGCGAAGCGTACCAATAACTTATAACCATCCCTCCAATAACTAACAACTATTCCTCCAACAACCAACAACTAATAACCAACAACCACTTGCTACAAAAGAGCAGTATGCGTAAGTTCTATGCACAATATGTTTGACAAAGTCTGACCGATGTGCTAAACTGACTGTCAACGCCTATTGAAATCATTTGACCGTTAAATTTGAACTTGTAGACAATAGGAGAGCAAACGTTATGAGCGATCTACAGTTGCAACAGTACCTCTTTGACGTACAAGGCTACCTCGTTATTGAAAATGTCTTGAGTCCAGACGAGCTCGCGGCACTCAATCGATGCATTGACGATCAACAACTCCCGACACCGGGTAAAGTCCAAAGATTTGGGAGTGCGCCGGGGGGTTCCGGTTTCCTGCAGTGGGGCAAACCGTTTTGTGATTTACTCGACCATCCGAAGATTATGCCGATCCTCCGGTTCCGGTTAGGGGACTGCTTCCGTCTTGACCGGATTTACGGCATGTATATGGAGGAGGGCATGCCGAGAGGTGGGTTGCACGCCGATTACGGTGCGACTTCGCCAACAGCAAAAGCTCAACCCGGGGAATATTATTCATTCCGAGACAACGAAATCCACAACGGATTCGTCGTTGTGACCTGGAACCTCGCCGATACCGGCCCAGGACACGGTGGATTTTGCTGCATTCCGGGCAGCCACAAAAGCAATTATAAACTGCCACAACAGATAGCTGGAGCACCTGAAGACGCACCGTGTGTTATCATCCCGAACGCACCTGCCGGTTCAGCGATCCTCTTTACGGAGGCGTTGACACACGGCACAGCGGCGTGGAACGGCAAACATCAACGGAGATCACTGCTCTATAAGTATTGCGTCTCACACATTGCGTGGACTTCGCGACGCGTGGCACTACCGGAGGCGATAGAACTCTCGGAACGTCAAAAAATTCTGTTCCGCGAACCTGGCGACCCGTATCGCCATTTCCCACCGCTGTTTGACGCAGCATAGCAGAAAATATCGAGAGACAGCAGCGGAGGTCGGGGATCCCCGAATTGAAGTTTTGAGTCGAGCAAAATCAACCGTTCAAGCCATCATTTTCGACTTTGACTATACGCTCGCCGATTCTTCGAGCGGCGTAATTGCGTGTTTCAACTTCGCGCTCGGTAGGCTCGGTTTGCCACCTGCTGATGATGCGGTGATTCGGCAAACAATCGGTCTATCATTACCCGATGCATTGGTAATGTTAGGTGGAAAGGAATACACACGATATACGGATGAATTTACACGACTGTTCGTTGAACGCGCGGATGAAATAATGGCGGACAACACGCAGCTCTTTGATATTGTTCCTGAGACAGTTGAGACATTGCGAAACCTCGATATCCGACTCGGTATTTTTTCGTTGAAATATCGCTACCGTATTGAAACCGTCCTCAAACGCGAGCGTCTATTAGATGCGTTTGATGTTATCATCGGTGCCGAAGATGTATCAGTACATAAACCGAATCCGAAGAGTTTGCTGATGGCAGTAGAGAGATTGAATTGTGTCCGTCAAGATTGCTTCTATGTTGGCGATAGCGTAACGGATGCCAAAACTGCGCAACGTGCCGATACCGACTTTATCGCTGTGCTATCGGGTGTTACGCCGCGAGCAACTTTTGAAGATTACGATGTTTATGCGATTCTTGGAGATATTTCTGGATTATTGAATTTAGAGTTTTTGACAGGTTCCCAAGCGAGGAGTTCCGATGCCAAATAGACAACCTACTATTGGGGAGTACCTTCTAAAAAAATTAGAAAGTTACAATATTGGCCACATCTTCGGCATCCCTGGCGATTACGTAGTCCAGTTCTTTGATCTGATTGAACAGAGTCCGATTCAACACATCGGCACAACGCGAGAAGAGACAGCAGGATTTGCTGCAGATGCATATGCGCGCACAAATGGCATGGGAGCCGCGTGTGTGACGTATGGTGTCGGTGGTTTATCTATGATTAACGCTGTCACTGCTGCCTACGCTGAAAAATCACCACTCGTTGTCATTAGCGGTAGCCCTGGCATGAAGGAGCGTACTGAGGGTGCACTTTTGCACCATAAGGGTAAAGATTTTTACACACAGCAGCGTATCTATGATGAGATAACGGTTGCCTCAGCACTCCTTGGTGAACCTTTTACCGCCTTTAATGAGATAGACAGAGTGTTAGATGCAGTTTATTGGCATAAGCGTCCGGGCTACATTGAACTCCCACGCGATATGTTAAGTGTAGAAGGTGCCATCCACCAACGCCCGTCAACGGGTGGGTGTCACAGTGACCCCGAAACGTTGGAGGCTGCTTTAGCGAATGCCATTACATTCATCAATCAATCCGAAAATCCAGTCATTTTAGCGGGGGCTGAACTGCATAGATTCGGATTTCGAGACAAATTACTTCGGCTTGCAGAAGGAAAACAGATCCCCGTAGTGACAACCCTATTGGGCAAATCAGTGATGCCGGAAGCGCACCCGCTCTACTTGGGTATTTACGGCGGCGCAATGGGCAGATCGGAAATCACAACGCTTGTTGAAACTTCCGATTGTATTATTATGCTGGGTGCCTTCATGACGGATGTCAACCTTGGGATCTACACGGCAAACCTGGCGCGAAACCGTAGTGTCTATGCTATCTCGGATAAAATCACAGTCGGTTATTCCACTTATGAAGATGTTACTTTCGAGGATTTTATGGAGGGTTTGTGTTCTCCAGAACTCGCCAAACGCCCCGAAGTCAACTTGGAATGGGTACTCGAAGTAGCAGACCCTTTTCTGATGGTCCCTGATCAAGCGTTAACTGTGCAGCGTTTGTTCCAACACCTCAATCAATATCTGCGTGATGACCTGACGGTTATCCCGGATGTGGGAGTCTGCCTTTGGGGTGCCGCAGATTTAAGTCTGCCGGAACACACAGAATTTATTTCTCAAGCATACTATACCTCAATGGGGTTTGCAATTCCTGCTGCTGTTGGTGCCCAACTCAGCAAACCCGATGCCCGGCCGATTGTGATCGTCGGAGATGGAGCATTCCAAATGACCGGCACCGAGTTGTCAACAACCATTCGCTACGGACTCAATCCGATCATTCTGATTTTAAACAACAAGGGGTATGGGACCATTCGTCCGCTCGTTGAAGGCCCCTTTAACAATATAGAGAATTGGAACTATACACTTCTGCCAGAACTCTTCGGGGCAGGAAGGGCATTTTCTGTCCAGACCGAGGGCGAATTTGATGCTGCCATGAAGACAGCACTTACCGAGACGCAACATTTTGTCCTGATTGAAGCAGAAATTGACAAATTAGACATGTCGCCTGCCCTTGCCCGACTCGCAGAACGGGTTTCTGAGAAAGTTTAAGTCTAAAGGTAAAATGTCCGTTTGTATCTCTATCTTTTTATTTTTTGACACAACTGAAACTGCACCCGACACATAGCAAAGGAGTTGAATCAATCATGAAAACGACAATTTTATCTGTTCTTTTCGGATTCGTGCTCGTTTTTACAGTAAATGCAGACTTCCTACCGGAGGATAACAGCGATGCGTTTGGATTGGAATACGGAGAATCCATCGCGGGATTTATCCCGAATGCACCAAAGATTGATGGGAAGCTTGACGATTGGAAGTATGCAGTTTGGGTCGCGTTTGACTCGGAGCGGGAGCTGCTTCGCGGGAAAGGTTCGTGGGAGGGAAAAGACGACCTCACGATGACTTGGTCAACGATGTATGATGCGGAGACCTTCTATTTCGCAGCGGCGGTGCGCGACGATATTTTTGCCCCAGCGGCAAACGCAGGAGAACCTTGGTTAGGCGACACGATCTTTTTGTATATTGATTGGGAAAAAGTAGGAGTCGGAGTGCCCGTAAGCAAACCCAATTTCGCGTACATCAATAAGAAAGCCCTTGTCACTGATTTTAGTGGCGTCAAAGACCCCAATCTGCCAAGGTCCGATATTGCGATCGTGCCGACACCTGAATTGGGCAAAGGTGGCATGGTTTACGAAGTGGCGATGCCGTTTGAATGGCTCACAGACCCGAAAATCGAGGAGGGTACCGAAATCGGGTTTACGCCCGGATATGAAGAAGGCACGGCTAATCCTGAGAAGAGAGCGGATCTGGTGTTCATGGATTGGCACGGGTTGAACCCAGACGATTCCGCGAATCTTGGCACCTTGATCTTTGGCGAGCCACTTGCTGTTGATGCAGTGGGCAAGTTAACGCTAACGTGGGGACAACTGAAGACATCTGTGCCATAGGTGATGGCTGGAAGGCTGGAAGGCTGGAAGGATGGAAGACTGGAAGGATGGAAGACTGGATGCGTAAGTCCTATGATTACTGAAAATCTCACAATCACGGAACGGAGGAACTATAATGGGAATTGGTTTTTTAGAGTTCATAATCCTGATATTGATATATCCGTTAGCGGCTATGCTCGGGGCAGTTATGCTTGGAATCGGCATTGCGTTGGGTTTCAGATGGGGTGGCAGGTGGCTGCTAAAAATTATTTACAGCGATCCCGAATTTGAGAAATGGTTGAAAGGGGTTATAAAGGACACCACAAATGAGTGATATATTAATCACATTTGCACTTGGAGCGCTTGCGTACGTATTGGGAGCCTTCGTTTTAACAAGTCTCCTTGCAATGGCTATTGCCTGGGGCCTCAAGTGGGGTATCAAATGGGGGCTCAAGGAAATTGCCAGAGACTCTGAACTTGAAGCATGGCTGAAACGGGTTCTCGGTCCTTCTGAAAATCAGATAAACAACAGTATACTCGAATCCACTACAGAAAACCGGAACGAATCGAATTAATCTATGTCGAAAAAAAACCGAGAGATAGAAAGCATCTTGCCACTTTTCACGGAGCTGCTTGAAAAAGCCGATAGTCTACTAAATCGTCTGGATACTCGCGCGGGATACACACAAGGCGAGTGCCTTGACGACCACATCGCTTTTCAGTGGCGCGCGCAGAACGGGACGGGGTATCTCGTGCCTGTTAAACACCCGCATCTCGTGGATAGTACGGATCTCATCGGTATAAACTCGCAATGTGCAGCGTTAGACCGGAACACACGTCAGTTCCTGCAAGGGCTGCCGGCGAACCATGTCTTGCTATGGGGGGACCGCGGTACGGGGAAATCCTCGCTCGTCAAAGCGATGTTGGAGCGGTATGCTGACAAAGGACTTCGGTTGATCGGCATTGCGAAAGAGGGACTTGTACATCTACAAGAGGTTGCCGAAGTGTTGTGGGAACGTCCGGAACGCTACATCCTTTTCTGTGATGATCTTGCATTCAACGAAGATGAACCGGAATACCGAGAATTGAAAGCGATGCTGGAAGGCGGGATTTCAGCTTGTCCGGACAACGTTCTCATCTATGCTACCTCAAACAGGCGGCATTTGATGCCTCGACAGGTCCGAGAGAACCGGTACCCGCAGAACGATGAAGATGAATTATATCCGCGTGAAGCGACGGAGGAAAAGGTGTCGTTGAGTGACCGTTTCGGTCTACGGCTCGCTTTCCAACGGATTTCGCAAGATACTTATCTGCAGATTGTCTCGCACTATGCGTTAAAACGGGGACTCTCTGTTCCGACAGAGACCTTGCACCGTGCAGCGTTGGAATGGGAGGCATCCTCAAGTGGACGGTCTGGACGTGTTGCTTATCAGTTTGTTTCGGACCTCGCTGGAAAATTAGCACTCGAATCAAATTTTTAATGGGTCGCTAAACGAGAAAGAAAGATAAAGAAAAGTGCCTACTTAATTGTAGGCGTTACGATAAAAAATGGAGGTTTCTATGAAAAACCGATTGATGCTCTGCTTAGCAGTCACGCTCTTTCTAAGCAGTATACTACTAACGCAAATGACGGATGCTGTTCCGAAAAAAGGCACATTGCGGGTCAGCGGTGATAATACCTGGACTGCCTTTATTGACGGTAAGGAGGTTGCACAAAGTGGAAACTGGCAAGTTCCGACCGTCAGTGAGTTTACATTGAAAAACGGTTTCGCACAGATCGCTGTTTACGTCCACGACGCGGAACCCGGTAATGCCGGACGTGGCGGATTCCTCGCTGATATTATTCTCGACGCTAAGCCTGATTATATCGGCACGGGTGAAGACGGTTGGCGATGTGATACCGGTAAACCTATTGCTGATCGGAAAGATGGATGGGAAGAAATTGATTTCGACGACAGCGACTGGGAAGACGAACTCGAAATCTACGAAAAATTCGGGGCAGGTATCTGGGGTTTCGGTGCGGACACGATGCGCCAAGTCCTCAATAAACCGGATTGTGAAGCAAACTGGGTGTGGTGCGGTCCCAACGATGTCGAAGACGATATCTATTTCCGATATACCATCGGCACGCTTCCCGTCGAACCGCAAGATAAACTCGCGACCACGTGGGCACGTATCAAAAACGAGGCTAAGTAACCCTGTTAATCGAGGGACACTTGACCATAAATAAAACCTTAGGGTTCGGTTAGAATCAGTCTAACCGACTCTATCGGACACAACAAATAAGGAGAACGACGTGAAAAAACTTTTTACTTCAACAATTTTGGTTTTAGTTTTTGCCTTAATCGCCTCAGGTACTTGGGCGGCGACGCTCCGTATTAACGGTGACAATTCTTGGGTAGGTTTCATCAACGGCGAACAGGTCGCTGAAGGCAATAACTGGCAACAGGCCACTGTCACTGAATTTGACATGCCGGACGGTTATGCTGTCATCGCTGTCTACGTCCACGATGCAGAACCTGGTGATTCTGGACGCGGCGGTGCACTGTTTGATGTCATCCTTGACGACGGTACCTATATCCCTTCCGATGAGACTTGGAAGGCGGATGCCGGTGCCCCACTCGCCGAACGGGATGACGGTTGGGAACAACCCGATTTTGACGACAGCAGCTGGGATAACGCCACACAACTCGATCAATTTGGCAGCGGCATCTGGGGCTTCGGCGCGGACACCATGCGCCAAACGCTGAATAATCCCGACTCAACGGCGTACTGGGTCTGGGCGGGTCCGAATGACGTGGAAGACGATGTCTATTTCCGTAAAACCGTCGGTACCTTGCCAACGACTCCGGTAGAACCGGGTGGGAAAGCCACTACGACATGGGGTGCCTTAAAGGCAGAACGATAAGCAATACCGATAGGGAACGGTTCCTATGCCGTTCCCTATCCTTTTTCAATAACCCTCGCTATTTCTGCAAAGACCGCCTCAATACCCGATTCATCCAGACAGGAATACGCGACCCGTAAGGCTGTCTCACCGAGCGCGATGATACCGATGCCGTGCTCCGCGAGCAACCGTTGCCGAACGGTTTCAGCATTTCCAGACTTCAGGTGCAAGCACACGAAATAGCCAGCGTGGCTCGGGTACACGTCCCAATACCTTGTATATTGTTCATCAGACGCGATCGTATTCACCTTCAAGGCGCGCGCTTTGAGCGTCTCATAGTTGTGCTGTTTCTGTTCCGCGTAACCTTGTGCCTGCATCGCCGTCCGAATAAGTGTTTGCGAGACCTGCGATGTTCCAGAAGTGTTTGCTCGGATGAGTCCGCTTAACTTCTGTTCCAGCGGTTGCATCGCCGTTGCGTCGAGTCCGAAGGTGACAAACGCCACGCGTAACCCCCATGCGTATTCCTCCTTAGTGGCACCGTCTATTTTCACAGGTACGACATTCGGGTGGCATCCAGCGAGTGAACCGAAAAGCGATTCGTGCATGACGGTCTCGTCATACCACAGACCGGCATAAGCATCGTCAATCATAACAAGGATACGGCATCCCGTTTCTGCCCGCGCCACGATTGCGTCGACAATCTGTTGTGCTTCTGTGTCCGTAACTGCGTAGCCGGTCGGATTGTGCGGAAAGTTGAGGAGGACGATTAATTTTTCGTCGGTAGCCTCGGTGAGTGTTTGGCGAAAACCGTGTACGTTAAAACCGCTTGCGGCGTTAAAGAAAGGGTAGGTTTGGATATCCGCCCCCGCTTTGGTCTGGAAGATAAGCCTGTAATTGCCCCACATCTGATCTGGAAGAATAAGCAGGTCTCCGCTGTCCACAAAGAGTTCAGCGAGCAAGCTAAACCCGTGTGTCATGCCGCTGGTCACAATTGGGAGGCTGAACGTTTTCTGACTGAGCAACGGGTTTTCTCGCAAAATATGCGTTTTCCATGCCTCTCGTAACGCCTGTTGACCGAGCACGGGTGCGTACCCGTAGACGCGTTCTGGTGTGAGTTCCGGCACCAGTTTTTGAGAAACCGGCAGGTGCATTATATCAGTTGTACCGGCTGAAAAGTCCAAGGCGATCGCGCGCGTCGCGTTGAATTGATGTGCCTGCGCGTTTGCTTCCGTTGTTTGGCTTAAGATGCCTTTCGGTAAGTAGATGCGTTTTCCTAACTCGGAAAGGAGTCCACCAACGGCTGGTGAAGCCGAGCGAATCTGTTCGTTTAAATCGGCTGCTAATGGATTTAAGTCTTGCATAGTTCCCCAAGCCGCGGAAAATGTAATTTTTGAAGAATTAATGACGTTTAAGTATCTAAGAATTCAATAACAGATGTATGACACACCGCGTTTATGGTCGTGCGATGCGTCGCACGTCCAAAACCAGAGCATAATTCATTAAGCATCGCCTTCATAGTAAGGCAATCTATCACGCGTTCAACATAATTCGTTCCCAATTTTACTGTAATTGTGGACTGCTACCAACTTAATGTCAACAATTTTCCGCCAAGACTCGTTAGGCATTATACACAACGAAGTGGTGCGGATATAGTTCAGACAGGTTCAGCAGCGGAAATCAAAAGGGGTATTTCTGATGAAAACTGAATTTAAAACAGTATACCGGTTAAGCGTTGTGCTTGCGATGTGCGGGCTGATGCTTTTTATCTACACAGGTTGCGGCGGTTCTGATGAGGCTGAAGAAACCGGATATATATATGCAGAGGATGGGTATGCTACGCAGGGAGGCACATCTTTTGGATTGCCGCCTTCAAGTGGTGTCGCCGCTAACGGTGCCGTCTTTAAGGATTACGGCACGAATCAATTTATTAGTACAAGAGATGATCACCTTTCGACATTTGGTATGGATGTTGATACCGCCTCCTATTCCATCACGCGAAACTATCTGCGGGATGGAAACCTTCCGCCCCCGGAAGCCGTTCGCGTAGAGGAATTTGTTAATGCTTTTGATTACAATTACGCACCCCCATGGGGTGAAGCATTTGCTGTGCACGTTGAGGGTGCACCATCGCGATTTGGTGGGGGCGAACGATTCCAAGAGCAGCGAGCTGGCAAACGACGCCGGTTTGCCGAAGGTGACGAATTTGCCCAAGGTGCCGAACAACTCCAGTTGCTCCGAATCGGTATACAAGGTCGCGTGGTTTCTGACGAAAACCGAAAGGACGCGATGTTGACTTTCGTCATTGATGTCTCCGGTTCCATGGCTATCGAAAACCGATTGGAATTGGTCAAAGGTGCCTTAACGCTTTTGGTTGAAGAGCTCCGTCCGAGGGATAAGGTGGCTATTGTCGCTTATAGTAACCGGGCGCGGATCGTCCTTCCGCATACCGGTATTGAGGGACGTGAGGGGATCCTTGCGGCGATTCATTCGCTTGTACCGGAGCAGGCGACCAATGTTGACGAAGGACTCCGCCTCGGGTACAGCCTCGCCTTGCGCAATCTAAAGATTGGCGGCATCAACCGTGTGATTCTCTGTTCCGACGGTGTTGCCAATGTTGACGCAACCGACCCTGATGTCATACTCAGAAAAGTTCGCGGGCATGTTGCCGAGGGGATCACGCTAACAACCATCGGGGTCGGCATCAAGAATTTCAACGATGTCCTTCTGGAGCAACTCGCTGATAACGGCAACGGTAGTTACGCTTATGTGGATACCCTTGATGAAGCAAAGCGGGTGTTTGTTGAAAACTTAACAGGTACGCTACAACTTATCGCTAAAGACGCAAAGGTCCAAGTTGAATTTAACCCGCAAGTCGTCAGTCGTTTTCGACTGCTCGGCTATGAAAACCGGCAGCTTGACCATGAGGAATTTCGGGATGATAGCGCGGATGGCGGAGAAATCGGTGCAGGTCACAGCGTCACAGCACTTTATGAAATTAAACTCGCTGAAGGTGCAAGAGGACATTTGGCGACTGTCTCTATACGTTACAAGGATCCGGATACGCATCGTTCGTCCGAAATTACCGAGGAAATTTTCACAACACAGTTGAAGCGGACATTCCAAGCGGCATCCGCTGAATTTCAACTCGCGGCGATTGTAGCGGAATTCGCAGAAATTCTCCGCGAGAGTTTTTGGGCAGAAGATGGAAATTTGGCAACCGTATCGCAAAGCCTTAGAGATATCGCGCCGCGTATCCACAATGAACAAGTCGATGAATTCAGGCACTTGGTAAGCAGAGCCGCTCGCTTTAAGGGATTAAACATTGAATAAACGATAGGGCTTACCCGAATCGGTGGAGTGCCAAGCTTCGTCAATAGTGTATGGGTTGGTCTCCGAATTTCGCGTAAGTCCTAAAAAATAAGACGCACGGCGGCAATAGGAGCAAACATGAAAGCATTTTTGAAAAGCCTGACATTCGGTATCATCTTTATCCTCGCAATCGGGTTCGGTATTGCCGTCTATATCCTTCAGGCACCACCGGTTGAACAGAAGAACACCGCGAAACTGCAAATTCACACTCGGACGGCAGTCCGTGGGAGACCGACGGTCAATTCCAAACCACTCGGCTATACTACAGATGTATACCGCTTCAGCTTGGATCAGCAATATATTAGCAACCTGAATAGCGGCAGATTGGAACGTGAGCATCTGTTTAGCGCGGCATTGACGCATCGCGCGAAACTCAAAGGTGAGAAGCTTGACAAAGCGTTGGAAACAGAGATCCATTGGCAGAAGATGTTCGCTAATATGACAGAAGATATTCGCTTCGGTCCTAGCACGCCTACCCTCAAAGTCTTGTTAACTGGCGAGGAGTGGCTGCTCAAAAATGCGCCGGGTGCTGGGTACACCGTCGTCAAGACAGGTCCTCAGATTGATGTCTATTTACCCGACCTAAAGGACGCTTTTGACAAAAACAACCTTCCGCTCTCCGCAGATTTAGAAATTTCTACTGTACAGGCAAACAGGCGGTGGCTCATCACAGATAGAGAACGTCGGCAGACGTATCGTATTGAAAACAGCACTGAAAAACTCAACGTCTATCAGCAATCGAAACCTGAAATTCTGACGTTTCTGTTTCAAGTCGGTTTAGCATCGCGGGACGCTCTCGCTGAAGGCAAATTCTCTCAGGAACTCAGGCGAGAATTTGAAGCGTTGAAGATACCGCTGTCGCGACGGGCACAACTATCAGCCGGTGAAGACGGTGTCGGTTGGGAGATAAAAGATGGGTCAATGGAATATAACATCCGAAACGAGAACGGACGGTTGAAGGTCTACCTCGGTTTAGACAGTACGTGGCTTCGCATCCAAGCCGATGAAAACATAAAAGGCTGGGTACAAAAGAATCGCGGGACGATTTTTGAACCGTTACCACCGACACTGAGTTCACGCCAGCAAGCTAAAGAACGGCTGCTTGGACTTATCGCGAAAGTAAAAGAAAAGATCGGGAAATTCGATGATCAAGATCAAACCGAAGATACTGCGTCCCGGTAGCCGTATCGCGGCGATTTCGCTCTCTTGGGGCGGCCCCGGGACCCTGCCCCACCGCTATGAGATAGGTAAACAGCAATTTGAAAAAGAATTCGATGTAACCGTTATCGAAACCGCGCATGCTTTGTGCGATGCGGATTGGCTTGCTAAGAATCCGGAGGCGCGTGCCGACGATTTAATGGCAGCTTTTGCCGATGAAACGATTGACGGTATCATCTCAACAATCGGGGGCGAAGATTCCATCCGCACGCTACGGTATCTCGATTTAGATGTGATTCGGAATAACCCTAAGGTCTTTATGGGTTACTCCGACACAAGCATATCGCACGCCGCCTGTTTTAAAGCTGGTATCGTCTCATTTTATGGTCCCTCGTTTATGGCAGGATTCGCTGAAAACTGTGGGATGTTTCCATATATGGTGGATTCCGTCCGACGCACCCTCTTTTCTGCCGAACCGATCGGTGTTATTCCGCAGAATCAATCGGGATGGACGGTTGAACATCTACCGTGGGAGAACTTGGGAAACCAATCAACCCGTCGAAAACTGAGCCCTTGCACCGGATGGAGATTTCATCAGGACGAAGGGGTCGTCGAGGGACAGCTATTCGGGGGCTGCGCTGAAGTCCTGGACTGGCTTCGCGGCACCGACTATTTTTCCGCTGCGGATCTTCAAGGTGCCGTTCTCTTCTTGGAAACTTCCGAAGACGCACCACCCCCTTCGTTTCTAACAGAATTTGTGAGATGCATCGCAGCGATGGGTATCCTTGAAGGACTTAACGGTATCCTACTCGGACGACCCGGTGGTGGTGTTGACCCGAAGACTTTTAGCGAATACGACGATGCACTCTGTAGAACTGTCCGCGAGGAACACGGGGTAAACGATATACCGATTGTTACCCATATGGACTTCGGGCACACCGATCCGATGTTCGTCATTCCAATCGGTATGAAAATTCGTATTGATTCCACTAAGCAGGAAATCAGCATTGACGAAGCAGCGGTAATAGATGGGTCATAAAAAAATGAAGATACTTTTCTTGTCTCCTACCGTGCCGTTTCCACTCACCGACGGCGGACGCATTCGGGTCTTTAACCTCCTCAAACAGATTGCGAAGAAAAGCGATATAACACTCCTTGCACTGGAGACGCAACCCACAGATGAAGAGGGTGTTGCAGAGCTCCAACAGTTAGGCGTTCAGGTTCATCTCGTCCCGAATGCCCCGACACTCCCACGCGTCTCTCTCGGTACGCTTCTCAAGGCATTTCTCAAACGGCAGCCTATCACTGTCGCGCGTTACGATCTACCCGCCTATCGTCAGAAATTCAGGGAGTTGATAGCGACCGAAAATTACGATCTCGTCCACTATGAGATGTTCCACACGGCGCAGTTCTACACGGAGACCGATCTGCCGGGGGTGCTTTCACAACAGAATGTCGATTCCGAAATCTGGCGGCGGCTCTGTAGTGAGACGGCTAACCCGTTCTACAAATTCGCATATTGGACGCAGCAACTCGCTTTTCAACGCTATGAACGGGTGCTAAGTCCGAAGTTCGATGCCGTTACGTGTACGTCCGATATTGATGCTGCTGTTTTTCAGGGGCACTGTGCAGCAGACGCTATTGCCATCATCCCGAACGGTGTCGATGTGACGCATTTCCAACCCGATTTTACCACCGAAGCACCAGCACACCTTATCTATATCGGGAGTATGGACTGGTATCCGAATGAAGACGCGGTCGCCTTCTTCGCAGATGACATCTTACCCGGTATCCAAAGCAAGGTGTCGGATGTGCAATTCTCGATTGTCGGTGGGAATCCGTCGGCACGCGTGCAAAAGTTAGCGGCGAGAGATGGCGTTATTGTCACCGGACGTGTACCGGAGATTAAACCGTACTTCGCCGAGGCGACGGTTTTCGTCGTGCCGTTGCGTATCGGGAGCGGCACGCGCCTGAAAATCCTCGAAGCGTTGGCGATGGGAAAAGCGATTGTCTCTACATCAGTTGGTGCGGAGGGTTTAGACCTCAACGACGGCGAGGAAATTTTCATTGCTGACGCACCGGAACCCTTTGCGGAGGCGGTCGCTCGATTGCTGACGGACCCGGCACTCCGCCGTAGGATCGGCGAAAACGGACGCGCCCGCGTCGAAAAGGATTACGATTGGCGAAGCATCGGTGAGAAACTCCATCAACGCTATACAGAGATCGGTAGCCGCGCTTCGTAAACGCGAGTTGGTCCAACGGCTTGTAAGAGGCGTTGTAATCTGAGTTGCTGAATTTCCGCCAAAAATTGATTTTTTTTACCGGATGTGTTAATATGTGATTAGGTGTAGACAAAACTTTTCAACGTCTAACGAAACGCTTAATAAGGAGTAGTTCCGATGAAAGTCTTTACGTTATTCTTGTTATTCACCTTTTTGTTGATCAGTGCCACTTTAGGGATTACCGGTGAAGATCCAGATATGGTGGCATACTACCCGTTTGAGGGTAACCCCGAGGACATATCCGGTAACGATAACCACGGCGAAATCACAGGCGGCTCCAAGTGGGTTGCGGGCAAATTTGGAGACGCGATTGAACTTGATCCGGCTGCTTATGTTGAGATGCAAGTCTCCGATTCGCTTCACGGTGACATTTTCAAATCGGACCCGTTCACAATTTCTGCTTGGGTTAATCCGAACTTCGACGGTACGACCTGGGAGCATATCTGGCGGAGTCTACCGGGTGCTTCTGGCCACAACACCTTATTCATTAACAAAGACGAAGGACTCATCTCTTGGCGCGGACGTGTCGGTGGCTGGACAATCCTGTGTCAGACCGATCCGGGTATCGTTGAAGCGGATAAGTGGATGCACGTAGCGGTTACAGGTGATGGCGACAAATTCAGAATCTATGCCGATGGTGAGATGGTCGCTGAGACCGATTTCCAAGAAACGGGTGGTGCGAACGTCACTTATCGTATCGGTGGTTCAGGCGGTGAGACTTTCGCCGGTTTGATGGACGATTATGCAGTCTTCACCCGTGCCTTGGACGCAGACGAAATCACTCAGATCATGGAAGGCGTTGAGGCGTTCCTACCGGTTGAACCGAAAGGTAAACTGGCAACCCAATGGGCAGCCCTGAAACGCTAATCCGAGAACCGATAGGCGCGGTGCCAAACCGCGCCTCCTGAAAACTATTTCCTCAAAGGAAACGAACCCTTGCCAAAAAAGAAAACAGCAACAGAACCGACCCAAACGACACTCCCTTTTCCATCCGCAGACGATGAACACTTGGATATATCCACCCTCGAAACTTGGCTATTAGATGCTGCGAATACGATCCGTGGCGCGAGCGACGCGCCGAAGTTCAAGGATTGAAGTGCATACGCTTATTTAGACCACAATTTCGCAAAGTTAAAATAAGGAATGAGATTGTTATTATAGCACAATCTTCCTTTAGGGAGTGGTCTAAAAAACCGTAGGCAGTACAAACCAAATCAAGCAAAAAGGAGTCTTACTATGAGAGTTTACTACATAACTCTAATTTTTACTCTAATTTTCATTCTATTTGGATGTGAGACAAATGAAGATCATTGGGGTAATTTCAGAGATAAATCAAAATCGTTAGGGTATGAAGTTTTAAGTATTGAAGCATCGGAAACGTGGATTAAAGAAAATAGTGATGAGATAAGTCTTCCTAACAAAATTAAGTTTGGCAAACCACATCACTTGCAGGATTTCGGTTTTGCACCTTATGGTATTATGATAGCAGTCGATACAAATAATAGATACCGCGTTATTGCCACGGAATGGCCTGAAGAAAAAACACTCTTGAAAGTCGGTGATATACTATTGCCGTTTCCACCTTTTATTTTCAGTAGAAAAACGTTTGATGGCACGACTAAGGAACGTAGCCCAGTTGACTGGAAAACCGAAATTGAAACTTACGTTTTTGAAGCGAAAGAAACAATTGTCCAGCCGTATTTAGAAGAAGTAGCAGAAACAAAGGTTCGTATTGAACCCTCTGTTTATGAAGTTGTTGATCTTTATGATTTTAAATGTACCACTTACATGTCTCCAAATGGCGCTACTATTTCATTTAAAATAAGCGATCAGACCGATCATAGAAATCAATTCGGTGTCGGTTTCATTATCACAAAAATCGATGGTACTGTCTTTAAAAGACATCATAACCTGTCGCCTTGGCGTGAAACTGCTCAAGAAGATATACCGCCACGTAACGATATAGATGTTTCAATAATAGATCATGAATGGAATTATTTTATAGCCAGAAAAAAGTTGTTAGGGTGTGAAGTGCTGAGTGCTGCAGCATCAAAGGCATGGATAGAAAAGTATAGAGACAAGATAAGTTATCCTATTCCTGAAAGTTATCCTATTCCTAATCCGATGATATTTGGAAAACCGCATTATATTCAGGATTTCGTTTTGGCACCTTATGGCATTATGATAGCACTTGATTCGGATAACAGTCGCCGCGTTATTGCCAGGAAATGGCCTCCAGAGAAAACGCTTCTGAAGGTCGGTGACACGCTAACAATGTTTTTTATTTCGTATACGGATCCTGTTGAGTTTTTTGATGCGTTTGGTGATATATTAAACAAAACTCACAATTTCGTTTTTGAAGCGAAAAAAACAATCTTACGCCCGGGAATTCCAGTGCCGAAGTCTAAAGAAAAAGAATTTGATATTGTAGATTATATGAGTCCCGATACATATACCGTGTATATGTCTCCAAATGGTGCCACGATTTCATATAACGGTTTGGGGGTTGTCACTAAAATTGAGGGAGCCGTCTTCCAAAGGGTCTTAGATCTAACGGAAATTGCAACATCACTTCTTGAATAGCTTTTATTTTTGGTAACGTGAGTTTGCATAAGAATTTTGGATCTCGCCTAAGCGATCGTGAAAATCTGCTAATCCTGACCCCGACACCTAAGAACCATTCCGCTGACGACTGACGACTGATGGCTGATAGCCGACGGCTACCTCATATTTCCCTTGCACTCTTATCCTATATCTGATAGAATTGCCGTAAAGTTTAAGAGGACTTACGCAATTTTGAGGATATGACGCTCCATTAGCGGATAAACTTTCAAAAAACGGAGACGTTCTCAGCGCACAGGAGACCAACAGCCTATGGTACAAAAGAGAAACGTGCGCAAGTTCTATTTAATATAAAGGATGGAGACGCATGGCACTTCCAAATATGGCACGGATTCGGCAGCGGTTTGAGGCACCCGTTCTTAATGATCTCCCCGCAGCGATTCACGCGGAATTAGAGCGTATCAACGCTGCCGCTATTGTTAGACCCGGCGAGACTGTCGCTATCACTGCTGGCAGTCGCGGTGTCGCGAATGTCGCTACTGCAGTCAAGGCGACAATTGATTACCTCAAAGCACTCGGCGCACACCCGTTTGTGGTTCCAGCGATGGGGAGCCACGGTGGTGCAACCCCCGAAGGACAACGGAGCGTGCTGGAACATTACGGTATCACTGAGGAGACCGTCGGTGCACCCGTGAAAGCGACTATGGAGGTCGTGGAACTCGGAAAAACGGCGGACGGTTTGCCGATCTTTATGGATTGGTATGCTGCTGAAGCGGATCACGTTGTTCCGTTAAATCGCATTAAAGCGCACACAGATTTCAACGGCTCCATTGAGAGCGGCTTGATGAAGATGCTGGTGATTGGACTCGGTAAACAGCAGGGTGCAAACCTGTATCACCGCGCTTTCTTCCAGTACGGTTTTGAACACGTTATCACGGCAGTCGGTGGCTTTATTCTTGATACCGGCAAGATCGCTTTCGGGTTGGGGCTGCTTGAGAATGCACACGAGGAGACAGCGAAAGCGGTCGCAATGCCTGCTGCACAACTCCTTCAGACGGAACGTGAACTGCTCGTTGAGGCGAAATCGCTGATGGGACGGCTCCCGTTCGATGAACTCGATCTGCTCATCGTGGATTGGACAGGCAAAAATATCAGCGGTACCGGTATGGATACGAACGTCATCGGTCGGATGATGCAGAATTTTGAACCGGAACCCGCGAAACCGGCGATTCTCCGTATATTCGTCCGAGATCTCACTGAAGAGAGCGACGGCAACGCCACCGGTATCGGACTTGCAGACTTTACAACGACACGCCTCGTAGATAAGATTGATCGGCACGCGACCTACATGAATGGTATCACTGCTCTGGGACCGCAGAAATCGAAAATTCCGTTCTATTACGATACTGACCGTGAAGCGATCGAAATAGCACTCGACACCATCGGTCTCACAGAACCGGAAGATGCACGGGTTATTCGCATTGAGAGTACATTGAGATTGACGGAACTTAACATCTCCGAAGTGCTGCTTGAAGATGCGAGACTGCATTCGAGGTTAGAGGTCATAGACGAAGCGAAACCGTTTGCGTTTGGTGCTGCAGGTAATCTGTTACCGTTTTGAGCGGTCAGCCCGTTAGCAATTAGCAATCAGGGGTCAACGTCAACAATCAGAAGAGCGATTTTTGGTTGATAGGTTTTGATGGGAGATCGCGAGCGCAGCTCGCTCCTATCGTGTAAGAAGATCGCGAGCGCAGCTCGCTCCTACCTAAGAGCAGATGTTAGCGGATATGGGAAAGGCGGATCGCTCCTACCGACAGTGTAAGGGGTTTGCGGATAAAAGATGCGGAAACTCAGAATTATCTTAGAGATGATCAAATTTGAACATACCGTCTTCGCGCTTCCGTTTGCGGTCATGAGTGCGTTCATCGCTGCGGACGGGTTTCCGTCGTTGCCGAAGCTCGGTTGGATTCTCGTTGCGATGGTCGGGGCGCGTAGTTGTGCCATGGCTTTCAACAGGCTTGCTGATGCCGAGATTGACAGTAGAAACCCGCGCACTGCCATGCGTGCGCTCCCGGCGGGCTTAATCACAAAGGGCGCGGTCTGGGGTTTCACTATCGTCTCCGCTGGGCTGCTGGTCTTCGCAGCGTGGCGGTTGAACCGGCTTGCCTTCGCGCTGTCGCCTGTTGCGCTTGCCGTGGTGATGGGGTACTCCTATACCAAACGCTTTACTGCACTCTCACACTTCTGGCTCGGTTTTTCGCTCTCCATCTCACCTGTCGGTGCGTGGATAGCGATTCAGGGTAACTTCGCATTGCCGCCGATTGTTCTCTGCCTCGTTGTGCTGCTCTGGACAGCCGGGTTCGATATCATCTATGCCTGCCAAGATGTCAACTTCGATAGGAAGCACGGGTTACACTCTATTCCAGCGAAACTCGGTATCCGATGGGCATTGTGGCTCTCGTCCGCCTTGCATGTCATCGCTGTGTTGCTCCTCCTCGGTATCCCGCTTCTCGTCGAATTGGGACTTTTTTATTATATCGGTGTCGGGATTGTTGTGCTAATCTTTATCTACGAACACGCGATTGTTAAACCGACGGACCTCTCCCGTGTCAACCTCGCCTTCTTCACGTTGAACGGTATGATTAGTCTCGTCTTGATGGCACTCTCAATCACCGATATTTTACTCTAAGAGAGAGAAGAAATTATGGAAACTATGGAAACTGCTGCGGCACAAGTCTTCCTAACGCCTGAAGAATATCTTGCTAAGGAGCGGAAAGCACTCACCAAAAGCGAATACCGCAACGGGCAGATATATACAATGCCCGGTGCCAGTCATGAACATAATATTATCATGGGCAATACGTTCGCTGAGCTTCATATTCAGTTGCGGGACCGGACATGCATAGTTTATCCAAGCGATATGCGTGTGAAGGTAAGTTCAACAGGACGATATACCTATCCAGATGTTGTGGTTGTCTGTGATGAACCTCAGTTTGAGGATTCACATTTTGATACGCTTCTCAACCCAACTGTGTTGATAGAGGTGCTTTCGTCGTCAACCGCAGCCTACGACCGAGGTGAGAAATTCGCGTCCTATCAGAAACTTGATTCTTTGTGTGAATATGTACTTATTTCGCAGGATAGCATTTGCGTTGAACACTATCTACGACAGGAACAGGACTGGAATTTGACAGCGTTTCGTTCGTTTGATGACGTGTTGTTTCTTGTTTCAATAGATTGTGAATTATCCTTGCAAGCGATCTATGCTAAAATTCAGTTTCTATAGACATATTGAAGAAATCTGCAGAAATACCGAAGTAAAAACACCCCAAAGAAGGCTTTATGTCTCCCAAAACTTTTTGTAACTGATAACTGAAAACTAAAGGCTTTAAAAAATGAAACTTTCACTTTCTGTCCGCGTCGCAGAAACAGCATCGAAGAGAGATGCTACACATACTTTCAAGCAACTATCTGAATTGGCAGCAGGGCTCGGCTATGAGGCGGTCTGTATGCGTGCTTCCCAAGTCGGTATCCACTCGCCTTTAGAGCAGATTACCGCAGCGCGTAAACAAGCGGACTCGCTGAACCTGAAGGTCTCTATGATCACTGGTGACTTTCCGGTACCACTTAACAATGATCAGGGTCCGGACGGTCTCCGTAACATCACGCCGTATCTCGATTTAACGGAGCTGCTTGGTGCGGACCTTATCCGCATCGCGATGAAGGTTGAGGCGGACATCCGTTGGGCACAACGCGCCTCGGACGAAGCAGCGGAGCGTGGGATCTGTCTCGCACACCAGTCGCATACACAGAGTCTGTTTGAGACGGTAGATGGATCGGTTGAGGTATTAAAACGCGTCGGTAGAAAGAATTTCGGGATTATCTACGAACCCGCTAACCTCGACCTTTGTGCGCAGGATTATGGCGTTGAGACGCTTAAGCGGTTCTCGCCGTATCTGTTCAACGTCTACCTTCAGAACCATATCCGTCGACCGGAGGGGAAGACACGGCTTCTAACATGGATTCAGGGTGAAGTTCCACACGATCCGATCCGCTTACAGGACGAAGGAGGCATTGATTTTCCGTTGGTATTTGAAGGGCTGGAAGCGATCGGTTACGATGGTTATGTGACGGTGCATCAAGCGTTTCGCGAAATCATGAAGTCTGAAGACGCAGCGGAACAGAGTTACAATTATCTGAAACCGTTTTGTCCCTAATCTATAATTCGTTTCAAACGCGTTTAAATTGATCTTGAATTGGGGAGGTAGGACTCATGGCATTTAGCGATTTTAAGACTATTTCTGAAGTGCAAGAAAAATTCAGAATTAAATACGCATCTAATGACATTTTTCACGTTGAGGCTAAAAATCCTTCAGAACAATTCTTACAAGAACTTGAGTTTAGCAGGCAGTATATTGATGTTTTCGCATCTGAGGGATCAAGATGTGAAGTTGTTATATTTCCCATCTTAAGAGAGGTTTACAAGGATTACGCTGAACGCTATGGACTTTGGGTAAAGAAATCTATCATCTATGATGAGACTTTGAGCGGTACTCCGGACTATCTCATTGCTACACGGTCTGAATTAGGTATGACTGTTGTCGGTACACCTCTGGTAATATTAGTTGAAGCAAAAAAGAACGATTTTGAACAAGGTTGGGGCCAATGTCTGGCTGAATTGGTTGCAGCACAAAAAATAAATGATGATTCCGATTTTCCGGTGTATGGTGTTGTTACCGACGGAAAATTGTGGGAATTTGGTCAACTTGTTGGTGACACCTTCATCCAAAACCGAACTAGCTTTACTATAGATAATTTACCGATCCTATTCGGTGCTATGAATTCTGTCTTCAAATCAATACAGGAATGTTGAGACAGTCAAAGTCAAGAGCAGAAATATTTATGAACACACACCGTCCGAATATACTAATTATCACGACAGATCAGCAGCGTACGGATAGCCTGAGCTGCTACGGATCGACGTTCACCGATACACCACATCTCGACCAGTTTGCGTCTGAAGGGGTCTGTTTCGAGCGTGCGTATTGCACGAACCCTGTATGTACCCCCGCCCGTGCCTCAATCTTTTCAGGTCGGTATGTAAGTCGCCACGGGGCGTGGAACGTCGGAATGAATGTTCCAGAAGATGAAACGATGCTATCGCACCGGCTCGCTGATGTTGGGTATCGCACGCACTATATCGGCAAAGCGCACTTCCAACCGTTCGGTGCCTCTGCGGAAGAATCCGTTGAAACACGCAACGATACAACGCGCTACCCCGATTTCCGAGGTCCCTACTACGGGTTTGAGACAGTCGAATTGGCGTTAGGACATGCGACTTACGGCATCGCTGGACATTATGGCGAATGGGTGCGTTCCGAGGTATCCGAGGAGACGTTCACCGGTTATAGCAAAGCGACGCGTCTGAGTGAACGCGGGTTCGGCGGTGAGGCTTACGATTGGGAGATACCGCTGAAATACCACAACAGCGTCTGGACAGCGGATCGGACAATAGATTTCCTGTCGAAGCACGATGCGAGGCAACCATTCCTATTGGCAGTCGGTTTCCAAGACCCGCATCACCCGCACTGTGTCCCGACGGAGTTTGCGGATCGCGTTGATCCGACACAAGTCCCGCTTCCTGATTTCGTTGAGGGCGAATTAGACGATAAACCGCCGTATTTCTTGGAAGCGCGATGCGGGCAGCTTGGGAAGTCGGAAATCCGTGGAAGATTTGCCATCGCTGGGCAGGGTGGCGGCGCCGACTACCGCAAAGTTTCGGTAGACGACGCACGGCTCGGTAGGGCGTATTACTATAATATGGTGAAGATTATCGATCAGCAGATGGGACGGATTCTGGAGTGTATGGATACGTGTGGATTGACAGAAAACACATTGGTCCTCTTTACGACCGATCACGGTGAATTGCTCGGTGATCATGGACTCTGGATGAAGGGACCTTTCCATTACGAGCAGCTTGTCCGTGTACCGACGTTGATGAGATACCCGGCATCGATTCCAGATGGGCAGCGCACAGAGGCGTTGTTTAGTCATGTCGATATTGTACCTACCGTTCTGTCGGCAGTCGGTTTACCGGTGCCAGCAGACACAGACGGTGTAGACGCGATGCCGATGCTGAGGGGCGAGACGACATCTGTCCGCGATTCTGTATTGGTGGAGTGTGTAGATGATCCGAACTGTTTGCGATTGAAGACGATCGTGACGGATACGCGGAAATTGACGTGGTATTGTGGACACGCCTACGGTGAGCTCTACGACCTGGAGAAGGATCCGAACGAACGCGTCAATCAGTGGAACAACGCCGCATATACCGAGGATAGGGTATCTCTGATGAGTCGTATCCTTGAGCAAATGGAGCCTTTAGAGAAACGGGTTAAGCGGTTATCCTATGCGTAAAGTTTTCAACGAATCCAATATAACCTCTTAGGAGCAAACCGTACTCGCTGATGGGAGGTGAAACTGGTGGCATTTAGCGATTTCAAGACGATTCCTGAAGTTCAAGAAAGATTCGGAATCAGATACTCGGAAAGCGACTTTTTCTCCGTCGAGGACCCCTTACACCCTTCAGAGCAATTTCTCCAAGAATTGGAATTTACAAGGCAACACATCAATATTTTCGGTTCGGAGGCAGCACGGTGTGAAGCCGTTATCTTTCCGGTTTTAAGAGAGGTCTATAAAGGGTACGCTGATCACTACGCCCTCTGGATCAAGGAAACGATAGCCTATGACGAGACACTGAGCGGAACACCGGATTACCTTATTTCTACAAAATCTGAATTGGGCAAACTCATTGTGGGAACGCCCTTGATAATCTTGGTTGAAGCGAAGAAGAACGATTTTGAGCAAGGTTGGGGACAATGTTTGGCTGAGTTGGTCGCTGCCCAGAAAATAAATAATGACCCCACTTTTCCGGTATATGGTATTGTTACCGACGGAACGTTGTGGGAATTTGGACGGCTTGTTAGTGATACTTTTATGCGAAACATAACAAATTTTACTTTGGCTAATTTACCAATTCTATTTGGTGCTGTGAATTCAGTTTTCAAGGCAACAACTGACACCTCTATTCAGAGGGCTTAAATTGGGACTATAGACGTAGCGCGCTTGCAACGTGTGCCTATCGGAAGGTGAAAAGGAAGTTCTCTGTTTTTAAACTTGCTTTTAATATAAAGATTGGGTATCATTTAGGTAGAAGAAAATGGTGGTGTTCAACTTTGCTTCGTCTACGCCGTATCCTACACAAAAGCCGTGGAAACAAAATATTGGGGGCATCCAGATGGCGGCTACGCTATCCATTGTGATTCCGATTTACAACGAGATCGCAAGCCTAAAAGAGCTTTTACAACAAGTGATCAATGTTGAAATCGGTATGAAAAAAGAATTGATCCTGGTTGACGATTTTTCAACAGATGGCACCCGCGATATCCTAAAGGAAATCGAAGGTGTCCAAGAAAATCCAGACGCAATACGCAGCTACTTCGCGACAACAGATACACCCATAAATGAGAACGCTGAAAACGCAGATGACATCGCTGTAAGGGTTTTCTACCACGATGTGAACAGGGGTAAGGGCGCGACGCTCCGCACCGGTTTCCAACACATCACTGGCGAGATTACGATTATCCAAGATGCCGATCTGGAATATGATCCAAACGACTACCCGAAGTTGCTGCAGCCGATCCTCGACGATGAAGCCGATGTAGTGTACGGCTCTCGGTTTATGGAAGGCAAACAGAAAGGGTTGATGCGGAGTTATCTCGCAAACCAATTTCTTACAACGCTTGCAAATGTCGTCAACGGCACGAAACTCACCGATATGGAAACCTGCTATAAGGTGATCCGGACATCTATCCTGAAGGAGATTTCGCTCTACTCGGACAGGTTCGGTTTTGAACCGGAAATTACGGCGAAACTCGCCAAACGGAAGTGCAAAATTACGGAGGTCCCCATCTCCTATCGCGGCAGAGATTATCACGAAGGTAAAACTGTGAGTTGGAAGGACGGTGTCGCCGCGATTTTTCATATCTTCCGATTTCGGTTCTTTTCGTAGCAGGCAAAACGCACAGCGAAAAATATGCAAAATTTGCAGGATTTGCTCAAACAGATAGATGCCATTCTGGAGTCGTCGGTTGATGTCGCAGCACCGACACCGGATCAAGAAGTGCCAGCAGATACCCTCCTGACAGCGCTCGATACCCACTTCGGCTACACCTCCTTTCGTAAAGGACAGCGCGAGATTGTTGAAACGATATTGGATGGCAAAAACACATTCGCTGTATTCCCAACTGGACACGGCAAATCGTTATGTTACCAACTGCCAGCATTGATACTCGATGGCATAACGGTCGTCATCTCGCCGCTAATCTCATTGATGAAGGACCAGGTCGACGCTTTGCGCCAGCAAGGTATCGATGCGGTCTCCTTAATCAACAGTACACAGACGTGGGACGAATATCAAAATGAATTAGCGCGTCTGAGACGCAACGAAGTGCGGCTGCTTTACGTCTCGCCAGAACGCCTGCGCAGTCGGCGTTTTTTAGATATTCTGAATGCGTTGCGGATCTCACTGTTCGTCATAGATGAAGCGCACTGTATCTCGCAATGGGGACGCGATTTTCGGCCGGCTTACTTATCTCTGAGAGATACGATTGATGTTCTCCAACCGCATGTTATCGCACTTTTCACAGCGACAGCCCCGCCAGAAATCCAAGAAGACATCCTGAGTGTACTAAATATACCGACACCGCATATCCTCGTTGAAGGCATTGAACGTCCCAACCTGAAACTCAGCGTTCAGCAGAATGAAAATGAGGAAGAAAAGTATCTGCGCCTCGAAGAGTTTCTCAACGAACAGCGAGTGAACCCTTCAACTGCGGACGCTGAATCCGGACACCCTCGGTTGAAAAATGGGATCATCTATGCTGGTCGCCGGCGCGAAACCGAGGAGATCGCAGACTTTCTTCAAAGACGTGGGTTCCGTGCGGCTTTCTACCACGCCGGTCTTGAACCACAAGAGCGGACGCGTGTACAAGATGCTTTTTTTGATGGCAGTGAGAACGGGTTGGACATTGTTGTTGCGACGAACGCTTTCGGTATGGGAATCGACAAAGCAGACATCCGATATATCGTTCACTGGACACTCACCGGCACACTTGAAGAATACTGCCAAGAGATCGGGAGAGCCGGTAGAGACGAAGAAGACGCGCGTTGTGTCCTGCTTTTCTGCCACGACGACCGCGGGTTGCACGAGTGGTTTATTAAGGAGAGCGCGCCGGATAAGCAATTCCTGCTTAAACTCTTAAAGGTTATTGAGAATTTCAAGGGGAGCGAGAGGTATCGCACAATCTCTAATGACGAGTTGGCGTGGATGAGCAGCAGCAATCCAACAAAGATCTATGTCGGTCTCAGTTACCTCGAAAAACTCGGTTTTTTGAAGCGGTGGTATAACGTTCCGTCTCAACTCTCTGTCCGATTTCGTGGATTCTGGTCAGAGCAGACGGAGCCGCGGGATGCAGCACAGCGGGAACTCCTCCTCGAATTGCGGAGAGGCACAAAGACGATTTTGGAACTCTGCAACGCTATTGGACAGGATCCGAAGACGATAATCGGATGTCTCGCCGAGCTGCAAAGCGGCGGCTATATCCAGTACTGGGGACAGGAGGACCTGTTACTCATTGAACTGCTTGAAGATAGTCAGATGCTGCGGACACTGACAGATGAGCAGCTTGAGATAGGCGACTATATCCGTCGTAAACAGAGCCAGTTGGATCAAGTGTTTGTTTATGCATTAGAATCCACCTGTCGGATGCGGGTCATCCGAGACTATTTCGGTGAAACCGTTGAAGAGAGTTATCGGTGTGGCACCTGTGATTTGTGTCAATCGCAATCTGTTAGCAAATAGCGATTGGTTCTCCGTCAGCGATCGGCTATCAGCAGTCGGTATCTGGTAGTCACGAGGCTTTTCGCTTGTATTTTATTTTTCTAGTCATGAATTGGTGTTCAATTCTCGGTACGGAGTGCGTCTATCGGTGTCAATCGCGCTGCCTGCATCGCTGGATAGACCCCGAAACTGATCCCCATAAAAAGCGAGAAAACAATCGCGATTAGTACCCAATGCAAAGAGAGCACAACGGGCCATTCCGGCACAATTGGCACGATGCGAACCGCGAGTCGCGCCATGCCTTGCGCTGCGATCCAGCCGCCAGCGATACCGAGTACACCGCCACAGAAACAGAGACAGATTGATTCCGTCAAAAACTGATAGAAGATGTGAATCCGTTTCGCGCCGACGGATTTACGTAAGCCTATCTCTCGAGTTTTTTCACCGACGGAAACGAGGCATATATTCATAATGCCGATACCGCTTACAAATAAGGCGAACCCGGCGATGCTGCCCAACGCGATCTTGATCATTTTTTGAATCCGCTCAAGCCGTCGCGCAGACCGTTTCGGTACCCAATACCCGATAAAGTCATCTTTGCCGCGATGTCTTTTACGCAGGACATCCTTCACAGAATCAAGGATATCGTAAGCATCTGCATCTTTTTGAAAAAAGATAAGGAGTTCTTCAATGTAGCGGGTGCCTGACATCCGTTGTTGATGGGTTGTCAAAGGTATACAAACAGTCTCGTCTAAAGAGTACCAGGAATTGATACTGCTGCCTTTTGTTTTCATGACCCCGATAACACGCACTCTCACTGGCGGTTGCCGCCAATAATATCGAATCTTCACCTCTTTTCCAATCGGAGATGTTTCTCCAAAAAGATCCTTAGCGGTGTCAGCACCGAGAACGCAAACCTGTTTAGCGTCCTTGAGGTCGTCTTCAGAAAAGAACCGACCCACTTGAACTTCCCAGTGAAGACCGCGGGCATAGTCTTGCGTGACACCTTCAAAATTAGGACGCGCTTGGCTGCCATCTGCGCTGGTAACAAGGGGTCTGTAACCTTCATTTTTCGGTAAAACAAAATGGACTTTAGGACATTCCGCCTCAATAGCATGAACGTCCTCAAGGGTGTATCGTTCGGTTGTGCGCCGAACAAACCGTCGGTTTCTCCAGATAGAAGTCCGCGTCCAGAGCCGGACCTGATTGGCACCACCGAGTTTCTCAATGTCTTGGGCAATCATAAGTTTCGCGCCGTCCCCAATTGCCATCATGCATAACACGCTGGCGATCCCGATGAAGATACCGAGAATGGATAACCCCGCGCGGAGCCGATTTTGAGCGAGGTGCTTGATACCTGCAGCAATAGCATCTTGTAGTCTCATTTTTTATATTGGATATTCCGTAATGTTTCTCGGTTAAACCGAGCGATTGTAATCTTTGTGTATTTTGTTTGCTAAGTTTCTAAGGTACGGTAAGGATAGGATCACGTTTAATTAGGTAAATATTGGGTTTGTGGAGAACTTCCACTTATACGCTCGTACGGATGCACTTTTGATGGACGCAGCGTTAAAGTTCAGTTATTATTAAAGAGGAAGATTATTGCCCGATAGGTTTAATAAAAATAGGACTTACGCGTGCTGCTCTTTTGTAGCACAAACTTTCCAGTTTGTGCCACCAAAACGCTGTGTTTTCCGAGAAATCTCATCTAACAGAACAAGCTGCAGTCAAAATTGCGTAAGTCCTGAAAAAATGAAAATCGGTCTCGTGGGATAACAGGATGCAATCGGTAATTACTCTTGTAATAGGATTTGTAACATCGGTACTCTTATGGTTCTTCTTTAGACCACCTTTCGGAAAGAATATCGTTCGTCTGAGCACGGATCAACGGATCGTCGCGCTCACCTATGATGACGGACCGAGTCCACCCTATACAGACCAATTACTTGACATACTCGCGAAGCACAATGTTAAAGCGACATTCTTTCTCATTGGAAAACGTATTGAAAGGCATCCGGAAACGGTGGATCGGATGATCGCTGAGGGGCACCAGATTGGCAATCACACCTATAACCATCCTGTGCTCGGTTTTCTACCACCCTTCTATGTCCAACGCCAGATTGAACGCACGGACGACTTAATTCGGCAACACGGGATTGTTGAGGATATCGTATTTCGAGCACCGATGCTAACACGGTTTTTACCAGTCGCTTATGTACTCGCCAAGCTGGATCGGACGCACATCAGTGGCGATGTATGGAGTTGGGATTGGACGACTCAGAACCCGGACAAGATCACTGAAACGGTCCTGAAAAAGACGCTTTCATCTACAGAATCGGGTTCAATCATCGTTTTACACGACGGAAAAGCGGAGAATAAGAACGCGAACCGTTCAGGAACAATCGAAGCGACAGACCGAATCATCACCGCACTTAAACAGGACGGCTACCAATTTGTACGGCTGTCAGATGTCAGAAGAGCGGCAATCAGCGATCAGCAATCGGCTGTCAGGTAAAGAGGTATCTTACCTCTACGCTCCATATTACTCTTTCCAAACTGAAGAAAATAAAAGAATAGTACCATCGGTGCTACCACTTGCGAGGATTTTCCCGTCAGGACTGAATGCTACACATGCAACATGTTTAGTGTGTCCAGTGAACAGAGACACCTCTTTGTAACTCTGAACATCGTAAAGCCAGACACCGATTGATCCCGCTACAGCAAGGAGACCGCCATCTGGAGAAAACGTCGCCATTTTCGCATTGCCTTTACCGAGGCGGGCTAAAGCACCTTCTGGAAGCGCGATTTGTGTGCCTGCTTCGTATTCAGCAGCACCGATTCGTGGGATGCCACTCGATATTATCAGTAGTATCAATAGGAAGAGAAGTGTTGTTTTCATCGGAAATTCTCCACACTAATTTTCGTTCTTTTCTGCTGCTTCCACAGAAATTTTCGCGTGAAAAGCGTTTATGTCGCCGATCCCGCCCCATTGATCCCCAGTCGCACATAACTTAAAGCGTTGACCACGATCAAACTGATACGTAATTTGCCCAGTTTCATCAGGGAATATTCCCCAGACTCTGGTCAGTGCGTCAAGTGCCTTCCTGTATTCGTCGCTTCTCTGACTGTTCCATGTTTCAGGATCAATCCCATCAGGTACTTCCTCCGTCGGCAGTTTTTTATCTCCATCAAGTAGATGGAAGATGCCTATTCCGCTGTCTCTACCGACTTGGATGTTGGCAGTGAACGTGCCGCCATCTTCAAACGCCGTGGCATCAATGTAGACAACGGTGTAGTCCTGATGCGCTATCTCCGGGGTACGAAAGGTATCTACTACCTCCTGTGAAGGTTGTTCAGGCGTAAGAATAAGGGTGCCCAATCCGGGGCGTTCACGTTCCAAAGATGCCTTGAGAAAAAACAGATAAGCCCCTACCTCGTCCTCAAACTCGCCTAAACAGTCGGGAAACTCGTTGTAGTCTATGCCACCGAGCGGTTCAAATTCATGCGAGATAACCAAACAGTCCACGGGTGAACCTTTTTTCCAACTTTTCATAATTGCCTGTGCTAAGGGATGCGTTGTGTCAAACGTTTTACCTTCGCGTTCACGTCGCCTCGCGATCGGTTCTCGTAAACTGGGGCTCCGTCCTAATTCTGCATTGGTTACCCAGGTATTGATGAAGTTTTCGTTCAAGAATGCGATGATTCGGTCTTCAGAGAGCTCACCTGCCCTCAGGCATTTGCCAGTCCCTCAGCAGGATTCGTCGAAGAGCGGGCCATCTACGGAGATGACATGGATCGGTTTCTGCTGCGCGGGTGCCATCTCCAACGCTTCTTCCAACGATACCCAGTTGATTTCCTGAACCTTGTAGAAACACGATATGAGTGCACGTTCGGCTTCTTCTTGCGTGATTGACCTTGCAAATTCGACATCGTGCGGTAGCGTGCCAGCAGAGAGCTCCACCTGCGGACAATAGCCGATATCGGCATAAGTGCTCCCGTCCTCTTGTGTCCAACCGATATCGAAGTTCAGTGTTGTTTGAGGGACGTGCAGCGTGAAGGCGGTAACCTTCTCTTGGAGCCGGTCAATAAATAGATGTCCAGCAAATTGTGAAGGTGTCAACCAACCGCGATTCATGACGAATTGCCCGTGGATACGGAACAGAATCTCGGCGCATTCGGCATTGTAAGCCCGGAGGCATGCCCACATAGCACGTTGCGGATCTCCTGAATTAATATGCAACTCCAGTTGTGGATGCGGAGAGAGTTGCCGCAGCAATGTTAACGCGGCTTCTTCTTGAATCTGCCAGCAGTCACCCACCGAAACCGGTTCCGATGGGAGAAACGCTTGAAAAACGGATGTAGGATACTGTTTTTCAGGTTCAGCGGCCCGAATGTTCACCAATTCGTCCCATGTCTCGTGGAAGTTGGATTGTGTGTATTCAAACGGGGCGATGACACCTTTGACAGACACTTCTACGTCATCGTTAAGATTAAGCGTGATTTTGTTTGATATTGATTTCATTTTAATGCGCCTCTACAGAGATTCTTGCGCGAAAGGCGTTTGTCCGTCCCTTCTCGCCGTACCAGTCGCCTGTTGCACCAAACTTGAAGACTTTGCCTCGCGCGAAAAGATGTCTGATTTGTCCTGCTTGATTAGGTCTAACTCCCCACATGGAGGTGAGTGCGGCATTGGGATAACCTTCTGTCGGCAGTTCGGTGTCGCCACCAAAAAGATCAAACGAGCCGGAAATATCAGCACTCCCGACATGAACATCAATAATTAACGTTCCACCGCCTTCAAATGCCGTAGCATCAATATTGACGACAGTGTAATCCTGATAACCTTCTCCAGGTGCCCGAAAAACGTTTAATATCTCCCGCGAGGACTGTCCGCTGTCAAGTAAAACATTCAACGCACTGAGTGGAACGTTCGGGATGTCCTCGTTCGATTCAGGACGTTTCTCTTCTAAAGGTTCTTTTTCATTCTCCGTCACAGAAATTTTTGTGCGGAAAGCGTTAATACACGGTTCCTCTTTCACCCAAGCTCCTGTGACACCTAACTTAAAAAGTTGCCCCCGGTCAAAACGATGTGTAATTTGACGCGTGTCGTCGGGTTCACCCCATACCCAAGTCAGCATATCTTTTGGGGCACCTTCTGTTGTGGAGAGTTCCGTATCGTCATCAAACAGATAGAACGCCGCTTCCCCTTCTTCCCTACCAATTTCAATGTCAATGGTTAGCGTGCCGCCTTTTTCAAATGCGGTGGTATCAATTGTGACAACCGTCCAATCCTGGTGGCCTGCCTTTGGTGTGCGGAAAAGGTCCGACACCGCTTGCCAAGGATGCTCACGGGTAAGAACAATGTTCCCCAATCCAGGTTCTTTTCCTTCCAAGGCTTCCTTGAGAAATGTGAGATAATACTCGCGCCTTGAAAGACCTCTACGCTCACAGTCTTCCCGAAGTTCATTGACCATTTGCCTACCCATCAGTTCAAAATCGGGGGATATAACAAAACAATCTACTGGTGAACCTTTTTTGGATCCGGTTTTCTCACCTTTAATCATCGCTTGTACCAACGGGTTGCTTGTGTCAAACGTCTTACCTTCGCGTTCACGTCTTTTCGCAATTGGTTCCCTCAAACTCTGAATACGCCCTAATTCTGAATTGGGAACCCATGTATTGATGAAATTTTCGTTCAAAAATTCAATAATTTCGTCTCCGGAGAGGACACCTGCCCTCAGACTTTTTCCGCTCCCTCAGCAGGATTCATCCGCGAGCGGTCCGTCTATTGAAAGCGCGTGAATGGGTTTCTGTTGTGCAGGAGCTATTTCCAACGCTTCTTCAAGCGATACCCAGTTAATGCGCTGTGATTTATAGAAGTAGAGAATCAATTTGTGCTCTACCTCTTTTTGTGTAATGGATTCTGCGAATTCGATATCTGGCATCACATCTTCTATTCCGGCACGAAGTTCCATTTGCGGACAAAAGCCGATGTCCGTAATCCATGTCTCGACCTTAGACGCCTCTGGACCTTTCCAGTTAACATCAAAATTCAGAGTGGTTTTAGGAACGTACATTTCAAAAAAGACAACACTTTCTCTGATTCGGTCAATGATGAGGTGTCCAGTGAACTGAGAAGGCGTGAACCAACCGCCTTTTAAAGCAAATTCAGTATGGATACGGAACACAATATCAGCGTATTCATCATTGTACGCGCGCAGGCATGCCCACAATCCCTGAGATTCCTTCATGCTACTGCGCGCATCCACACGCATATTAAGCGATGGACTCGGATGAAGTTGCTCCAGCAATCTCAAAACCCCAACGTGTTTTATCTCCCAAGGGATGCCAATAGAAACGGCTTCCTTAGGGAGGAAATCGCAGAAGATTGAGGCGGGATGCTGTTTCTCTGGTTCAGCAACGCGCAGATTTGCCAAGGCATCCCATTTTACATGAAAGTCGTATTGTGTGTATTCAATCGGGGCGATGAAGCCTTTAACGGACACTTCTACGTCATCGTTAAGGTTGAGTGTGATTTGGTTTGATGTTGATTTCATTTTAATGCTCCTCTACAGAAATTTTTGCCTTAAAAGCATTGATGCTGCCTTTCTCACTCCGACTGTGCACTCCGGTAGCACCCAACTTAAAAAACTGACCTCGGTCAAAACGATACGTGAGTTGTCCTGTCTCATCGGGTTCGAGCCACTTCATAGCAAGTACCATGTGTTTAGTCACTCTTTCTGCTGAAGGGAGGTCATCGTCACCATCAACCAAATAGAAGCACCCTTCCGCATCGGCTCTACCGGTCTCAATATCAACGGTTAGCGTGCCGCCGTTCTCAAACGCTCTTGTATCAATGATAACTACGGTGTAATCTTGGTAACCAACTATTGGTGTACGGAAAACATCAAAAACATCTTGAGAAGACACCTCGCTGGTCAGAATGATATTCCCCAACCCGGGCTGTTTTCCGTCTAAAGCTTCCTTAAGAAATATAAGGTAACTCTCCTCGTCTCGGCGTTTAAATTTATTCCAATTGTCGTCGAAGAATTCATTGACAAGCAGTCTGCCCATCAGTTCAAAATCAGGTGATATGACGAAACAATCCACCGGCGACCCTTTTTTTGATCCGGTCTTCCATCCCTTGATAATCGCTTGTGCCAAGGGGTGCGTTGTGTCAAACGTCTTACCTTCACGTTCGCGTCTTTTGGCAATCGGTTCCCGCAAACCAGGGCTACGTCCTAATTCAGCATTGCCCACCCAAGTATTGATGAAATTATCGTTCAAGAATTCAATGTTTTGATCATCAGAGAGAGCACCTGCTCTCAGGGTTTTGCCACTCCCTCAGCAGGATTCGTCCAAGAGTGGTCCATTTATTGAGACGGCATGAACCGGTTTCTGTTGTGCGGGTGCCATCTTCAAGGCTTCTTCCAGCGATACCCAGTTAATTTGCGCCGCCTTGTAAAAACGCAACATCAGTGTATGCAATGCTTCCGCTTTGGTGATGGCTTCTGTGAATTTAGCATCTTGCAAGACATCTTGTGCCCCAGTACAGAGTTCCATTTGCGGGCAAAAACCGATGCCCGCGGCGCGGCGCTTATCTCCAAATATCCTCCAGCGTACATCAAAGTTCAGTGTGGCTTCTGGAACGTGCATCTTGAAGGCGGCAACTCTCTTTTCGACCCGATCAATAATCATATATCCGGCAAACTGTGATGGCGCAAACCAACCTTTTTCTAAAACGAATTCCGCATGGATACGGAACAGCATCTCAGCAAACGCATCGTTGTAGGCGCGTAGACATGCCCACAAACCGTAAGAATCCGCCCCCCCAATTTCTAATTCCAATTGTGGACATGGACTGAGTTGCCTCAGCAATGTTAATGCAGCTTCTTCTTGAATCTGCCAACATTCACCCACCGAAACCGGTTCCTGTGGCAAAAACGCTTGAAAGACGGAAGCAGGATATTGCTTCTCCGGTTCAGCAGCCTTTAGGTTCGCCAATTCGTCCCAATCGACGTGATAGTCGCGTTGGGTGTATTCAATCGGGGCGATGAAACCTGTGACAGACACTTGTGCATCACGGTCAAGATTAAGTGCGATTTTGTTGTTGAAAGTTTGCATTTTTCGTTATGAACTTCCTTTTCAGTATAGGATATTATCACCTATACACAAAATTGGATGCACTTCTATCGGTTATCAAAGTTTCTTTTGTGCTGGTTCTACAGAAACCGTTGCTTGAAAGGCGTTGATGCTCCCTTTCTCATTGAACCATGTACCGGTAGCACCCAGTTTAAAGAGTTTGCCTTCATCAAAACGATGTCGGATTCTTCCGATCTGTCCGGAGGGAATATCCCACGCTGAGGTGAGTGCCTCATCAGGAATTCCTTTTGTCGGCAATTCGGTATCGTCATCAAAGAGATCAAACGATCCCCCCGGCTTCGCAGTACCCATCTGAATATTAATGGTGAGTATTCCACCCTCTTCAAAGGCTGTAGCATCAATCTCAACGACAGTATAGTCTTGATAGCCGTATCTCGGTGTCCGAAGGATGTCCAGTACTTCTTGTTCAGTCTGCTCAGGGTTAAGCACAACCTTCAAACCGCTTACGGGCGCGTCCGAAGTGTCATCGGCAAATCCGGGAAGTTTGCCATCTAAAGAATCCTCAAGAAACTTAAGGTAAGCATCCTCTTCTGAGATACCAGTTTGCAAACAGTCATCAAAGAAGTCATTAAGCGGAAGTTTGCCCATCACATCAAATTCTGGGGCAATAACTAAACAATCCACCGGTGAATGTTCTTTCCACCCTTCCATGACGGCTTTTGCGAGAGGATATGTTCTGTTGAACGCTTTGGGTAGATCCTTACGTCTTCGTGCCATGTAGGCTTGCTTTCGGGGTGTCCGCTCCAATTCGACATTGGACACCCAAACGTTAATGAAGTTTTCATTCAAGAATTCGATAACTCGGTCATCAGAGAGGACACCTGCCCTCAAGCCTTTGCCGCTCCCTCAGCAGGATTCATCAGCTAAGGGTCCGTCTATTGAGATGGCATGAATTAATTTTTCTTGTTCTTCTGCCATCTCGACTGCTTGATATGGGGATACCCAGTTAATTTGTTCTGATTTGTAGAAACGTCCTGCTAACGTGCGTTCTGCTGCTTCTTGGGTGATAGATGTTGAAAAATCTATGTTTTGCACAACATCTCGCGCCCCAGCATGGAGTTGCATTTGTGAGCAAAAACCTGCATCTGTAATAGAATAAGATGCCTCTTTGTCTTCTTTCCAACCGATATCGAGATTCACCGTGCCTGCAGGGACGGACATTTCAAAGAAAGCAATCTTTCCGTCAAGTCGATTGATGACAAGATTTCCGGCAAACTGCGAAGGCGTAAGCCAGCCATCTTCTAATTTAAACGCCGCGTGAACCCGAAACACGATGTCGGCGAATCTATCGTTGTAGGCGCGGAGACATGCCCATGGTCGGTCCGAATTCTCCGAATCAACGTCCATATTCAGATTTAGGGCAGTGTGTAATTGCCTGAGCAACGCCAGCACGCCAGATTCCTGGATCTGCCAGCATTCACCCACTGAAATCGGTTTCGTGGGAAGAAAAGATTGGAAAACAGATGCGGGATGCTGCTTCTCGGGTTCAGTGACGCGTAAATTCGCCAATGCCTCCCACTCTACATGGAAATTAGAGAGCGTGTGCTCAATCGGAGCAATGGAACCTTTGACAGACACTTTCACGTCACCGTCAAGATTAAGCCTGATTTTGTTGTTTAAAGTGTTCATTTTTATCCATCCTGTGTCGTTCTTAGTGTAAATAAAACAGGTACTGTTAGGATAAACCCACAAGTGCCTGATTTCTTCGGAATTTTGATAGATATAACGAAAATGGGGTGTATTAACCTATTGATCTACTGTATCAGTAGAACTGAGGTTGCGGAGTGCTTCGGCGTAGACCTGTCGAAGCGGGATGTTGTTTTGTTCGGCAAGCCGTTTGCAATCCTCGTATTCAGGGACAGTCTTGATAAGCGTGCCGTTGAGGTATCCGCGCTTGGCTTGGATCGTGCCCCACTGCGTCTCGACTTGGACAAAATCGCGGCGGAGTTTGATCCGATCAGCGGAAGAGAGCCTCACGCCAAAGGTTGTGGTTTCGGTGAGGAGGAGTTCGATGAGTCTGTCGCGCTGGGGTGTAGGGCAGAGGACGGTGATCTGCGTTGCGGGTCTGCCCTTTTTCATGTAAACGGGTGCGAGGAACACGTCGAGTGCGCCGTGTTCAAAGAGTTGGGTCGTAACGTAGCCGGTAATCTCCGGCGACATATCGTCTACGTTGGTTTCAATAATGTCCACACTGTCAGTTTCGGTGTGGTGGTGCGTTGTCTTTAAATCGGTGTCTGATGTTTTTTCGCCGAGACAGAGCCGGAGGAGGTTCGGACGTTGTTCGAGGTCGCGGGTGCCGGCACCGTACCCGATACGATCGAGTCGCATCTGTGGCATGACCCCGAACCCCTGCGATAGTGTCGTAATGAGCGCGGCACCGGTCGGTGTGACTAATTCCTTCGGGATGTCGGTTTGGTGGATTGGGACACCTTGTAGGAGTTCCATTGTTCCCGGGACGGGAACAGGCATGACACCGTGTGCGCAGCGGACAAAACCGGTACCGAGAGAGAGTGGGGACGCATAAACAGCGTCTACTTCGAGATATGCGAGCCCGATGACTGAACCGACGATATCCACAATAGAATCGATGCCGCTGACTTCGTGGAGATGAACTTTGTCTTTTGATGTATTGTGTACCTTCGCCTCCGCCTCAGCGAGTCGATCAAAGACACGTTTCGCGGTATCCCGGACGACTGTATCCAGATCGCTATCGTCGAGCAGTTTGAAAATATCGGAGAGGTGGCGACTCGGTCCATGCTCGTGATGATGGTGCTCGTGATGATGGGGCGAATGATCGTGTGTATCGGAATGCGTATGCCCGTGTGAATGCGCTTTTTCTTGATGGGGATCGGTGTGCGCCGGATGCACATCCACAACCGCTCGGGTGCCGGTAATAGTGTGTTTGACTGCCTTTTCAAAGCGCAGGCTAAATTCGGCATCGAGTTTGAGGGTTGCCAATCCGTCTGTGAGTATCTCTGGTGGCACCCCTGTATCAACTAAGGCACCGAGCGTCATATCGCCACTGATACCAGAAAAGCAGTCGAAATACGCGATCTTCAAAGTGGTTGGACTCCGTTAGATTGACGGGCATATAGCCCCTTTGAATTGACACTATTTTTTAAGATTCTTGAAGTAACTCCTGAAGTAGGTCTTTCGATTCGTCGCTTTTCTTAAGTTTTTCAATGGCTTCGACCTCTATCTGTCGCACGCGTTCTCGGCTGATTTTGAGTTTGTTTCCGATGTCGGCTAAAGTGTATTCGGTGCCGTCAATGAGCCCATATCGGAGGATGATTACTTGTGCTTCACGAGGATTAAGCGTCCGGTTGAGTGTCTCAGAGATGATCTCAATTTTTGCGTAATCCAGCAGGTAGTTCTCCGGTGTAATCTGAGATTGGTCTGGGATGAGTTCGGAAAACGAACCGTCGGGTGAATCTTCGTTAATCGGTGCGTCGAGAGGTACAGGGTCCCTTGTTGCGTTGAAGATTTCGGAGACCTTTTTCTCAGTAAGTTCAACAGCGTTTGCGATTTCGGTAGTCGTCGGTTCGCGTCCGAGTTCGGATGTGAGGTCGGATTGTGCCTGCTTGATGGCGCGTCGTGCTTCGCCGATGTAGCAGGGTACTCGGATCATCTGTCCCTGTTGGTCGAGTGCGCGTTTGATGGATTGCATAATCCACCATGTTGCATAGGTGCTGAACCGGAATTTGAGTGTATGGTCGAATTTATCGACAGCCCGCATCAACCCGAGGCTCCCTTCCTGCATCAAATCGAGGAAAGTTAAGGATGTTTTGCTGAAATGATGTTGCTTAGCGATGCTTGCGACGAGGCGTAGATTGGCTTCGACGATTTTCAATTTCGTCCCGTGTGTAATCTGGTCAGCTTCTTCGAGTTGTTCGACTAACCACTTGATGTGCGCGAATTCATTTTGTATATCCTCAAGAACGAAGCGCAGTGCGCGTGGCGACTGCGTTGCGGTCCTATCGGATAACATTGCTGGTGGCAACTCTGCGAAAAGCGTTTCAATCTCTCGGCGAATGACATCGAATTCCTGGAAAGCGAGGGTTTCCTGTTCTTCGTCAAATGGTGCCGGTGTGGTACGCTCAAAGTCAAGGAACGGTGCTATCTCAAGGAATGTAGTTTTACCGTGTTGTCCGGGTTCCGTTATTTTTTCGTTAGCAGCGCTGATGCGCCGCCGAATTGTTTTACGGGCATAAGCTCGGAATTCCGCGCCACGTTTTGCGTTGTCGTTGTCAATAGCATCAAAGAGTGCGAGGCTCCCGGCTTGCATTAATTCGGGGGGCGAGGTTTCGTTAACATATTTTTTAATCAGGTGCGCGTTGCCTTGAAAAATCTTCCAGCGGGCTTGCTCAAACAATTTTGCTTTTGCCTCTAATTTTTCCAACAACACACCGAGGGCTTGGATTTCCGCGCGAATTTTAGGGACAATTGACCCGTGTTCTGATTGCGGCGGTTCATATTTGTATCTCGTGTCTGGAGCCGTATTTGCGGGTATGTCAAGCGAGACAAATATCCAATCTGGGAATTGATTCAATAAAGAAGTGAACAGTTGGAGGCCGGCTTGATATTTTTTAAACAAAGCCGTCTCCTGTTCAGGGTCCAGCAAAGGTGTTTTAGCGATCTTTTGTAGGTACGCGAAGGTCTCGTCCTTCGGAGATTCTGCGGGGACCTCGTCCGTCTCCTCTTCCTCTACAAAAAGCTCAGATTCTGTTGGATACATCGGGTAATAGTCTCTCATGTCCTCACCTCATTGTAAGTTCGATCTCCAGACCGAAGTGTATTTGAAAAAGATGAAAAAAGATTTAACTTTTTAGTGCGTATATGGTATGCTATTAGATACAATGACTTTATATGTTTTATTACTATTGGCTCGCAAGTTTAAAGCGTCACACAGCCCAAAATATCCCGTGAATTCGGTATAACCGCTGGAGGTAGTTAATGGCTCAACTCACACGCAATGAAATTTTAAAAAGATGGCAAGCTGGCGAATCTTGTTCTGGCGAAAATCTTGCAAACTTAGATTTATCGAATGAATCGCTCTCGGGTATTGATTTATCGGAAACAGATTTGAGCGGTGCTGATCTAAGTAATGCCGACTTAACAGATGCGAATTTAAACGATGCGAATCTTAGCGGTGCGAACCTTTCGGGTGCCACCCTCCATCGGACCTATCTGGTCGGTAGTAATTTGACGGACGCGAACCTTGAGGAAGCCAATTTACGAGGCGCGTTCTTGAGCGGTAGTCTGCTCTGTGGTACGAGTTTCAAACGTGCCGACTTGCGCCGTGCCACTCTCGGTTGCCCAAAGTGCGAGGTGCCGGGACCTTTCGGGTCGCTCACCAGTTTCGAGAATGCGAACCTTGAAGAGGCAATTTTCGGTGAAATCAAACTGAAAGGCACTGTTTTACTCGGTGCGAATTTACAAAACGCGTATCTATATGAGGTTGACCTCTCTGAAACCGTCTATCGCGCAACTGATCTCGAAGGTGCTATCATGAAAAAAGGACGCAATTAAAATTAAGGGACCTCTCCGTCTCAGCACAACTTGTTATTGTAACGTAAGTTGCTGTTTGTTTGTTGACATAGTGAAGAAACGCCCCAGCAAAAACCCCCTACGGGGTGAGGAGAGTGTGTGAAAAACCTCCTTGAACCTTCAATGTTTGTTAGTAGCAACTTGGGTTACTTAATAGCAATAGCACTTACGGATTCTTCTATTATATGTGACGTTAACATAACACAAGAGGTTTACCTAAAATGCATTTTTTTTTTTGACTCTGGCAAATTTGCATCGGAATGTCCGTAGGGCGTTTGTTTCTACATTGAAAAACTTAAGTGTTAACATTTTTTTGCAAGATCGCGAGCGCGAAGAAGCACCCAAGCAAAAACACTCGCTCCTACAGAGGAGATTGTACACAGATATAAAGTGAATCTGTAAAACTAAATCGCCCTGTATTGGTGCGTTAGTTCAGTTGCATCTTACAGAGTTTTTGATATAATCCGCCTTTTGCTAACAAGGTTTCGTGGGTTCCGGTTTCCAAAATTTCTCCATCTTTGATAACAAGAATCTTATCTGCGCGAACGACGGTTGAGAGTCGGTGTGCAATAATAAAGCTGGTTCTTCCTGCCATGAGGTTTGCTAACGACTCTTGGATAAGTGCCTCGGATTGTGTATCCAGCGAAGATGTCGCTTCGTCTAACACAAGAATCGGTGCGTCTTTTAGGATGGCACGCGCGATGGAGAGGCGTTGCTGCTCGCCGCCGGAGAGTTTCATACCGGCTTCACCGACAGGCGTTTCGTAGCCTTTCGGCAGTTTGGTGATAAACTCGTGAGCGTTTGCCTTTTTCGCTGCTGTGATGATGGTGTCATCGTTAGCCTCGGGACACCCGTACCGGATATTTTCCAGAATTGTGCCGTCAAAGAGGAACATATCCTGTGGGACGAGTGCGATACTTTGTCGCAGTGATGCCAGTTTTACTTCAGAAATAGGGACATCGTCAATCAAGATTTTTCCGGAGCCGACTTCATAAAATCGGAGTAGCAGGTTGAGGAGTGTCGTTTTTCCGCTTCCACTAGGGCCGACGAGTGCGATGACCTCTCCCGGTTTCGCCGCAAAAGAGACGTTGTTGATGGTGAGTTTAGACGCTGCTTGTAGATTTTCTGAACCTTGTGCGTAAGAGAAGGAGACATTCTGAAAGGTGACGGTCCCGTGGATATTTTTTAATTCGGTGCTGTCTGTAGTGTAGTCGTTCCGTTGTTGTTCTGTCTCGGTTCCGAAATCGAGGAGATAAAAAATTCTTTCCGCCGAGGCGAGGCACTGTTGTAAAGCGCTGTTGACGTTGCCAATTGTTTTAATCGGTTTGAACATCCAAATTACCATTGCAATGTAACTGATAAAATCCGCTGTAGCGAGTTGTCCTGTAATAACCTCCCAGCAACCCAACCCAAAAACCGTTGCGACCCCAACAAACCCTAACCATTCAATTGTTGGCGGGAGGATCGCAGCGAAACGTGCGCGCCGTACTGCCGAACAGTATTGGTTCCAATTAATGGTTCGGAAGCGGTTAATTTCTGCCTGTTCAGATGTAAAACTTTTGACAATTTTGATTCCGAAAAGTGTCTCTTTGAGATGTGAGTAAATATCGGTACTTCGTTGCTGAATCTCGGTACTAGCGATACGAATTCGTTTTCCGACAAATGTAATCAGATAAGCGACAAGCGGGAGAATAAGCAGAACAAAGACGGTGAATTTGAAACTGGTGATGAGCATTACAGAGAGAAAGAGGGTAACAAGAACAACAGCACGTATAATGTTCGCCATCGCGGCGACGAGTGCCTGCCACACCCGGACATCATCTGTGATACGCGTCATGAGGTCGCCGGTGTGTTCTTCACGTAAAACACCTAAAGGAGCCGTAACAAGTCGCTGATAGAGGGCATTCCGCAAGCGAAAAGCGAGTTTATGTCCGACCCGCGCCATTACATAGTCGTTGCAATAGACGAAAATACCCTTGATAAAAATAAGGACGAGCATCCCTCCGAGCAACCATAGAAAGACTTTAAGAGCGTCGCTGGCATTTGTCAACGATATTTCAAAGCCGTCGAAAGTAATCATGCTGCTTTCACGTTGAAAGTAGTGAATAGATACAGGTTCCTCAAATGTGCTTCCACTAACGATTCCAAGCGCGTTAATCGTATCGTTAAATAAAATTTGAAGGGCCACTAATTCGCATACAGCAACCACTAAGGCGCAAACCGCTGCTAACAGAATGGAACCTATATACGGGCTGTGATACCGGGCGAATCGGGTAAAGATTGGGTTTTTGGTGAAGGGTTCTCTGTCCATCTTGAATTGTTACCGTTGGGTTCAATCCGGCTATCTGTGCCGTTCTAAACGATAATCGCCGAATTGGATGGCGCTCGCCTGCTTCGCAGCATCACCCATTTCTGAAAACGGGCAGCGGATGCTAAGTTCCTGCTTCCGGAAATCTACAGCCTCAATAATACCGATGGCGTAGGTGTTACCAGTGGTATCGATTAATCCGACGAGGCGATTTTTAAAGTAGGTGGGAACTTCTGCCGTAACACGAGTCAAACTTAAATAGTTTTTGATGTGTGTGCGCGTCGCTTTGGAAAGGTTTGTGGATGCGATGAGGCATAAGGTACGGTGTCCCCATTCGGCATAACGGACTTCGGTTTCTGCGAGCTGCGAGAGGATTTCTAACTCTTTCTCATTTGCGGGTCTGCCGATGAAAAACGGGGTGCGTCCACCGCGAATCTGTCCAAAACAGAGGTGTTGAACGTTGCTATCAGAGAAGTATGCATCAAATTGTGCCTTCCGATATCGGCTACGGACCCTACTGCTCTTTAATCGAACGTTTCGGTGTGGGAGGAGGTAGTGAATGTCGAGCCACTCCTGTTGCGTGTAGCGTGCCGTTATCTGCTCCAATTCTACAGACCGACCGATACAGACCAAATGGTTCGGTCTGATGAGTTCAATTTTATGCTGTTTGAGCGTAACTGCGGGCGGATCGTGGATATAGCCGGTTGTGTCAATAACGACGAAATCAGCATCGGTTTGGCGTGCGCGATCTACCATCAGACGTATCCCAGTGAGGATTTCAAGAAAGTGTCCACTCGAAGATACATCGCCGACAAAATAGAGTTGTTCCGCGCCGCCATCAAAGACGATGCGATTTTCTGCTCCGCTGTGTTCGTCCGGTGCGAAGGACTTCATACCGACTGTGGTCGGTGGCCCGATTCGGGATTGTCCGATGTCGGCATCAACGCAAGCGACCTTGAGACCTGCCGTGAGTGCGTAATCCGCTAAGAAACGGCAGAGGGTCGATTTTCCGGTATCGGTTGCCCCTATCACCAACACAACCTGCTGCGATTTGACGATCTGATTTGCGAGTTTTCGCCAGTCTTGGTTAACCTGATACGTGCTATCCATTTTTCTGCCTCATTGCGTAGAGAATTTAGTCGCCAAGGCTCATCTGGTAGCGGAAAGTGACACCCGGAAGACTGAACATCTCATCTAATGGCGGCATCTGTTTAATGCCGAGGAGTTGTTCAAATAGGGATGTCCGTCTCTCTGGGCGGAGTACCCGGGGTTTACCGTCGATGCCTGCCAGTTCTCCAGCAATTTTGATTGCATCGTGCAGATTACCGAGTTGGTCAATCAGTTTTGCTTCTAACGCCTGTTTCCCAGAAAAAATCCTTCCGTCAGCGAGTTCAACGACTTCAGCTCGCGTTAGGAGAGTTCCGCGTGCCTTGGAGATGGTATCCACAAATTGAGTGTAAACGTCATCAACGGTGGCTTGTAGCACTGCCCGTTCCTGCTCCGTCAACTCCCGGAAGGGTGAACCTGTATCCTTGAATTGCCCGCTCTTAACGACCTGATGTTCTAATCCGACTTTGTCGTATAAGCCTTTCATCCGAGTGAACTGCATAATAACGCCGATGCTACCGGTCAATGTTCCGGGGTTCGCGACGATTGTATCGGCGGCACATGCGATATAGTAGCCCCCGGATGCGGCACTTCCGCCCATTGAGGCGACGATCGGTTTTTCTATCTTTTCAAGTTCTGTGAAGATCTCTTGAACGGGGGCAACACTGCCACCCGGGGAATCTATCCTCAGCACGATTGCCTTGACGCTTGGGTCATCGCGGTAGGTGTGAATCCGTTTAATTGTCGCATCTGATTTGGAGATAATACCAGCAATATCTATCACGGCGACCTTCTGTCCGATGGATGTCCCGCTGCTCATTGCGCGTAATAAAACTAACATCAAAAAAAATAAGGCGACGATACTGCCTAAGATGATAAAAACACGTTTTTTCTTCATAATTTTTAAATTATTGGGTTTCTGTGCCGATTGGTCTTACAGCCCAATCGGGTTTTCGATGCATTTTCAAATCTTCCCACTTTGTGATAAGTTTACCGCTGGCAGACACAAGTCCCTACAGGCAGATCATTGGGCGTATCTGACGCTGGCGTGTCATGTGCCGAGTGTGAACCATGACATTACCGGACGTGCGGTGAAGATTCGATTGGTTTCGGTATAGTGGGTTATCAGTTGTCAGTAGGTTTTGCCTTTTCTCTTATATAAAAATGGTGCCAATCTTTATCAGAATTAGATTGACCATCAGTTATACTTCCAGGCGTATCAAAACGTTTGCCAGTCGCTTTTTCTAATTTTTGGATAATATTTAAAAAGACAGAACTATCCACATCCCGATCTTTACCGACTTTCTTAACTATTAAACTATTTTTACCACTGGAATGCACTTCATCATATTCCAATAAATTAGGGTAATCATTTCTTAGAATACATTTTAGTGCATCCACAACTAGCTGATTTTCTGAGAGTTTCATATTTACCTCACTTTCCAACCTCGCAATCGAGAGGCTTTTCATTGTCGATTTCTTAGTGTTTGCCACATTGGATTACCTATTCTTGCGCGCGAATTGTAAATAATCAATATCAAAGTTTGCTATCTCAGATTTTATAAAGTCCTCGAGCCTCTGGATACCAACCATAGCGGTGGTATTTGTAGGAAAAAAAACAGCAGGAATTTCTTTGTAATGTCGCTGCCAGCGAGGAGTAAAGTGATTGACTGGTATTTTTTCCATCACCGTTATGGAGGCACTATAAAATGTGTCTTTAACCACAACCATTACTAAAGTAATGCAGTAATCCCATATTGGATTTTCTATAATATTAGATGAAACAACTTGGACATCCGCCAGACTTCGCAATTCCCTTTTAATGTAGTTGGTCGCTAAATTTTTGTGGACTTCATTATCTGTGTTGTGGATGGAAATATCAATAGCAACTTTGAATTTCGTTGGTTCCGGTGCGTAGGTATTACCTGCTATGAATATGAGCATCACTAATGAGAGTATGTAAAGTTTTTTCATCTTAATAGCTCCTATAGTCTATAAGTAATAGCCGGACTTGTACAGTACAGGTATGTACCATACTTCAAAGGGATACTATATCTATAAATAACGCAAGTTGCTACCTTCTTATACTATAGCACTCCGCTGGAGTGCAAGACGTTGAATACACCATTTCTATAGCCATATACGATCAACATCCTGTAAAGTTGAAGGTAGACGCAGCACTAACTATTTGAACCGGCGTGGTCCGAAGATGACGACCCAAAAGGTTTTTAGCAACCACCGGATGTCTGTAGCGATGCTCTGTGTCGCGACGTAGTGGAGGTCCAGTGTGAGTTTTTTGGGCATGAGTTCTGTGATATAGTAGTGTTCCGCGTCTTGCTGCCCTTTTAATTTCTGTTCTTCGTCACGATTCGCGAGTTGCGATGGTCCCGTTATCCCCGGCTTTACCAATAGCACCTGTTTCTGTATTTCCGTGTAGTATTTAACGTAGTCTGGTGCCTCTGGGCGGGGTCCGATAAGGCTCATCTCTCCTTTGATAACGTTGATTAAGTTCGGGAGTTCGTCAAGTTTCGTCCATCTCAAGAACCGACCGATCGGCGTAATCCGTGTATCTCGATAGGTTGTTAAGCTGCCACCGAGTGTATCGGCATTGACCACCATTGTCCTGAATTTGTACATTTCAAAGACGACTTCGTCTTTACCGACGCGCTTTGATTTGTAAAACACGGGTCCTCTGGATTGCAGCTTCGCCAATAGACTTCCGAGCAAGAGAAGTGGAGACAGCAGCAAAAATGCGATTGTCGCGAAAACGACATCAAAGGTTCGTTTCATCCAGGCGGATTTGGGTGCTATGATACCGTCTTGGGTATCTACGGTATACGACATAGGCTGCTTCAACCTCATTATCGTGTTATCGGCGATTCGCGCTCGCGGTTTTCGTCTCCGCGGGGAACTGAACAATCTCGGACCCGCTATCGGTATCCGTTTCCGTGATGAAGGCTCGGTTCGGTTGATATGTCGGCACTAATTCTTGGAATTTTGCGACGATGCCCTCTGCATCAAGTCCATCTGCGAGAAGCGAGAGTTCTTCAATCTGTGAGAGGAGGAGTCGTTCCTCAATTTCTTCGAGTTGTGCTACGAAGATCCGCTGATGCTTGGTCGCCGTAACGCCTTCTTGCGGCGTGAGGAGTTCTTCGTATAATTTTTCGCCGGGTTCTAAACCTGTAAATTCGATCTTGATGTCTCTATCGACCTCAAGTCCGGAGAGTCGGATGAGGTCTTCTGCGAGGTCGAGGATTTTGATCGGTTCTCCCATATCTAACATGAGAATCTCGCCGCCATTTCCCATAGCGCCGGCTTGGATAAGGAGTTGGACGGCTTCCGGGATCGTCATGAAGTATCGGGTCGCTTCGCGGTGTGTAACAGTTACGGGCCCGCCTTTGGCGATCTGACGTTTGAAATTTGGGAGTACACTTGCGCGGCTCCCGATAACATTTCCGAAACGGACAGCGATAAACCGGGTTCCGTTCTGTTTCGCCTTGCACTGGATCAATTTCTCGGTCACACGTTTGGATGCGCCATAGACGCTCGTCGGGTTCACGGCTTTATCAGAGGAGACGAGGATAAACGCCTCGACCTTGTGTTTGATCGCGGCATCAATAAGGTTCTGCGTCCCGAGAATATTGTTTTTAACGGCTTCATCGGGATGGTTCTCCATGAATTTGACGTGTTTGTGCGCGGCGGCATGGAAGATAATGTGTGGACGATATTTACGTATTATTTGCGTAACCTTGGCGTTATCTCGGATATCGCCGATAATCACAGCGCGATTGAGTTCCGGTTCGGACTCGCGGAGTTCTATATCTGTGTGGTAGAGGCTATTTTCACCGCGTCCGAAGAGGATAAGGAGTTCGGGGTCGAGTTTTGCGACTTGTCTGCAGAGTTCGGAACCGATAGAACCGCCGGCACCGGTTACCATGACGCGTTTGCCGGAGAGGTATTTCGAGACCTCGGCGATGTCCATCTGTGAGGTAGATCGGTTAAGGAGGTCCTCGAATCGGACTTCCCGAATTTGACTGACACTGGCGCGCCCTTCAAGGATCGCGTGAATGTTAGGAACGATCTTGAATTGGCAGCCGCGATATTCGCACTGTCGGATAATCTCACGAATTTTTCCGCCAGGTGCTGATGGAATTGCGATGACAACCTCATCAACTGCGCGTTTGTGGGCAATATAGGTCAAGTCGCGGGTGGTACCGAGTACCTCAAGTCCAGCGACGGTTCTGCCCATCTTACGCGAAGCATCGTCAATGAACCCTACGGGAATATACCGTTTTTCTGGGTGATTTCTGATTTCACGGAGTACACCGATCCCTGTTTCGCCGGCGCCGACAATAAGTACTTTCGTTGGCGGTTTTCGAGCGGGTAGATGCGATTGCGGGTTCCGTCCGTTTGCGTGCTTGATTTTCCGGGGGCCTCTGTTGACAACCGGTTTATCGCGCTGCAGCAGTTGTACAGAGAATTTCGTAAATCCGATAAGTGCGAAGTTATAGAACCCATCAATCAAGAATAACACCCAAGCGATTTTCAGGGGGACAGCGAGTGCGATAAGCCCAAGTGTCGCTAATAGGATTGCGGTGGATAGTTTACGGAATTCCTGAACGGAGGCGTGTTGCCACATCGGTTTATATATATTGAACCCCAGTAAAATACCGATTCGGATGATCGTGACGAGGGCGGCGATGCCCAAAAAATGCTGAAAGGGTGATATATCTGTATTCTGTAGGACAGAAGCGAGCGATGTAGGTTGTTCTAATGGATCAAAGCCGAATTGCCGACTGGTTAGATACGCGCATAAAAACGCGATATTGACAAGAAGTACATCAACAACAACTATGGGACTCCATTTTATTTTCCGTTTATCCATATTCCCTCCTCACTGGTTTTAATTATTATTGCGTTCTGCTCTGTGTTTTGATGCGTGAACGGCTTGTGTATAAACCTCTTTCAAACGGTCGCCGATAGCCTCCCAACTGTAACTGGCTTCAACACGGGATCTTGCGGTTTGTGCGAGACTGGCTCGCAAACGTTGGTTATCAAGTAGCTGATTCACCTGCTCGGCAAAGTCTGCCGATGTATCGGCGACGAGGAGTTCTCTACCCACCTCTGCTTCCAAACCCATCGCGCCGACGGGAGTTGTGACAACGGGTACTTGCATCGCCATTGCCTCTAAATTCTTTGTTTGTATGCCTGAACCGGCACGTAAAGGTGCGACAAAAACGGCTGCCTTCTCAAAATAGGGACGGACATCCGGCACGTAACCGGTGACGACGACACCATCCTGTGCTTCAAGTCGTTTCACGGCATCCGATGGATGATTACCGACGACATAAAAGGTCGCTTCTCGGTGCCGTTCACGGATGCGTGGGAAAATCTCACGACAGAAATAGATCACGGCATCGGCATTCGGAAAATAGTTCATTGTGCCGGTAAACAGTAACGCCGGTGTGGACGCTACTGCTGCGTTCGGTTGAAAGTATTCGAGATCCACCCCCATCGGAACGATTGATAGTTCCAAGCGATCGTCCTGTTGCAGCAGGTAGTCGCGGTCGAACCGCGCGACAACCGTGCCGCAATCGAAAGCCTTCATAATATCGACTTCGTAACGCCGAACCCGCTTTTCCTCCAATTTTACCAAGAAACGTTTTGGAGTGCAATCTAATTTTATTTTTGCGAGCCATGGATTGCTTTCGAGTTCAGCGCGTCGGCTGAGATTCAGTGCCAAGGAATCGCACAAATCTAACACTTTCGCGGGTCCCTGGACCTCAGCCACGTATTGCCCCATGCGAAAGAGGTGTGCATGAATCAGTTCAAACTGTTCTTGCGCGAGGAGCTGATCAATTTTTCGTTGCATCTGCGGTGCGTACCAGTAATGCAGCTGGAGCGGGCAGCGTGATAGACAGTGGACCCCTGTATTCAAGAATGCGAAAGAACGACGGAAACGCACCGACTCTACACGTTCACAAAACGGTTTTAGATGTTTCGCTGCTTCAATATCGGTTTCGGATTCAGCGAAATAGACGAGCGTTACGGCATGTTGTTTCGATAACTGCTTGATAAAGTTATACGTCCGGATCCTGTCGCCTCGATGCGGTGGATACGGACACCGGAGGCTTAAAAATAGAATCTTCATTTTTTTATAATTGGCCTCTGGTCATCGTTATCATGATTCTTCGTTGGGCAATTCTGCTTCATCAATGAGCATCACTGGGATACCGTCTCGGATCGGATAGCGGCGCTGACACTCACCGATACAGACGAGTTTCTGTGCCGTTTCATCGTGCTCTATTCCACCTTTACACGCTGGACATGCGAGGATGTCGAGTAGCGTTTTTGAGAGTACATAAGCGTTTTCGGAATTCAAGGATGTTCTCCATTAAAGTTACCAAATGTGCTAAAGTGAACTAAATGGGACTTACGCACTTTTGACGACGGTCCGTTCTGTTTATGCGCCGTGGCATCGTTTGTATTTTTTGCCACTACCGCAGGGACAGGGCGCGTTTCTACCGACCTTCGGCATATTCCCCATCGCTTGTTGTGAGGCGAATGCGGCTTCGTCACTCGCTGCCATTGCACTGTTTGCTTGGGCGCGTCTCGGTGGTTGTCTCCGCCGACTGCCCGCGCGCCGCCCCGGAACACGTCTCGGTGCTTGCGTATTGACTTGAGATTTGAAGATGAATTCGCTGACCTCTTCTTCAATAGACTGATACATTGTCTCAAAGACGGCGAGTGCCTCGTTCTTGAAGACAACAATCGGGTCTTTACCGCCGTATCCTGCGCCGAACCGGATACCTTCTTCGATGTAGTCAATATTATAGAGGTGTTCCTTCCAGTGATCATCAATCCGATCGAGAAGGAGTAGCCGTTCGAGGAGACGCATCATCTCTGGTCTGAGTTCGGTTTCGCGTTGCTCGTAAGCCTCGCGCAATAACGTCAAGGTTTGCTCTTCGATTTCGTCTACATCCGCTTGTGCCAACGGGGTCTTCCATGTCGGTGTAACCGGAAATTTATCCGTCAACCACTGCTCAAACCTGTCTGGTGTTTCGAGGGTGTTCGCTTTGCCTTCCGGCATATTGTCGTCAACTGCATCTTGCACGACGCGTTCAATCATCTGCCAAATTGTTGTTTTGAGGGTTGCCGGTGCTCCGCCTCCCTTTTCGGCGAGTGCTGCGAGTCCTACTTCTTCAAGATCGTTCCCATTTTCCTGCGATTCGGAGGCATCCGTTTCTGACACATCTTCGTCTGTTGAGAGGATGGACATATCGGTAGCAGATGCTAAGACGGTATCGCGTAAGGTATAGATGGTGTCGCGCTGTGAATCCATGACATCGTCGAACTTGAGGAGGTTTTTACGAACTTCAAAGTGCATCTGTTCGACACGGGTTTGTGCCTTCTCAATGGATTTGGTCAGACTGGAATGCTCTAAGGGCATTTCTTCGTCCATTCCGATGCGCGTCATCAGTCCCTGTAAACGTTCGGAACCGAATTTCCGCATCAATTCGTCTTCGAGGGAGAGATAGAACCGCGAAGAGCCGGGGTCGCCCTGTCTACCGGCGCGTCCACGGAGCTGGTTGTCAATACGCCGCGACTCGTGTCGTTCGGTGCCGACGATATGGAGTCCGCCTGCCCTTAATACCTTCTTCTTGTTTTGGTCACAAATTGCTTCCGCTTTTTTGAGTGCTTTCTGATACACTTCAGACTCTGGATGCAGTTCATCTACCTTAGCGTTCTGCTTACGGAGCATATCCTTGGCTAAGCCTTCCGGGTTTCCGCCGAGGAGGATGTCCACACCGCGTCCCGCCATGTTCGTAGCGATTGTCACGGCACCTGGGATGCCTGCCTGTGCAATAATATCTGCCTCGTGTGCGTGTTCTTTAGCATTCAAAACCTGGTGCTTGATGTCGCGATGTTTCGCTTTGAGCATTTTACTCAATTTCTCGGAACTTTCAATGGAGGCTGTCCCGACAAGGATTGGACGCCCGTTTTTGTGCTGTTCTGCGATATCTGCCAAGACTGCGTTATATTTTACTTCTTCACTTGCATAAATCTGGTCGGGATTATCCATCCGGATCATCGGTTCATTGGTCGGTATGACGGCGACCTCCAAGCCGTAGATATGTGCGAATTCGTTTGCTTCTGTTGCGGCAGTTCCTGTCATACCGGAGAGTTTATCGTACATGCGGAAGTAGTTTTGGTAAGTAATCTTAGCTCCGGTTTGGCTTTCTTGAACGATTCTGACGCGTTCCTTGGCTTCAATCGCTTGGTGTAGCCCTTCACTCAAGCGTCTCCCGATCTGTTTTCGTCCTGTGAATTCATCGACGAGAAGGACTTCACCGTTTTCGACGAGATAATCGACGTCGCGTTTGTAAAGCTGGTGCGCGGTGAGTGCTTGGTTGACGTGGTGTACCATAGCGACGTTGGTATGTTCATAAAGGTTACCGACACCGAGGCGGCGTTCGACCTCTTCAACGCCTTCGTCGGTGAGGGTTACGCTGCCGCGGGATTTTCCTTGCTGATCTATTTTGAAATGTTCGTCTTCTTTGAGTTGTGTGACAACGCTGTTAACCTGTTTATAGAGTTCGGCAGGTTTACCGGAGGGTTCTGAGATAATGAGCGGTGTACGTGCCTCGTCAATGAGGATACTATCGACTTCATCAAGGATGGCGTAGACGTGTCCGCGTTGGACTTTCATGTCGAGGGAGAGTGCTTTGTTATCCCAGAGGTAATCGAACCCAAATTCGCTGTGAACGCCGTAGATGATGTCTGACTTGTATCCGAGTTTTTTCTGTTCGTGGGGCATCAGGCTGAGCGTGAGTCCGACGGAGAGTCCAAGGAAGTTATAGACTTTTCCCATCCACTCAGCGTCCCGACGGGCGAGGTAGTCGTTGACGGTTGCGACGTGGACTCCGTTCCCTGTGAGTGCGTTGAGATAGACAGCGAGTGTTGATGTGAGTGTTTTCCCTTCACCGGTCCGCATCTCTGCGATGCATCCTTGATGGAGTGCGGCACCGCCCATAATTTGGACATCGTAGTGTCGCTGTTTCAGTGTGCGGACAGCTGCTTCTCGGACGACAGCGAACGCGTCTGGTAGGAGTTCATCGAGCGATGCGCCTGCGTCTAACTTTTGGCGGAACTCCGGTGTTTTGGATTGTAGTTGTGCGTCCGTGAGTTTTTGGACTGCCGGTTCGCGTTGGTTGACCGCTTCAACGATGTCGCTAAACTGTTTGACATCCCTATCTTCTTTACTCCCGAAGACTTTTGTTAGCATTTTTTGGAACATATTTTTAATTTCCTTGCGGTTCGATTAGGTCCGTTGACACTTGAAAGTCTTTCTCCGTATACCCAACTTTACTAAAATCTTTACTGGGGCTCCGGTTCAGGCTCCGCATCCGGTGTCTCTATTTCTCTGGTGTCGGACGGTTCTAACAAATTATGTCCGTCAAGTTTCTTACGCAGGATCAGGTAGACCATCGTGTTACCGGCGGAAGCGATTGAAAACAGGTAGGCGATCACCACCCCGACCACCATCAGTATCGTGAGTGTGAGAAAGATAGCGGTCACCGTTGTCGCGAAAGCGGATGCCTCCTTCATAGCCATACCGATGTTAAAAACACCAAATGTGTTGATATATGGTAGCATCGTTAACTTTTCGATGGCACCACCGAGCCATAAGTTTGCGCAAGCCGTGATATGCTCCATCTCTCCAGTGTGTAGGAGCGATATCGGGAGCATAATGATCGAGAAACCGGCGAGGCAAAAAAAAGCCCAGATGGGTACAAAGATGAGTTTCATCAGAAACAATATCACTTCATAACACACCGTGCGCCACGGTTGGTTCCAAACGATGGCGAATTGCTGATAGATCGTTTCAAAGGTGTCGGCACCGGTGGTGGCGACGACAGCCGGCACAAAGAACAGACTAACCCCGAAAACGATCGCGATCAGTGCCATCAGCACGCCGAGAAAAAAGCCGATCGGCATGAACAGTGAACTGATCGTTAGGAACGGTTTTCCAACGACCGGTAACTTTCCGAGTCCTGCGATGCTCAGCGGTATTAAGGCGAGGAATATCTGGATGAGGAGCAGCCCGATGAAGGCGCCGAGGACAGATTTCCAATGCCCCTTAAGAAAAGTTACTGCGTCGCCGACCGAAAAGAAGAAGTCCCCGCGGAGTTGCTCGATGGTAATTTTGGAAGCTACAGTGCTTGCTAAAAAAAATATACACGCGAAGCTGACCACGCCTATCCACATTGCGATCTCAGTTGTCTGTGTGAGTCCATTATCACTGAAGGGTAGAGCGGGTAGGAGTCCATATTTATTCCAAAAGTCCTGAGCGGCGGTGTTCCCTACAACGAAGAGACTGAGATATACCAAGGTTTGATAAATCAGATAGGCGAGGACGAGTCCAACGAGATGGACCGCGATTTTTCGTCCACTGAATCCGTAGCGTATCGCTTGGAAAATATCCCTGAAATCGAAGTAGCGTTTTTCCATGAAGGGTTCTTCTGTTTTTTTACAGGTATTCGTATGTTAAATGATACTACAATTTACACGATTTTGTCAAGTGTTTATTTGGTTTTTGGCTGTTGGCAATCAGCCATCAGCAGTCGGCTATCAGTTGTCAGTCATCAGCAGTCGGCAGTTCAACAACGGGCAATGAATTGCCCTACTATAAACTGTGTTTACCCTTAATTTGACGATAATTTGAAATGGGCAGCGTCCGAGGAGTGCTTAATCGCTTTGGATGAAGCCGTAGACCGGGAGTGTCAATGTTCGCTCGTTCGGAAACGCGATGGTGAGTAGCGATGCAAAGTGTCCATTGTCTTTCGGTGAATGGAGTTGAACGGTGATACGGTGTGAGGTGTCTGTGTTAGGGTCGGGTGTTATCTTCCACGTCAACGCCGGCTGGTTTGATGGTAGGAGACGGATGCCTGATGCGTCGAGCGGCGCATTCACGGAGAGTTTGAGCTCTTTCTGATACATCGTTTCGGGACGGATATTGCCGAAATCGCAGGTATCCGGGTTGAGTGTCGCAAACCGTTTCGCGGCGGCAACGATTGTCAGTGTGACGCTTGGTGTGTTTGGGGTGTCGGTGAAAATTGTTGCCCTTGCTGTGGTCTCATCGGCGGGCAGTGTTTCGGGGTTGAGGACGATGTGGAACGCCGCTTCTCCGTTGGGTCGGATCTGTTCGGGTGCTGTGATTTTGGCGTAACTACAACCTGTGTGGACGTTTTGGATGCGGAGCGTGTTTTTGCCTACGTTGCGTGCTGTTACGGTGCGTGTTACAGTGCCTTCCCATTCTGGGAGCGTACCAAAGTCAACCCGTTGCTCCGCGAGGATTAAGGTGGCTGTGGATTCTCGCGGGTTGTTGATGAGGACGACAATCAACCCGGAAATCAGCAGGACAGGAATAACGATGAGTGTGAGGATTCTGCGTTTAGACATGGTTTAGTGCTACAAGTCCGTAACTTCTACAAAGATGTCAAAGACAGCCGCGTCGGGTGGTGAATGGGCACCGCCATAAGCACACTTTATCATATTCCAAATCCTACCTATCTGTTTCCAAGACAGTTCTGGAAGTGTGTTCTCTGCGGCCTCTATACAGGAATCTAAAATATCCAAGACTTTATCAGCATCGTCGAGGTCAAAAACAATGTCCTTTTGCCATTGTGGGCGTTTATGTACTTCTTTTAGCAGTGCCTTTGTCAACAGCACACGGTGAACACTTGTTTGTTTGATAGCTTTGCCCTTTGCTGGGTTCCCAGGTAGAACAAAGTGTTCCTCCATGTAGTCACCGACGTATAGGTATATAGTTTCAATGATTAGCCCTGGTGTAAAACGGACTTGTGTATCCCAATCTGGCATGTATTTGTTGGGGGCGATCTGTGCATATTCGCAGCGCAGTATCCGTTTGTTGATTTTTATTTTTGTCATGATAAAATATTCATCTGTTTTGTGTTGCTAATTACCGCAACTGTTTTCCTCCAATTCGTGCCTCCTGAATATGCGTCCATGAGGTGATGGGCGTGTTTTAAGCGATCGCTTCCTGTGCCCACAGGGATGTGGTGTGGATGGGTGTCCGTGGCGGATCGATTTTTCGCATGCTGCTTCTCGGTTGATGTCATCTAACGGTAAAGCGACTTCAATGAGTTTCTTGCGGTAGGTCATAGGTTTTCCTTTTGGTGGGATGTATCATAACATAAACCGCGGAATTATGTAAAGCCGATTTGTTTTTCAGAGCAGGCATTCAATTTTCAAATTATCTGAATTGCGGATTACGCGGATTGCGCGGATTTTAAGAGGTTTTCTGTTCGTTCGGGGTATTATTTGTTTGAATCAGGATTATAGCTCTTGGGAGTTTGTAACGTTTGTTAATCCAGAATAAAAATGAAAGGTCCTAAATTTCAGGACCATTCAATTTTACATATTCACTTTATTTATGTGAATACGCTTCCTCGGTAGGAGCGAGCTGGGTTCGCGATTTTTCCTAAGGGTATTCACTTACGTAAAGCAAAGCCAATATCCAAATCAAGAATTGAATGATCCTGTCCTAAATTTTGATTTTGCTTGACTTCGCGCGCCCTATATGCTACGCTAACGTGAATTGGATATACGGATTCAATTGTAGGTTGGACTGAACGGTTAAGAACATAGTTTTATTGTTCAAATAGAGGTCTTGCTGGTCCGATAGCGCCATCGCTTAGACAATCAATAGTGAAACCCAACATCAATAGATACAGTGTGGTGTTGGGCTTTACTTGTACTTCGGTATCCCCAAACATGTTGAAAACTCGAAGGCTTCTGCGGTGAACAGAAACGATTTCTCATGTTTCATTCAACCCAAACTACATTATAAGAAGGTATAGTATAATGACATTACAGGAACATATTAACAATGTACGCAACAAGTTAAAAAATAAAGAATATCCAAATGAGCAGGCGGTTCGTTTAGGTATTATAGATCCACTGCTTAGAATCTTGGATTGGCCAACGAACGAACCCCAGATTGTCTTTCCTGAGTACCCTGTCGGGAGTGGGAACGTAGACTACGCGCTTTGCCACCCGTCATCAACACCTCGCGTCTTCATTGAGGCAAAACAAGTTGGTAACATTAAAGGGGCAGAAGAACAATTGTTTGGGTATGATTCTCGCATAAGAGTACCAATCGCGGTCCTCACCGACGGCCAGATATGGCGTTTTTTTCATCCAACTGGAGAAGGAACATGGGCGGAACGTAAGACCAGCGAGTTAGATTTCATTGCAGGAAACAGCGAGAAAAGTGCCGAATGCCTTAGCAGATACTTGAATTACGAGTCAATTCGTTCGGGTAAAGCAGTTGATGCAATCAGAGAGGATTATGATAATCTTGTTCGGCAGAGAAAGATTAAGGGCGGCTTACCAGAAGCATGGGGCACCTTGGTACAGGAAGCAGACAAGGATCTGATCAAGATTGTGGCGGAAAAAACTGAAAACGTGTGTGGACATCGCCCCGACGATGAACAAGTTATTGCCTTTCTACAAAGAGAAGAACTACCTCCGGCACAACCTAATCTTCCAAAACAACCCACAGATCAACCAAAACAACTTGATAGTCCAAAATCTCGCAAGAGACAGTCGTCAACACGACTGCGTGTTACGATGCCCAATGGAGAAGTAATTGAACGTCAGCATGCAAAGGCTACATTCATTGAGGTACTTGAAAATTTAGGAATAGAGAAGGTAATGAGTGTTCACCCTTCTACCGTATTAAACGATCCTCCAAAATATTTTTGGTGTGAATATGGTCAGTTTTACATACATTATTATCCCGATACTGATGCTAAAAAACGGGCTCTTGAAGAAATTGCTCAACTTTTGGGTGTCCAACTTATAGTAGAAATAGTTCCGAAACGGTAGAAGTCAACCTGAATTTCCACTTTAGGGATAGGTCACCGTGGGTGAATATGTTTCGGCGTTCGAGGTAAATTGGGCTAACAAGATTTTCTTCCAACAAGAAGAAGCATGGTTAATGTCAACACTTTACACATCCATGATGCCGGTGAAATCTCCGTACTCCTCGTTGATTCAGCGATTGTTCGGGCTCATTCATCTGCAGCGGGTGTCCGAAAAAAAATGATGGACAAACCGGTGAAGCCCTCGGTCGAAGCCATGGTGGCTTTACGACGAAACTCCATGCGGCTGTCAGTGATACTTTTTGGTTTCCATTGTGCTTTATCTTGACGGCAGGTGCGCGTCATGATGTGACACAAGCTCCTGCGTTGATTGCTGGCTACACTTGCGAGACCGTCATTGCTGATGCTGTCTATGACTCGAATGTTTTTAGGGCAGAGATCATTGATCAAGGAAGTGTTCGGGTTATCCGTCCGCGGAAGAACCGTCTTGAAGATCGTCCTTATGACGAAGACTTGTATAAACTTCGCAATGTTATTGAACGTTTTTCATCGGTTGAAGCAGTATCGTCGAGTGGCTACACGTTATGATAAATATGCCTGTCGTTACCTCGGTTTCGTGTATTTCGCAGCTATACTCATCACCGCTAAAAAAATGCAAACACTACGTAGTTAAAACTGATAAACCTCTCGCAAGGCAAGTAACATTTTCGCTCACTGGCATAGACTTGCCTGTCCATAGGTTTGCCAATGAGAAATACTATTTCGGAATAATCTCTACTTTCATGGTTGGAATACCAAGACGCTCGGCAATCCTCTCAAGGAGTTCCTTTTTGTGTTCGTTTCGCCAATCACGTGATATGTACCACTCCCCTCGCTTGCGATACTTTCGGCTGCTGTCAGATAACTGAGATCGTGAGATAAGCATATTCTCGCGGTCTACACTTGAGACCAGTTTGGGACCGAGTTTAAAAATAACCTCTTCTACAGTATCCGCTGCTATGCGGCATTCAATTACTTCTCCACCGGGCATCGTCACCCGAAGTCGCGTGGGTCGATTCTTCATAGAACTGTCGTCTATAATTACTTTCCTGAATGTCAATGATACCCGTCGTTGTCTGCCATGCCTTTCTCCTTCCCACTCGTCCGAACTCCTTGCTGGAATACTGTGTAACCACTTATACCTGGCTTCTCCTTTCATGACAATAAGGCTTCTCGGTTCGAGCCAGATCGGGATACGCTTTGCTTTATCTAACTTATTTGTGAAATTCATAACACAATTGGATCCCAAGCTCAAAGAAACAATGGTATCCTTGAAACACGGTTCACAATCAACATGTGCTGAAATCCCTTGCCCAGGCAGGTATTCGTTCACAATCACCTGATCCGCGACTTCCGGCATGTACTTATCCCAATACAGTTCCTTGCTCAATTCTTCCAACCATCTGGGCAATTCACCGATGTGCATATCATAATTTACCTTCCGTGCCCTGTAGTCATACTTAAAGCCGTAATGCTGAACGCGTCGCTTAATGTCTTCAAGCCATACTTGTTCGTCAACTTGGGCTAATAACTTATTATGTCTATCTGCTGTGATATAGTTTTTTATACACGACAACCCCGGTATCCCCATCGGTACCTCTTTTTTTTCAATGGGTCGTGGTTGACGAGGTCGCATACCCCGATCAAACAATTCTGGTTGTACTGCTCGTCCTGCCATGGTCAATCTCCTTTGAGATGTTACCAATTATAAAAGCAATCATAGGACACATCATAATGGTGCGGTGTTCCTTGCATTAATCGATCATATTTTACACGCATGGTTCCCGGCTCATTTTGAGGAATAAAAATACTATCGGGAAAAGCCTTAATAACCCTATTTTTAAGTTTTTGCCAATTTTCATCGCTGTCTCTGATATTCTGATACATCATGGCAATTTTATAGCCGAGATTTGCTTGAACAACATCGAGGAGCATATTGATTAACTTATCAATGTTTCCTTGGAATGTCATGGGAGCAAGCACATAGCTAAAGTTAAATAGTATCAGTGTATCTTCAGGATTGCCCTTTTCAATACTGTTCAAGTACGCTGGCAAATTATTGGAGTTACGACCTCTGTGAAAATTTTCGTAAAAGGGTGTATCAGAATTGTCAAAGGGTCCCGCAGTATTTATTTCGGCTGCCTTATTAAGCATGTGTTCCGAACTATCAATACCTATATAGGTGATGTTGCGTTGTCCTGCTGCAGCCCAAAACGCAATACCTGAAGTTAATGGACCACAACCAAAGTCAATAAAGACTACGTTCTCACTTTCGATTATGTGTCTGCACACTCTGTTATAGAGATGATAAGAGCTATAGAGGTGCATAGGCATATAAAAAACACAATAGAGTAACACCTTGTGTTCTGGTGTGTAATCCTTACCGTCCCATGATGATGAGGTATCGAAATCTATCGAACCTCGATTTAGAACGTCCACCATTAGCCTCGTTATATAATCTGGATCGCTGTAATCTTCAAATATATTTGCTGCCACTGGAAGTGATTCTCTAAATGGTGTCACAACCTTATTTTCAAACAAACTGTGTAGACTATTACTGGGTTTATAGTAACTGTAACCTGAATTGTCTGTATCAATGTAATAAATATATTGCAATTCAAGACTCCTTTGATAAAAGCATTATACCACAGACACATAAGTGTGTCAACGAAGAATGACTATCTGTGGTCAAGGCGTTCGCTGCGCTTCCCCTTCCTAGTAACGGGTGGGGTTCCCTGTCGGCAGTCAGTTTTTTGTCGTTGGTGTTATATATTTTACATTCAAATGTAAGACGCGTAGCAACCGGATTGATGATGTTTCGTTCTCCTATAGTTTCGATCACGGGTTAAATCTGAACTTTCACCGAACTGTATATTAAAGACCATTTTTTTACGCCCTTTTCGTGCATAAAATGGAAAAAATGTCATAAATTATGAAAAAAATGTGAAAAAAAGCGAATTTTATCGGAAAATCCGAAAATATGTGGCTGTAATGATGGCTATAAACCTGAAAATCTCTAAATCTCATAAATCCCGGTTCAGATAATTATCACAACCGCTTCAAAGCACGCACCCGTCTCTGATAACCCCTTCTCTACACGCATAGCGAGTGCTTTCTCCGATGTTTGCATAACGTATTTTTCTTCTTGTTGGGCATAGTGCAGCACAGATTCGATCCGCGGGCGGTGGGGTTCGAGTTCTTCCGGTGTTGTGACAATGATGTCCTTTGCTATGGGTAAGTCAGCCAAGGCGACGCGGATGTCAACAGCTGTTTTCCGCTTATCCTTATCTGCAAGTTTCTCAAAAATGATAAGCACATCTATGTCGCTATGCCGATTTATTTTCTGGAACTTCATTTGGCTTGCGGAATAACGCGGCACAAACTAAATGTTTATGGTACAGGATCCGGCGAGTAGATGGTGGCACATAATGTCTGTTGTCGAACTTACATTGAACTTACATTATTATAACGCAAGTTGCTACCTATTATAACGCAAGTTGCCACCTAATTTATAGACATAGCACACCTACGGAGTGCGTTCGCTTCCATACGCTTTTTCTATAGACATAGCACACCTACGGAGTGAGGAAAGGACTTGAAAACGCTGTTGAAATCCGCAGAAATCCGCAGAAATACCGTTTTTGCTGGGGCGTTTCTTGTAAGCAAAACCTCGCAAGCAAAAACCCCCTACGGGGCTTAGGTTTTTGGATCATGCGCTGCTATAAACATTCCGTCGCTACGCGACTGAAGAGGTTTTTGAAGTCTTCAAGGTTTCCACGTAAGATCCGGTTCGGTTAGGGAACCGCGAAGAAATCCACAGAAACACCCTATCAAATACCCCAAGCAAAAACCCTACCGGGCCTGGGAGTCCAAAATTGGACTAAAAAAACCGAGAACTATGGTAAAGTTTAGAATTAAAGAAACATTTCAAGTCCTAAAACAGACCGTAACACGAGCCCTGTTTGGTGTTTTCTTTGTAGCATAGGAGACCGTTGGTTTCCTGGGCACAGAATGTCTCATTAATTATGGGACCCACTATAAATAAAAAATAAATTTGCATCTCTACATTATATATGTTATCATATACATACTAATTGAATGATATTAAGCAAGAAAAAAGATAAAAATAACCCTTCACACAGACAAAGCCAGACAAAGGAGGACAAAACGTAGACTCGGGTAAAACGAAAACCTTTTTGCCTAACGACTCAGAATCACCGCAAACGCAAATCGAAAATGTTACACTTTTCGCCTTTTTTTCAAATACGAAACATAACACAATTGCCTCTGAACCCTTACAACGACTAAGTTTATCGCAATAGTCTATCCATACCGGATGTTACACAGGTGTAACATTTTAAGCACAGATGCACTGTCTCTTAAAGTCCCTGATAAGCGGACACCTGCGATCACAACCCGAACATGAAACGCACCCATCGAAGAAAAAAATATGACGCAGATTTTTGCGTACAAAAAAAATTAAAGTGCCTTTATGACAAAAATCACGGCGACAAAATTTTTGAGTTAGTGCTTCAATATATCGAGTTCGAGACGGAAACGTTTTTCGGTGGTGGTGAGCAGGTCTTCGATGGCTTTTTCTGTGCTTCCACACTCGGCAATAAGGGTCTCCATCTGCTCTACTGCGGAGGATGAGACATGGCTAAAACAATTCTTGGCGGATTTGTCGAGATGGTTTCCGACGTTTAGACTCAGCACTAACAATAGTGCGCGTTCCAATTTTTCGATGCGCTCGTCGCGAGCTTTCAGTTCTTCTAATAGATCCATTTGGGTTTTCCTGTCTCCAGTCTTGTTTGTCCGCCTACGTAGATGGGATGGTGGCGGACATCTGGTTGATATGTTTTATCGTGCTACCGACACTGGATGTATAGGGAGAGTGTATCACGGACCGTCCAAAAAAGCAAGAGACGGAATGGAAAGCGCGAAGTTTTTGATATTATGCATCTTCCCTTTTCCTTGATTTTTACAGGTATTATACCCTATACTGTTATATGCTAAAGTTTGGACAATGCGTGTGCCATTTGGGTTGAATTTTCAAAGGTTTCGGGATTTTTCTACGAGTTTTGCATCTGTCAGGACTTGTGGAAAAGTAGCAGAAGCGCACAAATGAGATGCCCAGTTTGCTGAGCGGTCTCTACCGCCATGCCACAGGCTAACAGCCTATGCTACAAAAGAGGGTGTCCGACCAAAAACTGTGGCTATTTCAAAATTGTCCAAAGTATCGGAACTTCAATCGAGTTTCTATAGTTAAACTTTACTTTCGTGATTTATGGGGAGAGATTAAGGTGATTTTAAAAAAGGGTTGTGTTGTGCTGGCGTTGGTGTTTTTATTGTTCTGTTTATCTGTTGTAACGGCGGAAACTGTGGAATACTATCCTACGGATTTGGGGAATATCTGGGTGCTGGAGACTGCGGATGGGACCGAACGGGTTACCTATACGATTGAAGCCGCCGAAGAACGTATTGACGGTAAAGAGATCGCACTTTTCAAAAGAATGGCAGAAACGGCAGGTACAGACGAAACGACGGGTGAAGTGTATTTTGTGCATTTTGACGAGGACGGCGTAAAGCTGCATAAAGTTGTTGCGGAACTCGGTTCAATATTCGGCACAGCGACGGCTGTGTTATCGCCGCCTGTCTTGTTTTTCCCCGCATCGTTGGAAGTTGGGGATACGTGGGAGTTCACGTTGGAAACAGAGGTTATACTCTCGGGGCCGATCTCAGTCACGTATGTTTACGAGGTCATTGCGGTAGAAGATGTGGTCACACCGGCGGGGACATTTGAGAACTGCCTTAAAGTTCAGATTGATTCAAAGATCGTCTCTACGTCGTCGGCAAGTCGGACTACCTCTTATCAATGGTTTGCACTGAATGTCGGGGTTGTTAGGGTTGAAACCGATCAAGAACTTGTTTTTAATTTGATACGTTCCAAGTTGGTGCCAGATGTTTCTGCTTATGATGTGACGGGTGATGGCGTTATCAATATATTAGACCTTGTTTTTGTGGCTGCTCGTCTTGGGGAAGTGGATACGGATGCGGATGTGAATGCTGACGGTGTTGTTGATATTTTGGATTTGGTGCTTATTGCGGGGAATTTGAGCGATTAATTCTAATATCATCGCAGAACACAAACTAAAAGTTTGTGCTACAACTCGTCCTTCACGCAGCGGAACCCACGAAAGACGCTGGTATAGTGCTGGGGTCCCCAATCCCGATATGAGACTTGCAGAAACAGTCCATTATCGCTCCAACAGCCGCCGCGTAGTACTCGATCTTTCTCCTCAACGTTTTTGAAATTATTGATAGTTGCTTGGCGAGTTCCCTTTGAAAATGGGTTTTTAGGTGCGGATGTTGCATAGAAATCAGGATCGTATTCATCGAGGCACCATTCGGAGACATTCCCAGCCATATCGTATAAACCGTAGCCGTTGGGTGGGTACTGTCCGACAGCGATGGGTGCGCCGAAATGCCGTGTGTAGTTTGCTTGGGTTGGGTCAATCGTATCGCCCCACGGATACGCTTTGCCGGTGAGTCCTCCGCGTGCGGCTTTTTCCCACTCTGCCTCAGTCGGTAGCCGTTTCCCTGCCCATTCCGCGTAAGCCATCGCTGCGTACCAACTCACATAAATGACAGGGTGATTCGCCTCGCCTTCGGGATAGGTGTTCCCGTCCCAAAGTCGGAGATATACGCCATCATGAAACTCTTCGGCAATGTTTTGTTTTTGCCATTCGGGGTTGGCATCGACGAACGTCTTGTATTGGGCGTTTGTGACCTCGTAAACGTCCATATAGAAAGCATCGAGGTAGACGGTGTGCACTGGACGTTCATTGTTTTTTCCAGTGTGGCTCCCCATTTCAAATTCGCCTGCAGGTATTCGCACCATACCGTCAGGGCTATCATCGGCAGAGGGAATGTGTTGTGTGCCACAGATGCATAAAATAATGAGGATTAGGATGCGCACGATTTTTCGTCCTTATTTATACCAGATTAACTACATGTTTGGCTTGAGTGTTTTCGCAAGGCTTTTTTTTCATATTTAATGTCACTGGTGGGGCATCCGATAGACTTACAACCAGCAACTTGGGTTATGATTAGTCAATTGTTTTTTATTTAATTATGAAACTATAAAGACGATGAATAACTAACATTATACAGTATTTTTAGGAAAAAAGCAATGAATTTAATAAAAATTACGTGAGTTTGATAATTAGAGTAGATTCCGTAATTATTTGGATACTCGTATCGTTGTGTGAACTATGAAGTTGTGTGTTCCGATGGCAGAGGAGACCAACAGTTTCCTATGCTGCAGAAGAAGGCAGAGGAGATCAACAGTTTATGTCCGTTGGTTCATGGACGGATTAACGCTGTCTATTCACAAGATAGATTCCGACTGCCACCAATGCAGTGCCTGCTAACACGCCGAGGGTCAGTTTATCGCCTAAAAACAGATGGCTAAACAGAACGCCCGACAGGGGCATCAGGAAAGAAAAGACAACCAATTTGCTTGCCTTGTATTTTCTGAGTGTCCATGTCAACCCTAAAAAACAGAAACCTGTGATAATCCAGCCCTGATAGATGAGCCCAGCACTGCTTGCCAGCGTCCATTCAACGGATTGCTCACGCTCAAAATGTGACTGAGAACGTAAAAGCACGGAATGTTTAATACCAACAGCCAGATGAGGAGGCGGTGGGGGTAAATGTCCTGAACGAATACTTTTGTCAGTGTAATACGGAGTCCTAAGGAACACGCACTGAGAATTACGATGAGATCCCCGATGAGGTATCCTGTGGTGCTACCGCCTTGCAGATTTGGCATCATGGCGAGAAAAACACCACTGAATGCGGTGATAATTCCCGATGTTTTTGTCAAGGTGAGCCGATCATTTGGCAGCCAGAAGTGTCCGAACAGCACTGTAAAAAGCGGATATAGACTGAGAAAAATGGTTGCGCGAGCCCCTGTTGTGTATTGCGTGCCGATGTTCAATGTAATCGTATGCAAGGTGTAAAGGGCGGCGATCAGGAGCAACCGACGGAGCTCCTCAAAGCGCATCCGCATTGACATCCCATAGTAAAATCCGACTCCGCCAACGAAAACAACACCTAATATACAACGAAAGAGTGCCATTTTTAGGGGTGGGAAGCCTTGCAGACCGAGTTTAACAGCGAATGCTCCGCCCCCTATGAGGGAAACAATGAGCAACATAAAGGCAATAATCTTGCCTGATGGGTCTTCGTTTCTAAATTCTTTTTCAAGCATAGTGGTATATTTATTATGCGTCGTGGTGTATATTAGGGGTCGTTGTGTCAGAAACCTGTGAAGCAGGTATTGGTTTTCAGTAAGAATAACATGTCTATCTGTGTTGTTCAAGAAAAAATCGCTTTGATTTTTTTCAGGACGATTTGGTTTTCGATTTCAATTTTGGTTTAGGTGAAATAAAGGAAATTAAGTATGAACATAAAAAGCGTTATAATATTCGCATTTGCTTTAGTAATCGTTGTTTTGACTGTCGGACTTTTCAGTTGTGCTAGAACCGTCTCGGTAGCATCTAATGGCGAAGTACCTAAGATGGTGGACGAAGATATTTCTATCGGTGTTGTCGTCGCACTGACAGGGCAACACGCTGAACCGTACGGCTTCCCCATGCAACGCGGTTTTGAATTGGCACGAGAAGAGATTAACAGTCTCAGTGGTATGAATCTCACGTTTATCACTGTGGACGATCAGAGCACTCCCGAGGGGGCGAAGGCAGCTGTACAGCACTTGGTTAATCAAGGTGTACCTGCTATAGTCGGGCTTGCTATCTCGACGCACCTTAAAGAGGCTGCTCCGATTGCGCAGGCGAATCGGGTCATAGCTTTCAGTTCGGTCTCCTCCGCTGCAGGTTTGAGCGGGATCGGGGATTTCATCTTCCGCACGAGTCTCGCCACCAATATAAGCATTCCGAGTGGCGTGATGGTGACTCAGCAGAAAATCGGCTATCAAAAAGTCGCGACGATCTATGATGCGATCGATGTTTATTCCAGAAGTAGCAACGAAGTGTTAAAGAGGGTGCTTGAGGCAAACGGGGTTGAGATTCTAATCCAGGAAACCTTTGAAACCGGCGATACCGATTTCTCTCAGCAATTAACGAATATAATGGCGGTGGAGCCGGATGCACTCTTTATCTCCGCGCTCTCACAAGAAATAGCGAAGATCGTCGCGCAAACATCCGAGGTAGATTTTCCCGATAGTATTCGCGTTATTGCGCCCGATTTAACCATGGATGAAGTCCAAAAGGCGGGTGCAGGTGCTGACGGGACAATAGGTTTTATCGGATGGTCGAGTATGTCTGACGCACCCGGCAACCAAACCTTTATTGAGAATTATCGAGCAAAATACGGTATTGAACCGGAGCCGTGGGCGGCACAGTCATATGTGACGCTCCGCGTGCTTGCCAACGCAATTAAGGTAGCACAATCGGCGGATTCGACTGCTATTCGGGATGCCCTCGCACAGACGAAGGATTTACCCACTATTTTAGGCGATTTCTCTTTTAACCCGGATGGAGATGCACTGTATGACCAGATTGTGCTGGTCGTTAAGGACGGAGAATTTCACGTCTTTGAATAGTCTCCAGTTTACCCATCATTTGATCTTGAGTTCGCTCCACATTGAGGTTAATTTGACCTCGGGGGTGACGGTGAGTCCGGAGATGGTGAAGGCATCTACCCAGGCTTCGCCGACCCACTCGTTTGCTATGTTGATGCCTTCCATAACGAAACCGAGGATTTCGATTTTATCGAAGTTCGCGTCTTGGAACGCAGTGCGGAATTCACCGTTGGCAAACAGGACAAAAACCCCTGAATTAAAGTGCAATTCCATCTCTGTTAGGGCATCGGTATCCCACCGGAGGCGGGGTTCTCTGGAGAGTCGGAACCGAAAGGGATGGCTGCTGCCTTTGCCGTCAAATCGACGCGCTCTGATTTCATCTGGGAAAAAGACATAGAAGAAGGGGTCGTTTCCTGGGGTATCAGGGAAGCTGCGTCCGACGCAGAGCCCGAAACGGGTTTTGTCGCCGCCGAAATCGGTGATTTTGATAACGAAGTCTCTGTAGGGTGGCGGTATTGCGATGAATTGGTAGAGTTCGTAGTCCACCTGCCAGTCGCGGTTGACCTCTACACGCAGGGATCCGTCGCTTATTTTCCAGATAGAATTCTTGCCGATGGCATCCCAGGCGTTGGGGTTTTCGGTATCAAAATCGTCGTGCCAGGTTTCGGCGGATGCGGAGAGCGTGCAGCTAATGACGACGTAGAGGAGTATGAAAAGGCTTAGGTTTTTGTGTGACATAGAATTATATTTAGCATGACTTACGTAAGAACGGTTTCAGGATTGGAAGGAAACTGGAAGGTTGGAAGAGTGGCGGCGTTCCGACCATCCTTCCGTTTCTTCCATTCTTCCTATTCTCAATAATTGTGTTGTGTGTAGGTCCTATCCTAATTGATTTTTATGCAGTCGTACCAGCGTTGCGTCTTCTTTCCTCTTCGGCTGAGGACACCGGGTTCGCGTTCGATGGGTGGCTCGAAATCGCCGTCGTTCTGTTTTAGGACATCCCAATCCGGTGGGAACCATGTTCTGAGGGTTTTACAATTCACCTCAAGCGATTCGCCTTGCCAGCCTCCGATTTTGTAATACATCGGACAGACCCACCGTTCTGCCCCGCGTGCGTAGCGTCTCCATCCGATGACGAAGGCTTGTGCCCGGATAACGTCGCCGTCGCGCCAGTGTCGCTCGATGCCGCTCCAGGGGTAGCCTGTTGTGCCGCCGCCTGTGCTAATCTCACTCCATCCGAGATCGTCGTAGAGTGTAATGTAGGAGTAGTTGGTTCCCCACGGTGTATCGTCTGTTGCGAAACGCCACTGCTGTCCACGGTACCAGTGGAGCGCCCCTCGGATCCTTGAACGGGAGACCACGGCATGTTCTATGGTCTCTGTGATGTTGAATCGTCCCCTATTGTTGTATAGGTTATGTACTCCCTCACAGAGGGTCAGCGAGTTGAGTTCGGGTCCGAACCACTGTGCGTTTACGCCGGGGGTTCTGTAATAGGATCCTGAACTTGCAGGGTTGGCTCGCTCGCCCGGGTTCAATCGTGCCCTGGCGTAGGTACTCCAAAACGCGATGCCGAGAACGATCACGAGTAAAATTGCGTTAAAGATGATATCGAGATTTTTTTTTAGCATTTGTAGTTATTGGTTTTCAGTTAATTCGGTTTTTAGGTGTGCCCATATTGTTGAGAGTTTCCGTTTCGGTGAGACTGCGAGACCATCAATAGTAAACATATCCACCCAAGCGTTGCCGAGGTTAACGTCCTCTGTTACATACGCTGCTAACACGAAGGCGATACTATCAATCTGATCGAAGTTTGCGTCTGTGAAGTCGAGACGGGTTTCGCCCTCCGCCGAGAGTTGGAACCTGCCGTCTTTGAAGTGTAACGCCATCTGTTGGAGTTCCGGTGTGTTCCAACGTTGCCCGGGATCGATGAAGAGGTTGCCGTCTCTTGAGGGTTGCATGTCGTTTGTGAAGAAGAGGTAGTACCCGTATTCGTCTTCTACGTCAGGGAGCGTGCTCTGGAAATGCTTTGCGAGTGCGATCCCGAATCTGGCATGCGATGCACCGACGGTTTCGAGTGTAATCGTGAAGTCGTTGTATGGCCCTGGGAAGGCGATGAATTGATAGCGTTCAAATATCGGGCGCCATTCCGCTTGTGCCTGAATTTCTGCCTTTAGAAATCCGTCTTCAACTGTCCAGACGGAATTTTCTCCCGTGTGTTGCCAGTCTTCTTCTGATTCGCGTTCAAAATGGTCTTCCCAGAAAGCGGCATCCACGCCTCCCACCGAAATGAGAAGGATACATACGATTGTGATTGTGTTCAGAAGGTGTGTGATGTTTTTCATCGTTATCCAATTTCAAATTATCGGTATCTTTTGACATCGGGCGAGGTGACCTTGAAGAAATCCGCAGAAATACCCAAGCAATGGGAAATCCGCAGAAATACGCAGAAACGCCCAAGCAAATACCCCAAGCAAATACCCCGAGCAAAAACACCCTCAAGCAAAAACCCCCTACGCTTGGTGTGCCGTAAAATTTAGGGGCAATGAAGTACTACTTTGTAAAAGGTGTACCGTCTCGTTTTCCGAGATAGATACGGTATGTGGTGCCTGCAGATGGCACTTCAATCTGTTTGTGAATGAACCTCCGTTGATAACGTTCTGTGGCATCATCGTAAACAGCGTGGACGGCACGGATATGAAGTTGATAGCGCGCCTCGGTAAGATTGCTGAATTCAAAATTGCCGTGTGTATCCGTCTCTGCCTCAAAGTGATCCAGCGTCATTGACAAGTCATGCGGATGCAGTTCCCACGGATACCACGCACGCGAGACGACTGCGTTTGGGACAGGTTCGCCGGTATCTGCCCAAAGTATTTGTCCGCGCAACGTCGTTGTAGGTCGGTCTGCTAAAACGTGGACACTTTCTGGACTTGCCGAAGCGTCTACATCAACGCTGGTCGCTGAGATGCCGTCTCCAACGATATAGAGTGTGTATCTTTCTGCAAACAGTCCGTCAATTGTGAAAGTAGGTTCTGTCACAGGAAAATATCTCGATAAAATCGGTTTCTGCAACGCCAGCGGATTCAGGCTCGGTTTCATATCTGCATCTGCTCCGAAGACCTTGACGGCGTATTGTGCATCCGACGGAAGCCCGTGTGGCAAGATAATATGCCCCTCAACTGTTACCCCTTTTTCAAGTTGGATAATTGAGGGCATTTTTCGGATGTCCACGTTCTCATAGACTCTGGAAAAGTAGCCTCTTTTGCTCACCCGAATCGAGAGAAACTGCGGTTCGGTCTCTAAGACCTTTACCTGAAAATTGCCGGTCTCGTCTGTTTGCGTTGAATCGAGGCGTGCGCTGTGTGCTTCTGGTGTTTCTGGACGGCGCGTTGCATAAATCTGTGCCCTTGCTATCGGACGTTCTTGTGTATCAACAACCTTTCCGCGTAATGTCTCTATTGTCGGTAAGCGGACGGAAATCTGATCCTGCTTTTGTGGATCAATAGACGGTACATAGACTATAATAACACCGTCGCGAGAAATTGTCAAGGTATACGCGATCGGATAGAGTTCCGTAAATTGGAATTTGCCTTGGGTGTCGGTTTTTGCTGCGTGTTCAATCGGTGCGGCGGCGCGGAAGAAGTCGGCTGAGACGTTGTGCATCTTCAGGTTCGCGATAAGACCGGCGAGATTTTCTGCACCAGAGACGCTGCCTTGAAGGGATAGGGTGCGTTTCAGTGCGATCTTTCCTAAATCGTACTGACTTTTTCCGGCGGACATCTCGTGTCGTAGGAGTCTCGACTGATACTGGGGGTGGATTGCCATCAATGAGAAGGCGTAATAGGTCTGCGGTGCGTTTGGGATTGTTAGTGAAAAAGTACCGTCTTTGCCTGTCGCTGTGGCGTGCTCGAATTCGCGGTCGGGGTAGACGTGTCCGGTTTTTTCGGGTGCGGCACGGACAAGCACATCCGGGATAAGATGTCCATCTTCGGCATCCATGAAAGTGCCACGGATGGATGCGGTATTCGGTGTTTCGCAGATACCGGTGGTGGCAGTGAAAAAGAGTAGTAGAAAAATCAAACGGATGATAGGCATATTGTGTGGTCTGTTAGACAGTTTATAAAATTATATCATAAAATGGAAAAGAATGCAGTAATTAGCGATCAACTGTCAGCTATTGGTGGATGTGCTCCTTTTTTATGTAACCTTTTTGGGTGTTTCGCATTCTTAACTTACGATACAAAAACAGGCACAGGAGACTAACGGTTTCCTATGCTACAAAAGAACACACGCACAGACTAACAGTCTATGCTACAAAAGAGAAAGGAAATTTGGAGGTGAACCGTGAAAGGAAACAGTGTAGATGTCTGGGATGCATTTCTTGATACGTTTGAAAACCGAGGGCTTTCAAACGCTGACTGGGAGATTGCTGCCGATGTTCAGGAAAGATTGGTTGCCTACTTTGAGGCAAAAATTGATGCAGGGGTTGTTGATGGAAAAACGCTCCTTCCGCCCGATTTGATATGGAATGAGTATATCTGGCGGTTTCCTGAGGATATGCGTCAAAAATTGCGAGAACACGCGGAACGCGCACTGGAAACGGACCCCGATAACGGTGCCGCTGCAAAGTTTTTGACAATCGTGTTGGCAGGGTGGAACTACGACATACCGCCCGATAAATTCTGGACGCTGTCGGAAAAAGCTACGCTGCTGCTGCCGAGCGATGTGGCACTCTGCTATTTAGCGTTTATAAAATCAGGGATTGATCCGCTCTACTTTGATAAAGCCGTTATCGCGCTTGAAGGACTATTTGAAGGGTACCGCGCGGGTGAAAAACCGACTTTGTACCAGTGGCTATTCCGGTGTTGCTATGATTACTTGTACGTCACATCAAGACCCAACGATTTTTACGAGCAGCTTGAAAGCGGTGATCCACTCTATGAACGGTGGACAGCAGTGATGGAAAAGATTGGGGTTGTTTTTGAAGAACAGTTGGCGAAAACGCCTGACGATTGGCATACCGTCCGTATGTTGACCGAAATCCACGAAGCCTTGGGAAACAGTGCGGCGAGGGAGAAGGTGCTCAAGGCGGCGCAAGCGATTTTTGAAAAGCAGTTGGAACAGGATGAAAATGACAGGAGCGCTTTAGATGGGTTAGCGAACATCCATGAACGGTTAGGAAATGCTGAACTTGCCAAAGCCTATAAGCTCAAAGTAGACCCCAGTTTGGGGTGGGAGGGTCAGGTGTTACCCGATTTTTCCTCACCCGTTGTTGACCTTGAGGGTAACCCTATTTCGCTTGCTGAGTATCGCGGCAAAGTTGTTCTCATCGATTTCTGGGCGGTGTGGTGCGGTCCCTGCCTCGGAGAGATACCGAGAATCAAAAGGGTGTATGAGAAATACCACGACAAAGGTTTTGAGGTTATCGGTGTGAGTTTGGATGAAGACGAGGCGATGTTGCGTGCCTACATCCATGAGAATGAGATGCCGTGGCGACACATTTTCGACGGTCAAAAATGGTCTGGTCATCTCGTGGAGCAGTATGGTGTCCGCAGTATCCCTGCGCCGTTTCTGATAGATCGGGAAGGTAAGGTGATCTCGGTTAAAGCGAGAGGTTCTCTCTTAGACGAACTTGTTGCAATGGAAATAGAGGGTGAGAAGGGTTAGTTATACTATACCTGAGAATATCTTGATCAAGTAGGCGGAGTGTAACGGCAATGGATGTGTCACGTGATGAAGAATTGGTACATCAAAGTTTAGACGATGAAGATGAAGGTGCTTTTGAAATCCTTTATCATCGTTATGAGATGTCGCTTCTCAATTTTTTCTATAGACGTGTCGGCAGTTGGGAGACGGCGCAGGATCTGATGCAAGAGACGTTTATCAAGGTGCATACACATCTCGGAACGCTTCGGGATCGGAAGAAGTTTTCGAGTTGGATGTTCAGCATTGCGAGGCAACTTATCGCTGCACATATCAGAGAAAGCCGGCGAAACGTAGAAACGGATCCTGTTGACGCAATTTTTGAGACGCATCGGATAGAACCTGAGCATCGATCGCCTGTGGAATCGATTATTGCTGAAGAGCAGATGGCGATCGTCCGCACTTTGGCGCAGCGGCTGCCGGAATCAGAACGGCGTGCGTTTGAACTGCGATTAGAGAACATGACGCTCGAAGAGATTGCCGAAACTTTAGGGATTAGCGCGTCGGCGACGAAGGTGCGGTTGCATCGTGCTAAAGTAAAATTGGTTGATTGGATGAGATCGGAATATCCGGGCGAGTTTGACTACCTGTTTCCGGATAAGGATTAGAAAATGTGGCATATCAAGAAAATTCGCCTGTTCTATGTAACCTTTTCTGCCGATTTACATTCTTAATTCACTGAAAGGAGGTGCGACATGGCACCGAAGGATGTCAAGGAGCTGCTAAAAATTTTAATTGTGGAGGAAGGTCTTCCGATTGACGTTGTTGATATAGCACCCTCCCAAGATTTAGAAGCAAAGTATTCTACGACAAGGGCACGTATTAGGGATGTTATCAACCAATGGAATAAGGATGGTAAAATCCACGTGCTCCCGCCTGGGCAACCGGGAATCATGGAGTTCTATACCGAGACCGATGCCGTCTCACCCGCCAAGGAATTGCTCGAAGCTTCAGCGATTGAAGGTCTCCTTGAATCTGTGATAACGGAACAGGGGCTGCCCATCCGTTTTAACGATTGCGGTTTCCGATTGATTACGCTGGCGGAAGATAATGCAATGCCTTACCCGGTCAAAATTCTTCACGGGAGTTTCCGACTGGAGAAGCGGGAAGACACTGTGGTAGACCCCTCGCAACTTGAGCGGGTTACCGATCGCTTTGAGGTTTTACTAAAGGAGAGAAGTGTCAAGGCGAAAATGTTGCATCGGGGTTTCCAGCTCGAAAAGCGTGCGGAAGTTGAAATACCTCTTTCGGAAGTTAAAAAACTTGCCGAACAGATAGATACCACCTTTGGGATCAATTATGTACTGAATGCCTACGAATACGCGAACAGTGACAATGCCTCGGAAACGAACTGGATAGGTGCGAGTATCTGCGTCTCTTTATGGCGTTATCCGCGGCGTTGAATTAACTGCGGAACGAACAAAAACTGATTTGACGAAAGGAGAAGAACCGTGAACCCAAATGATGTCAAAGAATTATTAGACCCCATAATTGCCGAACTCGAACTGCCGCTGATTGCTTTTGATAGGGGGCCTCAATTGGTTAGTGAGAAGTCAGATGGCCCGACACAATCCAGGATAGATGAAGTCGTGAAACGATGGATGAACGGGTGCAGTAGGAGCCGCTCTGTCTACGTTGGGCAGTCCGCTGCTAACGTGGAGAAAGGGATAACACTTCTCGCCTTAGAGACACACCGTGTCCCAGAAATTAAGGAGCTCCTGAAATCCTTAATCACAGAGCAGTCGCTGCCCTTGGATGTCGTCGATTGGGGTTTTGACTTGGAAGTCCTTGCAGATAACGGAGTGGACTATCGCGATGATGATATGGTAGAACTGGAAGCTCTATTAGAAAAAGAGGATTTAGATGTTTCAGTGCGCCACCACGGTTTTAATCTATGGCAAGCGGAAGATAGTACTGAGATCGCGTTTCCACAGTTTGAAGCGTTGACAAATCGTCTTACGTCTGCTTTAAAAGGACACGGATTGCAGGTAAAATTGCTCCATAGAGGCTTTGAACTGCAGAAGAACGCCGAAGATGAGATAGACATCGCTGAGGCGAAAGAACTCACCTATCGTTTAGAGATAATGGTAGGGATCGGCTACGTCCAAGGGGGTTATTCGTATTCAAAGGATGCCGAGAACCCAGAGATTCATTGGGAATCTGCTCATGTAGTTACCTCTTTACCGGTCCTATAAAGGAGAAAAAATGACGTACGTGATTTGTGAACCCTGCATTGATGTAAAAGACAACGCTTGTGCTGAAATATGCCCGGTGGATTGCATTCACCCACATCCGACCAATGCAGCCGATGAATATGAAACGGTAAATCAACTCTACATTGATCCAGAAGAATGCATCGACTGTGGTGTTTGTGAACCGGTATGTCCCGTTGAGGCTATTTTTATAGAGGATGAAGTCCCGGAAGAGTGGGAAGATTATATAGATATCAACGCAGATTATTTTCAATAGATAGCAACGGGTTGGCACACAGATACCGGTATTTGGCGTTGGTGTGCCGACCGACCAAAAAACACAAAAAAAGGAGAAAAAAATGACTTACGTAATTTGTGAGCCCTGTATTGATGTAAAAGACAGCGCGTGTGTTGATGTTTGCCCGGTGGATTGCATTCACCCGCACCCGACTGACGCATCCGATGAATTTGAAGAGGTTAACCAACTCTACATTGATCCGGAGGAGTGCATCGATTGTAGTGTCTGTGAACCAGAATGTCCGGTTGAGGCTATCTTTATAGAGGATGAAGTCCCGGAAGAGTGGGAAGATTATATAGACATCAACGCGGAGTATTTTGAATAGATAGCAACGGATTGGCACACGGATACCGATATTTGGTATTGGTGTGCCAATGCTATTTATCCCCTACGTCAGAAAAGGGGTGCCGATGTTTTGCCCAACACACGCGGGAGCCAGAGACTTAGGTCTGGAATGTATGTCACCAACACGAGTGCGACCAGCAACAGTGCGATGAATAGCAGCACCGAACGGTAAAGCATCACAACAGACCGGTCAAACTTCATACTGGAGATGAAGAGGTTCATCCCGACTGGCGGTGTCAAATATCCGATCTCAAGGTTCGTCAGGACGATGATACCGAGGTGTGCCTTGTCAATCCCAAATTGTTCTGCGATAGGCAGCAGCAACGGCACGACAATAATTATCGCTGAGAAGATGTCCATCAGACACCCGACGATGAGTAAGAAGATATTGAGTCCGATGAGCGTAATAATCCGGCTTTCCGTTGTCGATTGTATCCAGTCGAGAACTGTCGTCGGTACGTCAAGCGTGATGAGGTAGTTGGTCAATCCTAAAGCGATACCGAGGATGATAAGGATTGCACCGACAAGGACGGTACTCTCTTTAACGATGCGTGGCAACATCTTCAACGAAATCGAGCGGTGGATGACGATCTCTACAACGCAGGCATAGATGACCGTTAGTGCTGCGGCTTCATCGAGCGTAACAATCCCGGATAGATAACCGCCGAGCACGACAAACGGCAGCAGTATTTCCCACTTTGCATCCCAGAGCGTTCGCAGAAAAACTTTCCCATCAAACGGTGTCGTCTCCGTCTTTTTGAAGAAACTCCATCCACAGCAGTAGGCACTCAGAACGCTGAGAATGATCAGGCCGGGAATAATACCGGCGAGGAACATCGTATCAATACGAACCTGTGCGACAATTGCATAGAGGATCAGGGGAACACTCGGTGGGAATAGGAGTCCGATGCTTCCGGAAGCCGTTATCAATCCGAGCGAAAATTTCTCGTTATAGGTTTGCCGGAGTATGGGATAGGTCAATCCGCCGAGTGCGACAATGGTTACACCGGATGCGCCTGTGAAGGTGGTAAAGAAGGCGCAGGTAACGAGGACGACCACGGCGATGCCGCCGGGTAGCCAACCGACACTTGCCCGTGCGAATGCAACTAAACGCTGCGGTGCTTTTCCCTCAGCGATGATGTATCCTGCAAATGTGAAAAGCGGGATAATAAGGATTGTCGAGTTCCGTGTGAGACGGTTGAAGTCGATGAGGATCGTCGAGATCGGTTCGCCAGCCATGGCGTACCCGATAATCGAAGCGCCGCCGAGTAAGACGAAAAGCGCGCCACCGAGCAGTGCGAAACCGACCAGTCCGATACCAATGAGTAGTCCCATCAGTCTGCTTCTCCTTCCACAGTGTCGGGTGTGTCTTCACGCTGCGTTAGGGTGATGCCGATCTGTAGCACGATATGGATACCGATGAGAACGAAGCCGTAGGGGATAATCGTCTTTGCCCACCATAACGGGACGCTTCCGATTAGGACAGCCTCGCTTGTCTGTTCATCGCCGAGGAAGAGGAAGCCGTAATACGCTAAGATCGCGACGACGACGAGAGCGGTTGCATCAATAACGAGGTTCGTCCAGCGTGTAATCTTTCCTGGCAGGATCCGACTGAGCACATCAATGCTAATATGCCGGCGTTCACAGGTGGCGAGCGCGGCGCCGAAGAAACAGAGCCAGAGCGTTAAATGCTGAAGCATCATATCGCTCCACAACAGACTTGCACTAAACACGTACCGCATGACGATCTTAAGGATCGCCAGCCCAATCATCATTGCGATAATAAGGCATAGGAAACCTGTTTCGACTTTACCGAGGAACGCATTCGTGTTTTGCAGGATAGAGTTCTCAGTGTGCCTATCTTTTTGTATTTGCATCTATTTCTCCGGTGCTAACACCTGAATCCCGGCGGACGGTAGGACAGCGACCTTCGCGTGTGGTGGTAGTTTCTCAGCGAACAAGGCGATCAGTTCGTCAAGGTCGCGAAAGAGGCATGCGCCGCGATGCTTCTTGTAAAAATCATCGACTAAGAAATGTTCCGACCAGACGTGCAGTTGATCTTGTGTACCGAGTTTCGGTGTCGGGAGTTCAGATTCTGTTCTCTCCGCTTTCTGTTCGAGGAAACGGTTATAATCTATCTGGTCGAAGAGTCCGTGGTAGCAGATGCCATCGCTTGCGGGGTTGAGTGCCATCTTATAGGCTTTCTGGAAATAATGCGTTGCCCACAACGCCTTCCCCGTCTGGATCGGGTCGCTATCGAGCGGGTAACAATTCAGTACAACGAGATCGGTCTCTTTTCGACTCGCTTCCGGTATCTCTGTGCCGTAAGTGTCCAGAGCGAAGTGTGCCCCTTCACGGTGTGCCTGTATAAAATCGCCGACAAACAATCCACAGATTTCACGGTGGTTATTGAGCACGGTATTGACAATGACATCAAGTCCGAGGATACGTGCCGCAGCTTCAGCGAAATCTCGATGATCGGGTTCGCTTTTCTTTTTTTCGATGACTGCATGCCCGCGGCTCGGTGAGAAGGTATGGAAATAGAACATGGTTGCGAACCCCGCGATGCCGGGAACGACGAGTTTAGCGCCGCCGCCGAAACCGACGGCACCGTGGGGATAGATACCGCCGAGGCAGACCTTGAAATCGGCATCGGCGACGACACGGTTGAGATAGATCGGCATTCCGTTATCAAGGCTGCCCAATGCGCGTAGATCACCGCTCATAAAGTCGTGGCTCGTGGCTTCATATTCGGCTGCGATATCTGCACCAAGTTTCTTAGCGACTTCTTCATCGGTGAGGGGTCGGTGCGAACCGCCGCCGACAACAAACCGGATCTCGGATTTCGGGACACCTGCCGCGGCTAACTCGCGTAGGAGAAACGGGATCACTCTCGCTGCTGGGGTCGGACGGCTGAGGTCATCAACAACGATTGCGGCACTCTTTTTGCCGTTCGCGAGTTCCGAAATACGTAGGGTGCCGATCGGTTGCGCAAATGTCTTCTCGATCTGCGCGTCGGAAAGTTCAGGTGCGTCTTTGGGACCTAATATCTCCACTTCCCAACCGTTTGGGAAATTCAGTGTTAGTTCTTCATCTCCGTACCAAGCACGGGAGTAGACTGTAGCGGTGTTGCTCATAGTTATTCTCCGTTTTTGATCAAGGATTAAACGATCTGTTTGTCCTATTCGGTTCACCTTACTTTGCTGATTCAGAGTTCGCCGGTATTAGTACCTGAATCCCTGCGACGGGTAAAACAGTAACCTTCGCGTGTGGTGGTAATTTCTCCGCTAAGCGTTGAATGAGTTGTTCGAGGTCTCGGAAGAGGATCGAAGCGGGGTACTCCTTATAGAAGTCGTCTACGAGAAAATGCTCGGACCAGACGTGGAGTTGTCCGCGACGTCCGAGTTTCGGTGTCGGGAGTTCTGGCGGTACTTGTTCGGCTCGCTGCTTGAGATAGCGTGCGTAATCGATTCTGTCAAACAGACCGTGGTAGCAGCTGCTATCGCTTGCGGGATAGAGCGCGACTGTGTATGCATTTTCAAAATAGGTTAGAGCCGCTAACGCTTTATCGAGTTGAATGGCGTCGGCATCAAGCGGATAGCAGTTAATCACGACGAGGTCAGATTCTGTTTGATTCGTTTCTGGTATCTCCGTACTATAGGTATCCATAGCGAAATGTGCGCCTTTACGATGCGCTTGGATGAAGTCCCCGACGAACATGCCACAAATCTCACGACGGGTATTGAGTACAACATTGGCGATAACATCGAGTCCGAGTACCTTCGCTGCCAGTTCAGCGCAGTCACGACGGTCGGGTTCCTCGCTCTGTCCTTCAATTATTGCGGGACCTCGTCCAGGGGGGAATGTATGGAAATAGAACATGGTGGTAAATCCTGAGATACCGGGGACGACGAGTTTTGCGCCGCCGCTAAAACCGACGGAACTGTGCGGATAGATACCGCCGAGGCAGACCTTGAAATCGGCATCGGCGACGACACGGTTGAGATAGATCGGCATTCCGTTATCGAGATTACCGAATGCGCTGAGATCACCGCTCATAAAGTTGTGGTTTGTGACTTCATATTCTGCGGCGATGTCTGTGCCAAGTTTCTTTTTGATATCTTCGTCTTTGAGTGGACGATGTGCGCCGACTCCGGCAACAAAACGGGTCTCAGATTTTGGCACCCCTGCTGCTGCCAACTCACGCAGGAGAAAGGGGATAATCCGCCAGGCTGGGGTTGGACGACTCAGATCGTCAAAAATTATAGCAGCACTCTTTTTCCCTTTTGCGAGTTCGGCAATCCGCTGCGTGCCGATCGGTTCAGCGAACGCCTTCTCAATTTGTGTATCAGAAAGTTCGGGTGCATCCTTGGGTTCAAGGACATCTACTTCCCAACTGGCTGGGAAATTCAGCGTTAGTTCCTCATCCCCATACCAAGCGCGGGAGCGAACTTTAGTTGCGTTGCCCATTACTCTTCTCCTTCGGTATCTTCTCTGTTAGACTGATAGGTGAGTACTGCGGTGATGAATTCTCGGAAAAGCGGATGCGGTGCGAGCGGTTTGGATTGGAATTCGGGGTGGAATTGTGAACCTACCATCCAAGGGTGATCTGTTACCTCAGCGATTTCAACGAGGCTTTCGTCGGGGGACACGCCACTAAAGCAGAGTCCTGCCGATTCTAATTGTGATCGGTATTGGTTATTTAATTCGTAGCGATGCCGGTGGCGTTCGACGATAATGGGTTGTTGATAAGCGGCGTAACTTTTTGTGTCTTCTTTGAGGACGCATGAATAATGTCCGAGCCGCATTGTTGCGCCGAGGTCAGCGACAGATTGCTGGTCGTGCATTAAATCTATAACGGGGTGAGGTGTGTTCTCGTCTACTTCTGTGCTATTCGCTTTTTTGAGGTTCGCGACGTTCCGAGCGAATTCAATGACGAGGCACTGCATTCCGAGGCATAATCCTAAGTAGGGTATTTTGTTTTGCCGTGCGTATCGTGCGGCAACGATCATCCCCTCAATCCCGCGGTAGCCGAACCCGCCTGGCACGAGTATGCCATCGGCTTTTTGAAAAACAGGGTCAAGGTTGGGACGTTCTGTGAGTGATTCGGCTTCTATCCACTCGATGTCGACGGCGGCTTCGTTAGCGATTCCACCGTGTTTGAGTGCTTCCTGTACGCTGATATATGCATCGTTGCCGGTGGTGTATTTTCCGACGATGGCGACGCGGGCGCGCTGCTTCGGGTTTTTAAGTTTTTCGACCATTTCCGTCCATTCGGCATCCATCGGTGCGCGTGCTTCGAGTCCGAGTCGCTTTGAAACGAGATGTCCCATCCCTTGCCGTTCAAAATTCAGTGGGATTTCATCGACACATTTGGTGTCCAATCCTTCAAAGATGCCATCTTCAGAAATGCCGCAGAGGAGTGCGATTTTTCGGCGGAAAGCGTCATCTAAGGTCTGACGGGTTCGGCAGAGGAGTACATCCGGCTGGACCCCTAATTCTTGGAGTTTACGGATGCTGTGTTGTGTCGGTTTGCTTTTGCTTTCGCCGTTAGGTAGCGTGTAAATGAGGGAGACATGGAGGAACATGGTGTTCTCGCGTCCGACTTCGACTGCCATCTGCCGAATGGCTTCAACAAAGGGTGGCATCTCAAAGTCGCCGATTGTGCCGCCGATCTCGGTAATAACGATTTCGGCTTTGTTATTCTCACCGATCTGGTAGATGCGCCGCTTGATCTCATCGGTGATATGCGGGATCAGCTGGACGGTTTGTCCGAGGTAATCGCCGCGTCGCTCTTTTGCGATGACCTCCTGATAGACAGAACCGGTTGTAAAATTAGAGTACCTGTTCAGATCCATGCCGAGGAAGCGTTCATAGTTCCCGAGGTCAAGATCGGTTTCCGCGCCGTCATGGGTGACGAAAACTTCACCGTGTTGGAAGGGATTCATCACGCCTGCATCGACGTTGAGATATGGATCGATTTTGACGACGATTATCTTGAATCCACGATTGATGAGCAATCTACCGAGGGATGCGGTTGTGATCCCTTTGCCGATCCCGGAAATGACGCCGCCCGTCACGAAAATGTATTTTGTCATGAAAATTTCCTTACGAAGTTTTTAAAATCTGTTTTACCCGTTCCAAATCGGCGGGAACATCGACCCCGATAAGTGGTGTCTCTGTTTCGACGACATGAATAGGGACTCCATTTTCCAAAAAGCGCAGCTGCTCTAACCCTTCCGCGAGTTCATAAGGGGTTCTGCTCCAGTTTGTAAAGGCGAGGAGTTGGTCTCGCCGGTAAGCGTACAACCCGACGTGCCGATATACCGGAAATTTGTGTAGTAGGGTTGAGGTCACCTCACCCGTACCGCCAGGCATAGCTGCGCGCGAAAAGTACAACGCATTACCGTGGAGATTCGTAACAACCTTGACGACGTTAATATCTCGGTAATCTGCAACCGTTTTGACACGCTGTTTTAATGTACAGACCTGTACATCTGGCTTGTTGAAGAAAGGTCGTAGCATTAAATCTATCTGTTCGGGCTTAAGTAAAGGTTCATCGCCTTGGATGTTGGCGACAATATCATAGGTTAACCGTTCAGCGACGACAGCGACGCGTTCGGTGCCGGTTTCGCATTCGCCAGTCATCTCGACGTTCCCGCCGAACTCGGTTACAGCGTCGTAAATCCGCTGGTCATCCGTTGCGACGATAACCTTGTCCAATGTCTCGGCGCGAGACGCGCGTTCATAGACATGTTGCACCATCGGTTTCCCGAAAAGATCAGCCAACGCTTTCCCTTCAAAACGGGTTGAGGCATAGCGGGCTGGAATAATCCCTACACTTTGCAACCTTCTGTTCTTTTGTGTCACTTTTAATTTCTCCATTGATTTCCTCAATCAGTTTAACGCAAACGGAAAAAATAAACAAGCGATTTTTCGGAGGACCGGTTTTCAGGACTTCAGTTATCAGTTTCTCTATTTTTCATTGCACACAGAAACGAGAAAGTGTTAAACTTTAATATGGCGTGTATCCGTTTCGGAAAAAACCGATAAATATTTCTTTTTACTTGAAAAGGAGACCTTTGAAATGAAATGCAATTTATTTGTAAAATTGGCTGGTAAGTTCTCGCCTTATCTGGTGTGTTTACTGCTGATTGGCGCGCTCTGTCTATATACGGTAGAATTCGCATCAACGCAAGTCTTGGATCCTGATTTAGTTCTGTATTTCGACTATGAAGAATTCGATGGCGATACCGTTGTCGAAAAGTCCGGAAACGGTTACGATGGCGCGATTAATGGGAAGGTCACGCAGTCGGACGATGGCAAGTTTGGGAAAGCTGCCGAATTCGCGTCGACCAGTTTTCTTGACTTAGACGGTCCGAATATAGACCCTGACCATATTCCTACGGAAGGGATGAGCGTCGTGGCGTGGATCCACGTTGACAACGTCACAGATATGGCGATTTTCAACGCCCGTGCGGGTGATGGCACGTGGCTTGTCCATCCCGAAGCCCGTGGCGATGGAAATTATCGTTGGCTCAATCGGGGTCCCAACCCGAATAGAACGATATTTGATATCCGGGCGGGTAATAACAAAGCCAAAGAATGGGTTCATTATGCAGGTACGTACAGTCGTGCAGAGGGCTTAGCTGTGCTCTACATTAACGGCAAGAATGTTGGTCAAGAAGAGGCTCGCCTTGACACGCCTATCGCTGGTGATTGGGATCAGGGTGCTCGCGTCGGATATAACATCGATAATAACCGCCCTTTCGCTGGATTGATGGATGAGCTTAACGTCTGGAAACGCGGTTTGACAGAGGAAGAGGTCAATGGTATTATGGAACTCGGTATTGAAGAGTTCTTCGCTGTTGAGGCGCAAGGCAAATTGGCAACGGCTTGGGGAAAGCTCAAGTCAAATTAATTAGTCGGAGATAAATCCACTTCTTGTTTGGTACGTCATTGGACGGTTGTAAAAATATCAGTGGCGTACCTGTCCAAGTTTGTGTAAAAAAGTAAAAGAACGGTTCATCTAATGGAGGATTTCAACAGATGCAACGGAATCGGACACTGACCTCTTATCTGGTATGCTTATTTGTGATAGGCGTGCTCTGTATGTCCACAACAGAAATTCAGGACGTATCCGCTCAGGTTTTGGATCCAGATTTGGTCCTGTATTTCGACTATGAAGATTTTGACGGAGGTACTGTCTTAGAAAAATCTGGTCGCGGTTATGATGGCGCAATCAATGGCGATGTTACACAATCTAATGACGGGAAAATCGGAAAAGCTGCCCATTTTGCCTCCGGAAGTTTTTTGGATTTAGACGGTCCTAATATCAAGGCTGAAGACATTCCGACCGAGGGCATGAGTATTCTGGCATGGATTAACGTTGAATCTGTATCAGATATGGCGATTTTCAACGCACGCGCAGCCGATGGCACGTGGCTTGTACACCCCGAAGCGCGCGGTGATGGAAATTATCGTTGGCTCAATCGGGGACCTAACCCCGCTAGGACGATATTTGATATCCGGGCAGGTAATAACACAGCCAAAGAATGGCAGCATTACGCTGGCACATACAGTCGTGCGGAAGGCTTAGCCGTTCTCTACATTAATGGCAAGAATGTCGGTCAAGAAGAGGCTCGCCTTGACACGCCTATCGCTGGTGATTGGGATTCCGGTGCTCGCGTCGGCTATAACATTGACAACAACCGACCTTTTACTGGATTGATGGATGACCTGAATATCTGGAAACGCGGTCTGTCGGAGGCGGAGGTCAATGATATTATGAATAATGGGCTTGGCGCAGTGCTTACCGCAGTAGAAGCAGGCGGTAAACTCACAACGACTTGGGGGAAACTTAAGTCAAATTAGGGTAAGCGAAAAGAGAGTAATCCACTTCTCGTTTGGCGCGCCGCTGGAACACAATAACACCGCTGGTGGCGTGCCTATCCAATTTGCGTAATCTTTATAGGTAAAGCGGACATGGAAGACCGACCGAACATACTCTGGATCTGTAGCGACCAACAACGGTTCGATTCATTGGGCTGTTATGGCAACCCGTTTGTCCAGACACCGAATTTGGACAGGCTGGCACAAGAAGGTGTCCTCTTTGAACACGCTTACTCGCAAAGCCCGGTATGCACACCGAGTCGAGCAAGTTTTCTCACCGGACGATACCCACGTACGACGCGATGCCGACAAAATGGTCAGGCGATTCCACCAGACGAGGTGCTGGTAACGAAACAGCTCCGTGATGCCGGATACGTCTGCGGTTTGGCAGGTAAACTACACCTCGCGCCTTGTAATCCGAGCGTCTGTAAAGGGACGGAAGCGCGTATTGACGATGGTTATGACCAGTTTTTCTGGTCCCACGATCCGGCGGACGTTTGGTTCACACATGATTATATCCAGTGGCTACGCGATAAAGGACTTCGCCGAGATAGTATCCCGTTCCAAGAATCAAAGTATGTGCAAGTGATCCCATCGGAAGAACATAGCCAAACGACATGGTCGATAGAACGTGCGATGTCGTTTATCGGGGGGGCGGAACGTTTTAAACAGCCGTGGCTCTTTTCGGTGAATATGTTTGACCCGCACCACGCATTCGATCCGCCAGTCGCAGCGTTGGAACGGTATCGTGATATACTTGACGGTATTCCGCTGCCTAATTACGTCAATGGTGAACTAAAAAACAAACCGATTTGGCAGCAGATTGATCACAAGGGTGCTTATGGCAACAGGTCCGGCTACCCTTACGCGGAGATGAGCGATACAGACCATCGGTGGGTCCGCGCCGCATATTGGGCAATGGTTGATGTCATTGACACACAGGTTGGACGCTTATTGAACTTTTTGGATGAAACCGGACAACGTGAGAACACGATTGTTATCTTTACATCCGATCACGGCGAGATGCTCGGAGACCACGGTATTTACTTAAAGGGTCCCTATTTTTATGAACCGGCTGTCCGCGTTCCGTTGATTATCTCTGGACCGGGGATGCTGAACAACGGTGCCTGTTCGGATGCACTCGTGGAATTGGTAGACCTGGCACCGACACTGCTTGCGGCAAGCGACATAGAACCGCATCTGGGTATACAAGGACAGAGTCTGTTACCCATGTTGACAGGTGAAAAAGTGTTGGATACACACCGCTATGATGTTTATTGTGAGTATTACAACGCAATGGGTTGGCACCGGGAACCCGCTGCACACGCGACGATGGTGCGGAGCCGTCAGCATAAAATCGTCGTCGCTCACGGGACAGGTGGCGGCGAACTTTACGATCTGGATGCCGATCCGCGAGAAACGCATAACTTATGGGATTCGCCTGACCACGCGGTTATCAGGTTGGAGATGCAGGAACGGCTCATAGATCGGATGGCTTGGACAGTGGATCCGCTTCCTGAGCGTCAGGCACCGTGGTAGTTTCTGAAAGCACTACGCGTTTAGGATCAGGGAATATATAACGTTATTGGTAAATTGGAGTTTCGCAATGCAGCACCGGTGTGCAAGTTATGGCTTCGCAAAATACTTTAAACCGTGGTTTTTTATAAGTGTCCTGATTCTCTGCTCTGCTACGGGGTTAGAAGCGAATGCCGAAACCTTCTTGTCACGCTGGGACCAAACACTCTTTGATCGTATCTATGATGCACCGCCGCGCCGAGAACCGATGTGGACAATCATGGAAGGCATCTCGGACCTTGGCGATTACCGAGGTGTGATGGGTGCATCAATTCTGCTCATGGCATACGGAAACGAATCGCACCGAGAGACCGGAAAACTTTTATCTTCAGCATACATGGGAGCAGGGATTCTAACGTTCGGTATTAAAAGGTTGGTTCGCAGGAAACGCCCGCTAGATGAGACGCTCGGAAATCCTGCGATGCCATCGGGACATGCGTCTATTGCGTTCAGTGTTGCAACCATTTTGGGGTATCAGTATCCGAAATGGCGAATCCCGCTCTATCTCGGTGCGGGACTTGTCAGTTTCTCACGCGTCTATTTAGGACGGCACTATACCTCAGATGTGGTCGTCGGTGCGGCGATCGGTACGGCTGCAGGTATGCTCGTCTGGCATAACCGTGTCCTATTGTTACAGTGGGAGTTTTAGGATCGTCTGAACGGTTGCAGAACGCGGGGCGGTGTGAAAAAAAAATAAAACCTTTGACAATAAAATTCACAGGGTGTAAAATACAATTGTATTAGGAGGGTGAAAGCATGGTTTATAGGAAACATCATCTCAATTTCCGTTATCAGGTTTTGTGCGGCATCGGCTTACTCCTACTCACAGGCGTGTTGTTAGGCGGATGTGCTGTTGCGCCGCAACCCTCAATTGATACGTACATAGAACCGATTGCGGAACGGTTTAACGCGCAAATCAACCCTGAAACCGGTGCCGCAGTGGTCGTCAAAGGCGGTGTCGCTGTTAGTCTTAAACCGATTGATGAGGTGGAACTGTTCGGACTGACCGAGGATCCGCGAATGAATCCGTATCTTATTGTCGAAAAGAACGGTGCTGTCGAGCCTATCTACACCGTATTTGAGATGATCGTCCACAATCGGGATCATAACCGCGTTGTCGTGGAGGATATGGCGATGCTGATTGATGCGAATGGCGCGCAATACGCCAACCTATCGGGTGACTATTTTGATTCACTCTATGACAACGTGAGTGTCGCGCGTAGTGATCCGTGGCATGCGGGTTACCCTTATGGTGCTGCGACTTACCATTCTTACTACGGTTATTATCAGTCTTATGTAGATGCTGAGGCGTTAGAGTGGGGCAGATTTGTGATAGAAGATAGCCTCTTTGAAAGCGGTAAACTGTTTTCGGGTGCGAAGCGCAGCGGATTCATAATTTTTGACCGACTCGATCGTGATGCTACGGAAATTAGGATTGTTGTGCCAGAGGTTCGGATCGTCCATCCGAACGGCAAAGAAGATAAATTGAAATTTAAAATTGACTTCAGACAGGTCTTGCCGTAAATCATCATTTCAATAATTTGATTCGGATTGATAGCACACAAGATTTGTCGGAAAATGAAGGGGAGAAAATAAAATGAGAAATTGGTTTATAGGGGTATTGATAGTCGCGGTTGTGTCCGTTCTGGGATGCCAGCCATCAAACAAAGATGCACGGACGGCTCCATCTGAAGTAAAGGTTGCCGTAGCGGGTCCCTTTACAGGTAATATCGCAGCGTTTGGTGACATGATCAAACGTGGTGCTGAACTTAAGGCTGAGCAAATCAATAACGCGGGCGGTATCAGCGGGATGAAGTTGGTACTAAGTTTTGAAGATGACACTGGTAACGACAGAGAAGCTGGATTGGTAGCGACTCGAATCGCGACAGACAGACAGATTCTCGCTGTTGTTGGACATTTCAACAGTTCATGTACGTTGTCAGGTAAACCTATTTATCAACGCAACGGCATCGTGGCACTTTCGCCAGGTTCAACAAATGTAAAGGTCGCAGAAGGTAGTGACTGGATGTTTCGTAATATCTATCGAGACGATTTTCAAGGTGAGTTCGTTGCGAAGTACATTAAAAACACTTTGAAAGATTTAAAGACTGTTGCGATTTTCTTTGATAACGACGATTATGGTCGCGGGCTCCGAGACGGGTTCATCGTGGGGGCGGAAAAATACGGTCTTGAGGTGGTAGCATCAGAGGCGTATGACCGGAATAGCACCGATTTCAAAGCTCAGCTCACTAGTATTCAAGGAAAGAAACCGGATGTTATTTTTATTTCTGGTCTTTACACGCAAGCCGGACTTATTGTCTCACAAGCCGACGAAGTAGGGATTAACACCCAAATTTTCGGGGCAGATGGTGTTGACTCTCCTGAATTCCTCAACAAAGCAGGCAAAGCTGCAGAAGGGATGTACCTCACGACGCCCTTTACTTTCGATCTCGGTAGTGAAGACGCAAAACAAGTTGCTGTGGATTTTGAGTCAAAGTACGGAGTTCCGCCGGATACATGGGCGGCTTTAAGTTATGACGCTGTCGGCATGATTGCCGATGCGATAGAAAAAACCTACAAAAACGATGGTTCACTTGCCGATAACCGGAAGGCGATTCGAGATTATTTGGCTTTAATCACTACACCGGCGAAAGGGTACACTGGAATTACGGGTCTCACCTATTTCGATAAGAATGGCGACTGTGTCAAACCTGCGTATGTTAAATTGGTGAAGGATGGAAAGTTCACGACCGCTCCTGTACAGATGCTCGATACAAATTAGATCATATTCATAGGGACCGGTAGTTTCAATACCGAAGAATTTGACGATAGAATCAGAAACGGGGAGCTTATGGACCAATTTATAGTGCAATTGGTAAATGGATTAGTTCTCGGTGGCATATACGCGCTGATCGCTGTCGGTTACACCATGGTCTACGGCATCATCCAATTGATTAACTTTGCACACGGCGAAATTTTTATGTTCGGGGCGTATTTTGCGTTCGTGCTGGTAACGGTTTTTGGGCTGCCGTTTTGGGTGGCATTGCCCGTAAGTATGCTCCTTTGTGCTTTGCTTGGTGTGCTGATTGATGTCGTTGCTTACCGTCCTCTTCGCAACGCCCCGCGTTTATCTGCGCTCATTACAGCAATTGGTATATCGCTTGCGTTGCAGAACCTCGCCCGTCTTATTTGGTCGGCGAGCCAACAATCTTTTCCTGACGAATCCAAACCCAAGATTTTCATAAGTGATATAGATGTACAAACGGGAGCGATTATAAACGCGATTCCGCTACCGGGTGGTGCTATCCTACCTTATCGAGACGTGTTTATACTCCTACTGGCAGTTGTGCTCATGATTGGTTTAAACAGGCTGATTTACCTAACCAAAATTGGGAAAGCGATGCGTGCGTGTGCCGAAAACCAGACCGCTGCAAATCTAATGGGCATCAATACCAACATGGTGATCTCTGTCACATTTGCGATTGGTTCTGCTTTAGGGGCTGTTGCTGGCGTCATGGTTGGCTTGCGTGAAGTGATTGAACCGACAATGGGTTATTATAAAGGTGTCGCAGCGTTTGCAGCAGCGGTGCTTGGCGGTATTGGAAATATTACGGGTGCAATGGTTGGCGGCATCGTAATTGGCATTGCCGAAACGTTTGGTGCTGATATCCACTCCGGTTACCGGTTAGCATTTGCCTATGTTATCATGATTCTTGTAATTCTAATCCGTCCTTCTGGTTTATTTGGGAAATCGACAAGCAAACGTGCCTAACCATGATTCGCAGATTGAGATGATAAAATGAGAGATAAATTAACACCGAAAAATATCGGTATCAGTTTGATTATCCTTTTAGTTCCGGCGTTTATGTACCTTATAGATGCGTTTGCTCTCTACGTCTCCTCGAACTATGGGGTTATGCTCCCCCTTCCGAGTGGGGATTATATTCTACGGATTATCGTTCAGGCGGGAGTCTATATCCTACTTGCAGTCGGGTTAAACATTGTGTGTGGGGACACTGGACTGCTTGACTTGGGTTATGCTGGCTTCTACCTCATCGGTGGTTATACAGCAGGACTATTGATGGCAAGGCTTGGATTTAGTTATTGGATTGCTCTTCCACTTGCTGTACTTAATGGGGCATTGTGGGGATTATTGCGGGGCATCCCTACTTTACGACTGACAGGTGACTATTTTGCTATCGTGACCTTTGGGTTTGCCGAACTCCTTGTTCAAGTCGTAAAAAACGAAATTTGGCTGATTGGCGGTCCTAACGGGTTCGTAAATAATATTCCACCTGTCACAATTTTTGGGATAGAATTGTTTCAAAATTGGCATCATTATTACCATATTCTCATTTTAATTTTGCTTACAGTCTTTATCACTTACCGTTTAAAAGAATCTCGTGTGGGTAGGGCATGGACTGCGATTCGGGAAGATGAACAAGCAGCAGAAAGTATGGGAATCAATCTCAGTCGATATAAATCTCTCGCTTTCGCTGTGAGTGCAGCAGTTGGCGCACTCGGTGGTGGTTTTATTGCGCAATTTCAGGTTAATATCAGCGCGAAACTTTTCGATTTTTGGGAATCTATCTTTATCCTCTGTATGGTCGTGTTAGGGGGTACAGGCAGCATTAGAGGGAGTATCATAGGTGCAGCGATTCTTGCTACCTTAGGTGAACTTCTACGCGGCGGTAATATTCTACCCTCCGAATTTGGCGGCGCGCGTTACTTGATTTTTGGTGTTATTTTAATTGTGATAATGCGTTTCCGTCCGAGTGGATTAGCAGTGAAAAAAGCGTAATGCCAAAGTTTATATCGCCTGACTAAAGCCGTAACTTTCGATACCATATTGCGAAGTGGATTAACTCGTAGATAAGCAGAATCAACGCAGCGGCAACGAACCATTGGAAACGTTCCTGATACTCACCATCTGATCGGACAGTGAACCGCTGCTTTTCGAGGCGTGCTAAGTCTGTCGCTAACTGTGTAATTCCGGTTGCTGCGTGGTAGTAGTTGCCGTTTCCTGCCTTTGCGATCTCCTGTAGAAGTTTCTCATCTAATATCGTTAGCACAAGTTGCCCGTTCACATCACGCTTGTACGGTGTCGCTCCGGCGCTATCATCTCCGCGAAGCGGAATGGGCACAGATTTAAGAGGGTTCCCAATACCGATACAGTAGATATGCACGCCTTTCGGTGCCGCTGCCTTTGCTGCTTTGACCGCCTCTTCGCCGTGATCCTCGCCGTCTGTAAAGAGAATCAAGGCTTTTTGTCCCTCAAGATCGGACGCTACTGTTGCATTTTTTTTCTCAAAAGCGAGGCGCTCTGTCGCAATTTCAATGGCGTTAGCGATACGCGTGCCGCTATGTGCAAGCGTTTCTGCGGTTACTGCCGCTAAGAATTCTCTGAGGGTGCCGGTATCACTCGTCAAAGGACATACCATGAAACTCGCCTCCGCGAAATAGAGTAACCCGACGCGGTCTCCTTCAAGTTCCGTTAAGAGTGAGAATATAACCTCTTTGGCGCGATCGAGTCGCCGAATGGATTGCTCATCTTCGGCGAGCATACTCGTCGAAATATCAAGTGCGAGTATGACATCCAACCTTTCAGCAACAGATTCGGGTTTCGCACCCCATTGTGGACGTGCAACTGCGAGTATAACACAGAGGCAACTGAGCAGCAACAGTGCGGCTTGAATCTTGTGTCGCTGCAGATGCGCAGGATCGACATTGCTATGGAATCGTAGCAACGCCTTCTGTTTTTGTCGCAGCCCAAAAAGGAGCAGGAAAATTAGGGGCGGTATTGCCCATAGGAGGTGTAGGTATTCGGGGTTACCGAAACGGAGCCAGTCCATATTTTTGATTAGACGTTTTAAGGGATCGCGAGCGACAAGAAATACCGTTTTTGCTGGGGGTATTTGCTTGGGTATTTCTGCGGATTTCTTGTAAGCAAAAACACTCGCTCCTACTTTTAGTTTGCGTTGTATGTGCGACAAACTAAAAGTTTGTGCTACAACGCGTCAATATTTCTTAGAAAAGGATGGCGTTGCGAATGCGTTCAAAAATTTCGATTGCATAGTTGAGATGTGCTTTGGTCGCGATATTGAAAGAGATACCGAAATTTTTGACAGTCACATTAGGCAAATTGGCTCTGCACTCAACGATGTGGAGCGGTGTGAAGTCGCCGTGTACATCAAGACGGAAATGTGTGGCTCTTCTTGACGGGTAAGTGTCAAGCCACCAACGTCCACCGATCGTCATTCGTAGTTTTGCGATGCGCGGTCGCAGCGTAGCACCGCATGCGTCAACGTACTGAAAAAATTCATTAGCGACCTGTAGGAGGTCTTCGTTCACCTGGAGTATCTGAACGAAGGATGGGAGCGTCATAAACTGCTGTGTGGTGTGCCCGTAATTCCGTTCTTCCTCCTTGACAACTGTGCTACCGAGCACTGTTTCGGTAGCGATTAAAATCTCATCTGGTGCGTGATAGGAAAAATAGGAGATATAGGTGAGGTCTAACCCCAAGGCTCGCAGGTATTCGGCGACCTCTAAGACCCGTGTGTCTACACCTTCCGAAATAAGCACCAACCGTTGTTTCTGGTTGAATGCCGACTTGCGAATATCACCTGGTTCATAGCCGAAAAATTCGCTGTGGCGTGCGGTGAGTGTTGAGAACTCTTCGCCCTGCTGTTGAGACCATCGGTAAGCGAGCTGCTCCAATTCTATGAAAGAGAGTTGGGAAACACCGGCGGCGTACTCCAAAATCTGTGTGATTGCTGTGCGCGAGGGTTTTCCGCGTTTGAGTTCGATAATCACACAATTTCCTTGGCGATCGAGCGCGAGGAGGTCAACCTTCTGTTTCGAGGTGCTCAGTGGGGGTTGTCTGCTGATAATACAGAGCGGTTCACCAAGAACGAGCGTGGCATCCTTTTCGAGGAGGTCCTCAAAATCTCGTTCTTCGCCGAAACGTAGCGGCTCCAGCCTCCCAAATTTGCGGTCTTCCCAACGGTAAACTTCCATTTTTTAATTTCCTTTAGGACTTACGCACTTTTGACTACAGCCCGTTCTGTTAATTGAAATTTTTCGGTAAACACAGGGTTATAGTGCCACAGGCTAACAGCCTATGCTACAAAAGAACAACGTCCGTAAGTCCTACTTTCTGTTAACTGATGACCGACAACGCCATTTACGGGACTTCGGTCGTAAGGTTTCCCAATGCTTTAGCTTTGGGATATAAGACCGCAAAAAACTTGACAATCCTATAGAAACGTGGTATAATTAGCGTATCAGGTTGGCAGACATGCTTAGCATTGTCGCTTGACGATGTGTCTGCCTCCTACTAAGCAGAGGATAAATGCCTGATACCTGATATACCATGTATGCTACACTCTACAAACTCTTTCGTGCCAAACGTAATCGAACTTTGAAACGATTGACGTGGATCGCACATGATATATGGAATTATTTTCTCGGTTGGCAACGCACTCGCTATGCCCTTGGGCTGCCGTATATGTCCTTCGCTGAAATGTCGCGTCAGTTCACAATATTGCGTAAAGCACACCCTGAAGTGTTCGCACATTGGCGTGAGTTAGACTCTTGGGCAGCCCGTGAAATACTCAAGCGATTGGACGCGGGATACCAACGTTTCTTTATTGGACTTGCTAAACGTCCTCCGAGGTTTCGTTCATGGCGAAAACCCTACTCTTTCACGATGTGCCCATCGGGATACGGATTTGCCGATCCCGAAAAAGGCGACTTTGGCTTTGGTATCTATGGCGACAAGGTTCGGATACAGAATAAACACTATCGTTTTAACCTCAGTCGTCCGATACTTGGTAATATCAAAACGATCACCATAAAGGAAGATAGTCTCGGTGATTTCTATATGTCCGTTGTAACAGACCACACCGTTTCCAAAGTCGCACCCAAGACGGGTCATGCTGCAGGGTTCGACTTTGGTATCAAAACGCTGTTCACCTGTTCCGATGGTACACTCTACGAGTCGCCCGAATTCTATAAAACCTCTATGGACGATCTATCAGTTGCACAACGCGCCCATTCAGAGAAAGTCAAAGGTAGCAACAACAGTGAACGTTCACGAAAAGACGTGGCCCGTGTTCACCGTAAAATCAAGCGTCAACGTGAAAATCACCATTGGAAGCTTGCCAAACGTTTTGTCTATAAATACGATGCACTTTGTTTTGAGACACTCACCTTTGAAGGTATGAAACGCTTATGGGACCGTAAAGTCTCTGATATTGCGCCCTACGCTTTCCACCAAAAGTTGAAACACCAAGCGTCAAAGCACGGTAAGGCAGTTCACTACATTGACAGATTTGAAGCAACATCTAAAACGTGTAGCAAATGTGGACAACCTCAAATGCTTATGGACTTGTCGGTTCGTAAATGGCGTTGTCCGAGTTGCCAAACTCATCACCACCGAGACGTAAACGCTGCGATAAACATTGTTAAGGTTGGGGCATCAACCTTTGGATTAGAGGGTATCAGACTTGCGATCGCAAGCGGCCCTCGTAGACTTCAACCGAAGTCGGAACCCCACGATCCACACAGAAAAGCAACGGATTCTTAGAGAATCCCACTGCTTCAGCTGTGGGAGTATGTCAAAGATTGGAATTCAACCACCGAATATGTTCGCGATACGCTTCAACCTCAGCTATGATTCTCGCCGGATCCCACCCATTTTTCTCACTTAGGAATTGTGCAATTTGTGGTGCAATGTCAAGTCCTTGACCTCGTGTCCAACCGATTCGGGTCCGTCGCCAGAGGAGATCGTCCAACGTGATCGCCATTTCACCCCAATAGGCGTAGAGGAGTTCGGCTTTTATGAAAGGTAGAGATGGCGTTATCGGTTCAGCAAGTGCTGCATCGTCATTGACGAGTTTTTGAATCATCCGATATCCGTCTCCATACCGTTCGACGAGACGTTCCATACCCGTGCTGGATTTTAAAGCGTGATTCGTGTCCGAATTCGGTGCTTTCGCTGACACATTGAACAGAGGCGTGGTATCGGTTTTACAATGGCGTGGGACATTCAGAAAGGTTGCCAGGTAATTTGCTGTCTCCTCTGCCATTTGTCGGTGTGTCGTGAGTTTCCCGCCATAGAGATACACCACGCCACTTGGGCTCTCTGTGATTAAGTGGTCCCTTGAAACGAACCCTGCTCTTGCAAACCCTCGCTCATGTCTGTTCGCAGCGATGAGTGGACGGGTTCCAGCATAGGCAGCGATGATCGCGTTGTTGTCAAGAGATTTATTAGGAAAAATACGTTGCGTTTCTGAAATTAAATACGCTGCCTCGTCTGCTGATGGACGGACGGCGTCAAGTTCTTCTTGTGGTGTGGTTTCAGTGGTGCCGACAATAGAAGTATTGTGAGCGCTCGGTAAAATAAAAATAACACGCGGATTACGTTTGCGTTGTTTTTCCGAACGCGTGCAGGCAATCAGACCGTATGCTTCTGAGTCGTGTTGCTTTCCGCAGCGAGGCACGACGAGATGAATACCTTTTGCATTTTTCGTTAGCAAGCGTGGAACGCCGTCGTAACTCGGGTCTTTGGACCATATCTCGTCGCTCCAGGGCCCTGTTGCTGCCACGATTTTCCGAGCGGTTATCTCAAAACGTTGTCGAGAAATAACATCTTCAGCAGTTATCCGTGACACTTGGTTCGGCGCAGCAGTATCTGATGGCTGGGCGAAATTGAGGAAACGGACATAATTTGCGATGATAGCACCGTGGCGGTGTGCATCTTTGAGCGTTGCGAGTGTCAACCGTACATCGTCAACCCTGCTATCCCATAATAGGACACATCCTCTCAGTGTATGCTCGGCAATGGGTCCAACCAGACGTTTTACTTTTTGTACATCCCGAATTACAACTGTTTTCTCTGCTTTGTCTGCTTTAAAGAGCCGATTATAGTAATGTGCGGCGAGTTGTATCCCTGTCAACGGGTACGGATCGCCTTTGTAATTGAGGAGTGCGATTGGCATCGGTTTGACAAGGCTCGGTGCAATGTGTCGGAGGATCTCACGTTCTCTGCGTGACTTTTTAACGAGATCAATGTCGCGTTTAAGGAGGTAGCGAAAGCCGCCGTGGACAAGCTGCGATGTGGTACTGCTGGTTCCATTGGCGAAATCGCCTTGCTCAATTAACCCGGCTTTGATGCCTCCGTTGAGTGCGAGGTCGCGAATTAGACCGGCACCGACGATGCCGCCACCGATGATCAAAACATCTAACGGTTCAGTCTTGAAGGTCTGAATATTGTTGGATCGGGTTCGTGCTGAAAATTCGGTTGACATCTTAGCCTGCCTGATCGACTATCAAATGACTATATCCGGAGACTTTGCGGATAGCAGTTAGTATTCCGGGGACGGCATCTGCTATCGGCTTCGTTAACAACGGCAAAAATATGAGTTGCGAACAGACCTTTTCGGTCACAGGCAAATCTCCAGTCGTATAACCTTTAAACGTCCCTCCCATGTCTGTAGTGCAGAGGGAGCCGCGCCCCTTCGTATAGATATCAAGTCCTTGTGTGAAGAGCGGTAAGGTATGTAAAAGCGGATATGGATTGCTATTCGTCGGGAGGCTTCCCGAAAAGAGCGGCACGCCGTCGCCAACGAGGAGCGGATACGGGTTGTTATTTGCCAAAACGCCCTCCTTTCGGAGAGCCTCTGCAAACAGGGGCGCAGGCAGCCCATGCATTTCTTGCTGATGGTAACGGATTGGGAAACCGTAGAATCCTGCGGGTTCAGCACCTTCATAAGTTTCAATTGGAGAAACCCCTGGAATCTCATGTAATGCATCGGTGATCGCTTTGATATAAGCGCGCCGGTTCGCATTAAGTTCATCAAGTTTTTTCAGTTGCACTGAAGCGATACCAATAGCGAGCGGGTGTGCACGAAATTTAACACCCAATCCCATCGGCGGCAGATGTGCGTATTGTAGTGCCTCCACTGCCTCTCCGACAACGTTGGGTGGACGGTTAACTTGCCCGAGCAGGCATGCCCGCTCAAAAACTGTCACGTCGTTGGTAGCCAGCATTCCACCTTCACCACCGCTCACTGACTTGTTGCCTTGCAGGCTCCATGCCCCCACTTGCCCGATGCTGCCACAGGGTACACTTTTGTAAGATGCCCCGTGTGCGTGTGAGCAGTCCTCTACGATAGGTACGCCGGTTTCTTCGCTGAGTGCCATCAGTGCGTCCATATCGCAGACGTTGCCCCAGAGATGCACTGCCACGATTGCTTTGGTTCGGGACGTAATGCGTCGTCGTACGTCATTCACATCGATAAGCAGCGTTTTCGGGTCTACCTCACAGAAAACGGGTGTTGCCATGAGCGTTAGCGCAGGCGTGATTGAACCCATCCACGTATAAGTCGGGCAAATAACCTCATCTCCCGGACCGACACCGAGTCCAAACATGGCGCTATGTAAGGCTGCTGTGCCGTTGGTAAGGCTCAGTGCGAATTGGGTTTGGTGGCGTTCAGACCATAATCGTTCAAATTCTTGAACCGTTGGAGAGGCACCTGAGAGTTCGTTCCGAAGCGTCATCTCATAAACAACCTGTGCCTCCTCCGCTGTAATCTGCTTCCAGGTATCTAACTTCGGATACGGCACGTCAGCAGATTGTTCAAAGACCGGTACGCCACCCAAAATAGCGGGAAGGTCTGTTGTTTTAATTTCATGCCGAGATGATTGCTTCATTTTTTTCTCCATAACGTGCTGTTTGTTACTGGTCAATGATTCATTCAGCACTTTCTTTTAATCCAACATCTGTGTTATACTATAGTGGATCCCGTAATTAATGAGACATAAGGACTTGAAAGACCAAAACGCCGACATCTGTTAGTAGCAACTTGGGTTATAATAACACGTCCTGAGAATTTTTGTCAAATTTAGCGAGGAAACCGAGAACTCTTGGATATCCGAAAACCGTTCGTCTCACTGTTGCGAGGTATAATATCTCAATTCAGGCATCTGCTCCTCAATTTGATGCCGTCACTCCTTGCGATCTTCGGATTCTTTCTTTTGTGTGGGATTGTCGTGCATGCCCGCGGACAAAATGCCTTAGAATTCTATAGCATCATTTTTTCGAGTGGGTTCTCAAGTGTTGACGAGTTCGGCTACGTTCTGTTCAACGCGACACCTTTAGTCTTTACCGGACTCGCTGTCGCTATCGGTTATAAAAGCGGTCTGTTCAATATCGGTTGTGAGGGACAACTCTACGTCGCCGCGTTTGCTACGGCGTGGATCGGTATGCACTTAAACCTCCCTGCTCTCCTGCTGGTCCCACTCTGTATAGCGGCAGCGATGGTTGCTGGTGCTGTATGGGGTGCTGTTCCCGGTTATCTAAAGGCGAGATACGGGGCGCACGAAGTTATTAACACAATCATGATGAACTTCATCGCTTTTGCGCTGATGAATTATCTCGTCACATCGATCTACCAAGAACCGGGACAGATGATTCCGCAAACCCGACAAATCTATGAAACGGCGCGCATCCCACGATTAGCGTCTTTTGTTCCTGACTTACCGGATAACCATCCATTAAATCTACCGGATAGCAATCCATTAAATGTGAGTTTCCTGATTGCGTGCGGGTGTGTCGTGCTCTGTTATATTTTTTTAATGCACACCCGTTGGGGATACGAGCTCCGTCTGGTCGGCAATGCGCGAGACGTTGCCTCTTACGGCGGGATCAACCCGCGGGTTGTAACCGTTTGGGTAATGGCGTTGAGCGGTGCCGTTGCGGGATTAGCCGGTGTCGCTGAGGTGATGGGATACCGTTACCGGTATTTTGATAGTTTTTCACCGAACTGGGGGTTCACTGGTATTGCCGTCGCGCTCTTGGGGCGAAACAATCCTTTCGGTATTTTGGCTGGGGCAGTGTTGTTCGGATTACTGAACAAAGTTGCCTTGGACATCGACATCTTATTAGGTATCCCGCGCGGTCTATTCTTTGCGGGACAAGGTCTGCTGATTGTCTGGTTAGTTTGTGTAGAAGGCATCTCACGGAAAAAAAATGATTCTTAACTTGATTCCAACCACTTTACGAATGGCGACACCGTTAGGATTCGCTGCACTCGGCGGGATTTATTCGGAACGCGCGGGGGTCATTAACCTCGCCTTAGAAGGGATGATGTTGATCGGTGCTTTCGGTTATGTCGTCGGCACGCAGGTGTCCGGTTCAGTGTGGTTTGGATTGCTTGTGGGTATAGGTTTTGGGGTAGGGTTGGCACTGTTGCACGCTATTGCGACGGTCACGTTCCACGCCGAGCAGGTTGTCACGGGGATTGGCATTAACATCTTGGCGTTGGGGATTACAGAGTATCTTTTACCGATGTCCAAACAGGTAGGCGGTTTACCACACTGGGAGCTGCCGTTTATCGGTTCATACAGTTTTATCGTCTATTTACTCCCAGTATTGATGATAGTGAGTCACCTCTTCCTCTTTAAAACGCCGTGGGGTTTGCGTTTGCGTGCGGCGGGTGAATCAACGGAAGCGCTTGCGGCACTGAGTTTGAGTCGAACAAAATGGCAGTATTTCGGCATCCTGTTAAGCGGACTCTTAGCAGGCGTAGGCGGCTGTTTTTTGGCATCCGAAGTTCACTACTTTACAAAGGGGATGACAGCCGGACGCGGTTATCTTGCGCTTGCTGCTGTCATTTTCGGGAACTGGCGACCGTTAAGCGGTGTCTCGGCGTGCTTCCTTTTCGGCTTCGCCACCGCTTTAGAGCTTGCGAACCGATGGAACATTCCGGTACAATTGCTAAACAGTTTACCCTATATTTTAACAATGGTCGTTCTCATCGGATTCGTCGGTACGTCACGTCCACCTGCGGGTTTAGGCAAGATAAAGTCGTAGGTTTCGGTTGCATTATTCCGTTTCGCTATCTTCGTCTACGAGTCCGTAGTAGGTACCGTGACGACTATAATAACCGTAAGACTTCGCGTGCTTCGGATTGATCATGTTGCAGACGACGCCGACCTTTTTAGTCGGGAAAGCCTCTGTCAAGTGTCGGATGCCTGTGAGGATGTCGAACCGCCGGGTTTTTGTGATGTCAAAGACATAAACGATGGCATCAACAATGTTCGCGAGGATCATTGGATCGGCGACGGCGCGTACAGGTGGCGAGTCGATAACGATGATATCGTACTCGGATTTTGCGAGTTCCAACAGCTGGTTCATCATTTCCGAGTTGAGAAGTTCGATCGGGTTCGGTGGGATGGTCCCGCTGGGTAATAGATACAGATCAGAGATATCGGTCTGTTTGACTGTAGCGTGAAGCACGTCGTCGGTGTTCTCGGCGTTGAGATGGATGATGGCTTCACTTAATCCGGGTTTGCGTGTGTCAATGCGTGCGGCGGGTAGTTCAGATGTGCCTGTATCCGCTGTGCTGTCGTCTTGAAGGAGTTGTTCTCTGGGAAACGTGTTGTGTTGTGAGGGTCTACGCATATCTGCATCTATAAGTAGCACCTTATTCCCTCTTTGTGCAAGTGCGACAGCGAGGTTTGAGGAGATGGTGCTTTTGCCTTCGCCACGCGTCGCGCTTGTGACGAGAATCGTCTTCACGGATGCCCCGGGATTTAGGAACGGCAGTTTGGCTTGTAAGACTCGGAACGCCTCAGCAGTCCTCGAACTCGGAGCATCATGCACCATGAGTGGGAGTCGATAGGTGCTGCGTTTCTTTATAGAAGGTAGCACACCGAGAAAGCTCGGCGATTCTGGGAGTTCATCTAATTGCCGGACAGCTTCCTCTAAACGGAGATAGGTGTCTGTGAAATAATTCTTTGCGACGGCGAACGTCATACCGATCAGCATTCCGACGAATGCCCCCAAAGCGAGATTCAATTTTAGGCGCGGCTTCAAGGGTTCTTCCGGTGCGCGTGCCTTATCCAACACCTTGATACTTTCGGAGCGTGCCTGTGCGAAAATCTCTGCCTCTCTCAATTTCGTCTCTAACGCGATGACCTGGGCATTATAAATCTCAACGTCTCGTTTGAGGCGATAGAATTCTAATTGGTCAGGGGACCATTGGCGGAGTTCTGCGAAATGCGCGTCAATTTGGGCAGTAACCTCATCCTTTTGCTTTTTAAGGCTAATAGAGGCTGCCTCTGACTCATTCACCTTCTCCGAGATGACTTGGTGAAGAGGGTTATAGGACGACGTTGTACTTTTTATATCCTTTTCCTCTTTCGCGAGCCGTGCTTTCGTTTCCACAATCTTCTTATCAATAGCAGACACTTCAGGATGCGTTGCATCGTACTTACCGAGCAGTTCCGCTTTGTCAATTTCATACTGATTTAAATTATCTTGCAGTCTGGAATGTGACGGATTTCGTGCGATCGTTTCCGATATGAGATCTTCTGATAAGCCTTCGAGTTCTTGACGATAGGTTGCGAGTCTCAACTCGGCACCTATCAATAGGTTTATCAACTCATTTTCTTTGACTTGGAGTGCTAGGATGACCTGTGCTTGTGTCCCGCCTTCTGCGTTTAGCGTCAGTTTCGGGTGTTTTTCCTGAAATGCGAAGAGTGCTTTTTCGGCATTTGTGAGGGACTCCTGCGTCTGATTCAGCATCCCTTGTGGGAGCGGTTTACGCCACCACTCCATTCTCTCGACGGCTTCTGCTTCGACAGCCGCTTGAAAGACGGCTGCGATTCTATTCGCGAGATTTTGTGCGCGTTCGGAGTCCCGTTGTTGCACGGTTATGGTAATTACTTTTCCGTCTGGTGACTCTTCAACCTTTAGTTGTTCATCAATAAGCGTTTTGATGAAAGCATCTTCCCACTCGGTGTCTGTGAGTTCTCCTTGTTCGGTTGCGTTCTGATCAAGTTTAACGCCGAACATATTTGCGAGCCAGGGTACAAATCGTCCACGGTGGACTGGTAGTGGGTTAAGAAGTCCTTCGTCTCTGAGTTGGCGTACTGCCGGTGTAATTACAAGGTCTCGTGACTGGAGTTGTGCGGCGAAAGCGCTCACAGATGTGCTGCTGAGTAATCCGGATATCGGTAGCTGCGAGAGTACAGAAGGTGCAGCGGATTGACTGTCTAAAACTCGAATTGTGGTTTCGGATTGATAAACTGGCGGTGTGAGGTCGGTTATGAGAAACGCCACGAAAACAGTAAAGAAAAAGATGAGTAGGACACTCCATTTATTTCGGAAGAGCATCCAAAAATAGTCTGACAATCGAATTTCTCTAACTTCGTCATGGTGCCGATCGGCTGTCTCTGGCATCTGTATCCTCGTTGTGTTTTTCTTTTAGCGGATTCTGTAATTACTTATACACTTAGCATCGGTGCGGTTAGGAGGGAAACCCCCCAGCAAAAACACCGCACCTACCAGCGGTTGAAAGTGTGTATTTATTTTTGGAATTTACTATAATGCTCGGTGAATGCGGCTTCTATGCCCGTATCTGAACGTTACCGGTACCTAACCAGAACGTTAACGAGTAGATTCACAAATGATGTGGCGAAGGTGATGACTCGCCAGTCTAAGCGTGTTCTTTCGCGAACGCGGAGTTGATCGTTCGGGTTCAAGTAAACGTTGGAGTGGACTTGATCGAAGTTCAACTCTTCTTCTGTTCCATCGGCGCGCGTCAGCAGGCATTTTTTCGGGTTTGCTCGTTCCTCATTGAAACCGCCAGCGATAGCAATGGCTTGTCCTAAAAGGACAGGTTCCGTAATGACATATTGCCCAGGTTTCTCTACTGCACCGGTAACGCTTATTTTTGCTTCTGCTAACGGCACATAGAGTGTATCGCCGGGTCCGACTACGGCATCAACGTTTTCGGCGGTGAGATCGACCAAAATACGTTCTTCTGTGGTGATGATTTCGGATTTGTGGAGGTCCGCGAAATCAGCTCTGGAGCCGCCTGCGAGTTTTAGTACCTGCGTTGCTGGTACCTGTGGTTCGGTTATCGGGTAAGCACCAGGAGCGACGACAGCGCCTATGACCTTGACGGGTCGCTGCTGAAAAATAGAAGGGACGAATATCGTATCATGATCTTTCAGGGGAACATCGGGACCGCCTTCACTGATAAGATTAAGGTAATCAACCCGTTTGAAGAGTTGCCCATCACGCCAGATAGAAATATCGGTGAGATCAGCAAGTGCATAGTTGATCCCGGCGGAGGCGAGTGCTTGGAGTAGATAAACCTGCCCAATTTCAAAGACGTGCAAGTTTCCACGGGCTCGCGGTTCAACTGCCCCGAAGACGAGAATCGTGCGTTTCGGTTTCATGAGCGTTACAAATACACGTGCTGTCGGGAGATGTTTTGAGAAAGCGGACTGCATCTCTGCTTCAAGCTCAGAAACTGTCAGACCTACGACCTTAATGAGCCCAATCAATGGATAGGAGACATAGCCATCCTGTTGAACCGGCACTGCGAGTCGTTCTTTGCTATATTCTGGATAGCCATCTACGGTGACAACAAAGCTATCACCGACTGCCAATTTATACGTAGACAGATTAGGGTGGACTGCATCGTTTGGCGCAATTTCGGTCTCAACCGCCGGTTCCTCAGTAGCAGGCTCCTCTGCAAAAACGGGAACAGAAAGACTCAGGTGTGCCAAAATGAACAGAAGGACAAGAAAACTGTTAGCGGAAAGTCTTGCGAAACAGTCGCTACTTCCAAAAAACCGTCCGCATCGGGAAAATATGTTCATGAAAAATCACTATTACCTTTTTGAGAAGATTTTGTTTGTTTGTTGATTCTCAGACGCAGGCTCTTCACTCTTTTTTATTTTTCTGAAATATTTTAGCAGATAATTCGCAAAAACGCAAGTCAAGGACCCTGATCCGTGGTTTTTATGGGTCGGGCGTTGCATAGTCATACCATTCCAGAATCCGCCATTCTCCATTTTCGCGAAGTTCCAAGATGAATATCATACGTCCTGAAGGATTGGAATGCTCTCCATGCGTTAAATCAAGTTTCAGATCGTAATCGTAATCAGCCATAGCGAGGGTGTCGCTCAAGAATTCGACATCGCCATTCTTATAAAGATTCAGTTCGATATTCTGAGTTACATTGAACATTTTCAACGTCCCTTCGCGCTCTTGTTGCCCACCCCGAAATATCATATCGTCATCTGGATTATCGGGTGTACCCATGTCGCTGGTATAGAAGAAGTTGTCTTCCCATATCGCGGACATATACCCCTGAATATCGTAAGTTTCGAGACTATCTCCCCACTGCTCCTCAATAACGGATTTGATCATATATCTCTCCGAATCGTAATCAATTTTATCGTCTTCAGTATTGATATCCACTTGTTCCGTTTCCTCAATAGGATCATCAACCTTCTGTTCAAGGACTGAAGAGAGCCATGCTTGAAATTCTCTAATTTCAGCATCGTCGCTCTGAGCCGTAGGCACATTCTCTGGCACAGATGGTGTTCCTATCTCAGGAGATTTCATGTTTTTCTTTTCTTGTGTTTTCGTCGGTGTTTCAGAGGTCCGCTCAACAAATGGAGGCATAGTGATTTGCCTGTCCTCGGGTTTAACTACCTTGATTATTAATTGTGCCTTTTCTATGGCAGGTGATCGGACTTTCAACACTTGAAACCCAATGAATCCGATAGCGAGAATAATAATGATACTGATAACTATTTTTATGTTCGTTGTTATTCTCATTACGGTGATGTCTCCTAAAAGCGATAGGACGGGCGCAAATTGGGAAAATATCGGACATTTACGATGCAAAAAGCGGTAATTTTCGTTTTTTTAGTGGATCCCGAAAATAAGTTTACATTTTCTGAGATTTATGTTAGTCTTTATGATTATGACTTATTCAACAGATTTACGCAAATGCGTGCTTGATTTCATCAATGAGGGTGGCAGTAAAGCAGAGGCTGAACGGAC
>JAJDTJ010000038.1 GCA_022827225.1 Candidatus Poribacteria bacterium | reverse complement strand
ACAATCAGTCTCATTGAACAACTTTTCCCCAAGTCGATTCATGCGGTGTCAGCAGCCGGTTTTGAGTTGAAAGTGCTTTTGTTTGTTATCGCAACGAGTATAAAGCAGCTATTTGGATAAAGGTAGCAACTTGGGTTATCTGTAGACGAGTTGTGGGTCAAAGTTAGGAGGACTCTTGTAACTGATAACTGCTAACTGCTAACTGTTAACTAATTCAACTGATAACCAGTCCTCACCTCGTAATATCTATCATGCCACAGAAAAGGGAATTATGTCAATAACTGATTTTTTTCGCGGGAAAGTTCTGCTTATTACAGGGGGTACTGCGTTTTTAGGGCAGCCGCTGATAGCAAAAATTTTGACCGCGCTTCCGGATGTCGAAAAGATTTATCTCCTCATCCGAAGCCGTACCGATGCCTCCGGGAAACGCGTGTCTGCCCAAGACCGGTTGGAAAATGAACTGCTCGCCTCGGATGTTTTTGCTTCACTCCGTCGTTTGCACGGAAACAACTTTAACGCATGGGCACAACAGAAATTAACAGCCGTTGAAGGCGAGCTCACCGACGAAAAACTCGGATTCAGCGATACAGATTATCAGCGACTCCAGCGCGAGATCCAGGTCTTTATTAACGTTGCAGGACTCGTGGATTTCGATCCACCTTTTGATGACTCTTTATGGGGTAACGCACTCGCTGCGAAGCACGTTGTCACCTTCGCAAAAGGTTGCGAAGATGCGGTATTCCTCCACGTCTCAACGGCTTACGTCTGCGGGGACAAGCCGGGACACGTTCCAGAAGAATTACCGATCCCCTACAACGAATACGCCGCAATGCATCGTGAAAAGACCGGTATATCTATTCCGGAAACGCTTTCAGAAGAAATCGACGGACTCCTCTCTCTGAGTGCCGAGATTCGTGCTGAAGTTGACACACCGGAGAACCTGACACGTTTCCGGCAAGCAGCAGAACGGCAAAAGAAAACGACGCGTAAAGGGATTGAGGCGCAAGTTGAAGAATTGCAGGCAGAGTGGCTTGAGGAACGTTTGGTTGAAGAAGGATTGAAACATGCGCGCTCGCGCGGATGGAACGATACCTACACCTACATGAAATTCCTCGCTGAACAGATGGTTATGGAACTGCGCGGTGAACTGCCTACCGCTATCGTACGTCCCTCAATTATTGAAAGTAGCTTTGATGAACCTGAACCGGGTTGGCTCGGCAAGTTTCGGATGTCTGAACCTTTGATTGTTGGCTTCGGAAAAGGTCGACTTCCGGATTTCCCCGCGGACCCAGATATAATCCTGGACATTATTCCGGTTGACTTCGTTGTGAACGCCATGCTGGCAACCGCCGAAGCGATTGCAGAACGTGGTGGGATCGAGGTCTATCACGTGGCAACAGGCACCCAGAACCCACTCTACTTTCGCGGTATCTTTGAAGCGACATACGACTACTTCGTCGAGAATCCGATGCTGGAAAATGGAAAACCGGTTGCCGTCCCGATCTGGAAATATCCGAGCATGGAAGAATTCCAGCAGAAACTTGATAGCCGAATGGCACTCCTTGAGTTTACCATCCGAGTGCTTGATAAACTTCCAATCCGTGCTGCGAAACGGAAACGGCGGCAACTTTCACTGAAACAGAGCGGTATCAAGGCACTCTTACATTACATCAGGATCTATGCCCCTTACACGCGGACGAGTTTTGAATTTGAGACCCGGAAGACGCAAGGACTTTACGAGGCTCTCTCCTCGACGGAACAGCAACGTTTCAACTTCGATGTCTCACAGATCCATTGGAGACGGTATTTCCAAGAGATTCATATCCCCGGTATCAAAAAACACGTGCTGAAAATTGAAGGTAGCGCGGCGGACGACTCAGAGACGAATGGGGCGCGTGCTTCCGCTACAAAGCAGCGGAAAACAGGTTCGCAAGACGAATCAGAGGAGTCTGTCAGAGCTCCTGAAGGGTTTGAACCGAAAACGATCGTAGACCTGATTAAGACGCAAGCGTCAAGAATTCCGGATAGAGTTGCCTTGCAAATGGCGAGCGAGGATGCGTGGGAACAGTATACCTACGCCGAGACGTATAGGTTATCGCGCCAGGTCGCGTGGGAGCTGTGGCAGAGCGGTTTACGTAAAGGGGACCGCGTTGTTCTCGTTTCTGAGAATCAACCTGGGTGGTGTATCGCCTATCTCGCCGCTGTCCAGATCGGGACTGCGGTTGTCCCACTTGATGCCCAGACGCCTACTGAGGAAATCTTGGCAATCGCGGCGTTCACTAAGGCGAAATCGATTTTAGCGTCTGAAAGTGTATTGGAGAAAGCGGGTGTTGCCCTGTCAGTGGCAGAGTCTACGCTACACAACATCAATAAAAACTGCGCGGTCGTGGGGGATGCTAATGGGAGCAGCGATAACATAGATGTTGAGATGCCGGACGATTTTCCGAATGTGGAGGTTACACCGGACACCGTTGCATCCATTATCTTTACGATGGGTACGACAGTAGAGGCAAAGGGTGCGATGCTCACGCACGGTGGGTTCATCTCTAACGTGCAAGCGGTCGCGAAAGCACTCCCGCCGACAGACAGAGAACGCATCCTGTCAGCACTCCCGTTGTATCACGCCTTGAGTTTCTCCTGCAGTCTGTTGATGGCACTCTACAGCGGCACGACGGCGACTTATGTTAATGCGCTGCGTCCGACCACGCTCCTGAAAACGATGCGTGCGTTGAAGACGACGGCTTTTATCGGTGTACCGCGTCTATTTCAGATGCTTCAGGGTACGATTGAAAGACAGGCAGCACGAGAAGAAACACCGGGTACGACGTTACCAGAGAAGGCGCAGGCTGTTATGGGAGGCGAGATTCGCGTCCTTGTGAGTGGAGGTGCTTCACTGTCAGATTCGGTTTACGACGGGTTCCAAAGGTTCGGTATGACGCTTTACCAAGGCTACGGTATGACAGAGACGGCTCCCGTGCTGAGTGTGAATCCGTATCTCAAGAGTAAGCGCGGGTCGGTCGGACCAGCGGTGGAAGGTGTTGAACTCCGGATTGAGAACCCTGATAGCAACGGTATCGGTGAAATTATTGCCAAGGGACCGAGTACGATGAAGGGATATTATCAGAACCCCGAGGCGACAGAACGGGCTATTCGGGATGGCTGGCTCTACACAGGGGACCTCGGTTATATGGACGCTGACGGTTATCTCTATCTGACCGGACATTGTAAAAATATCATCGTTCCCGCCTCCGGTAAGAACGTCTATCCTGTTGAATTAGAGGCGCTTTATGCGGATAGTCCTGCTATCGCTGAAATATGTGTTGTCGGTATCCCTTATGAAGACGGTTCGGATACAGCCATTCACGCTGTCATTGTGCCGACAGATGAGAACGAGATCACGAAAACCGAGATTCAGGACCACCTTCAGACCTGCGCGAAAGCGTTGCCGAGCTATCAGCAATTTCACAAACACCATCTTTGGAACGTTGCACTCCCGAAAGCTGAGGACGGCAGTATAGATCGCGTCCGTTTGAGACAGGATTTAGGGGCAGAGATTAAAGAGATGGAGCGGCTTCAGGCAGATGCCGAAAAAGAGATAGAAAGTGAAATATCAGGTACACCGAGAACGGACATCCCCGAAGAAATCCTATCTACACTTGCGCGGTTGGCACGTATGCCGGCGCACCAGATTCGTCGTGAGAGCCGTCTGGATACCGATTTAGGACTTGATTCTCTGACGCGGCTCGATCTCTTGTTCGTACTCGAAAACCGGCTCGGTGAAACAATCCCAGATGCGCTACTCGCGAACTTGGAGACAGTTGGGGACGTTGTTGGGTTGATTGAAACGTTCCATACAGATGGGCAGCGCGAAAAAGCGGAACAGACCGAAACGGCAAATCCGGAGTTCAGACAGGTCCCCCACTGGTACGCGCGCGCCTTCCGCGCTGTGATGACTAACTTTTATAGACGCTATTTCTCGCTCGAATGCCACGGACTTGAGCATATCCCGGACGGGAAACCGTATATCATCATGCCGAATCACACCAGCCACCTTGACACATTGACGGTGATTACGGCACTCGGAACGAAGGCGTATCGACTCTGGACGCTCGCGGCACGTGATTATTGGTTCGCAACGCGGCTTCAGGGATGGTTCGCCCGGACATGTCTCAACGCGCTCCCGATAGAACGGGACGGCAATTTTACGGAGTTCCTACAGGACCTGCGGGTCGCAAACGAAGTGATGGCACAACATCACGGGCTGCTCATCTTCCCCGAAGGCACACGTTCCCTTGACGGCGACCTTCAAGCGTTCAAACCAGGGGTGTTGAGTCTGCTTATCTACGGTCCCAGCGTCCCGATTATACCGGCTTATATTGAAGGTACTTATCACGCGTTGCCGAAAGGTCAGAATTTTCCAAAGAGGCATCCGGTGCGTATCATTTTTGGGGAGCCGATCACGCTTGCGGTAGGCGACAATTGGAGTCGCCAAGATGGAACGCCTATTGATCCCGATAGATACCAAGAATTCTTGGACTTGGCACAGAGCCGTGTTGCGGAACTTGGTGAAGCCTTAAAACAACGGCAACGTTCTTAGGAAAGGCGAATTTGATAAAAGGATATTGTGGTTCAAATTTTTAGGACTTACGCATGCTGCTCTTTTGTACCATAGGCTGTTAGCCTGTGGTACAGAAACGCTGTGTTTTCCGAAAAATCTCAGCGAATAGAACCGACTATAGTCAAAATTGCGTAAGTCCTGATTTTATAGTTTGGGTCTATAGCACACAAACTGGAAAGTTTGTGCTACTATTATCAAACTGGCGTTAGGGAGATTCATCATGTCCGAAACCGCAAACCCGAAAAAGACAGTCGCATTTTTTGATGTAGATGGCACCCTATTGAAATCTACGATTGTGCATTACTACATCTGGATGCGTTCTGCGCCGATGCCGTTTCCACTCAAGTACTTCTGGCTGATCGGGTTCTTGCCGAAAACTGTTTATTATCTGATTCTGGACAGTATAAGTCGAACCCGCTTTAATCGGGTATTTTATCGCAACTACCGCGGTATGGCGGTCGCTGAGGTTAAGGCGTTATCAGCGGAAATGTTTGAAACGTCCGTGCGTCCGAAAATTTTCGCTGAAGCGGTGTCTCAAATTCAGGAACATAAGGAGCAGGGGACCGCCGTGGTTCTCGTAACCGGCTCGCTCGATTTCATCGTGCAACCGATTGCGGATTATCTCGGCGTTGATGCTGTATTGGCACCCCAGCTCCGTGAAGAGAACGGACGATTTACGGGTGAACTGACGACTGTACCGCTTATCGGTGAGGAGAAGGCGAAAGCGGTACGCAGTTACGCAGATCAACACGAAATTTCACTTGAAGAGAGTTATGCTTACGGCGATAGCGGATCCGATCTCCCGATGTTGGAATGTGTCGGGAATCCGGTCGCTGTGAATCCGGGCAAAAAGTTCCGTCAGAAAGCACTGGAATCTGGCTGGGAAATGCACGAATGGCTTTGAATGGCTATCGGCTATTGGCTATCGGCTATCGGCTATCAGCCGTCAGTAACAAGAGATTTTTGATTAACAGAAGTCCTCTTTACTGATTGCTGATTGCTGATTGCTGATTGCTAAAAAAAAGGAGAAGATATTATGAATGTGAGGCGTTATTTTGAATCTCTATCCGAACCGAACGATACGATGTTTATTGAAATAGACGATAGACACCGGTTTACGCGGCGTGGCGACGATTGGATCAAGTTTCGCACTGACCTAATCCAACTATTAGAGCAGACGATTTCGGAGGAATTGTCGCAGGAATTCGAGGCGGCGACAGCGGATTGGATTTCGGAGGCATAGCGTTTCTTCTGTCTCATGAAAAAAATTGCAAATTGCATTATAACTTGACAAAAATAACTTTAGCAGGTATAATTAAGGTATCCGATGCCAAAAAACGGATACACACTATAAAAAGTAACTTTTTCTAAAAAGTAAACTCTCTTTACTATACAGATTGGCAGACTTCTTATCGCTGATTTTGGAGACACGCGACCCCAAAAAGCGTCGCTCCAAAGTATAGCCGGATGCGATGCCGGTATTACGAGTACCGACACCGCCGATAGCACTGCCATTGATGACTTTAAACCGAGAATGACAGCACTTGTTTCTATTGTACCGTAAAATCGGTATAATTGCAAACCCGTTTGCGCTAACGATAGGAGGTTACCACTCCCTTGAAATACGCCAAACCGTATATCATCGCCGTCTCGTGCATTTTTATTTTCCTTGCGTGTTTCGCTTGGACGCGAAATACACCCTCTGTGACGGGCGATCCGATCTGTTACCCCCGTTCCGAATGTCAACCCGATAAACAACCTCCGTGTGAAATTGTGAGCACCTGTCCGGACGCGTCCAGATAGCGGCACACGGAACAATCTTTGCAAAGGAGAAGAAACATGCTAAAGGAATTGTTCAGCAATCGCATTTTTAGTGGATCCCGAAAATAAGTTTACATTTTCTGAGATTTATGTTAGTCTTTATGATTATGACTTATTCAACAGATTTACGCAAATGCGTGCTTGATTTCATCAATGAGGGTGGCAGTAAAGCAGAGGCTGAACGGAC
>JAJDTJ010000088.1 GCA_022827225.1 Candidatus Poribacteria bacterium | reverse complement strand
AACGTCGTAAGACAGTTCGGTCCCTATCTGGTACGGGCGTAGGATATTTGAGAGATGCTGCCCCTAGTATGAGAAGACCGGGGTGGACGTACCTCTAGTGCACCAGTTGTCACGCCAGTGGCACCGCTGGGTAGCTATGTGCGGAGAGGATAAACGCTGAAAGCATCTAAGCGTGAAACCTCCCTCAAGATAAGATATCCCACAACGTTAAGTTGGTAAGGCTCCTTCGAGATAAGAAGGTTGATAGGCCAGATGTGTACACCGTGTGAGCGGTTCAGCTAACTGGTACTAATAAGCCGAGGGCTTGATAAACTTCTTTATCCTTCTAACAAACTCTCACACCTATACAATTGTCAAATATTCTTGTAACGGCTCAGCAACGATTTGCGGTAGGAGCGATCTCCGAATCGCGACTTTCGGCTAAGTTTGAGTCATACAAAAAATCTTTCCGGTGGCTATAGCGAAGGGGACCCACCCGTACCCATCCCGAACACGGTAGTTAAGCCCTTCAGCGCTGATGATACTTCGGGGGCGACCCCGCGGGAAAGTAGGTCGCTGCCGGAATCCCTCTCTCAGGGCAGGCAAACCGCCTGCCCTATTTTATCTAAAACTCCAATCTATTCGCAATTTTTCTTGCCTTTGTTTCTCAAGTTACAATTCTTGGACTTGAGAATATCCATCTACTTCACTTTTTCTCAACGGAGACTCCATGCTTGAGGTTGTCTTTTTTCGCACTGAGACAGAAGAAGACCCAAAAAACACCACAGAAGGATTTACGTTTGGCACGAAAGCGAAGGCGTATATGGGAAAACGGGAAAGAAGTATGAAAAAAAATAAATACAGCGGGAGCAGCTTTGCTGATTTCCTTAAAGAGGAAGGCATCTATGAGGAAGTCAAGACACTCGCCCAAAAAGAGTTAGCAGCTGAGCGGTACAAACGCTATCCAATCGTTATCTATAAAGACCCTGACAGCGACTACGGCATGCTCGTCCCAGACTTGCCCGGATGTTACACTGCTGGTGATACCATTGCAAATGTCCTGCAACAAGCCGTGGAAGCGATTGAATTGCACCTTGAATGCCTCCTGCTTGATGGAGACGCGATCCCCGAACCCAAAGACATCGCCTTCCACGAAAACAATCCAGAATACGCCGATGGACTCTGGAAAACGATAACGATAAAATTCCCAGAACTCCGACACTATCCGGTTGTTATCGACAAAGATCCAGAGAGTTGTTATGGTGTAACTGTCCCAGATTTACCCGGATGTTTCAGTGCCGGAGACACAGTTGAAGATGCCTTGAGGCAAGCTAGAGAAGCCATTGAATTTCATATAGAGTGTTTACTGCTTGATGGAGACCCGATTCCTGAATTGAAAGATATTGCGTTCCATCAGAACGATCCAGATTATACCGATGGACAATGGGAGTCTGTAGCCGTAATTATCCGAACGGACGCGTCTAAAATTCGGATTGCACAGCCCACCCCATTCCAGCGATTTTTCCAATGGTTCAACCAAGCTAAACAAACAATTCGGTAGACACATTCAAGTGGGCTACGGTACGGCGAGCGGAGGTAGATTCGGAAACTGTCATATTTATTCCGTGAAACTGACACAGAAGATAATTTATAAAGATTATGTAAACCAATTTATTAAGTCCTCGTTAAACGGGTAAATCAATCGGATGAAGATTGCAATACTATCCTTTAGCAGATAGATTATATTACTTCATACAACTTATATTTTCATACATTATATTTTCATACACAATTGGAGCACACACCAAACCGATGCAAAGTTTCAAACTTCGTCAACAAATACGGAAAGTGTGTGTAAATCCAAAAAAAGGAAGCATATCATGAATAGCCATTTGAGAATTCTCTCAGCAATCGCTTTTATGTTGATATTGATAGCCGGTGTTACCGGATGTTCAAATGATGAAGAAAACACCAGTACAGAAAATCCTGTCGCTGCTGGCGCAAGTGACGAAGAGTCGTCAGTCCGATACGGTCTTACTGAGACTTATGACAATGTCCGAAACGGTGCCCGTCTGGTTATATCCTATGATGCGGCGATGGATGCCTTTACAGGCACTGTTACAAATACGACCAATGGGATATTAACGCAAGTTCGCGTCGAAGTTCATTTATATGACGGTACCGTCACCGTTGATGAACTCGGTCCAACACCCAACGTTGACCTTCAGCCCGGTGCATCGCACGATGTCACACTTCCGGTCGAAGGCCAGTCCTTTACCGAGTGGGTAGCACACCCCGAAGTCGGTCCCAGCTCCGGCGGTGGCGAAGGTGGCGGTGAACATGGCGCAGGTGGCGAAGGGGCTGGCGGTGGTTAAACCAACCACTTCAGCACTGATGCAACCGAGGATGCTGTTATGCAGACACCTCCAAGCGAGCAATATACCAATCACCGCTTTTCTGTAGAGCCAAACTGTAGTAGATTACATTTTATTTATCTTTCATACAATTCATACAATTCATACCAATTCATCCTTTTAGAGAGGAGCATACTCATGAAACGCAATTTTGGAACCCTCACCCTACTGGCTGCCATATTGATGGCAACGACGATTATCGGTTGTGAACGGGATGGGCAGCAGACAATAACTACTGTACCAGTAGATGACGAAGAGTCGTCAGTCCGATACGGTCTTACCGATACTTATGACCAGGTCCGAAACGGTGCCCGTCTGGTTATATTCTATGATGCAGCGATGGATGCCTTTACAGGCACTGTTACAAATACGACCAATGGGATATTAACGCAAGTTCGCGTCGAAGTTCATTTATATGACGGGACCGTCACCGTTGATGAACTCGGTCCAACACCCAACGTTGATCTTATGCCCGGTGAATCACACAGCATCACACTGCCGGTCGGAGGACAATCCTTTACCGAGTGGGTAGCACACCCCGAAGTCGGTCCCAGCACTGGGAGCGGTGGTGAAGGTGGTGCCGAATCCGGTGGCGGCGAAGGTGGCGGTAGTGAAGGCGGCGGTGAGCATGGCCCAAGCGGCGAAGGTGGTGGCGGTGGTTAAGCCAACCACTTCACCAATCATGCAACCGAAACGCTGTTAGCAGAATCTGGCAAGGGAGCAATACACCCATTGCTCCCTTTTTTATTTCCTCTTCCGCTACAAACCCACTGCTTTAGCTTTGGGATGTAGTAGTCGTTATAGTAAATCCCATAATTATTTGCACACACGGTAGCTTGTAGGGGGTTTTTGCTTAGGTGTTTCCTATAGGGTTACCCGGTTTCCCCTACGGGCGTATGAAGTGTAAACATATTTTCAGATTTTACTATAATATGCTGTGAGAAAAATAACCTTGACATCTGGTCTAAAATGTAGTTGAATATATTTAGAGTGTAACGTTGCTAAACTCTTGGTAACGTTCCTGTCGTGTAAATCTCTAAAATTGTTTAGTAAAGTACCGTTTGAAATTCTTGTTCTTGACAAAGAGGTACATTCATGAATCCGATTTATGGCATTCTTGCCGCAAGTGCGATTATGTTGGTGGCCAGTATCAGTGGGTGTTCAAAAAAGGAAGAGATGGCCGTTGTCAATAAGGAAGAGATGGCTGTTGATGAAGGCACTGAAGAATCTAACGTTGAACTCACCCTAACCGATACTTACGATAAAATTCGCAACGGAGTCCGACTGATTTTAAATTACGATGCAAAAAGCAATGCATTCAAAGGCACCGTCGAAAACACCACGGACGAAAACTTGAAACGCGTCCGCGTCGAAGTCCACTTGTCAAACGGAAAAGAACTCGGCCCAACAACACCCGGCGACCTTGCTCCTAGTGAGAAAAGGGAAATCCTGCTTACCGCAACAACCACCGACTTTGATAGATGGACAGCCCATCCTGAAGTCGGAGAGGACGAACACGGCAGCGGCAGAGAACGCGGGGAACATGACAGAGAAGGAGACAGCGAGCATGGTACGGAAGAGGACAGTGAACATGATGGCGAAGGCGATGAACACAACTAAGAAAGCTGCGACTTACATCTATCCGTTTGTATTAATAGGGTTATGCGGGATTGTCACGTTCACTTATGCGGCAAAACTGCCCGAAAATATCCTCAACAACGGTGATTTCGACTTGCACCTTCAGGGGTGGCACCACTGGACGCATGAAAGCGCAAACGCACTCTTCCAAACCGAAGGTAAAAAAGCGGAACCCATTGTCGGCAAAAACGTCGCCTATATCAAAATCAATAAAGTCGGTAATGCATTGGGGCACATACAACTCTATCAACAGCCCTTCACATTGCTCGAAGGCACCACTTATACTTACAGCTTGTGGGCAAAGAGCGAAAAACCGAGAAACGTCACGATGCGTATTATGCATCAAGGTGTTCCGTGGAATGTATATTCTGGCAGATCAATCGGTCTATCTGAAACGTGGAAGGAATTTTTCATCACCTTCAAAATGCCTGTGGATGACGTAAGTTCGCGCGCCGGTATCATCATGGGATTAGAAAAGGTTGACGTCTGGATCGATCACGTCCGCCTCTACGAAGGCGAATATGTAAGCGACATTGAAGGTGCCGAGCCACACGCAGTTGAACCCTCAGATAAGTTAGCAACCGTCTGGGCAGCGCTCAGGTCGTTTTAGGAGGAATCGGTAAAATGGCAAAATTGTACAAGCAAATTTCACCCAAACTGCAGGAATTTATCGAGTGCCAAAAAGTATTTTTTGTGGCAACCGCAACAGCTGACAGTCGAATTAATCTATCTCCGAAGGGCATGGATTCCTTGCGCGTCCTCACGCCAAACCGCGTCGCTTGGCTGAACGTAACAGGCAGCGGAAACGAAACCGCCGCACACGTTCAAGAAAACCCACGCATGACGCTTATGTTCACTGCCTTTGAGGATAACCCCTTAATCCTACGCCTCTACGGCACCGCAAGAGCCATCCACAAAGACGATCCCGAATGGGAATTACTCTTTCCCTTATTCACACCTCTACCGGGGGCAAGGCAGATCTTTGATCTTACTGTTGACCTCGCACAAACTTCGTGCGGAATGGCTGTCCCGCTTTACGACTATGTCGGTGAAAGAGAACAACTAAACGCATGGGCAACCAAGAAGGGCGAAGAAGGCGTAGAAGCATATTGGAAAGAAACCAATCATACCAGCCTTGACGGAAAACCCACCCGTTTCGCTTAGCGATTTATGCTATCTATCCTTGTTTTCTCCTTGAATTTTTGACCGTTAGCATGTATACTAAGTAGGGTATACGATCACAGGTTCCGTCACGTTGGCGAAATCCGCTGTAATAAACACTCATCACACAAAAGGTTTTTTGTCAAATTCTTGCGCCCATGAAAAACATAAAGTTGTCCTTGATCTTCACGATCGCGCTCTCTGTAACATACTTATCTATTGCACACGCACTCCCGCCAGATGCCGAGCTCCAGCATGCAATCCAAACCGCAAGGCAGTTCACGAACCTTAAACCTCGGTACACCCGAAGCGAAGTCACAGAATGTGCGACCGACAGTTTTGTCACACTTGCCAAGAATTGGCACAACTTACCCGCGATGTATCGGCAGGAGTTCAAGCCTATTTTCCTGCGACCGGGACTGCCCGGCAGCTTCTTCGGCGAGGTCGAATTGTCAGAAAAATTTACCACACCGCACTTCAGACTCCACTACACGCGCCGCGGACCCCACGCACCGCCACTTGAGGATTTTCATCCACGAAACGGTGTCCCTGATTATGTGGACCTTTGTGCCGATGCCATGGAACGCGCCTATCACGTCCAAATCGACCTGATGGGATTCAAAGTCCCTTATATCGACTTCTGGGCGGCACAGAACGGCGGCGACCATAAATATGATGTCTATCTCTTCACGTTCCCCGCCCTCGGTATTACCACAGCGGATTGGTTTGAAGGACGCGTCTTATCTACAGCACTCACCGTCGCACCCTATTTCATGATTAATTCCCGTATCTACGATTATGTAGGCAAAGCCGAGGGCATCCGCTATCTTCAGACAACCTGCACCCACGAATTCCTGCACGGGGTCCAATTCGGATACAACGCCTATATGCCGATATGGTTCATGGAAGCCTCCGCAACTTGGATAGAAGCCATGACCTACGACGGCGGACGCATTGACGATGGCGACACGCTACCCGATCCAGATGAACCCAACGAGACAGATTCCTATGACTTTTACATCCATCAACTGCGTCGCTGGTTTGAAATACCAGACATCTCGCTTGAAAGCCGCATCGGGGACCATGAATACGGTTCCGTCATCTGGGCGTTGTATATGGCAGAACGATTCGGATACGACATTATCCGACAGTTTTACGGAGATAGCACCGACGGAAGTTACCGAGAGATGGGGAACTTCTACGCTGTTTTTACCAATAATGGTACCACGCTCGCTGAGGCGTTCAAGACCTTTACTGTGTGGAATTATTTCACGCACAACCGTGCCAATACCGCAACCGATATACCCGGTTACAAGTTTGCACATCGCTTCCCACCCGTCGCTATCCATCCCAACGATATCCATACCAGTTATCCAGTCCACGCAGATTTTAATTCTGAACAGATGCCCGAACATTTCGCATCAAGGTATATTGTCTTTCAACCCGCGGGAGTTATGCCGGAATTCGCAATCAAGATCGATGGCGCAGACCTGGCACCTATAGATATGCGGAACTTGACACGAGACGATCGCGAAAAAATTCAGTCGGAATTGGATCGACACACATTTACCGGATTGCGTGGGTGGGCTGCAAAATTTATCGTCAGAAAACGGAACGGCACAACGGAAATCAGAGAGGCGTTCACTTATCAACGTTCGCAGGAAGCACAAATGACCTTCAAAGATTTCGGCGGAGATATTCAGAAAATTACGCTCGTTCTCATCAATATGCATCCCGATGTCGAACAGGTGATAATTCCCGGTGGAACTTCCGGAGGGTCTATTAGTTATACAGCAGGCGCGCCCCCGACAGGGACGCTGTCTAACGCTACCGTCTCGCAAGGTAGCATTGGGCCCGTCGTGACATGGGCAGTTGACAATCCGACCGGTATTCGGGACATCGTGATTGTCAGGAAACGCTACCGCCTACAGAGTGAAACGGATGTGCCACAACCCTTCCAGAGTACCGATGAAGTCCTCGCCGCCGCTGACCGAGACGGGAACGGTATCCCTGAAAACGATATACAGATCGTTGGACGCGTGAACATCACACAAACCCGATTTGAAGATACAACTGTCTTTGAAACAATTAATATTGATAACGAATACCACTATTATTACGCTGTTGTACCTGTTGACGCAATGGGGATTATGGGAACACCGAGCATTGTACCGAACAGTATCGTTCCAGAGATTGACCCAGTGAATGGGGCACCCGTATTTTTCATTCAGACGCAACCGCGCGGCACAGGTGAATGGCAAGTTGAAGTGCAAAGCACACAACCGTTACAGAGCGCACCACATCTAACAGCCGAAAGCCCAAATAAAAAAAATTATACCGTCTTTCTCACGCAGGAGACAGCGACAAAATGGATCGGAACGCTACGCACTAACGGGTTTCCGCCGACAGGTATCTATCTTTACAAAATTCGCGGACAGACACCCACTGGCGTAACAGGCACACGAATCTGGCAAGGGCAAACCTTCAACTATATCGCGAATAGCGCAGAACGGATTGTCACTGTCGCGCCCAATCCACTCTATGTTGCGCAGGGAAAACACCTGTCGTTCTATCCGAAGGGATTAACCGTTGAAATATACGACGCTTTCGGAAGCTTGGTTAAAGTAATTGACAACGCTTCCGAATGGGATTGCACAAACGCACGCGGTGAAATGGTCTGCACCGGACTCTACTTTTTCCGGGCAACCGATGGAAACGGATTCCAAAGCACCGGAAAATTCTGTGTGGTGAAATGATGAACAGTTATCAACCGAAAATTATTTTATTTCTTTTACTGTTCCTCTGCAGCTGCGGAGACGAAGGACTCATTGACCCACACGGTGAAATCACACTGCCGCAGCCGAATACAACCGGACGACTCCACGCGATTGACTTTCCGACAGATACCGGCTCCGCATGGACATACATCAACGTGGACACCGAGCAGGAATTCACACGCCGGGTCGAAGGAACGCGCGATATCAGCGGAACAACACATCGGCAGATGACTGTCAGTGAACTTAGTCCCGTTAGAACTGACCAATTCAACTGGCAGGCTATTGACCATTTGGCCGCGAACGCCTTTTACCTTCGGTTAGATGCTGAATTTCTCGATGTCTTCCCGTTCCCGATTTTTGCGACCTACTTCTCTAAGACCGCGCAGACATTGGAGGAATCGGCTTTTGACATTTTTCTTCCAACCTCTATCAACACCGTTACAGTTCAACACGAGAAACATTTCCCGGCGCGCCGTCTCTGGGATTTTCCATTGCAAGTCGGAAAGCAATGGGTCGTTTTTGAGAAAACCGCGGGGATACCCGTCAAAGTCACACGTTATGTCGCAGAGAAGGATGTCCAGATTACCGTCCCCGCCGGAAGTTATACAACGTATGTTGTTCATGAAGAGGTCGTTTATGGTGATAGTGCCGATCCGTCTATTTTCTTGATTAGTCCACCCGCGATTTACTGGGTTGCGCCCGCCATCGGAGTCGTCCAATATAGATATAGCCGTTACCGCGCAACCGAAGAATTGTTTTCAGAGACCTTCGCGCTTAAAAATTTCCATCTACCCGGACCCAATACCGAATGAAAACCCTTGCACATCGCAACATCCCAATTACCATTATCGGTGGTGGGATACATGGCGTGTCTATTGCCCTTCGATTACTCCGCGAAGTCCCGACAGCAGCAAACCGTCTCGCAATCGTCGATCGCCATCCGCTGCCACTTACCCAGTGGCGACGCAAAACAGAACGTCAAGGGATGGTCTTCCTCCGTTCCCCAGCCGTTCATCACATTACGCCGGACGCACTCGGTATCGTTGAATATGCAGAACGCCACAACCGAACAGATGAGTTGGCACCTCCATACGCGCAGCCTTCCACACAACTCTTTTGGGATTTCTGCACGGATACCCTCTCGTCCGTAGGGGCAGAGTCTCCAGGCACACCGAGAGAGATAGGTTTTCCATCGTCCGTAGGGGCAGAGTCTCCAGGCACACCGAAAGAGATAGGTTTTCCATCGTCCGTAGGGGCAGGGTCTCCCTGCCCGCCGAAGCATAACATCTATCATCAGTTTGAAGTAGCAAAATTACGGTGGGACAAAGGCACAAGCAAATTTCCGTTCCGACTCGTCTCAACGAACAATATCGGATTTCGGAGCAGTTGTGTCATCCTCGCTATCGGTGCTGACGACTGTGCTTATGTACCGCCAGCGTTTATGCAGTGGCAACGCCAATATCCTGAAACGGTTCTACACGCATCGCAATTTACAGTCGGTTCTGAAGGTAAGCAAGACAGGGAGGGTAAAATTGTCATCGTTGGCGGTGGATTAACGGCGGGAACACTCGCTAAAAGTCTCAGCGAACGCGGGCATCACGTGGTGTTAATTGCACGGAAAGCGTTGAAAACAGAGCAGTTCGACTTTCCGCCGATCTGGTTGGGTCCCAAGGCACTCACTGAATTCGCAAATGAAACCGATTTTCGGAGGCGTTACGATATCATTCAACAAAATAGAGGTGAAGGGAGTATTACCCCCGATGTTATGGAGACGGTGGTGAGTGCTTCAAACATCGATCTGTATCCTAAAACCTGTATCCGTAGCATCGTCGCGACAGAAGAATCCCCATCGACACAAAGGCTACAAATTGAAACGACGCAAGGCATCATCACAGATGTGTCTCGCGTCGTCTTAGCAACCGGATATCGATTTGATCTGCGCCGTTACGGGTTTTTAGCCGAATTAATCACAAAACACCAGATTCCGATCATCCGTGGGCTACCGTGCCTTGATGACGATTTACAACTCCACCCGGTCCAAAATCTTTTCGGTTCCGGCACCATCGCGCAACTCCAAATAGGCCCGGCCGCTGGCAACATCGCTGGAGCAAGCCTCGCCTACGAACGCCTCCGCGAAAAATTACTATCGCATTAAATTCCGAAATATAATTGGTAGCAAGCCCTGATCCTGCATTCAAAGAGTTGGCACAGCACCTGCCGAATGTGTTCCTTAAAACAGAAAAGGAGTTGTCCTTTCGGGCAACTCCTTTTCCAATTTTGGAGTTTATCCGCTACATTGACCGTTTGTTCAAGCGCTCAGGACTGTCGCAGCCAATTTCTGCCAGCGTGGAAGAAACGCTTCTGTGAGGAAACTGTCAAGCTGCCAAATGTGCTGCTGCGGATTTTTTTCAAAAAAAGTCCCCATCGCCAATACCAGAATATCTTTGAAACCGTACGGTGTCTCAATCTCTGATAAATCTTCGTAGGTTTGAATAAGTGCAGTGTGAATTCGGAGAAAGTTCAGTGCCGCGAAACTAAACGCGTTCAGTTTCAAGTAACCCTCTTTGTCTGTCTGCACAGTTTCCCAAGCCCATTCGGGTTGGTAAAAAGCCTGCAACTGCGCCTTACAGAGTTCGACCGCTGTGTTAAGGACTTCCGAAAGTTCCGTATGTTCCGACGTATCGTTTGGAATATCCAGTTTCTCACAGATTTCCGCATGTAAGCCTTGTTGTGTTGACGCCGAGGTAACCCAGTTTTGGAAAACTTCGGAGACGTGGACAAAGCAAGTACGCAAGTCTACGAGCGTCAAATCCAGTTTACTCGGAAACGATTTGAGTAAGGAGGAACTCGGCAGCAGATGTTCTTGTTCTGGATAGAGTTCTAAGAACTTGTATTCTACGACATCCGCCAACAATTCTGCGAGAATAGGTGTAAAGGCTATGATTTCGCGCTCGTATAACTCCGCATCAATAAATTGCTGTAATTTAGCAGAATTGAGTTCCACGCTTCCTGCCTCTGTTTTGACAAATGTGTCAGCGAACGAAGTCTGCTTCCCGAAAACCGATGCCGTTTCCGTTAAAGAGAGTGGGCGCTGGAATAATGTCAACGCCGTGTAAGGCACCTCGAAATCGAGTAAACTTTCCTGCCACTGATGACCCCAAGTATCGTGGATTAGATATTTGTCAAGTTCCGCTAAAGGGAGCACGCCTATCATCCGTGTTAGTGTTGACGTGATTAATTCCAGGGGCAATTCAGTGTCAGCGACAATCTCCTGACGCAAGATTAGGTCTAAATCTTCTGCGTTGAAGGTTCCGAACACTGGGAAGTGTGCGAAAGGCTCGACCTCCCAAATTTTTCGGAGAAATTTTTCATAATCCGATTTGTCGTGTCGCGACGTATTGTTTCCCGCATTCTGTTTGGATTTTTGAGGGTTGTCTATCGGTTCAGTCGGAAGGCAAAAATAGAGCGCGGAAGATGTTTTCACCAACTTTACCTCACCAACTTCAAACGGTGCACCCGGATATAAAGCCCGAAAAATTTGTAAAGTGTCCGCGTCCAATCTCGGGTTATCGGACACCAAGTTGAAGCGTGTCTCTAAACTCTTCATAATTTGGTGCCGATGATGCAGTGGACGGGCACGTATAGACAGGTCCCGGTGGAGCCTGTCTACTGTTTCCGAATCCAGATTGAATGCCTGTTGGAGCGCACTTTTAAGTTTCTCGCGCAGGTCTAAAGATGCCGGGGCATCCGGCGTAAAGAGTGTAAAAATTTTAGAACCCGCGGTATCTAAATTTTCTATTTCGGGATGGTGCACCAGAGCCGGATAATGTTCGAGAGCCAGCCAAACAGCCTCAACAAACGCGAGGTCTAAGGTCGCCGCATCACACTCAGATGACACCTGTCGCAAATGAGAACGCGTGGCCACTAGCAACGCATTGTGCTCTGTATAGAACGTTTTCAGTATTTCGCTTGAATCACTTTGTTGTTCCTTTTTTGTTTTTTTAATCTGCTGCGCGAGAGCTTCCAATCGCTTTAAACGTTCTAAAATAGGTTCCCAGTAACCGGGGATGTTGTTATAATGCCGTATCGGGATTGTCATAAATTTCGTCCTTGTCTTCACTCTTCCGTATGGAGTATCTGTTGTTCTTTATTTTTTGTTTTAAGTGGGTCATAATCCTGGGACGGTGTTAATTCACGTATCTTTTCATCAACCTGCTTCGCAAAAGCGAGACTCTCATCAAGTTCAGTACGCAAGCGTGTGAGTTCAGTCTCGTCGCTTTCAGGATTAAGTGTCAGAACCCGAGCATAAAGATTGGACAGCTGAACAATCGTCTGCTGAACGTCTTTAATCTGTTGTTCGCGATGTTGTTGCAGGACATTTTTGACGGTAGTTCCAAGTTGTGTATCCGTCGATTTTTGATGCATCTTAAGTGTATCTTTCAGACAATGCACAGCTTGTGTAAAGAGTTCTGAAACTTTGTCGGTGATGTCAGCTTTAACGTTAATAGGGAGTGTACCCATCCAGCCGTCGCCACCGGCTTCCTCCTGAAAGGATTTGTGCAAGACGCGGAGTTCTCCAAGCATCGTTTCTGTCCGAGCATCCCCATCGGCTTCAAGCTGTTCGTGTAGAGTGTTGAGCTCTATCTCTTGCTCGTGCTGCACCTCCTGAAGGATCTCACGATGCACCTGTTTCGCTATATCGTCCGTACCGGTCGCCCACTTGCTAATCAGAGCACCGATAGGGACTAAAGTGCTGAGGATAGCACTGCCGAATAGATAGAGAATCTGCGGTTCTAAATCGAGTATCCAGGATGCAAAGGCGATAGAGACTCCCCCAGCAAAAGGGAAGACAACGGAAGGGGTACCGAGAAGATGGAGTAAGAATTTCTTCCGAAACAGTTTCCGATCAATCAATGTCTGCCTCAATACGGTTTTCCAAGAAGCTCGAATGTAACACTTTGGGCTGCTGCCCCACGCATCTGGGTAGAGGTCCGGGTACTCGCAATCGCGCGGATACGGTGACTCGCGATACCAAAATTTTTCAGCGCTTCTGCCGCTGCCTCAGCACGTTGTGAAGCCAGAACCCGATTCGCCGCTGGGTCCCCTTCCTGACGCGTGTGTCCTACTACTCTGAGATAGTACTGCGGAAACGATTTCAAGTTTGTAGCGAGTTCTTTCAAGGCGCGTTCACTCCCCGGAAGAATCCGAGCGTTCCCACGTCCGAATTGGATAGGCTCTACTTTCATCGCCGCGACGGGGGCAAGTGTATTCCAGTTTGTATCCGAAAGTGGGTTCAGTGCTGCTTCTTCTCGGACCTGCTCCATCGGCGTTGAACCCGCAAAAATATCACCTAAGCCATCGTTTCCACTCGCGTTCAACATGCCAGGATGAAATTTATCGTGATGAAGGGATCGCAAAATACCTTCAAAGAAAAGCTGCTCGTAATTTCCGGATACCGGATCCGTAGGGATTGAATTCGTCTGCACCAGCACCTGCGTAATTTTAGCGATCATTGTTTCGAGCCGTTCTGCCCCTTTGGCTTCCGAGGACGGAATCACCCCGAAATGCGCGTAATTCTCAACGGTGTTCCGCCACTCAATACCTGTGACCAACTTATCCGTCTCATTTTGGTTAAGCGGGTCACCATACCGCTTGGCATCTGCTTGGATCAAGGCGGCTAAACCATTTGGCTGGTTGTTGTAGTCATAGTTTGCTCGCAAATATGCTTGGACGACGTGCGTGACGAGTTCACGTTGCGAGTCCAAAAATTCGCGCTGAACCACTAATACATCAACAATATAGCCTTTCAGCTTTGAACTGTCCAACAGCAGATGGACACCGTCAATAGTGAGGGCTTTGGTTACGTACGGTTCCCAGAGGACATAGGCGTACGGGTCATCCGGGTCAGCCGACTTGAGCTTCTTGTAGGCATCTTCAGCACCGTTCGTTTCCACTGCCCACGAGGATGGTAAACTCGGAAGGCTCATCTTGTTGATCATAATCCGAGCGAGCGTTTCACTCGGCGAGTCCGGTGTCAGCACAATACGCGCCCGCGGATTGCTCAAATTCGGTATCTGCGGGACACCACGCTTATACGCAACAATCGCATCCGCACCTTTGGATTCATCAATTACAAGGACGATGGAGCCTGGGAATTCACCGATGACGCTACCTGTCTTCAGATACGCGTCAATAGTGAACACCCCCATCTGAACTTTACCGCTTTTCAGCGCCCGGGCGCGACCTACATAGTCGGCTTTATCATCAACAAACGTAAGTTTAATGCCTTGACGATCCAAAAGGTTCTGAACGGCAGGCGAACGAAGGATCGCATACCCCGGAAACGAGTCGTGCGCCACTTTGATAGTGTGTGCATACCGTTGTGTACTCGTCTCTTTAACGAGATCACCGCGAAGCCACGGTTCAACAACAAATTTGTAAACCAACCCGATTATACCAATGATAATGAGCCAGCTTGCTGCTGCGATGATGATACGTTTTTTCTTTCCTGCGTCCATAGTTCTATTTCCTATTTCTGAAAACCAAAAAACCGGTAACAGCAATTATGGCCAAGACGACAACGAACCATAGCGTGCCTCGGCTTTCAGTATCCTGCCGTTGGGAGGTTGGTGTCTGTGGCGGCGTTGCTGGTGTTGGTGAAGGGCGCGGCTCCGCAGGCTTTATAGCGATTGACGTATTGCTCGGCGGCGTTGTAAGCCGTTGAATCAGATCAGCGGCGATTTCGTCTGAAAGCGGCGCAATGTATTCAAAAGCGTCTTCACCAGTAACGTCTGTCCCTGTATCGCCCGTCTCCGCAAGAATCTGGGAGACTGCCGCAATCAACTCACCCGGATTGTCTGCCTTACGGTAACTATCTACAACTTTTGCCAACATGTGATCGGTCGTCATATCGACACCAATCACATCAACGCGAATCTGTCGATTAAGGATTTCAGGCGTATAGTGCTTGACTTTTTCGGCATCCGAAGCCTCGCCATCTGTGACGACTAACAACCGATAATTTCCATAGTTATACTGTTTTTCGCGTTGTTCAAGGAGGCGGTTCGCACCGATTCGGATATATCGCCCCAGCGGGGTATTACCGCTCGGTTGTGGTAACTGAATCGCTGCCGTCAATCTTTGCGTGTCCTTCGGTCCCAACGGGTACACCCATTCGCTTTGGATATTAGCACCGCTAAACACCAGTAACCCGATATGGGTATCCTCCGGAACTTTTGAGAGAACTTCCAGTAGTGCCGCCTTCGCAGCTTCCATCTTCGACTTCGTCTGGTCACCGCTAAATTTCTCCTGCATTGAGCCGGAAGCATCAAGAATCACAACGATGTTATCTTTATGAATGTCATCCTCAGCACTGCAAATCTGAAGACCAAAAATGAATAGGCTTAATAGGAGAATCAATCGTGTGCCGGATCCGCCTACCATAATACATTTCATAAGAGCCCCTATCTATGTCATGGAACCGTCAGCTATTGGATCCATCGAAAACGAACTGTCAACGGTGGGTTTCTCTCAAGAGGAACTTCTTTTACTGACGGTTTCCGATGGCTGATGGCTGACTGCTATTCCTGCTAAAAATCGAAGTCAGACACTGCAACAGCTTCCGCTGAAACTTTAATCAATGCAAACTCAACACGCCGATTTTCTGCCGCTTCTTCAGGACTCGTCGGTTTTGCTATAACAGGCTCCTTAATTCCGACACCTACTGGCACAATCTGATCTGGATCAATACGTGCGTTTTTGCGACCAGCATAAGCAATGATCGCATCTTTAACGGCTTGACCCCGCTGCTCAGAAAGCTTCAGCGCAGCTCGCATAACTTGATACGGACTTTCAATATTGGTGCCATCATCAAACTTTTTCTGCTGGATCAGGCGGATCAGGTTTCCAGTGTCTTCCAAACTAAATGACTTACCATCCATAAAATATTTGTAGTTTCCGCGGGTACCTGTCCGTCTCAAAATACCTGTACTGAGTCCCGTTTTAACCAATACACTTAGCGTTCGAGACGGGTCGCTGTGTCCTTTTATCGCGATCGCAGCATTCCCGAATTTTGAAGCCAATTCAACTACCCTGTCAAATTCTTCGCGGTACTTGGCATCACTAAAAGTGTCTTGGTTCGCATCAAATTGAATCGTGAAAGAGATGAGCGTCTTTTCGTCCAACACAGCATCTTCATTAAACGACTCAATCTCTGCACGAACGGTCTCTTTTTTAAAACGCGTCTGTTTCAGTTGGGTAGGAGCCGTTACGGTCGTCGTCAGTAGATTCTTAAAGGCTGACGAATTAAAATCTAAATCGGAAGGAATCATGGCATATCTCTGTTTCGCGAAACCCCAGTTTACTGCCATATCCAATCCAGCTTTGTTGAAGCCTTCAAACCCTGTAATCGTGTTACTCGGATCGTTGAAGAAGGCGATATTGCCCGGTTGTCCCACGAACGTACAATCCGCGATTAAACCGTGGGCATCCTCCTCAAGCGTGGGCAATACCTCTTTACCGTAGATGTTCTGCATCATCGTTAAGAGCTGCGTATATTTTTCGGATCCACTCGTTTCGTAGGCTTTTTTCAGAGCCACGACATCTTCGGCACCTTTTAAATAACCCGCAAAAAAGCGTTCAACAAACGGTTTGTAAGCATCGTAGAAATCTTTACGGCAGGCATAGACATCGGCAATAGAACGAGAAAGCGTCGCAGTACTCACGACGACCCGCGCACCTTTGACTGTACCTTCAGCCCCTGTACCCGTGCTTTCAGAACCACCCGTCAATCCAATCATATCGGGGGTTATGACAAAGCATCCGGCAATAGTCGCATCGTTACGGAAACGTTCTGCAGGCCCTTTGGCACCCGTTAACTCCTCAACCCAGATAATTTCTACCTGGGACTTTGAAAGCCGCGCAGTCTTCAACATATCATAGAGCATCCCTACGTGTGGACCACCCTTTTGTATAGCGATTTTTTTACCACTGAGATCAGATATCTTACGGATGTTAGAGCGACCAACGAAATGGTCACCTGCTGACCATGTAAGCTGCCCAAAGATAACCGGTTTTGTCCGGGTATCCTTTCCAACAACTTCGCTCGCCTGTGCAATCATTCTAAACGTACCCCGGAGGAATGGCGTTTTCCCTGAAAGATAGTCGCGGACCTGTTGCTGGAAGTTATCACCCGCCACTAACTTAAGATTCATACCGAGTTCTGCCATGACGGTACCCGGACGCGTCGTCAACCCGCCGTTCGCATGGAAAAGTGCCGCTTCACCACCCCAGGTGATATATGGCACCGTCAAGGGTGCTATCCCTTTCACCTCTTGAACTGTAACGGGACCCACTGCATCTGAGAACAGTTCTTGCGCATTTGCATGCAAAGGAAGAAAAATAAACAGCGCCATGAGACAGAACAACGTCCATTTTTGGTATAACTTACAAGACACCCCAAAATGTTTTTTCATAATTTTCCCCTTGTTTTGAGTCGTAAGTTATAAAGTCTTAGTTTATAAGTAAGAGCGGATTCTAATGAACCAAACCTCTTTCTTCCAACTTACGACTTATAACTTATAACCCTTCCTTCGTTATCGTGACAGCGCGTATGCAACGACATTCATCCCCTGTTCAAATGCCCAGACTCTCTGCTCATTGCCGCCCGGGCTGCAGGGTCTGCCTTCCCATGCACAGTTCAGATCGCTCGGGCAGAAATAAACGATCACGCGATCACCGTCCATAATCGCTTCATCGTGATCGCAGACACCCGGAATAAATTTATCACCGCCGAGGTACTCATCATGGTCATAAAGCGTGTGATAAATCGGATGGCTTATCTCTAAAGGTTCCAACTTCTTTTCCGGGAAAACGCTGCGCAGCATATCATAGATGTATGGACGCAAACCGCCGCGGCCCCCATTCAATCGGGCATCACAATCTTCAACGTGGAGGAAACCGCCACGCTCAAAATAATCGCGCAATTTACGCACCTGTTCGTTGGAAAGCCGAATCCCGCGGTGTCCTGTCATATAGAGGAACGGATACGCAAACAGCCCTTCATCATCTATATCGACGTATTGTGGATAATCGCGAACCTCAACATCAATTGTCGTTTTGTCAGCGAGGATCTCCGTAAATTTGTGATCCGATGGCCAGCGGTAATAGTTAACAATATTCGTGTACCAATCGCCCCCCGGATACTTGAGCCGGACAAACGTGAACTTCTCGCCAGTCGGATTCATTTCCGGATAGTGGTGTTCAATCACCCCGAATCGTGTGCCGTAATGGATATCGCGGGTCGCATCGTACGGGATATATTCTCGGAACCCGCCGCCAAACTGAGCCTCAACAGGCAAAATGAGTTCACCCGCGGCGATCGCGGAGGCAGCAAGCCCAACAGTGCCTTTGAAAAAGGTACGTCTTGATAGTAAATTTGCATTTGATACCACACCAGATGTTCGACCCGTTTCGATAGGTTCCGGCGGTCTACTCTTCTTTAACACGGCTTTTCCTCCTATTCCGATATGTTTTTTCTTCTTTGCAAACTTCTGTCTCTAATTCGCTTCTTTCGCCTTACAGAATGAGTATTTTCTTAACTCTATTATAACCTAAGATTTCAAAAAAATCAAGATCGCATCTGCAATTGCGCGTCCCTGTTGTTGCGGCATCGGACGGATTCGACGGTTCCCGCGCCCAGGTCTCATGTTTCGCGCCGCTCGCGCCCTTTCTGGATTCGGTCTACCACGCGCAGCCTGTTGCGGTCTGTCCACTGATCCCGGATTCGGTCTACCACGCGAAGCCTGTTGCGGTTGATCCGCTTTCGGTGTCGGCTTGTCACGCGAAACCTGTTGTGATGGATCCTTCGCGTCAGGCTTAGTAGTGTCCGCCTTCTTAACGCTCACAACTTCGCCCCGAATAACCAACATTGATGAGTTGCCACCATCGAGATTGAGCGCATCCGTTGCACCCCATTCAAGGAACAGTTCCGAGAGTCGGGGTAACATAACACCGCGTCGGACACCTGCCGCTGCTGCCGTTATTGTCACAAAAAGGAGCGTGCCATCTGCCTTTTTACCGATCGCTGTACGTGGATGCCAAAAGCTGTGAAATGCTTGGTCAAACCCTTCTTGCTCGTACGCTTGCGTTGAAGGGGCAACACCATCTCGCAACAGCAAGGGACCGCCGCCGATAATGTGCACAAAACTCGCCCATAAATTACTATCCCCAACACGTTCAGGGATGATGGTCTCACGAATCTGAACGGTCCCGCCTTCTGTTATATGTGATAAGAGTTCACCGCGCTTCCTGCCACTTGCGGAGAGGACATAACCATCTGTGGGGATACGCGAACTCCCCTGTCCATTGTGGATACCGGTTACTTTTCCTTTTCTTACAACAACTTCTACGCCGTCCGGCATTGTCAGCGTTACAACGTGAAAGTGTGGACGGTAAATGACCAATTCGCTTCTACCACGACTCCGATTTATACCGTCAATTCGCAACGTCTCTCCGTTCGGTAAGACGAGTTCCTGTCGTAAAGCAATTCTATCAATGTACGTTTCGATGTTACCTTCCACCGTCCTAAGTCCGATGACGGCTCTCCCCTGTTCTGGTTCACTGACCCATTCGCCGTCTATTTTCAGCGCGCCGACAGACTCCCCACGGAACGTACCTGACATCTCAAAGAAACCACCATTGATCGCAGCGAATGCCTTGTGCCGCCGCGCAAGCGATACCAACGATTCTGTACCGATACCAGCACTCAGCGCACGGTAGGGACGGATATCCACCGCATCCGGTGATACTACAAGGATGTTCGTCAACACACCGTTGTCTAATATCTGTCGATGGACAATCCCTTGAGCAACTGATTTTGTCACATCGCTCTGTTCAGGGTCGGTGTAGGAACGAAAATAGCCGGTTATTTTGCTAAGCTCAACTGCCCGCCCTGCCCAAATACCGAGACAAAAGACCAGTAATAAACTGACAATTGTAGATAGACGCGGATGGCGTTTAATGAAACGGAAACATCGCCGTCCTAAATAGGTGATATCAAACATTTTTTTACTATTGGGTTTCGGATCTGCCTACGCTTACAGGCAGATTTTTGATGATAGTAAAATCCGAAAATAAGTTTACGCTTGTCGCATCACATTTCCTGTGTTCTTCGTAGCATAGGCTGTTAGCCTGTGTTCTTCGTAGCCTATGAGACGTTAAGGTAAATTAAAAATCCGTTTCTCCCATTCGTCGCACGTTGCGTATGTCCGCCGGACCGAAGCACCGATATAATTTGTTGGATCTCGCAGAGCGGCACGCTGCGGTTCCGTCAATTTTTCCAAGAAAGGTTGGAAGGTCTCATCTTCCCACAATAGCGTTGTTAGACTTTTTCCCGTCTGATGTACTTGTCCGATTAACTTCCGGGTGTGATCGTATGCATCCGGGAATCCGTAATACGCCATTAACAGATAGATCGGCTCCGCAATCGTGTCTTCAGCACTGAGGGCAAGGTTGCGCCGCATGTTATCTGCTTTGACATCCATCTCATCTAAAGCGCGTTGAAGCCGATAGATGGCATAATCAAACGCCGTGAACAGTTCCGTTAGGAAACGGCTTGATGCCGAATTCGTTAGATCGCGTTGATGCTCTAAAATACTATCCATAAAGACAGTCTGCATACGCGGTACAAACGCCTTCCACAAACTTTTGATGTTCTCATACGCCTCTGGGTTCACTTTGTGCGGCATCGTTGATGAACCCACTAACTGCGGATTGTATTTCCGACCCACCTCAGCAATTTCGGTACGGTAAAGGTGTCGCATATCGTCTGCAAAATTCGCAAGCACCGTATACGCCGCCGTAATCTGATATGCCAAATCAGAAATAAACTCCGGTTCAACACACTGCGTTGAGGTATGCGTATCGGACGGTTTCAGACCCAGCAGTGCCAAGAAATCCGACTCAATCTGTTCGGGATGTTCGTGAATCAACGTGAGACCATTAAACGCACCGACTGCACCTGAGAATTGACCGCGCAGGTTTTGTCCAGCTTCGTGAATCTTCTCGATTCGGGTACCGAGCCGACTGATATAGAGTGCCAAGGCATAGCCAAACGTTATCGGTTCCGCGTGCTGTCCGTGTGTCCTACCGATTTGTACCGTCTCCGCGTGTTCACGCGCCAACCTGATAAGTTGCTGCACCAGCGCAATCAGATCAGGAACAATGACATTTTCAGTCAACGCTTTGAACCGTAACGCGGTGGCGGTATCTAAGATGTCCGCTGAAGTGGCGAATAGATGGACATAAGGACGCGCTTCCGGGCTAATCTTCCGACGGATGACATTAACCAGTGAACGGATGTTATGCCGAATCCGAGACTGCTCCTCGTAGACCTCCTCGGCTGTTACGAGATCCACTGCTGCTTCCACTTCATCAGCGATAGCAGAAGTACACACACCGTAGTTCGCCAAAGTCCGTACCAGCGCTGCCTCTACCTTCGCCTGCGACGTGACGTACCCCGCCTCAGAGACATAAGGCAGCAACCGTTTCATAAAATCCGGATCGCTGCCGTAGTACCTAAAATCCAGTGGACTCACGGCTTCGTAAAGTTCCATAAAAATCTTTTCTCCGTTAGAGCAGAGGAAACCTCCACTTCTATCTTTCTGTTTTTATCTATTATAACCCAAGTTGCTACCTTTATCCAAATAGCTGCTTTATACTCGTTGCGATAACAAACAAAAGCACTTTCAACTCAAAACCGGCTGCTGACACCGCATGAATCGACTTGGGGAAAAGTTGTTCAATGAGACTGAT
>JAJDTJ010000034.1 GCA_022827225.1 Candidatus Poribacteria bacterium | reverse complement strand
CTTGACATCGCAGTGACCGCCATAGAAATATGGTTTTCCTTCGGGACACTATGACAGGTGCTGCATGGCTGTCGTCAGCTCGTGTCGTGAGATGTTGGGTTAAGTCCCGCAACGAGCGCAACCCCTGTCTTTAGTTGCCATCAGGTAATGCTGGGGACTCTAAAGAGACCGCTGGTGACGAGCCAGAGGAAGGTGGGGATGACGTCAAGTCCGCATGGCCCTTATGCCCTGGGCTGCACACGTGCTACAATGGTCGGTACAGAGGGACGCCAAACCGTGAGGTGGAGCAAATCCCAAAAAGCCGGCCCCACTTCGGATTGCAGTCTGCAACTCGACTGCATGAAGCTGGAATCGCTAGTAATCGCAAATCAGCAGGTTGCGGTGAATACGTTCCCGGCCCTTGTACACACCGCCCGTCACGCCATGGAAGTTGGTAGCATTCGAAGCGGGTGACCCAACCTTTTGGGAGGGAGCTCTCGAAAATGAAACCGATGACCGGGGCGAAGTCGTAACAAGGTAGCCGTAGGGGAACCTGCGGCTGGATCACCTCCTTTCTAAGGAGCTATAACATAAGGATTCTCACACAGTGCTTATGTTCAACGCTCTGAACCTTACAAGACACGCACACACTATTTAACTTTCAAAAACATTCTTTTATCTTTTCAAAAATACAGTGAACCTCTCGCTATTTTTACCCTTCCGATCTCTTTTCCTTTATGTTCCTAATCTAATGCAAGCTGTCACTTACTTTAACGGTTTCCTGTGCTACAGAAGATGCCACAGGCTAACAGCCTATGCTACAGAAGAACACAGGCTAACAGCCTATGCTACAAAGATGCCACAGGAGACTAACAGCCTATGCTACAAAGATGCCCACGGGCTAATGGAGGGTGTGGATTTTAACTGTGGAGGAGTTGCATCTGTCGGTTGTCGAAGTGGCGTTCCGATTTCTGGGTGGGACGGATTCGCCATGCATCCGGTAAGCGGACAAGCGTGTTGATGATGTCCGGGTTCTCGAAGTACGCGTCATCAATCCGCCAGAATTGGAGGCGCGGGTAAGGTTTCTGATTGTGCTCGAAGCTGCCCATATTCTGCGCTTCTTGCTGCATTCTCGCACTGACAGGTTCAATCGTGATGAAGATACCGACCTCCGCGTTGTGCTGATCCATCACGTGGCAGAAGGCACGGACTTGTGTGAGGGTCGGTTTGCCGGTCTTGACTTCGGCGAGGATGCGTGCGTTTGTCTCTTTCATCTGCTGCGGATTCCAGAGCGTCACGTGTCCGACACCGTCGAGTCCACCGTCGCCGACATCTTTCGTGGGGCTGAGTCCAAGTCGTGTCACTGCCCAGTTCGAGAAGTCGTGATATTTGCGTTTGTCTCCCTCTTTCAAGAATCTGCGGACTTCCTGCATGTTTGTCGGGTAACCTTCGATCTGGTAGTCTATAGAGGGTTCCAAACCGTGTCGGTCTGATAGGCGTTGCCGCATCGGATCGAGGGCGAGGATGGTGATGTCTATCCCCATCCACTGGCGTTTGAGGGTGTGTGCGGCGTCAATGGTAGTGCCGCAACCGCAGAAGGGATCGAGAACGATGTCGCCTTCGTTGCTGGAAGCTGTTATCAGGCGTTCGTAGAGGGCGAGGGGTTTCTGTGTCGGGTAACCGAGGCGTTCCTTGGAAGTGCGCGCAAGTGGATTTATGTCCGTGATAATATCGTGAACTCGACTTCCCTTTGACGTAGACAAATACCGCTTGAATCCTGGTACACTGCCCTTCGGAGGCCAGTAAATTAAACCCTTCGCGTCTAATACCTCCAGTTTTTCGTGAACCGAGAGGGATTCGTAATTTTCAGGCGGTTCAACGCCTTTGGGCCAGGATTCTCTGCGTGGGGTACTCCAATGCCTACCTACGTCGCTCGGATTCACACCCCGCCACGGCTGTCCCGATTCGCCTCCCTGTGAAATTCCCGGAGCATTTAAGGTAGCGATTCGGTAAAGACCCCTTTCGTCCTGATGGCGATAAAACTTCTTTACGTACTCCGGATCGTGTGCCGTATAAATAGGATTCCATACCCTTCGGTTGCTCTTGGTATAAAATAGAATTGTGTCGTGGACTCTGCCGTACTGCTTGCCGTCGTTATGGGCATTGGTGCGTTGCCAGATGATTTCGTTCCTGAAGTTGTCTACGCCGAACACAGCGTCCATAATGCCTTTGAGGTAGTGGCTTGCGGTCGGGTCGCAGTGGAGATATATGCTACCGGTGGGCGTGAGGATTCGGTGCATCTCAGCGAGTCGGGGTCCCATGAAGGCGAGATAGGCACGCATCGCGCCACTATTGCCGGAGACGGCGTTTTGGAGTACTAAGTCGTATCCGTTGAGGCAGTTGTCGAGTGCTTTGTAGGTGTCGTTGGTGTAGGCGCGGTGTTCGATGTCGGCGCGAGCCTCTTGTGCGGCGGTGTCCCAGGTCCATGTATCGGTAAACGCCTTTTTTTGTGCGAGCGAGTCGCCGATGAAGGCGTTGTAGTCGCGTCCGGAGTTGAAGGGTGGATCGGTGCATATCAGGTGGACGCGTTGGTCGTCGAGTTCGCGTAGGATTTCGAGGTTATCGCCGAAATAAAGTTTGTTCATGGTTATCGGTTTTCTGCCGTCGGTTTCTATCGGCTGTCAGATTGTCAACTTGCAGGTATAGATATAATAACATATAAATAAACCCAATAAAATATAATTAAATATGATAACATAAAATAAAACATAAATAAATATAATTAAATGTAATTAAACATAAGAAAGCAGATAGGCAAGTGAAAGTGCCAAAGCCTGGGCAATTTTGAAAATTGACAGGACGGCATTTTCAGGGTATGATGGGATGCGAAGGAAATCGTGATGATGGAGACAATATGAAACCTTATGAATATCTTGAACACACGGCTGATATGGGGATGGTGGTTAGAGGTGAGAACCTCTCCGAACTTCTGACGCACGCGGCGCAAGGTCTCTTTGAGGCGATCGCTGTTTTAGAGACGGTTGATGAGACGGTATCTGTTGAGATTCAGCTCACGGCTGATTCTGTGGAGGAGCTGTTCGTGGCGTGGCTCGATGAACTCATCTTTCAACACGAGACGAAGGAGATTTTCTTTAAGCGCGCAGCGATCCAGCAGTGTAGCGAAACGGAGATGTCGGCGACGGTTTACGGTGAACCGTCAAATTTTGATAAACACGCGGTCTATACAGAGATTAAGGGTGTCACGTATCATCAGTTGCAGGTTGTGCAGAAGGGTGATGGGACTTGGTTTGCACAGGTTATTTTTGATTTGTAATTGGGTGTCGGTTATCAATTGTCAGATTAGCAACTTACAACGTTTGTGTGTAGGGTTTGGACGTTGTTGTTTGATGTGAGGATGAACGCGCCCACGGTCCATCCTACACGGATTCAGCGTTGGTGCTGAAGTAGCGTTTGCTGATTGGTATGTCTCTAAACTGTGGTATGTTTCTCGCGTTGTTGTGCCGGGACTCTGAATGGATTGTCATCCATATATGTCTCTAAACTATAGTATGTCTCTCCTGCTGCAAGGGCATCGCGGATGTCCAAAAAGAGGTTGTATGCTTCCTCGAATTCCGCGAATTCGGCAATGACGCGTTTAGATCCATCTTGCGCTGTCAAGACGAGTTGACCTTTGCCAGGGTCTTCCCCTTCTACACTCAAATTTTTGTACTGATAGAAGTTTATGATTTCTAAGTCATCCGTTACGATGTACTAAAGTTTGGACGATATTGTAAACTTATGCTGCCTTGTCAAAAGGCAGGGGTGTATCGTCTTGAAAACGGACATTAATATTCTGTGAGTTTGTTTTTTCATTGAACTTGGCAAAAAATCTTGAGACCGCTATTTGC
>JAJDTJ010000069.1 GCA_022827225.1 Candidatus Poribacteria bacterium | reverse complement strand
AAATCCGATAGAATATCTCCTAAGCAGAGAAGGAGGTCCATTTTTTACGTTCCTTTCAAAACTTTTGTCTGTTTATGAAAGGATACCTCTTTTTCTGCTTTAAAACACCTTAATTCTTAAAATTGTCCAAACTTTAGTATACATACTAATTGAATGATATTAATCAAAAAAAACATAAAAATAACCCTTCACCCAGACAAAGGAGGACAAAACGTAGACTCGGGTAAAACGAAAACCCTTTTGCCTAACGACTCAGAGTCACCCCACACGCAAATCGAAAATGTTACACTTTTCGCCTTTTTTTTAAATACGAAACCATAACGCAATTGCCTCTGAACCCTTACAACGACTACGTTTATCGCAATAGTCTATCCATACCCAATGTTACACAGGTGTAACATTTTAAAGACACACGCACTGCCTCTTAAAGTCCATAATAACCGGACACCTGCGATCGCAACTCGAACCTGAAATGCCCGAACTTGAACCAATAGCCCCTAACCCATCGGAAAAAAAATATGACGCAGATTTTTGCGTACAAAAAAAATTAAAGTGCCTTTAAGACAAAAATCACAGCAGCCGAACGCGTCTTTCTATCGCGCGCCGAAGCCGTTACCGAGGAGATAGGAGACCGTTAGTTTCCTGGGCACAGAATGTCTCATTAATTATGGGACCCACTATAGTTTACATATTCACTTTGTATATCTGGATATGTCTTCCTCTGTAGGAGCGAGTGTTTTTGCTTGGGTGTTTCTTGTCGCTCGCGATCTTGCGAAAAAACGTTAGCACCTATAAACGAAAACCAAAGTCACAACCGAAAACTAAATCGTCCTGTCTCGATTACGAGATTGAAACTTGTGGTTAGGAGAGGTCTCCATTCACGAAGCAAAACGCAATAAACACACCTCACCCTGAAAGGAATCGCATGGCGAATTATCAAGAACTGGCGAATCTCGTGTGGAACGTCGCCGATGATGTGCTTAGAGGACTTTTCAAACAACACGAATACGGCGACATCACGCTCCCGTTTCTGGTGCTACGCCGATTGGATTGCATCTTAGAGGCAGACGGACGCAAAGAGAAAGCTATACATACATACAACCAGTTTAAAGATCAAGTACCCGAAGAAGCACTCCCACCGATTATCCTGAGAGAGATAAATACCAGTTTCTATAACACTTCCCAATACGACCTCTCTCGACTGACAGAGGACCCGACCAACATCCATATCAACTTCGAGAATTACCGCAATGGATTCAGTCAGGATGTGCGCGACATCATCGAAAACTTCAATCTCGATGGGTTTATCGAACGATTGCACAAAAACAATCGACTGTTCATCTTCTGCGATAAGTACACCGAAGTCGATTTGCACCCCAATAAAGTAGACAACCACACGATGGGACAGGTCTTTGAGGAGCTGCTCCGCCGGTTTTCTGAGATGTCCAACGAAACGAGTGGCGAACACTACACACCGCGGGATGTCGTGCGGTTATTGGTCTCGTTGCTGTTTGCGGAACACCGTGAAGACCTGCGTGGGCAGGGGGTTATCCGTAGTATCTTCGATCCGTGTTGCGGGACAGGCGGTATGTTGACGATTGGGAAAGAATACTTCCGTGAACAGATCAATCCAGATGCGACGATCCGGCTTTTAGGTCAGGAACTGAACGCGCAGACCTACGCCATCTGCAAGTCGGATATGCTCATCACCGGCGAGGACCCCGACAATATCCGACACGGCTCCAGTCTCTCTAACGACCGGTTTCAAGGCGAACGCTTCGATTATATGATTACAAATCCGCCCTTCGGTGTCAGTTGGAAATCAGATGAAGATGTGGTGAAAGCGGAGGCACAGAACGCCACCGGCAGATTTTCCGCGGGTACGCCGCGCGCCTCCGATGGAGCACTGCTGTTCCTGCAACACATGCTCTCAAAAATGGAGGACCGCGGGAGTCGCGTCGGCATCGTTTTTAATGGGTCGCCGCTCTTCACGGGTGACGCCGGTAGCGGTGAGAGTGAAATCCGACGTTGGATTATCGAAAACGATTGGCTGGAGTGTATTATCGCGCTCCCTGAAAAGTTGTTCTTCAACACCAGCATCGCCACCTATATCTGGATACTAACGAACCGAAAATCCGAGGCACGACAAGGTAAAATTCAACTCATCAACGCCGTTGACTTCCGCGATGAGATGAAAAGGAATCTCGGAGATAAGAACGTTTTTGTTTCCGATAGCCATATCCGTCAGATAGCCGAATTGTACACCAACTTCAAAGAGGCCGAACACTCTAAAATCTATCCAAACGACTTTTTCGGCTACACGAAGGTAACAGTTGAGAGACCGCTCATCGAAAGACAGGAGGTTTTCGGAGAGGAAAAGGAATTCGTTGTTAGGGACAAAAAGGGCAATCCGAAACCGGATACCAAGCTTCGAGACCATGAACGCGTTCCCCTCACGGAGGATATTGAGGATTATTACCAACGAGAGGTGAAACCGCATGTTCCTGACAGTTGGATAGACAGGCAGAAGGATAAGGTAGGGTACGAGATTAACTTCAATCGGTATTTTTATCAGTACACGCCGCTACGGTCACTGAAGGAGATCACGGACGAATTGTTGGCACTGGAACGGAAAAGTGAAGGCTTGCTGCACGAGGTATTGGATTTATTATAAGGGTTCACTGCCAACTAAAAGTTTGCGCTACAAAACGCTTCGATAATCAACACTTTCCGGTGAAGCATGAGGTCTGTTAAGTCTAAAATCTTGTAAGTGGTAACTCCCATTATTAGGAGATTTAAAATGATTTTATCCGCTGTTTACGCTATTCTGATACTTATTTTTCTCGTAATATTTCTGATAAATAGCATTCGGCATAGAAAAGAGATAAAAATTTATCTGAAATATGGCATTTTGTTTGCTTTCATTGCTATTGCGCTTGACATTACTGTTGTCGTATTGATTCCGAATTTCTTTGAACTGATGCCGCTTCCTACGTTGCTCATAACAGACGCGATTGTTTTTCTGAGAACCGTAATATTCACGTGCCTCGGGATCTATTATTGTACGAAACTCGGAATCGTAGAGATGCCACTGCTAAGAAGGCTTTCCGGTAAAACTGATAATTCTGAAATGATCGCGTGGCGGAATTACATTACCGCCATAATCGTAGTGGTCGCTGGGGCTATCCTGTTTTCTGTTATTCTGTTTAAATTGACTTCTCCAGAGATATCGGAGGATATGAAGCAATTATCAGAGAGTCAGGGTGCCAAATTAGGCATTAGTGATGAGCCATCAGTGCTGACAGCGCTCGTTCTTATCGCATTTGCGTTCGGTGAAGAAATACTTTTCCGCCTCGGTATTCAGAACTATTTGGCACAGCAATTTCGGCTCAATGGAAACAAGTATTGGGTCGCTGTTGTTTTAACTTCGGGACTCTGGGCACTGGCGCATGCTAATATTCTCGCGCCTGAATGGGTGAAAATTGTTCAGATTTTCCCATTCGGAATCGCATTGGGATTTCTATTCAAAAAATACGGCTTAGAGAGCTGTATCTTTGCGCACGGAATTTTCAACCTGAGTATGATGGTTATAGGTCCATATCTCATCACATAATGCGGGCTGAAAGGATAGGTCAGAAACTGGAGCGGAAAAGTGAAGGTTTGCTAAATAATAACTCTCGGCACATTCATCATCTACTTGGTAAGAAGTAGAAAATGTGGTATAATATTTTAATCTTGATCAACCTTTTCAGAGGTGTGGAAACTATAAAATGTGTGCTGAACGTTTAACGATAGCAGAAATGGAACGGAAATATCCAAATGAGTGGTTGTTTATTATAGAACCTGAAATCAGTGAGAATACTGAACTCCTGGGCGGTATAGTTTCTGTTCATAGCAGAGTCCGTGATGACATCTATGATGCATTAGACGGATTTATAGGAGGCGCAGCGATACACTATACCGGCAAAATGCCTAAAGGTAAATTGTTCTTACTTTAATGGGATCTATTCGTTTCAATATTTCCAGAGATAAACGGAGGGAATCATGGCGATAAGTGCTGTCCAAACATACCTCAGTCCAGAAGAATACATCACTTTAAAACGTAAAGCAAAACCTGACGCGAACACGGTCAGAAACGAATACATCCAAGGTGAAATTATCGCTATGTCCGGGGCAAGTTTTACACATAATCTGATTAAAAGGAATATCTTTGTTCAACTCCACAATCTTTTGATAGGAAGCAGTTGTGTTGTTTTTGCGAATGAAATGCGTGTCGGTATCCCTTCAGCGAAATCCTACTTTTACCCTGATATAGGTGTCGTTTGTGATAAACCGCGTTTTGAAGACGATGTTTTTGACACACTCTTGAACCCGATTGTTATCATAGAGGTACTCTCTCCGAGTACCGAGGGCTATGACAGAGGCGAAAAGTTCTCGCGCTACCGACAGATCGATGCCTTGAAAGAATATATCCTTGTTTCACAAGATAGCGTGAACGTTGAACGTTTTCTGCGAAAGCGTGATGACTGGAGTTACACTTTCTTTGAAGGACTTGAGCAGCACCTTCCGCTAACTTCCCTTCAGTGCGAATTACCCTTGCAGGAAATATATGGGCGCGTCACATTTCCTGAAGCGTCTGAATAAGGTTTTAGGGTTATGATTACCGAACTCAGGGCACAAAATTTCAAATCGTGGCAGGATACCGGTCCGCTACAGTTCGCTCCGTTAACAGGACTTTTCGGCGCGAATAGCTCCGGCAAAACCAGTATCTTACAGGTACTGTTAATGCTCATGCAGACTGTGGAATCTCCAGACCGCAATCGTGTGTTACACTTTGGAGATGACCGGTCCCTTGTTGACTTTGGCACATTTCACGATTTACTCTATACACATAAAACGGATCTGACGCTCCAGTTAGACGTATCATGGAAATTATCCAAGCCTTTGCCTTTTAGTAGGACTTCCCTTTTGCCCATTAACGACCTTACGTTTCATACAGAAATCCATGAAAAAAATGACCGTCCGCTCGCTGAGTGTTTCCGTTACACAACTGATAAAAACGAATTTGTTGGGATGAAACGATCAGACAAGAATAAGAAAAGCGGAAGAAACCAGTATGAACTCATTCATGGTGGTTTTCAGGCAACACGAAACCCCGGACGCCCATGGAGTTTACCACCGCCAGTGAAATGCTACGGCTTTCCGGACGAAGTTAGTGGATACTATCAGAACCTCGGTTTCCTTTCAGACTTCGTACTTGCTTTTGAAAACCTATGTTCCGATATAACCTATCTCGGTCCACTTCGCGAATATCCACGCCGCAGTTATATCTGGTCGGGTGAACGCCCCCAAGATGTCGGTCTCAGTGGAGAAGAAGCCATCCCTGCCCTGCTTGCAGCGCGCGCGGAAGGATTGACTTCACCGCGACTCGTCAATGTCAAACGTTCTCATAAACCCATTGAGCATCGGATTTTAGAATGGCTACAAAAAATGGAGTTGATTGATTCGTTCTCCCTTGAACCGATCGCGGAGAACCGAAAGGATTATGAATTCCGCGTGAAAAAGAGTCCAAACAGTTCCGAAGTGCTGATTACCGATGTCGGTTTTGGTGTGTCGCAGCTCTTGCCTGTGCTTGTGCTTTGTTACTATGTTCCAGAAAATTCGACGATTATCCTTGAACAACCAGAAATTCATCTGCATCCGAAAGTGCAATCCGATTTAGCGGATGTGCTCATTGATGTCGTGAAAAATCGGAACGTCCAGATTATCCTTGAGAGCCACAGCGAGCATCTGCTGTTACGCTTGATGCGCCGGATCGCTGAGGAAGATATTTCAGCAGATCAGACAGCTCTCTACTTCTGCCAGATCCACGACGGCACCTCCGAAATTGAACGCCTCAACATGGATGGATACGGCAACATCAGCAATTGGCCGCAAGACTTCTTTGGTGATAGTACAGGTGAATTGGTGGAAAAGACGAAAGCCGAAATGCAAAGGCGGAAAGTGATAGAATGATGGTTGTTGTAGACACAAATGTTCCTGTGGTCGCTAACGGAGAATCAGAACAGGCTTCCCCCGATTGCGTCCAAACCTGTGCAGAGAGACTTGGGGAAATTATGCGTGGTGAGGTGAAACTCGTGCTTGATAATAGGTGGATAATTCTCGGTGAGGACATGCAAAATCTTCGTTCCAGTGGTGTTGATGTTGGGGATAGGTTTCTCGGATGGGTCCTACGGAATTGGACAAACCCTGAACAGTGTGACTTAGTTTCGATTACGCCTGTCAATGGTTCAGATAATGCGTTTGAAGAGTTCCCAAATGATCCGGCATTGGATGGTTTCGATCCGGCTGATCGGAAATTTATCGCGGTTGCTTGTGCACATTTAGAGAGACCCCCTATTTTGCAGGCAGTAGATAGCAAGTGGTTGAATTTTGACGACGCATTCCACCGAAACGGTGTGACAGTTGAGTTTATTTGCGAGGATGATATTCAACGATTGCATGGCAGCACTAGAACAGAAAAGTGAAGGCTTGCTGAACGAGATATTGGGTCTATAATATAAGATGCTTGAGTACCGCTAGTGCTTTGTAGCGTAAACTTTTAGTTTGCGCACTCATGGGAAACTCAATCTAACAGATTATGCTGCACATAGAAAATGGATATACCAATGTCAAAATACCAAATAAATTTTGGAAACATACCACCTGATTTAGAACCTGATGAAAATATTACACTCTGGAGATATATGAGTTTTTCTTCTTTGTGTGAGATTGTTGTATATAATTATATACCTTTAATCAAAATCTCTAAATTTAAAGATAAATCAGAAGGTGTCATACTAAAAGAGATTTTATCTAAAGTATATAACACTCCTGATCATATTGTGCAATATGCGCTGCAAAGATATTATGAGACAACATACGTATCTTCATGGCATAAAGCCCAAGATGAAAACGCTGCAATGTGGGATAGATATACATACGGTGGTGATGGTGTCGCAATAAAAACAAATGCTAAGCTATTGATTGACAGTATAAACAGTGCAGGTAGACCCCCCGCAGAAATACCCATAACGACTAATGAGTATTTTTCAGACGAAAATATAAATAAGTATGAACAGGAAAAGGCTAACGTTATTAACATACCTTGGGTTATTGTTAAATCAGTTAAATATATACATAATAATCCTAAGGATTTTGAAATGGATAGGGTTTATTTGGAAAATGGATACGACCTGCTATGCTTTTTCTATAAATTAGCAGACTTTAAAGATGAAGCAGAAATACGCATACTAAAATCAAGTTTTGGAAATGCATTTATGTATGCTAAAATGCCTCCAAGTGAGTCTCGCACTCATAATGAAGAGGAATCATTAAGGAATTCAGGAGCAATTAAAGATGCCTTTGCATTACCAATTAATACTGTAAGTAAGCTTATACAGCAAATTGTAGTGTCGCCATATGCCCACAGCAACTTCATTAACGTTGTCAAAGAATTTATTGGAAGATCTCAAATACGTAGGCCATCTGGACAGATAGAAAGGATTGAATGTGATATTGTTGAATCCAGACAAAGTAGGTGGATTAGGGGATAACATGTTTAAAATGAATAGAATAAACCGAAAATCTGCTCTATAACTGGTTTCGGGCTTGAGTTATATGAAAAAATTAAGTTAGAATGAGGAAGATCATGAAATATGAGGAAGTGACGAAGAGGCTGACTACATGTGTGAAAATGAAACCATCGGGTGTGGAGTGGATTGGGAAGATACCAGCACACTGGAAAGTCAAAAGACTTAAACACGTCGCGAAGATACTACCAAGTAATGTTGATAAACACATCTATCCAAATGAGATCCAGGTCAGATTATGCAATTATACAGATGTTTATTACAACGATTATATTACAGTTGATACCGTTTTGAAAAAGGGGAGTTGTAAGGAAAGTGAATTTGCCAAATTTGTTTTGAGGAAAGGCGATGTTGTAATTACCAAAGATTCTGAGACTCCAGATGATATTGGTGTTCCAACTTATGTCAAAGACGATTTGGACAATGTTGTCTGCGGCTATCATTTAACAATGATTAAACCACTTTCTTGTCGTGGGGAGTTTATTTTTAGATTTATTCAATCCGATAGGACAAGAAAATATTTTGAGTTGGAGTCAAATGGAATTACCAGATACGGTTTGGGAAAACCATCAATTGAAAATCTACTCTTACCCATACCTACTGATCCTGAACAGCAGCAAATCGTTGACTTCCTTGACCGTAAAACAGAACAGATTGACGAACTCATCCGCATCAAAGAACGACAAATAGAACTGCTGCAGGAACAACGCATCGCACTGATAAATCAGGTTGTGACAAAAGGACTTGACCCAAATGTGGAGATGAAACCGTCGGGGGTGGAGTGGATTGGAGAGATACCAGCGCATTGGAAAGTTATAAACACAAAGTACCTATTTCGGTTAGTTACAGAACCAGCACCAAAAAATAATAACTATGAGCTCTTATCAATTTATACAAGTATTGGGGTCAGACCCAGAAAAGAGCTAGAAGAAAGAGGCAACAGGGCTACGACAACAGATGGATATTGGTTAGTCAAAAAAGGTGATTTCATCGTCAATAAACTTCTCGCGTGGATGGGTGCGATTGGGCTATCTAATTATGAAGGCGTAACAAGTCCTGCCTATGACATTTTAAGAAAAAGTCGTCCTCTAAATGAACGTTTCTATGAGTATTTGTTTCGATGTGGACTTTATTTTTTAGAATTCAAAAAGCGGTCAAGAGGTATTATGGAAGTTAGATTAAGATTGTATTTCAATCAATTTGGTCAAATTCCGTTAGTGTTTCCACCAGTTCACGAACAGGATAAAATTACCAACTTCCTTGATCGCAAAACCGGACAGATTGACGAACTGATAGCCGCAGAGCAGCGAAAAATTGAACTCCTCAAAGAATACCGTCAATCCCTCATCTCCGAAGCAGTGACCGGCAAAATAGATGTCCGAAACGAGGTTTAGATCCTATCTTGTCATTTTTTGATGTGGCGTGCGATACAGGGGCATTCAATTGTCCGTTTTTTGTGCTGTCCTTTTCACAGGCAAAATACTTAATATATAAAACTTAAAACACAAATACAATTAAAGCAATTCACGGAAATTTTCGCAGCATTTCGCACCGGACCCTGGGAAAAGGACGCGAAACCCAATAATTTCTTAAAATTGAACGCCCCTGGCGTGCGATACGGGTGTGTAAATATTTTGTCAATTGTCGTCTGAATACAAGTCGCTTATGGTATTTCTGCGGATTTCTTCAAGTCCGCCGCAAATCTCGGATTTTCACCGATTGGGAAATACTTGGCGATCGAGCTCGTTAGGGCGCAAGCTAACAGCATACGCTACAAAAGAGCAGTTCTTATCGAAGAGAGACTCTTAGGTTGTTGGGTTCGTTAGGGCGCAAGCTAACAGCGGACGCTACAAAAGATGATATGCTACAAAATCGCGCGCCAAAAACTTTACACACCCGTGCGATACATATCGCGTTGATTTTTCAGTATTTTTATGCTATACTTTACAAAACGTTTTTTCAACAATTGGAAGCTATAGACATCTATGCCCGAAACACAAGATACGCAGATAGAACACTTCCCCGACCGTAGTCTCAGACGTCTGCTTCAAGACTCGGAATATGTCCGGGGGTTAGTCCGAATTATCGCACCGGACATCGAGGCGTTTCTCGACTTCAGCCGGATCACATACCAAAAAAGGAGTTTTATCTCTAAAGCACTGCAAGAACGCGAGTCAGATGTGCTACTGAGTGTCCCGTTTCAAGATGCCACAGATACCGAGGCGCTGCTCATCTATATCCTCATTGAACACCAATCCACAGTGGATAAAACGATGGGGTTTCGCTTATTGTCTTACATGGTACAAATCTGGGAATTGCAACGGCGGGAGTGGGAAACGGAGAAGATTCCCGAAAATGAAAGACGTTTACAGCCGATCCTGCCGATCCTGTTTTATACAGGTGATCGTCCGTGGAGCGTGCCGGTGTCCCTAACAGCCATCATGGATGTTCCTGAAGTCTTGGAGCGTTTCGTCCCAAGTTTCGACACGCTGTTTTTAGGAGTCAAGGAGACCGAAGCAGAGGCGCTGACGCAATCCGGACATCCGTTAGGCTGGTTGTTGCGTGTGCTTCAAAAGGAGCATTCAGACGAGACAGAGATAAGCGAAGCATTGGCAGATGCCGTGTCGCATTTAGCGTCAATAGATGAAGATTTCGCCCCGCAAGTTGCGGAGGCACTCCGGTATTTTGTGCAGTTGATATTCCACCGGCGTTCCCTTGAGGAGCGCGATGCGTTAGTAGATATTATTAGACAACACATTCAAGACCATAAGGAGTTAGAAGCAATGGCACAAACAACAGCCGAATTTCTCAGAGAACAAGGCAAAGCAGAAGGCAAACAGGACGCAGTACTCAAACTCCTGCAGCTCCAATTTCAGCACGTGCCTGAAGTGCTTTCACGTGAAATCAGAAACATCCAAAACTTAACACACCTCGATACGCTCTTAGAACAAGCCATGACCGCGCAAAGCTTAGAGGAAATAGATACGCAGTCCGCCTTGGAGAATTGATAAAGGAGTTAGAAACGATGGCACAGACAACAGCCGAATTTCTCGTAGAACAAGGCAAAATAGAAGGCAAAGTGGAAAGCAAACAAGACGCAATCCTCAAACTCCTGCAGTTCCGATTTCAGGACGTGCCTGAAGTGCTCTCACGTGAAATCCGCAACATCCACAACCTAACACACCTCGACAGGCTTTTAGAACAAGCCATGACCGCACAAAGCTTAGAGGAAATAGATACGCATCTCTCCTGATGCAGCAGCACCCCTCATCTACTTAACGAGATTTAGACCATGCCGAGGTATACAGAAACAGATTTTGAGGATCACATCGAGCAACACCTGAACCGGTCGGGCTACCGGTCATTACAATCTTCCCATTATAGTAAACCCCTCTGCCTGATATCCAGTGAGACATTGCGATTTATCCAGATGACGCAACTCGAAGAATACCAGAAACTCGAACGTCAGTACGGGGAAGACACACCGCAGAAACTCATGCTTCGTATCAGCAATCAGGTTAAGAGTCGCGGGGTGCTGGACGTGCTTCGGAAAGGCGTTAAGGATCGCGGTTGTGATTTTAAACTGACCTACTTCCAACCGGCAAGTGGCATGAACCCCGACCATCAACGGCTCTACGCGCAAAACCGATTCTCCCTCATTCGACAACTGCATTACTCAGAACGGAACGAGAAATCGCTCGATATGGTGCTGTTTCTCAACGGGCTGCCGTTGGTAACGATGGAACTGAAAAACAGTCTCACCGGTCAGATTCTCACAGATGCGGAGAAACAGTACCGCACGGATCGGGATCCGAGGGAACCGTTGTTCCAATTCAAACGGTGTCTGGTACACTTTGCAGTGGGCAATGAGAAAGTCTCCATGACAACACAACTGCAAAGTGGTAAGACACGGTTCTTTCCGTTCAACAAAGGGATCGAAAATCCTGTGAACCCAAACGGTCACAAGACCGCTTACCTGTGGGAAGACCTCCTACAGCCCGATAACCTGATGGCGTTAATCAACAACTTTATCCACGAGCAGGAGACCACAGAAAAGGTTTACGATGACAAGATTCGCGCGGTGAGAGATGAGAAGTCCCGTGTCCTCGTTTTCCCGCGATACCACCAGCTGGATGTGATTCGTCAATTGGAAGGTGCTATCGTGGAAGAAGGCGTTGGACACAACTACCTCATCCAACACACCATAGGGAGCGGCAAATCGAACTCCATCGCTTGGTTGGCGCACCTACTCACGCATCTGTATCGGTCAGAGAGCGATACCAATCGGATATTTGACTCCATCATCGTGGTGACGGATCGGCGCGTGCTTGACAGGCAGCTGCAGAACACAATCAAGCAGGTAGCACAAGTCGAGGGTGTGGTGCATGCCGTTGATAAGAATTCAGCACAACTCAGGGGTTTTCTCGAATCTGGTAAAGACATCATCATCTCGACGATTCAGAAATTCAGTGTGATTGCAGCGGAGATTGGCAAGCTGAAAAGCAAGACCTTCGCTGTGATTATCGACGAAGCCCACTCTTCACAGAGCGGTGAATCCGCGAAAAACCTCAGGGTTTCGCTCTCACAAGGAATTCCGACAGAAATCGAAGATGATGAGGATGTTGAAGTATCAGATATAGACGCTAAAATTCTTGAACAGATGGAACAGCGCAGAATGCAGGATCATATCTCCTATTTCGGTTTCAGCGGTACACCGAAGAACAAGACCTTAGAACTGTTCGGACGGAAAAACGGAGAAGGAACCTTTGTTCCGTTTCATACCTATTCGATGCGTCAGAGTATCAGCGAAGGCTTCACGTTGGACGTGCTACAGAACTATACCACCTTTAAAAGATATTTTGAACTGGTCAAAAGTGTCCCAGAGGACAGAGAATATGAGAAGGCGCGGACGCTCCGGGCACTGACCAATTACGTTGACCTTCAACGCCATAGTATTGAGACCAAGACCCGGATTATCTTGGAACACTTCACCGAACACACCGCAAAGACGATTGAAGGGAAAGGGCGCGCGATGCTGGTTACGCCGTCCCGACTGCACTGCGTCAGATACAAGCAGGAATTTGATCGACAGATGCGGGAGATGGAGCTACCTTACAGGTGTCTGGTGGCGTTCAGTGATACCGTCCACGACACCGACAGCGGCGTGGACTACACGGAAAACGGGATGAATGAATTGCCACCAAGCACCTCCATTGCGGAGAGTTTCAAGGATCCGCAGTATCGGATTCTGATTGTCGCGAGCAAGTTCCAGACAGGTTTCGATGAGCCGCTGCTACAGACAATGTACGTCGATAAACGGTTAGACGGGCTGCAATGTGTCCAGACCTTGAGCCGTCTGAACCGCGTCGCCACTGGTAAAACGGATACTTTGGTACTCGACTTTGTGAATGAACCGGAACAGATACAGGAAGCGTTTCAGCAATACTATCAGACCACGACACTCCCAAAGGAGACCGACCCGAACCGGTTGTATGACCTACAGAGCCTATTGGAAGGGTTCGACCTCTATGAGGCGGAAACCGTTGACCGATTCTGTGATGTCTTTTATGACCCTGACCAACCTGATGAATTGCTACAAGGCGTTCTTGACAGCGTTGTTGAGCGGTGGTCAGCACTTGAAATGCATGCGCGGGAGGAGTTTCGTTCTACCTTACAGAGTTACATTCGACTCTACGGATACATCTCGCAGTTGATTACCTTCACCGATGTGGCGTTGGAAAAGTTGTATATCTTCAGTCACAGTCTCAACAAGAAGCTCCCGAAACGAGACCACCCCGACCTGAACGATGTTTTGTCATCTGTGGACTTAGATTCGTTTCGTGTGCAAAGAACGCATGAGAACCTACAACTCTCTCTTGAAGCGCAGGATAGTGAGATTGACGGGATTGGCAGCGACGTCGCTACCGTCAGGGATCCTGAGCAGGATTTTCTCTCCAATATCATTAATGCGCTGAACAATGCTTATCAGACTGATTTCACCGTGGAAGATAAAGTTGACATTGAGAACGTTTACCAAAAGGTTCGTCAGCATGAAGAACTGCGACAGGTGATTACGGGTGATAATACGGAGAACAACAAACGGTATAAGTTCGATCAGGTGATTGATGAGATTTTATTGGATTTCGTCAATAACAAACTCGAGCTCTACACAAAATTATCGAAACCAGAAATTAACGCCGATCTCAAGCAACGTCTCTATCAAGCCTACCTTGAACAACCCGCCACAGTCTCTTGATTCCGATTCTCCTTGACTGTTTTTGCTAAAGGCGTTATGATTGCTTCGTTAATACATACAAGCAAAAAGGAGAACTCTTATGCAAGATATACAAGAATTCCAAGAATTAATTACGCGGCAGCCTTACACGCGCTTTATCACGCCTAAACGGATTTTGTTTGTGGTTCTCGGTGTGATCGTCTTAGCGTGCTTGGCGACAAGTTTTTATACGGTGGAAGCGGACGAAATCGCCGTCGTGCTGATGTTTGGTAAATCGGTGCGGCAAGCCGAACCAGGACTCCACTTCAAGTTACCACTCGGTATTGAGAGAGCCATTAACGTTCCAGTTCGGAAAGTCTTTAAAGAGGAATTCGGGTTTCGGACGCTGAGGGCAGGGGTGCGTACGCAGTATGACACCCGCGACTACTCGGAGGAATCCCTGATGCTAACAGGGGACCTGAGTATCGCCGATGTCGAATGGGTGGTGCAGTATAAAATCAAGGACCCAAAAAGTTTCCTGTTTTCTGTACGGAATCCGCAGCGCGCCTTGCGAGACCTCTCAGAATCGGTATTGAGCCGAGTCGTTGGGGATCGGACTGTGACGGAAGTGTTAACCGTCGGTCGTATCGAAATTGCCGCAGAAGTTGAACAACATCTACAGCAACTGCTCGATCTCTACGAGACCGGTTTAGATGTGGCGACAGTGACCTTGCAAGATGTCAATCCACCGGAAACGGTGAAAGCAGCGTTTAACGCCGTTAACGAGGCGAAACAGGAGAAGGAGCGTTTGATCAACGAAGCGTGGCGCGATTACAACCAAGCCGTACCGAAAGCAAAAGGGATGGCAGCACAACAGATTTCGGAAGCGCAAGGCTACGCCCTCAAACGCGTAAACGAGGCGCAAGGCGATGCCGATCGGTTCAACTCAATCCGCTCAGAGTATCAAAAGGCGAAAGAGGTCACCCGCCGCCGCCTCTATCTTGAAGCGATGCAAGACATTTTGCCACAGGTCAAAGAGATTTATGTGATTGACGGTAAAACCAACTCACCTATCCCACTTCTACAACTCAGTGAATAGTGGATCCGCAAAAGGAGTATTCTCATGAAATCGAAAAAGGTCCTGATCCCCATAATTATCGTTGCGATTTTAGCGGTTCCAGTTGCTGCAGGGATGTTCTATGTCGTCTATGAAGGTGAGCAGGTCGTTATTACCGAATTCGGGCGCCCTGTTGGGCAACCTATTGTCACTGCCGGACTGAAATTAAAAACGCCGTTTATTCAGCAGGTGCATCGTTTTGAGAAACGCGTGCTCGAATGGGATGGGTCTCCGAACCAGATTCCGACGAAGGACAAGCGGTTCATCTGGCTCGATACGACAGCACGCTGGCGTATTAAAGATGCCCTCAAATTCTATCAAGCACTCGGCACAGAACAGTTCGCACAATCCCGTTTGGATGACATCATCGACTCCGCAGCGCGGGATTTAGTGACAGCGCAACTCTTGATTGAAGTCGTGCGGGATTCAAATCGCGTCTTAAGCCTTGATCTCGAAGTCCTCGAAGGAGAAGAGGGACAATCCGGTGAACCTTTGGAAGAGATTCAGATCGGCAGGGAGCGGATTACACGCATGATACTTGAGAAAGTACAGGAGACGGTGCCGCAATACGGCGTTGAACTCGTCGATGTTCAGATAAAACGCATTAACTATGTAGATGAAGTCCGCAAGAAAGTCTTTGACCAGATGATCTCGGAGCGGCAACGTATCTCCGAAAAGTACAAATCGGAAGGTGAAGGCGAAGCCGCGAACATCATGGGGCAGAAACAGAAGGAGTTGGAGCGCATCCAGTCAGAGGCGTATAAGGAGGCGGAGCAGATTAAGGGGGATGCGGATGCACAAGCGATCCAGATTTATGCCGAAGCACACGGTCAAGACCCTGAGTTTTATGCGTTTATTCAGACTTTAGAGACGTATCGAAAGACGACCGCTGCGAGTACGAAGCTGATCCTCACAACGGATAGCGATCTCTATAAGTACCTGAAAAATAGTGACGTGATTCAGCGGTAAAAATCGTCCTGACAACTAATCTATTTCCCATTCATTCAGCCCGAAGGGTACAGGATCGGGACGTTCTGTTGTGCTTTCAATGATAACATGTTCGCCGGTTTCGGAAGATTTGTCGAAGGCGCACATCACCTCAAGTACATGGTATGCCAAGGCGCCGCTTGCACGATGCGGTCGTCCGGAACGAATTGCCGATACCATATCAATCACGCCGATCATCCGTGCGTTGTTTGGGAAACGGATTTCCTCTTCTTCCCAATTGCCGCCTGCTGGGCAGACGTGGACAGGACCGCCAAATCCGTTTGGATCGGGGACGGTCATTGAGCCGGTTTCTCCATAGATTTCGATGCAAGGGAGGCTGTGCCGCCACATATCGAAACTCATAATCATTGTGATAATCGCGCCGTTCTGGAATTCGATGGTGCCAGCGAGATGTGTCGTCGTTTTGACAGGGATTTTCAAACCGCGCACGGCTTCGCTCGTTGCGATGCGTTCTTCAAACGCTTTTGTGGTAACCGCAGCGACGCGCTTGACGGGCCCGAGGATATTGACGAGGGCGGTTACATAATACGGTCCCATGTCCAGCATCGGACCGCCGCCGATGTCGTAGTAGAAGGCGGGGTTCGGATGCCAACTTTCGTGGCCGTGTCCACACATGAACGCTGTGCCGGCGATCGGTCTGCCGATTTTTCCTGCATCCAGTGCTTGCCGAGAGGTTTGGATGCCTGCACCGAGGAAGGTATCGGGTGCCGATCCGGCGCGCAATCCTTTTTCCGCTGCAGCGTCAATAAGTTGTTTTCCGCTTTCAGTATCCACACCGAGCGGTTTTTCGCTATAGACGTGCTTACCGGCTCCGAGAACCTGTAAGCCGACTTCGACGTGTGCCCTCGGAATCGTGAGATTCACGACGAGTTCGATTTCAGGGTCCGCGAGCAGTTCATCAACGGTATGTGCTTGACAGTTGTATCTTTCGGCTTGTGCCTGTGCAGCTTCCGGTCGGATGTCTGCACAGGCTTTGATTTCTAAAATATCAGTTTTCCGTGCGCCTTGAAAATATGCACCACTGATCGTTCCACAGCCAATAATTCCGATTTTCATTTTTTAGGTTATGTGCTCCTAGAGTGAGTAAAGAGTAAAGAAGAGTAAAGAAAAGTAAAGAAACGCCCAATCAAAAACACCTCGTCAGCAATGGCGGGCGCGTAAGTTCTAATTTTTTACAAGGCATGTCATATATTTTTTCTCTCAGCGAGAGGGTAAATTGTCTGCACTGATTAACATGTTAACACAAGTTCTACATTTTCGCAAGTCGCGGGAGACGGGTGTCGGTGCTTCTCTGAAAAAAGGAATTGGCAATTACCTAAAACTGTAGTATAATCCGATACTGAAACCCGTCCTCAACATGAGAGAAAACTGACCGGAGGTATCAAGCGTGAAACAGCAAAAGCATCGGAAACCCGCGCGTAATTTTACAATCAGAAAAGGTGGATATATCACTAAATCCCAACTCGGAAAACGTGGCACGATTCTCTCTGAATCACAACTCCATGATTTTGAAGTCGAAAGAAAAGTAGGCACAACGATGGGAGATGTTACTGTGATTACATTGGAGGATTTAAACACGGTTCGGCTCTTTCGTTACAATGATATTGAGAAAGCAGAAAAAGAATTGATGCTTGAGAATTTCAACGATGTCTCAATGCGAAGAAGATTCTGTGAGATTTGGAATATAGAAATGGAAACCCACCCCGACACCCATTTCTCGCACGAGGAATTGTTGGGGCGTGGACATTGGACACCCGAACGCATAGATAGATTCTTGTCGTGTGAGTCTTTCTCTATGCCCTTTTTAGGAGGACAATTAACCTATCCAATTTATCTAAAATCCGATATTCGCAAAGTCGAACGTTCAGACGATTTCAAAACGTTGTGGCAAACCGAAAAACAGCAGAAAGCTGCAGCACGCAAGGCTGCCCGTGAAAAAGAGAAAATCACCCAGACGCGTCTCATCTCTGAACGTGGCTGGACAAAAGGTCTCATCAACGAATTGTTAGGCGAACCAGATGTTTTTCTCGATAACCCGCATTATAAATCCGCGGCTCCCATGCGCTTGTACTTCCTGGATCGTGTTAAACAGATTGAACAGACAAGCGATGTGTTCAAAGCGCGGCGGAAAGATCGAAAAAAATCCCCCATAAAGCAGAGAAATCAGCCGAATTAACTCAACATTCAAAAAAGCAATTGACAAACTGTAGATTTGTTGCTATGATATTTGGCAATTCAGACGGAATTGGTTGCCGGTGCAACGAAGCATCGGCTAATGAGGATCCAACACCTTACAGCACCTTGGGGAGAAAAGGGTATGGGAAACCGAATCGCAATCGGTAACCTCAGAATAGATGAAGATTTGTATGCATTGGTCCGAGACGAGATCGCACCCGGTACGGGGATAGAAGCAGACGCTTTCTGGAAAGCGTTTGACGACATCGTTGCGGCGTTCGGAGCAGAGAACCGGTCGCTTTTGGAGAAACGGGATTCACTCCAACAGCAGATTGACGCGTGGCATCTGGCACGCAAAGATGAACAACTTGACGGTGAGGCGTACGCAGCGTTCCTGACCGATATAGGCTATCTGCTCCCTGAAGGACGCGATTTTACTGTGATTACCGAGGACGTTGATGTTGAGATCGCGTTTATGGCAGGTCCACAATTGGTCGTCCCGGTTGATAATGCGCGCTACGCGCTAAACGCTGCGAACGCGCGGTGGGGCAGCCTCTACGACGCGCTTTACGGCACGGATGTCATCGACGAATCAGATGGTGCCACCCGAAGTACGACCTATAACCCGATCCGAGGTAAGAAAGTCATTGAATATACGGAGCGGTTTTTAGATGAAATGGTAGCACTGGAAACGGGGAGCTACGCTGATGTTAAACTGTTTACGCTCAATGCCGAACATAACGAACAACAACTCCTCGCAATACGCAAAGACGGCAGTGCGACAGGCTTAGCGAATCCGACCAAGTTCGTCGGGTTCACACAAGCGGATGACGAACTCACGGCTATTTTGCTTCAAAACCACGGGATGCATATCGAAATACGGATAGATCGGGAACATCCGGTCGGCAAGGCGCATCCGGCAGGTGTCGTCGATGTTATCCTGGAATCCGCGATTACCACGATCCAAGACTGCGAGGACTCTGTCGCTGCTGTAGATGCAGCAGATAAGGTCCGCGTCTATCGCAACTGGAACGGTATCATGAAAGGGACGCTGGAGACGACATTTGAGAAGAACGGTGAAATGGTCACACGACGGCTTGCACCCGATAAAACGTTTACGACACCCGATGGCAGTACATTGACACTCCCAGGTAGGAGTCTGCTCCTTATCCGCAACGTTGGACTCCACATGTACACAGATGCCGTTCTAACCCAAGAGGGTGAAGAAGTCCCAGAAGGCATCCTTGACGCGATGGTGACCACCTTCGCCGCGGTACACGACCTCCGCGGAAACAGCGCATACACCAATAGCAAAATGGGGAGTATCTACATCGTCAAACCGAAGTTCCACGGTCCCGAAGAAGTGGATATGACGATTCGGATGTTCGAGTGGATAGAGTCCGCACTCAGACTCCAGACGAATACCATTAAGATCGGGATTATGGATGAGGAACGCCGTACGACTGTCAATCTCAAAGAGGCGATTCGGATCGCAAGGGAACGGCTCGTCTTTATTAATACGGGATTCCTGGATAGAACCGGCGACGAAATCCATACGAGCATGGAGGCGGGACCGATGATCCCGAAAATGGACATCCGCAACGAACCGTGGATGATCGCTTATGAGGATTGGAACGTCGATATCGGAATTGAGACTGCCTTGCTGGGTACCGCACAGATCGGGAAGGGCATGTGGACAAAGCCTGACAAGATGGCGGAGATGGTCGAGACGAAGGTGAATCACCCGTTGGCAGGGGCAACAACGGCGTGGGTGCCGTCCCCGACAGCCGCAACGCTCCACGCGATGCACTACCACCGCGTTGACGTGGCGAACTGGATAAAGGAATTGTCGGCAAGGCAACGCGCGAGTTTGGCGGACCTACTCACACCGCCGCTGCTAAAGGAACGCGAGCTGCAACCCGATGAGATTCAACGTGAATTGGACAACAACGCGCAGGGGATTTTGGGATACGTCGTGCGATGGGTCGACCAAGGAATCGGTTGCTCAAAGATACCAGATATTAACAACGTCGGTTTGATGGAGGACCGGGCGACCCTACGGATTTCGAGTCAGCACATCGCAAACTGGCTCCACCACGGCATCGTTAGCGAGGCACAGGTGACAGAAACATTCCAGCGGATGGCGAAGATCGTTGACGAACAGAACGCTGGCGATCCGAACTACCGGAACATGTCGCCTAATTATGACGAGAGCATCGCTTTTCAAGCGGCTTTAGATTTGGTGTTTAAAGGGTGCGAACTGCCGAACGGCTATACGGAGTTTGTACTACATCCGCGCCGCCGGGAAGTTAAAGCAGGCAGCGAATAAACCAGCGGGCGGTTGGAAGGATGGAAGAAGGGAAGGATGCGGGACTTCCACTAATCTTCCAATCTTCCAATCTTCCAATCTTCCAATCTTCCAATCTTCCAATCTTATCAATCGAGGCGATAAAATTTGATGGCGTTGTCTCGGAAAAGGTTTTGCTGTTCTTCAGGTGAGCATCCCGACACTGCGTCTTTTAGTGTTTGCACCCACCGTGGGTAATCGCTTGCTTGTGTAGAGACGGGCCAGTCACTCCCATATATAACGCGATCGAAACCGAAACAGGCGATGACGTGTTCAATATACGGGTGTAGGTCGGCAGGTGTCCACGTTTCGAGATCCGCCTCTGTTACCAAGCCAGATACTTTGCAGTAGACGTTCGGGAACGCTGCAAGCGTTTCAATCTCCTGTTTCCACGGGTCAAAAAGTTGGTTCTTGATGTCGGGTTTGCCGATATGGTCTAAGATGAATTGGACGTTAGGACACTGTTCGACGAGCCGAATGGCGTTGCCGAGTTGTGGATGGAAGATACAGATATCGAAACTCAGTTGATAGCGGGCGAGCGTTTTGACACCGTTCACGAAATCGGGTTGGACGCAGAAATCGAGATTTTCGGATTGAATGAGTCGGCGGATACCTTTGACGAGCGGGTTATCCGCCAATTTTTCGACGAAAGGTGCGACCTGTTCACCCTCTTCAAGCGGTGCCCATGCAACGATCCCCTGAATCCGTGGGTCCACGTTGGCGAGGGCGGTCACCCACGCTGTCTCTTTTAAACCGTCATCGGGGTGTGTGTCGCATTGCACAAAAACGATGGATTCGACCTCTAATTCGCCGTACGCTGCGATATAGTCTTTGAGGAGATACGGTCTATTGAGAGCAGGCACTTCCGAGAGCCACGGGTATCTCAACTGTTCTGGGTGCCATAGATGAACGTGCGTGTCAACGATCGGAAATTTCGCCATTGTGTTGCTCCTTTATTTTATCAAGTTTGGGAGTATTCTAAGGCTTCCGTTTGGAATTGTCAAGTATTATTAGTACTCAGTACGATTTTTCTGCGAAAAATCTTTCAGTTAACAGTTGTCAGTTAAGAGCACTTTGAGGTGGGTGTTTTCTTCTAACCACCAAAATATAAGTGATAGACCTTAGGCATTTTCCACGAATTCCAACATAATGTGCAATATAGGTAGGGTTATCCGAAGACCGACATTGTAGCACAAACTTTAGAGTTTGTGTGCTATGGCGGAAAATAGAAAGCTTCCGCTACAATGTACGTTTATCAAACCCGCGTTAATCTGATGGTTTCTGGTTGCTATTTCTCAAAAAGTTTTGGCAAAAAGTCGGAGAATATGATACACTGATAAAGATTCTATACAGAGGAGTTTAAAGTATGTCAGAAAAATCTCGAATTGTTATGGTGGCAGGGAGCGCGAGCCACGGCGGCGGTTCACATGAGCATCCCGCCGGATGCGCATTCTTCGCAGACCTATTGAACAAACATATTGACGGTGTAGAGGCAGTCGTCTCTCAAGGCTGGCCCGAAGACCCCGAAACACTTGCAGGCGCAGACGCAATCATTGTTTATTCTGACGGTGGCGCCAGACATCTCAGTATTCCACACCTCGAACAGATTTCTGAACTCATAGCTCAAGGGGTCGGACTCGCAATGCTGCATTACGCAGTCGAAGTCCCGAAAGGCGAACCCGGAGACCGTTTCTTAGACTGGATCGGCGGCTACTTTGAGACGCATCTTTCGGTCAACCCGTATTGGACAGCAACGTTCACCGGATTCCCTGAACACCCGATTACCCGCGGATTGGAACCGTTCTCACTCGAAGATGAGTGGTACTACCACATGCGGTTCCGTGAAAATATGGATGGCGTAACGCCGCTACTGAGTTCTATCGCACCCGAATCAACGCTTACAAGACCCGATGGACCGCACAGCGGTAACCTGCACGTACGCGCATCGGTGGCGAACGGGGAACCGCAGCACTTGGCGTGGTGTGTCGAACGTCCCGATGGTGGACGCGGATTCGGGTTTACCGGCGGACATCTCCACAGCAATTGGGCGGATGACCAGATACGGAAACTTATCCTCAACGCAATCGTGTGGACAGCGAAAAGAGAGATACCCGAAGACGGTATCTCGACACCGACACCGACGAAAACGGAACTGGACGCATATTTGTAGGTGGAATGCATGAGGATTAGACCGGTAGCGACGGGCGAGGCGACCGACTGGTGGCGACGGGCGCGGTGACCTCGCCCCTACTACAAACGGGATTGTTCGTAGTCGTCCGATTTATTGTATGTCTCGGTTAAGGAGGCGGAAGATGGACCAAGAATTCCAAGATTATCTGTTTGACCTACAAGGCTACCTCATTTTAGAAAATGCGATAGCCAAAGATGATCTCGAGAAGATAAACGCGTGGATTGACGAGCATTGGGAATACGTTGAACAACCGTGGGAAGAAAACACAGCGGAGAGAGGCACCCCGCGCTGGATCGGGAACATCGAAACGCATACCTATAATATCGAAAATGGCGTGAATTTTCAGAATATCATTGAAGGCGGTGAGGTTTTTCGGAAGTTAATCGACCACCCGGCATGGATCGGGTTGGTTCGTAAATACGTCCACGAAGTCAATGGACTCTCTATCCACGAGAATTTCCTTAACGTCCGCGGGCCCGGCGGCTTCATTCATATCCACTGTGGTGGGCATGTCCCGTTGAGTTATCTGACGTTCCGACAGGAGAACACTGGTGAGTGGATGGTCGGACAGATTAATGTCCTGATGGCACTCAACGACATTGGACCCGGAGATGGCGCACCTGTGCTGGTGCCGGGGAGCCACAAATGCACGGAGATACACCCGCGCCTGAAGCAGGACGGGAAAGGCTTGGTTTATGACGGTGTGACCGGTAAACCCGCCGGGACAGCCTTCGCGACACAGGAGGTCTATCTGAAAGCAGGCGATGTCGTGATGTTCACGGATGCAATCACACACGGATCCGCAGAACGGACGAATGAGGGGTATCGCAGATCAATCGTCTATCGTTATTCTCCGAGATATGTCCGTGAGCGGTTCGACTATCCGCATTCAGACGAGTTGTTAGCACATTTAACACCAGAACAACGCAACATTATCCAACCGACATCAATACGCCGTCCACCGCAAGTTACGTAGCGTTCTGCCAACATTTTCTTGTAGGAGCGAGTGTTTTTGCTTGGACGTTTCCCGGGCTCGCGACCCTGAAATGCAAGGAGGTTCATAATGCGAAAAGTTGACTTACAACAGCAGGCAGTTCGGTTAATCGGGCAGCTCTCTACCGAAAAACTCAAATCTGCCATTGATTATCTCGTTTATCTTCAGGATGCAGAGACGCGAAATGTCTCTTCTGAGCACGAAGCTCCCGCACAAGATCTTGGAACGGCGATCCACGAGCTTTTCAAACCTTTCGGCGGGGTGGAGCTTGAGATACCACCACGAGAGCCGGCGCGAGAACCGCCTCGCTTTGACTAACAGAATATGCAAACGCCACAAAAAACACTCTGGGGCGGACGTTTCAGTACGAGCCTCACCACAGAGACAGTAGCCTTCACACACTCCATTGAAGCCGATACCCGACTCATCGGATACGACATCTGGGGCAGCCAAGCGCACGCGATTATGCTTGCCCGGCAAGGGATTATCTCCAATGATGATCTACGCGAGATTTTGCGCTGGCTCCGAAAGGCGGAAGCGGATTTTCAGAACGGCATTTTTACGCTTGATCCCAACAAAGAAGATGTCCACATGAACGTTGAGTCCTACCTGATTGAGAACGCCGGACGCGAATTCGGCGGTAAACTCCACACTGCGCGTTCCCGTAACGATCAGGTACTTGTCGATGCACACCTCTACATCCGTGATGAAATTCTCAATATCCAGCGTGGACTCTCTACACTCTGTGAAGCCTTCCTACAGATCGCGAAGGCACACACCGATACCGTGATGCCGGGGTATACGCACACACAGCACGCGCAGCCGATTAGTCTCGGCTTCTGGGCGACGGCTTATGTGAGTATGTTCCTACGGGATCAGAAACGTCTGCAGTCCGCATACATCCTTGCCAATATGAATCCGCTCGGTGCTTGCGCCTTGGCTGGCACGACCTTCCCGATTGACCGAGAACTGACAACAAAACTGCTCGGTTTCGATGCGCCACACGAACACGCCCTTGACGTTATCAGTAGCCGAGATTTTATCGCAGAGGTACTTTTCGCGTTGTCCCTCGTGATGGCGAATCTCTCACGGATTAGCGAAGAAATTATCTATTGGACGACTCATGAATTCGGGATGGCGGTGCTTGATGATGCTTACAGTTTCGGGAGCTCCATCATGCCGCAGAAGAAGAACCCGGACATCGCTGAGCTCACGCGCGGACGCACGGGACGTGTCTATGGGGCACTGTTGGACCTACTGACGAATCTCAAGGGGCTGCCGATGGGCTATAACCGCGATTTCCAAGAGGATAAACCGCCGCTCTGGGAGGCGTTTGATGTTGTGAAAGCGTGCCTCGGTATCCTACCGGAACTCCTCAAAACGACGGATTTCAAGACGGAACGGATGGCTGAATTAACGGATGCGAACTACGCCACCGCAACGGAGTTGGCTAACTACCTCGTTAAGGCGCATAAAATCAGTTTTCGGGAGTGCCACGAGATTGTCGGATGGCTTGTCGGTGAACTCGTGAATCGGGAAAAGACGTTTTCGGATTGGGAACTCACGCAGGCACTCTTGAGAGAAAAAGAGATTGACATACCGATTTCGCAGCTCCAGCAGGTTCTGGATCCAAAGTCAGCGATTCAGAACAATCAGAGCCTCGGCGGCACATCGCCTGCGGAGGTCCATCGGATGATAGACAACTTTGAGAAACAACGCAATGAAACCGCACAACATGTCTATCATTGCCAAACGCAAATTGAGGAGGCGCACCAAGAGACACTACGGATTGTTGACGAAGTATTAGGGTAGCAAGTTAGGACTTTATACTTTGTAAGGAGAAAGGAGATTCTTGTGAAACTAAACAAAGGAAAATTACCTCTAAAAGATATGACATATAAGCAGTTTCGTGAATGGCTACTTCCGCTTGTGGAACATACCCTATTTGTGTGCCGTGAGAGGATACTTGAATTGCTTACGATAGATACAGATAGGGATACACTAACAGAAGCCTTCCGCGAATTTTTTGAAGCTTACTACTATGATGTAGCATTCGAGTTAGATCGCTATGAAAAGTGCCTACTTTCGGTTTTGGATTCCTGTGATACTTATGTCTCTTTGAAACACCGGGTCGTTACTGTTGAAAGTAAGCGAAAGGCATCACCGATGGGTCGAGAAGTGCGGCGGATGGGTTCATATCTCCCTAGCGATCCCGTGCCACGGATAAAAATATCTGCATTGTCGAATGATGTCTTTCGCGAATTTCTGCATACATTGGCGAAGTCCGAATTTTTCGCGGCACATGGACGAGTCATTAAGTTACTAAGTGTAGGATGGACGGATACTGAGGATAGACATTTACGTGAAGCGGTTTACGAATTTTTCGTGTGCCATTTGGAATTGGAACAGTTCCTTGAAGATTATGCGTACGATCCGGACGAAAGATTAGAAATACGCCCAGAAGTTGCTGAAGAGCTGGAACAAAGCATCACAGAGCATGAATCTGGTGAAATTAAAGGCAGACCCCTCCAGGAGGTGGCGAAAGAATTTGGGGTCCCGCTGAAATGTACACATTGACAATAAAATCTCGTGCCGAATCGGATTTGCGACGGTTGAGTGCACCGATTCGCTTGTTGGTTTTCAACAAACTGGAACGATTGTGTGAGATTTGTGACGATTATCCCCATAAGGCACTGAAAGGTGACCATAGAGGGAAGTTTAGTTTATCGGTTGCTAAAGATTATCGGGTTATCTATACCTTCGATAGACGTATCCGAGAGATTGTTGTTCACCGAGTTGGGCACCGTAGTAGAATCTATTAAATAGAACTTACTTAACCAATACCCTCAATTCAGGAATATGCTATGTCTATGTCAACCGAAAAACGCGCTGCACCCAATGTAGCGCAAGTCAAATTTGAGCGCGATGTTCCGAGTGATTCTCAATCCTTTACAGCACTAAACATTTTAAAGAATGCAATTAGCAAATGCCAAGATAATACTATTGTAGCCTTAACGGAAAACGATTACGAGCAATTAATAGTCCTGCTTGGCGAATTAACGGATGTGGTACGTGAAGACGAAAATCATTTTTTTGCGTCCTTAATGGAATTCGTTGTTGTACTTATTGAAAAATATGATCATGCACACAACCCAGAACTGGCCTCGCGTATTCAGAAGGATAGAGTCCAAAACGCCTCCAATACCGAAAACGATCTTGTTGCCCGGTGAAAAGGCTGCGAGCAGCTATGCAAACTTACCAGTCCAGAATAAGGAGATTAGAAAATTGAGAGACAGATTAATCGTCGCACTGGATACGGATGACGGTGAAGATATTGATTGGATGTGTGCAACGCTTGCTGAGACAGTCCGTTGGTTTAAGATGGGGTTTCAGGCGTTTAGTGCGCTCGGAATGGAAGCGTTTCCATGGCTCAAACAAAACGGGCATAAAGTCTTTGTTGACCTGAAATTCCACGACATCCCGAATACGGTTGCACGCGATGTCGGCATGATGACGAAACACGGCGCGAATATGATTAACATGCACGCCTCCGGTGGGTTGGAGATGATGCAAGCTGCAAGGGACAGCGCAGATGATGCCGCATACGAAGCGGATATTCCGAGACCTATCCTACTCGGGGTAACCGTTCTAACGAGCATTGATGAGACCGGCTTTCAACAGAACTTTGGCTCAGAACGACAACTTACAAAGCAGGTCATCTATCTCGCGCAGTTGGCACAGGAAGCCGGATTGGACGGTGTTGTCGCATCACCGTTAGAAATTGAACCCATCCGAAAAGCCTGCGGCGATAACTTCTTGATTGTGACACCCGGTATCCGTCCAGAGTGGGCGGAGAGCAACGACCAACGTCGGATCACTACACCCGCAGAGGCTATTAATAAAGGCGCAGATTACATTGTCGTCGGCAGACCGATCATTGAAGCGGATGACCCGTTAGAGGCTGCCGAAATGATCCTTGACGAAATGAGGGAGGAATAAAAAACATGAATATTGTCTGTATCTGTTTAGACACGTTCCGTGCCGACATCATCGGCGAAGGGAAAAAATATAGCCACGTACAAACGCCTAACCTCGATGCATTGGCATCGGAGTCTGTCCGTTTCACTCGCGCGTTTGGCGAAGGACAACCGACGCTTCAGATACGTCGTGGCAACTTTACAGGGATGCGGAGTTTCCCGTGGAGATATAATTTCGACCGACGTGGGCATTGGCATCACGCCCCGGGTTGGCATAAGATTCCACCCGAACAGGACACGATTGCCGAGGTCTTGCTCGAACGCGGCTACCTTACTGCACTCATTGCCGATACATATCACATGTTCAAGCCGACGATGAATTTCTCGCGCGGGTTCGCACATTTCGACTTCATCCGCGGACAGGAATCCGATAACTGGCAGAGCGGCGATCCGAGATTAATTGAAGAACAACTCCGAAACCATGTCCGTGAACCCATCAACTGGCGACGGCACGCCGGACTCGTCAACTATCTACTCGGTCAACGACACCGCCAATCCGAAGATGACTATAGTTGCGCCCGTGTCTTTCGTGCTGCAGCTGACTGGCTTCAGGATAACCACACCGTCGGTCCGTTCTTCTTATGGGTGGATAGTTTCGATCCCCATGAACCCTGGGACCCACCGAAGTCTTATGCCGATCTCTATTTTCCTGACTATTCTGGGAAAGATTTCATCACACCGGGCGGTGCCAACGAAGGCGACGGTCCCACAGAAGATGAACGCCGCCGAATCGAGGCACTCTACCTCGGTGAGGTCACGTTCGTCGATAAATGGGTCGGTGTACTGCTTGATAAGATAGAGCAGCTGAACATCAAAGACGAAACATTGGTTGTGCTGATGTCCGATCACGGTACGCAACTCCGGGACCATGGGAGCTTCGGGAAAGGCGCGAACAAACTACACCCATTCAATACGCAGCTGAACTTGATGATCCGGCACCCAGAGGGCCCGAATGACAGGGACATTTCCGCTTTTGTGCAGAACCACGACCTGATGCCGACGCTCCTGAATCTGCTGGATATTCCGTGCGGTTGGACGGATGGCGAGGATATGTGGCAACTCGTCACGCAAGAGAAAGCAGCACTCCGCAATCGGATTATCACGGGGTGGGCTGGCTTCGCTACCGGCAATGCGCGCGGACATGTCAGTGTGCGCGATAACCACTGGAACTTCTGTACCTCCGTCGGCTATACCGATGAGAGAGGGGACGAACTCTTTGATGTCCGGAACGATCCAGAGGAGAAGCTGAACGTCGCGAGTGACCATCCGACCGTTGTCGCTGAACGACGGCGGGATGTCGAGGCACTCATCGGTCAACCCTTACCTGGACACTTCATCGAAGTCTGCGATCCGGGATACGCACCGATGACAAAGTGGCTACAGAAGAAGTTGGCGGAGATGTAAACCGTTTTCTGCATGCGTCTCATCGATCAAACAGTCGAGCGTCAGGCGGTGATAAAATAACGTCTGGTGGTTCTGGCGGATCTGGCGGTGGCACCGTGCTATTGAGGTCCCCATAACAGAGGGCGAAGCCACCCTTGCCGAACCATGAACCCAATGATAGCAAGTAATTGTCGATGTTGTCGTGTGCTAAAAAACCGGCTCGTTTGATGCGGTCGTGCCGAGCAAAAAAATAGTGGCGATTTCCGTCCTCCCACCACAGTTCACCGTTCCTTGAAATACGATAGGAGGCGTTCGGGATAGCTTCCAGATCCCCAGGATCAACATACTCAAGCGGTATTTCGAGTTCGGCGATAAAATCCGCCATTGAACCGCCTGCCTGGTGATAGGCGAGGATGTCATTCCAGTCCGCAAGTCGCACGCCTGCGCCGAGTTGTTTCTTACATTCAGCCTTGAGGTCTTGCGTCTCATCCAGATTGTGGGCAACGACGTGGAACTTCTGGTAACTCACTACCGGTGTCAGCACCGGTTCGGCGGTATTTGGTACAATAGCTGGCATGGAGCGGTTCCCCATCTGGTTGGTGTCAATGACCTCCGGCTCCGGGGGCGGCTCTGTGCTATTGAGGTCCCCATAACAGAGGGCGAAGCCACCCTTGCCGAACCATGAACCCAGTGATAGTAAGTAATTGTCAATGTTGTCGTGTGCTAAAAAATCTGCTCGCTTGACGTGATCATGCCGCGCAAAAAAATAGTGGCGATCTCCGTTGCCCCACCGCAGTTCACCGTTCCTTGAAATACGATAGCCGGTGTTCGGGATAGCTTCCATATCCCCAGGATCAACATACTCGAGCGGTACTTTGAGTTCAGCGATAAAATCCGCCATTGAACCGCCTGCCTGGTAATAGGCAAGGATGTCATTCCAGTCCGCAAGTCGTACACCTTCACCGAGGTACGCTTTACATTCAGCCTTGAGGTCTTCAGTTTCGTCCAGATTGTGGGCAACGACATGGAACTTTTGGTAACTTACTACAACTTGGATACCTTGCTCGTGCCCTTCGCACGTAAAACGTTGGTTACCGGTGGTCGTATCCCATGCGATAATGGTGCCATCTTTACTGGCAGTGAGCAGCGTCAATTCATCAGACGAAAATGCGAATCTGTAAACAGAGTCTTTGTGTGCTTTTAAATCCATGATGTTTTGGTAGTCACCGATTGCATAATCCCAGTGTTGCGCCTCGCCAACCGTATAATGCCACAAGCGAACCACATCCGGATGCCCACTGGTAAGAAATCTACCCTTCGGCGAAAATGCTAACGCATGGGTTGAGGTGCGATCCCGCCACCGCATTATCGATTGTAGGCTGCCGGATTCAGTATCCCACACACGAACTGTTTCATACTCATCACCACTGACTAATGTCTTGCTGTCGGGTGAAAAGCTTAGCGCGGTAATCGATCGTGTATGACCCGTCAAAGTATGCCAGAGTTCTCCTGTCTTACCATCCCACAATTGGATTGAGAAGCCTTTATCTTCCCAATTGGGTATTGTGATAGCAAGAAAACGCCCATCCGGTGAGAGTTCAGTTAGCCAAAGATCACTCCAATTTTCAAAATATAATCTTATATCTGTAACAAGCACGGGAGGTGTTTCGGGGCTAATCTCCCATACATGAACACGTCCAAAAGAGCCAGCACAGGCGAGTTTCGTGCCATCCTCAGAAAAAAATAGAGAGGAGATGCCCGTAGGTGACGGTAGCGTTGTGATAAGTTCACCAGTAGCTTTGTCCCACAACTGAACCTCTCCACGTCCGTTACTGCCCGTTGCACAAGCGAAGACGTTCCCATCTGGTGAGAATGCTATTTTCCCGTAACCGCGGCCAGGTTGCGTAAGCGAGGTAATTTCTGCACCCGTTTTCGCATCATATATCCAGATGCCAATATTGGTAGTGACAGCAAATTGCGTGCCATCTGGGGTAAAGGTGATGTCACTTGCCGCCCCTTTGCCAATGCGCATTTTCGCGCCTTCTGGTAAGTGTCCCTGTGTGTACTCCTGCGCAAGGCTCTTGCTTGACCAAAGAATTACAGTCAACAAGAAAATTATAAAAAACAGTCCTTTTTCTTTCATAATCGAATCTCCTTTTTTTATTTTAGAGTTGTTTGACGAATCGGTATGCATTATCTATCTTTGTGCCTGATGTTTTTCGGATCCCAGAGAAGCATTGTCCCATCATCGCTTCCACTGACAAAAGTCTTGCTATCCGGTGTAAATGCGAAGCGAGTGACCGAGTCGGCGTGGGCAGAATGGTTCCACCAAATCTGGGTTCTTGTTTCAACATCCCATAGTTCAACAAAACCCAGGGAGCCACCTTTGGCAAGGGTTCTTCCGTCAGGCGAAAACTTCAACGCATCAATAGTCCCGTTAGCCTCAATAACACCTGTCAAACGACGATGCGTTTCAGTATCCCATAAATGAATATCGCCGCTCCAGTTACCGCTTGCCAGCGTGCGTCCATCCGGTGAGAACGCCAATGCTCTGAAATCCCGATTTGCGAAAACGTTTGTGATGGATAAATCCCTTTTTAAGGTGTATACCTTATCTGCGCTGATATCCCACAGTTGAATTTTTTTGCCTGAACCGATGAACGCAATTTTTTTCAGATCAGATGAGAACGCAAATATTGAGGGTCTAACATTAGTTGAATGGTCACCGGGTAAAAAATGGAGTTGTTTACGATTTGGTACATCCCAAACAATCGCTTCGCCTCGAAAACTGGCACTCCCAAGAGTTTTGCCATCCTCCGAAAACTGCAAAAACCTGATAACACTACCGTGAGTGTGCCCGGTAAGGGTAGCGATTATCGTGTGAGATGCGGTATCCCACAAACGGACTAACCCATCTACATTTCCACTTGCAATCATTTTGCCGTCTTTAGATAATGCAGCGGAAAAGACATACCACTTCTGTTCTGTTGGAATTAACCGCTCTTTACCCGTTTCAGAGTGCCAATATCGAAAAGTGCCATCAGTTCCACAACTAAAAAGCGTCGTTCCATTTTCAAGAAATTGTAAGCCTCGCACATTTCCTGTATGTCCCTGTATCATTAGATGTTGGTTTTTGCTTGTCAAATCCCATCCTCTGATGGTTCCGTCCGCGCCCCCACTGGCCAGCGTTTGGCTATCTGTGGTGAATGCAAAAGATAAAACGGGTAGCGTGCCGTGCGCGAGTGCTGCAGGAAAGAGATAGTTCTGTGTGGGCAGATTCCACAATAAAATTGTGCCAGCGTAGTTCCCCGTTACCAGAATTTCTCCATTCGGTGAGAAAGCTAAGGTTCCAACAACACGTGGTTGCTCCGGGAGTTTAACTAATTCATTACCCGTCTCTACGTCCCATAATCGGAGCGCCGTTCTTCCAGAGGCAAGCGTTTTCCCATCAGGAGAAAATGCCAAGGCCTGCGCAAGGCTGCTTCGATCCGGAACACCAGCATCTTTTTTTAAGGTACGATGTAACTTTTTCTTTTGTACATCCCATATCCTAACAATATTATCAGTGGCACCAACCATAAAACGTGCATCTTGCGAAATTACCAACGGAGTATTAAGCCCACTCCGTGATTTTTGTGAACCGGAGAAGCTAACCACTTCACGACCAGTAGCGATCTCCCATGCGTTAATCTTAATCTTCGCGTCTCTCGGTAAATGTCCACAAAAAAGCAGAGAACCATCTCCAGAAAATGTCATCGCTTTGATCGTACCGATTCCGACTCCCAAAGTAGCAGACTTCTCGCCGGTAGTGATGTCCCATAACTGAATCGGGCCACTATAGGGCCAAAGTCCACTTGCGAGCGTTTTGCCGTCCGGTGAGAATGCAAGTGTATTTGCGGTTCTGTGCCCAAGCCGACGTTCTTTTAAGAGGGCAATTTCTGCCCCGGTTTGTGCGTCATAGAGCCATACGCCAATTGTGGTTGCGACTGCTAACTGAGTATTGTCCGGTGAAAACTTAACGTCTTTAATTTTTCCTTTACCAATCCGTACTTTCGCGCCGTCAGGTAAACGCCATTGCGTGTAATCCTGCGCGAATCCGTTTGATAGAAATAGGTTCAATATTAACAGCAATGCGGTGAAGGAAAAAGCTGGTTTTTTCATTTTTGACCTCCTTTTCGACAAAATTGTGTGCGATCTATTTTAGTGAACAGGGTCTATTTTTTCCCAATCCCACAAAAGGATTGTGCCATCATCGCTTCCACTTGCGAGCGTTTTGCCATCCTCAGAGAATGCCAGATTTCTGATCCAGCCGTTATGTCCGGTGAGCATAGCAGATGGAACCTGGCGTTCGTCGTCTACTTGCCACAACTGAATTACTTTTGATTGGGTAGAACAGACAACCGTTTTACCGTCAAGAGAAAATTGCACGGCAATAATTCCGCCCATAAATCTGCCACGTTGAGAAATTTGGGTTTTCGCTTCGATATCCCATAAACGCATTGTGCCATCCCAGCTGCCACTTGCCAACATTTTTCCGTCTGGTGAAAATACTAACATCTCTACCTTTTTCGTATGTCCACGGAGCGTAAAATACTCTGTACCAGTGGTAGTATCCCATCCTTGAATTGTGCCATCCTGACTACCCGTAGCAAGCAGCGTACCGTCAGAAGAAAACGCTAATGCCCCAATACCTTCTTTGTGGTTAGTGCGAATCAATTTCCGTTGATCGCCAACAGCAACGTTCCACAACCGGATCCTATTTCCTCGGCTACCACTTGCAAGCACGGTTCGGTCCGGAGAGAAAGAGATTGACCAGACGTTATTCTTATGTCCTTTGAAAGTTTGTGTAAAAAGTTCTCGGTTAGTGGCAACATCCACAACCTTGAGGCTGATACCGATGCTCACACTGGCAAGTGAATGACTGTCATTAGAAAATGCCAATTCTCTGATTAATCCGTGATGTCTCTTCGTAGAAGAAAGTTCTTTACCGGTATCAGCATCCCATAAATGAATAACACCTCTGGAAGCACCAGCGGCGGTTTTTCCATTGGGTGAAAATGCCATCTGCTCAACGAAATGCGGGTGCCCAGTTATGATTCCGATTTCGTCACCGGTATGGGTGTCCCACAATCGAATGGTAGCATCCCAACTACCGCTTGCTAACATTTTTCCATCTGGCGAAAACGTCACTGCCTGTATAGCATCAGTATGTCCTTTGAATGTAACAAGTTTTTGTTGAGTTTCAAGATTCCAAGACTGAAGACCACCGCCAAAATTCCCATTCGCGACGCTTTTCCCATCAGGACTAAATGCTAAAGCATGCGTATGAGATAAGCCAGTTAAGGTTTGGCGGCGGTTTTGAGTGGCAACGTCCCATAGATGAATCGTTGAGTCCCAACTCCCACTTACCAGAATGCTTCCATCGGGTGAAAATGCTAAGCCATATATACTATCCGAATGCGCTTTAAAGGTGGAAATTTTGTTGCCCGTGCGTAGGTCCCACAAACTGATCGAACCGCTTCCGTCTCCAATAGCAAGTTGGGTGCTATCATTCGACAATGTTGATCCCCAAAAATGTCCGGTTCCATATAATCGACGAAGCGTTTTCGGAGGGGCCGGATTGATAAGAGGACTTTCAGTGCTGATTTTCCAAGTTAAAATCATGCCACCTTCACTTGCGCTTACGAGTGTTGCACCGTTATCAATAAACGTGATCGCGTTTATCTGATGAAGCTCTGATTTCAAGAAGGCAACTTCTTTTAGAGATTGAACGTCATAGATCCAAATCCCGATGCTTGTACCTACAGCCAATAGGCTGCCATCAGGAGAGAACTTAATATCACTTATCTCGCCTTTTCCGAGTCGCATTTTCGCACCTTCCGGTAACTGCCATTGCGTATATTCCTGGGCGAGACTTCTATTTGACAATAAGAGACTCAAAATTGACAGAAAGGCAATATAGAAAAGTATCCGCTTTTTCATTTTCAAAATCCTTTTTGTAGTATCAGAATACGCTATAACTGTAACACCATTATCAATTACCGGTTTACTTAAGTGTTTTCCAGTCCCAGAGAAGGATTGTGCCGTCCCAAAAACTGCCACTCACGAGTGTCTTACCATCTGGGGAGAATTTCAGCACCTCGACCCACCATGTGTGTCCTGTGTGAGTGGACAAAAGCCCACCCGGGCGGACATCCCATAATTCGAGGATACCGTCCCAATTCCCGACGACAAGCGTGTTGCCGTCCGGTGAAAATACGATTTTCGAGATCCAGGCACGTATTTTTCGAGGGCTTGTGTCGAGTTGTGTACCGGTCACAGGGTCCCACAAAAAAAGTTCCTTACCGCCACTTGCGAGGATTTTGCTATCTGGTGAAAACGCCACTGTGTTGATCAACGATTTATGTGCTGTGGATGTAAAAAGCGATGCACCATCTGACACACGCCACAAGCAGAGCGTTCCGCCTTCACCGCCGCTTGCAAGCATTTCCGCATCCGGTGAAAATGCCAACGTTCTAATATTGTGTTTATGGCCTTTGACTGTAAACCGATGTCGAATTTTTTTAGATTCAATAAGGTTCCACACGTGAACCAAACCATCTTCGCCTCCTGTTGCCAACATCTCCCCATCTGCGGAGAATGCGAATTTGACATTTGAACCGGACCCCCGGAACCCCTCCAAAATAAACCGGTCAATGATACGTGGTGGGTCAGTGTTAATATCCCATAAAACGCATTTGTTGCCGGAGTCGTGCCCAGCAAGCATTTTACCATCCGGTGATAGGATCATACTGGACGTATCTATACCCAAAAAGCGAGTGGACAGTTGGCTCCCTGTGTTGAGATCCCATCGTTGCTGTTGAAGGTTTCCTTCCGGATTGAAAGGTCGATTCAGACTTATGAGAGTATCGCCGTTTAGGTTAAACATCAAATCGCGAGTGCCTTCAATATATCCGGTACCAACAGTAAAGCGGTGGCTGCCGGTCGCTGTATCCCATGCCTGAATCGTACCGTCTTTGCTTCCAGTGAGCAGTGTTTTTCCGTCTGGCGAAAATGCCAACTTAGAAACGTAGTCCTTATGTTCGTCAATTTCTAAAGTGTGTTGATAATCACCAATAGCATCGTCTGTCTGTTGTTTCGGTTTGATAGTGTTATCCCATAACTTGACACCATAATAATGTGCGCTTGCGATGAGTCCACCGTTCGGCGAGAACGCTAATGCGTGCGTTGAAATGCCACGTCTCCAATTCAATGTAGCCTTGAGTTTCCCAGTAGTGGTATCCCACAGCCGAATCGTTTCGTGTCCGTCGCCACTCACCAGCGTCTTACTATCGGCTGAAAACGCTATAGACTTAATCCATCGTGTGTGTCCAGTCAAGATATGAGAGAGCTTTCCAGTGGCAGTATCCCACAACTGGATTTGGAAAATGCTATTTTTCCAATCCGTAGTCGTGTTGGCAAGCAGACGTGTATCCGGTGAAAGTAACATCAGCACATCGCCCACCATATTGCCCTGCCACGATTTCTGACCTTTGATTGTTTTCAAGAGCGTTGGAGGGGCTATATCTTCACCCAGTTTCCACGCGCTAATTTCCCGAATCGTGGCACCCATGAGTTTTTTACCATTTTTAGAGAAGACGAGTGTTGTAAGTCCCGCGTATCGGGGACTGGAAACTTCTTTAAAAGTGGCTATAGGTTTGCCGGTAAGGACATCCCATAATCTTCCAACACCGTCGAATTCGCCGCTGGCAAGGGTGCGTCCATCCGGTGAGAATGCTATAGTTGTGACCATGCGTCCTCCACCCGGGAGCACGGCAAGTACGGAAAGTTCTTCGCCAGTATGAGCATCATACATCCAAATACCGATAGAAGTTGCCACTGCGAATCGACTGCCATCTGGTGAAAACTGTATGTCGTTTATCCTGCCTTTTCCGAGCCGCATTTTCGCACCTTCGGCAAAATGCCATTGTGTCCGATCCTGCGCGAGGCTTCCGTTCAACAGAATTCCGGCAATCAGTAGCGTGACTATGGAGAACGCTCCAATCTTTTTCTTCAAGTCTTTCTCCTTTTTTCCCAAAACTATTTACGAGTAGAGGGTTGATCGTCTATCTATTTTTTTTAAGGATATCCTCTAAATTCCAGACGAGGACTGTGCCATCCCAACTGCCGCTAACGAGCGTTTTGCTATCCGGCGTAAATGCGAACTTTGTCTGCCATGCGGCATCTCCCGTCCGAATTTCTTGCCTCACGGTTCTTGTGTCCACATCCCATAGTTGGATTAAACCGCCACGCGCCCCGGTTACGACCGTTTTTCCATCCGGTGAGAATGCCTGTCCCATAGTTCCTCTCGCGCCTATGAAGTTTGCTATATGCTGATGCGTGTTCGTATCCCATAGTTGGATCGTCCCATCCCGACGCGTGCTGCCCAGTATGCTGCTATCCGGCGAGAACGCCAATGCCTCAAGGCTGCTGTTAGGTTCTGTGAGCAGCGTTGTTTCTTTTTTCGTCTGGAGATCTAACAAGTGAACTGTCCCATCTTTACTCGCACTTGCAAATTTTTTACCATCTGATGAAAATACCACTGCCTTGACTCGATCTGTGTGGCTGTCAAGCGTAGAGAAGTGCTGACGGTCCAGCACATCCCACAATATGACCGTCCCTCCCACACTTCCACTCGCAAGGAGTTTGTCGTCGGGCGAAAAGGCAACTGTCAGGACAAGGCTTTCGTGTCCAGTTAGGCCTGCCGAAAAACTTTGCGTGTCTGTGTTCCACAATCGGACTTCATTCTGATAACCGATCCCGATAATTTTTCCGTCTCGGGAGAAAGTGAGTGCGGAGAGAAACGAGGGATGTTTTATTTTCATCAGCTGCTCGGCTCCTGTGTCTGTGTTCCACAACCGAATAGTACCATCATTTCCACCACTGATAAGTATTTTGCCGTCTTCAAGAAACCTCAACCCACTAATGAAACCTGTATGACCTGTGAGGATGAAAAGCGGTTTCCCTGTTTCCACATCCCACACTATAGCCGTTCCGTCTTGGCTACCACTCACAAGTTTTTTGCTATCAGTGGTGAAGTCTAACGCCTTGATGGGTAGCGTATGCCCTGTCAACGTGGGATTCTCGTGTTTATTTTCTGCTTTGGTTGGTTTGTTACCAGTAAAGGAACGTAATAGACGCGGTAGTGTGGGTTTCTGGTTGTGAGCACCCAAATGCCACAGTATAATTTTTCCGCTGGAGTCCCCACTGGCGAGGATTCTACCATCTGGAGAAAAAGTAATAGCATTTACTGTCCAAGTGTGTCCATCAAGTTCAGACAGTTCGTTCCCAGTCTCGGTATCCCATAGCCGGATTTTTATGTCCCCGCTAACGAGTGTTTTACCATCCGGTGAAAAAGCCAAAGTTCCTGTGTTTCTATCACCTTCTAAAGTATGCTGAAGTTCTTCTGTGGCCACGTCCCATATTCTAACGGTATTGATATCAGTACTTGCAACAAGATGCGGATTTTGCGAAAGAACTAATGCCCCTTTATTAGCGGGAATTGTATCTTGTTCTTTTGTAAAACTCAAGATTTCGCGACCTGTAGTAACTTCCCACATGTGATACGCAATCGTTCTTCTTGCCCAACTCGCGCAGATGAGCATTGTGCCATCGGCAGAAAATTCTAATTCGGTTACACTACCCATGTCTTCTTTCAAAATAGCCAGACGATTTCCACCCGTGGTGTCCCATAACTCAACTGCACCGCCCAAGACCCAATTCCCGACGGCAAGCGTTCTACCATCTGGAGCGAAAGCAATGGTGTATGCTGTCTGAATCCCGCGCGGTTGTACTTTAATGAGGGTAATCTCGGCACCGGTGTGCGCGTCATAGATCCAAATCCCGATATCGGTTGCGACCGCCAACCGATTGCCATCGGGTGAAAATTTAACATCGTTGATTTTTCCTTTACCCAAACGTTTTATTGCACCTTCCGGTAAGTGCCATTGCGTATACTCCTGGGCAAGACTTCTATTTAATAATAAAAGACTCAAAATTGACAAAAAGGCAATATAGAAAAGTCCGTACTTTTTCATTTTCAAAAATCCTTTTTGCGGTATTAGGCGATACACTATAACTTTAAGGTTATTGTCGATTCCCGGTTCTCTTGAGTGTTTCCCAATCCCAGAGGAGGATTGTGCTGTCCGCACCTCCGCTTGCGAGGGTTTTCTGATCCTTAGAAAATACCAGTGTTTTTATGTCCCCTGTATGCCCCGTGTGTGAGGATAGGAGCTCACCCGTACCGGAATCCCAGAGTTGGATAATGCCGCCACCGGGTGCCCCCGTAATTTTAGTTATCCAACCGCCTCCTGATTTCTTAACTGCGCCATCCGGAAATTCGAGTACTGTTCCATCAACCGCGCTAACAAGTATTTTGCTGTCTGGTGAAAATACAAACGTCACGCTTGCTGCAAGGCGTTCGAGTGTACACACCCGCAACTGTGTCCCTGTCGATGTATCCCACAGATGGATCGCTTCTCGGCTTCCACCGGCGATGGTCTTTCCGTCTGGCGAGAACACCAAATTGGTGATACGATCTGTGAACGCCTTTAGGGTGCGAAGGTCTTCGCCTGTCTCTGTGCTATACAAATAAACAGTTGTGTTAACTGTCCTTGGCAGTGTTCTTGCATGCGCCAGAATTTTTCCATCGGGTGAGAGTGCCAACGCCCCGAACCCATCTTTTTTATCCACTTTAAACGTAAACTGTGGATTCGATCCGAAAAAGGAGCGTCCCCAAGGTAAACGTGAAAAGAACCGTCGCCAAGTGGATTGCTCACTTTTCCAGACGCGAATGATGCGATCTTTGCCCACACCTGCGAGCACTTTACCATCTAAGGAAAACACGAATTCGACATTCAACTCATCCTTCATATTCCCTTTCAAGGTGGAACGCGTGCGCCTCGTGTGAAGATCCGTTATGTCCAATGTGCCGTCGCTATGATCAACGAGAACCGTTTTGCCATCGGGTGATATTTTTTCTGCACCCACTACCTCTAAAAAATGGGTGGATAACGGCTTACCTGTCGTGACATCCCATTGTCGGTGCTGGAAGTACGCCCAGAGCCAACTTGAGTTGGGCGAATTTATACTCGTGAGGGTATCACCGGTCTCAGAAAATGTGAGATGCAGCATAGGCCCTATATGCCCTGTAATCGTGAAGCGTTGTTTGCCGGTTTCGGTGTCCCACGCCCGAGTATTCCCAGATTCGCTTGTTGTGAGAAGCGTTTTGCCGTCTGGCGAAAATGCCCATACAAAAACGCGATGTCGATGTCTGTGTCCCATGAACACTTGACGGGGTGCGTGTTGCTGTGCTTCGGTGGTGATGTCCCACAATTGCGCGTTTCCATCTGAGTCTCCAGTGGCAAGGTATTTGCCATCCAGCGATAGTGCTAATGTCCGTGTTCGACCTTCATTTTCCTTGATAATAGGTCGAGAGGTACCGGTATCCACATCCCACAATAGCGTTTTCCCATCTATATCTGAACTGATAAGTGTTCTACCATCGGTTAAAAACGCCAAGGTATGAATCTGTGCGGTATCTCCCGGCACACTGAACAACATCTCTTGCGTGGTAGTATCCCACACCTGTAGCCTGAAATTTTCGATCTGGCGTGATATCGTATTATGATGTGGTGTTTTTGAAGTTGCCAAGATTCTGCCATCCGGTGAGAGTGCCATTGCTAAAACGCTTTGCTCGGTATCATTTATGAGGATCGGTTCTTGATCGGTACCGGCGAGATGCCATAACCGAAATGTATCGTCTATGTTGGCAGTAACAAGCTTCGTGCCGTCCGATGAGAGCGTGACCTTTCTAACCAAATCTGTGGGTTCAGTTAAAATGGAGATTCGTTTATGGGTGATGGCATCCCATAATCGCGTTTCGCCGCCAGCATCTACAGTGGTGAACGTGCGTCCATCGGGCGAGTATTCCACCGTTTTCACCTCTCGTTCGTGTCCGGTTAGGAGTGCGAGTTCTTTGCCGGTGTGTGCGTCGTATATCCATATCCCGATGGTAGTCGCAACGGCGAATTGTGTGCCGGCCGGCGAAAAGGTGATGTCGTTTACTACGCCTTTTCCGAGTCGCATTTTCGCACCTTCCGGTAACTGCCATTGCGTATAGTCTTGGGCAAGGCTTCTATTTGACAATAATAACCCCAAAACTAACAGCAAGGCAATATAGAAAAGTATAGATTTCTTCATTTTCAAAATCCTTTTTAATGTCAGGTCATCACCTATTCCCGGTTTTCTTGAGTGTTTTCCAGTCCCAGAGGAGGATTGTGCCGTCCCAAAAACTGCCAGTCACGAGTGTTTTACCATCTGTAGAGAATTTTAGCACATCCGTCCACCGTGTGTGACCAGTGTGTGTGGATAAAAGGCCACCGGTGCGGACATCCCACAATTCGAGGATACCGTCCCAATTTCCGGCAACAAGGGTGTTGCCATCCGGCGAAAAAACCAAAGTGAAGATCCGGGCACTCAATTTCCGATGGGTTGTCCGAAGTTGGGTGCCGGTTGTGGTATCCCATAAAAAGAGTTCATCACCGCCGCTTGCAAGTATCTTTCCATCAGGCGAAAATGCGACTGCGTTGACCCATGTTTTATGTGCTGTAGATTTAAATAGCGATGCACCATCTGACACGCGCCACAAACAGAGTGTTCCGCCTTCACCGCCGCTTGCGAGCATTTTTCGATCAGGAGAAAACGCCAATGTACGAATCCAATGTTTATGTCCTTTAACTGTAAACCGATGCTGGGTCTTTTTGAAATCGGTAAGGTCCCACACGTGAACTAAGTTGTCTTCACCTCCCGCTGCTAACATTTTGCCATCTGCAGAAAACCCAAATTTGACATTAAGGCCGGATCTCGGATATCCGTCCAAAACAAACCGATCTAAGATATGTAGTGGGTCAGCGTTAATATCCCATAAAACGCACTGATTGCCGTAGGCGTGTACAACAAGCGTTTTACCGTCCGGTGCCAACTTCATGCTCGGTACGTCCATACCCAATAAACGTGTGGACAGTTGGTCCCCTGTATTGATGTCCCATCGTTGCTGCTGTAAGATCCCTGGTGGATTGAATGGCTGGTTCAGGCTTACGAGGGTGTCTCCATTTTGTGTAAACACCAAGTCCTGAGTGCCTTCAATATGTCCGGGAACGGTATAGCGGTGGCTACCGGTCGCGGTATCCCACGCTTGTATTGTACCGTCTTTACTTCCAGTGAGGAGTGTTTTCTCGTCCGGTGAAAATGCCAACTTAGAGACGTAATCTTTATGTCCACGGAGCTCTAAAGTGTGTTGATAAGCACCAATAGCATCGTCTGTCTGTCGTTTCGGTTTGACGGTGTTATCCCATAACTTCACACCCTCACGATGTCCACTCGCGATGAACCTACCGCTTGGCGAAAACGCTAAGGCGTAGGTTATAGTGCCACGCCTCCAGTTTGATGTAGCCTTAAGTCTCCCAGTAACCGTATCCCATAGCCGAATCTTCCCGTAATCGCCACTCACCAGCGCCTTGCTATCGGCAGAAAATGCTATTGACCTAACCCACTGTGTGTGCCCGGTCAAGGTGTGCAATTGTTTTCCAGTGGTAGTATCCCACAATTTGATCAGAAACTCGTTATTTTTCCAGTCTTCTGGACGTGGGTCTGCAATTGCAAGAAAATTCCCGTTTGGTGAGAGTTGTATGTCGAGAGTCACCCGATTTGCTTTCCGTCCATCCATGTACGAGATAATTGGTGGTTTTATGTTTTCGCTAAGTTCCGAGACGCTAACTTCGTTATTCCAGTTAGCTCCTATAAGCTTCGTGCCATCCTCAGAAAAAACGAGTGCTCTAAGACCAGGGTTTTCCGATTGCCGAAACTCTCTGAAAATGGCTATAGGCTTACCGGTCCGAACTTCCCACAACCTCCCGACCCCTCCTCTCTCGCAGCTTGCAAGTGTACGTCCATCTGGTGAAAATGCTATGGTTGTTACATCGCGTCCTTCCCCCGGTAGCACGGCGAGTAGGGAAAGTTCTTCTCCAGTATAGGCATCATATATCCAGATACCGATAGAAGTTGCGACTGCGAATCGACTGCCAGTCGGTGAAAACTGTATGTCGTTTATTCTGCCTTTTCCGAGCCGCATTTTCGCGCCTTCAGTAAAGTGCCATTCTTCGTCATCTTGTGCAAGACTTCCGTTCGACAAAATCCCGGCAATCAACAAGGTGACTATGGAAAACAGTTTAATCTTTTTTGTCAAATCTTTCTCCTTTTTCTCCGCATCATTTACGAGGGCAGACCGATCGTTTATCTGTTTTTTTGAAGGATGTTCTCCAGATCCCAGACGAGGATTGTGCCGTCCCAACTTCCACTAACAAGGGTTTTACCATCCGGCGTAAACGTAAAATTCGTCGGAGACGAAGCGTTCCCTGTCCGAAATCGGTGAAGCAATGTTCTTGTTCCGACATCCCAAATCCGAATTAAACCGCCGTGCAGCCCGGTTACAACCATTCTCCCATCAGGTGAGAATGCCAACCCATCAATCGTTCCTCCGGCGTCTATGAAATCTGCTATATGCTGATGGGTTTCTGCGTCCCATAGTTGCATTTCACCATCCCAACGTCCGCTCAGAAGTGTATTGCTGTCTGGTGAGAACGCTATCGCTTTAACACCGCGGTTGGGTTCAGTGAGGAGTTTTGTCTTTTTCTCAGTCTGAAGATCGAATAAATAGGCTGTCCCATCTTCGCTGGCACTCGCAAATTTTTTACCGTCTGGTGAAAAGGTCACCGCGTTGACCTCACCCGTGTGCACATCATAAGTAGAAAGATGTCGATGATTCGGCACATCCCACAATATCACTCTACCCTCCCGGCTGCCGCTGGCAAGGCGTTTATCATCTGGGGAAAATGCGACTGTTAGAACAAAGCGTTCGTGTCCAGTCAACGGTTCAAGGAAACTTTGTGTGTTTGTATCCCATAACCTTACTTCATTCCAACATGCAGAAGCGATCATCTTTCCGTCACTGGAAAATGCGGTTGCAAAGGCGAACCACGGCGGTTTTGTATGGATTAGCTGCTCGGTTCTCGCCTCCATATCCCATATTCGGACGATTCCATCAGAGGAGCCGCTATAGAGTACTTTTCCGTTTTCAAAAAATTGTAATGCTTTGACGGAACCTGTATGCCCCTGTAGGGTTAGAATTGAATTCCCGGTTGTAACATCCCACACCTTTGCGGTGCCATCATGACTTCCACTGGCAAGTTTTTTACCATCAGCGGTGAAGCCTAACGCCTTAACAGGTAGTGTGTGCTCTGTTAGTGTGCGATTCTCGTGTTTAGGCGTTTTCTCACCCGTAATAGAACGTAATAGACCCGGCAGTGTAGGTTTTTGGCTATCGGGTTTTTGGCTACGAGGGTCAAAACGCGATAACATGATTTTCCCGCCAGTATCGCCACTTGCGATGATTTTGCCATCTGGCGAGAAGGTGATTGCATCCACGTTCCGCGTGTGCCCTTCAAGTTTTGAGAGTTCATCCCCGGTTTCGGCATCCCATAGCTGGATCGTTGTCTGTCCGCCAGCAAGCGTTTTACTATCAGGGGAGAACGCTAAAGTCCATGCAGGCACTCCATCACCCTCTATAGTACGCCGAAGTCCTTCTGTCGGGACATCCCATAAAAACACCATTTCTGGACCGGCACTCGCAACAGAATGTGCGTCTGGTGAGAGTGCCAATCCACTATAGAGTCCATCTTGCTCCCCTATGAAACTTATAACCTCTCGACGCGTGGCAACTTCCCACATGTGATATTCAACGTTTCGGTGCCAACTCGCGCAAGCGAGCATTGTGCCATCGCTTGAGAATTCTAATCCCTTTACGCGACCAATGCCTTTTTTCAAGGTCGCCAAAGGTTCGCCTGTTGTGCTATCCCACAACTCAACAGCACCGCCTAAAACCCAATTTCCAACGGCAAGCGTTTTGCTGTCTGGTGCAAAAGCTATAGTGTTTGCAGTCTTGACCCCATACGGTGGCACCTTAATAAATAACATCTCGGTACCCGTGTGTGGATCATAAATCCAAACGCCGATGTCGGACGCTATTGCCAACCGCGTGCCATCAGGTGAAAATTCAGCGTCATTTATGGAGCCTTTTCCGAGTCGCATTTTCGCACCTTCTGGTAACTGCCATTGCGTATAGTCTTGCGCAAGGCTTCCATTTAACAATAATAGACTCGAAATTAAAAGCAAAAAAATATAGAAAAGTATAGATTTTTTCATTTTCAAGATCCTTTTTGTAGTATCAGTAATACACTATAACCGTACCGCCATTATCAATTACCGGTTTTCTTAAGTGTTTCCCAGACAAGAATTGTGCCATCGGAACCGCCGCTAAAAAGCATAGTACCGTCAGGTGAAAATGTGAGTTTATTGACAGGACCGACGTGTCTGTGTAATGTGCCTTGTATCAGCGTCCTTGTGCCGGTGTCCCATAACTGTATAAAACCATCAGTGCTGCCGTTTGCAAGTATTTTTCCATCTCGGGAGAATGCCAAGGCAGTGACGTTACCGGCATCTCCCTCGAAAATTGAGAGTTGCTTGCCGGTTGCGACATTCCATGAATAGATAGAGCCGTCGCTGTGCCCGCTGACAATCGTTTTTCCATCGGGTGAAAATGTCAATGCCCCAGTTTCAGTAATGTGTTTCGCCAACAAAGCGGTTTTGGGACCGAGGTTAATAATATCCCATAAAACTATCGTTTCGCCCTTTCCTGCACTCGCAATTGTTTTTCCATCGGGTGAAAATGTCAATGCTATAATTTCGTCCGTGTGCCCTTTAAGTATAGCGATCCGTTCATGGTTCAGCACATTCCATAATTCGATTGTTCCACCGCGACTCCCACTGACAAGAATTTCGTCGTTTGGAGAGAAGGCAATCTTATCGATAAACCCCTTGTGTGCTGTTTTGAAAGTGGCGAAAAAGTCTTCTGTATCCGCATTCCACAGTTTCACATTATTACCAGCACTCCCAATAGCTACCGTTTTGCCATCTTGAGAGAAAGCGAGACTAAAAGCAAATGACCGGTGTTTGATTGGGATAAGCTGCTGATCTTGGGTCTCAGTGTTCCATAACCGCATTGTGGAATCGAAACTACCGCTTGCGAGCGTTTTGCCGTCTTTGAGGAAACCGAGTGCCACAATTTGTTCCGTATGGCCTGCCGTCATTAAGCGTGAGTTTCCGGTCTCAACATCCCATAACCTAATGGTGTTGTCGCGACTTGCACTAACCAAAGTTGTACCATCTGCGTTGAAATCTAAAGCTTTAATGGGCCGTTTATGCTCCGTGAAGACGCGTTTGTCAGGTAGCGGTTTACTTTTATCGGTAATCGTGCCCAACAGACGTGGTAGCGTAAGTTGATCACCTCCAACCCCGATATTCCACAACCGGATGTCGCCACCGGAATCACCACTCGCTAAAGTTTTCCCATCTCGTGAGAAGGTGAGGGCATTAACGATACGGGTATGTCCGTCGAGTCTGGACATCTGATTTCCGGTTTCTACATTCCATAGCCGGATGGTCGCGTGTCCGCTGACAAGTGTTTTGCTGTCCGGTGAGAATACCAAAGCCGAGGCGAGCTCCTCACGTCCTTCTATAATATGCTGTAGGTTGCCTGTACCTGTATTCCATATAAATATCTTATTTCTATTCGTACTTGCAACAAAACGGTGATTCGGTGATACCGCTAACGCTCTACCCTTGATTGAAACTTGCTGCCCTATAAAATGCGACACCTCGTTCCCTGTGCCTGCATCCCATACATGAAACCGAGTCCCTTTGCCGGAACCCACACTTGCGAGCGTTTCACCGTCCTCCGAAAAAGCTAACACATCAACAGCGCCTATACCTTTACCCATGGTAGATATTTGTGTCGCGGTATCAATGTCCCATAGTTGAATCCTGCCTTCCCGCGCCCAACTTCCAGTAGCAAACGTTTTGCCACCCGGTGAAAAAGCCACTATTTCGACGTTTTTTGGTTTTTTGTTGAGTAGTAGGATTTCCTCGCCGGTAGGCACATCATACAACCAGACACCGATATTCGTTGCTACCGCTAAAAGATCACCATCGCGTGAAAACTTTACATCATTTATGGAACCTTTCCCGAGACGTGCTATCGCGCCTTCGGGTAAATTCCAGTGTGTGTACGCCTGCGCAAGACTGTCACTTGATAAGATACTCGCGATTATCAGAAAGGCTCCGAAAAAAAGTCCCAACTTTTTCATCTAATCTTCGGGCAGGAGACCCAAACCGAAAGTTATTGGTTATTGGTACGCTTCGCTTTTAGTTGTTGGTTAACAAAGAAAGAGACCTCTTACCATTAACCAATAACCATTAACTATTAACTTATAATTTGGGAGGAATGCCCGCTCCTTTTGTTTGTTTCTTGACAAAGTGAATCTCCTTTGTCTGTTTTATAGGCACGTGGTTTTACCTTTCTATATTCCAGAGGAGGATTGTGCCGTCCCCACTGCCGCTTGCGAGCGTTTTACCATTAGGTGAGAACATCAGCACGTGAATAGAACCTCGATGTCCGCTGAAGGTAGTTTGGACCCGCGGCGTTGGCACTAAATTCCAGACTTGAATAAGTCCATCAGCACCGCTGCTTGCGAGTGTCCTCCCGTCTGGAGAAAAGGCTAACGCAGCGATGCCCTCCACGGCTTCAAAGTTATTGCGCTGCTCCCGAGTATTGACATCCCACAATAGGATCTTATTTCCACTCGCACTGGCAAGCGTGTTACCATCCGCGGAGAAGGCGAACGCGCCAATGGGCTTTTTTGTGTACCCCATGAGATATGCAAGTCGTTTGCCTGTCTTAACCTCCCATAAAACAGTGGTCGATTCTTGAGCGCCACTCACGAAGAGCTCGCTGTTTGGCGAGAATGCGTATGCAGTCACCGGACTTACGTGATCTTCAAGTGTAAACAGATGGGCACCAGGTTCCGTTTGCCAAAGCTCAATCTTGTTCCGCGCTATTATGTCCCTACCGGCGAGGAATTTCCCGTCTGGTGAAAGCACAAGTCGCCAGTACCGCATCATTCGGTCTGTCGGTATAGAAGATAAATGCTCTGCGGTTTCAGCGTCCCATACCAGGATTGTACCGTCTAATTCGCGTCCGGCAACTTTTTTGATGCCTGAAGAGACCGTTAGTTCACTAAGCGGGTTAAGAACTCCCTCTTGTCCGGGTGTTAAGACGGCGTGTTGTGTGGCGTTTTCGGCATTCCAAACGCGTATTCGTTCCTCAAATCCATCATCACTAGCGAGATATTTACCAGCTTCAGAGAAAGCAAGGACACCGACTGAATCGCTATGTGCGCCGAGGGCAAAGGATGCTCGGTAAAGTCCGGTTTCAACGTCCCAAAGATGAAGACTGCCATCGCGACTGACGCTGATGAGTTGTGTCGCGTCTTCAGAAAATCTTGCTGAATAAACATGGTCCCGCCGGCTTGGTAGGTACGCCTGATTAAGTGCTTCAAGTTTTAGGATGGGCGGTACGGGTTGTGGTATTTGGTCTTGCAGTGTCGGTAGACTCTTCAGTTCGGTGCCGGTACCAACATCCCATAGTCGCATTGCGTCAGAACCCACGGAGACGAGTGTCCTATTATCAGACGAAAATGCAATATCTTTGACTTCGCCGGTATGTCCCTTCGGTGTTTTTTGCAGGGTGCGTGTGCTAACATCCCACAGATGTACAGCGCGGTCCCAGCCGCCGGCTCCCGCAAGGATTTTACCATCGGGTGAAAAAACGAGCCGGTCAATGGAACCTAAGTCTTTATGATCAGCGTGTAACAATTCACCCGTGTCAGCATTCCATAGACGGAGCGTGGTTCCCACGCTCGCGAGGATTTTGCCATCAGGCGAAAATGCAAGTGCGTTGACGGCTCCGGGATGTCCTTTCAAGCTGTTGAGATATTTGCCGGTCCCGACATCCCATAAACGTACCACCCAGTCCTCACCTGCTGTGGCGAGTTTTGTGCTGTCGGGTGAAAGTGCAATCGCTGTTATAGGATCGGGATGTTCGTCGAGTTGCGCGAACGCCGCACCTGTCACAGTATCCCAGACATAGATGCGCTTCCCGTGTGCACTCGCAATAAGGACCGCGTCAGCGGAGAACGTTAGTGCTTCCGGCGGTTTTGAGGGCAAAAACCTCTCCTTTTCGCCGGTCTGTATCCCCGCGAACAGTGAGACGGCTTCCCTTGTCTGCACATCATAGACCCAGATGCCGATGGCTGTTGACACAGCAATTCGGGTCCCATCGGGTGAAAACATGACATTGTTTAATTTCCCTCTGCCGAGACGTGCTTTCGCACCTTCAGGTAAATGCCACTGTGCTGTATATTGTTGTGCAAAGCCGTTAGGTAGTAGTAAGCACAGAATAAAGAGATGGACAATGTAGAGAAGGTTTGTTTTTTTCATAAACCGAAACTCCTTTTCCGGTGAGATTTTATATCTTTTATTCGCAAATTCTGTGCCTATCTGAAGGTGCTGTTTGATGGGTTATTGGCGGAACAATCACCGGTGCTGCACAAAATGGGGCAGATTAAATACAAGAGTGCCCGAAATAGTGCAGACCATATCCGCGCTGCTACTGTAATTTAGCACAAGGGTACCAGAATTGCAAGTATCTAACTGAGAGGCTTTCAGCCGTCAGCAAGAATGGCAATTGGCTATCAGCAATTGGCTATCAGCAAAAAGAGGTTTTTGATTAAACTAACCTCTCTTTGCTGACAGCTGTCTGCTGACGGCTGATGGCTAATTTGCTGACTGCCGACAGCTAATTGCTAATCACCATAGAAAAAAACTTGATATACACTTGCGTTTTGCGTATAATATATGCAGAGTTGACTTAAATTCTACGATTTTCTTTTCGGCAGAAATTACGCGCCGAAATCTGTTAGAGGAAGCTTAAAGGAATTAATTATGCAAAGAAGACGCGCCAGGACGCAATATTGTAAAGGTGAATTGATTGAACGTGAGGATTTTTCCGAAGATTTAGCAGCGTTCAAATTCCGTGTTGATAAACAGTTGCCATTTATACCCGGACAGTATGCCACTATCGGTTTTGACGTTGACGGAAAGATCGTCCAACGTCCGTATTCGATAGTCTCGTCTCCACACGAACCGTTTATGGAGGTTTTCGTGGAGTTGGTGCCAGAGGGTGCAACCACACCACTATTTTGGGCACTGGAGTTGGGGGACACTGTATTTATTCGGGACCGTCTCGTCGGTAAATTCGTAATGGACACAGAGAGCGGTATGACACGCCATGTCATGGCAGGAACTGTGACCGGTGCTGCACCGTATATCAGTATTGCGCGGACGCAAAAGATTGAGCAGGAACAGGGCAAAACGAGTCCACATCAGATCTTAGCGATTGTCGGCGCGAGTCGTTCGTGGGAACTCGGATATTATATGGACGAACTCAACGAACTCGCAGCGCAGGAGGAATGGTTCACGTTTGTCCCGACAGTGAGCCGTCCCTGGGAGGACACTGAGTGGGAAGGTGAGAGCGGACGTGCCGAAGATGTGATTCGGAAGTACGGCGATCAACTCGGCTATGACCACACCAACGCCGTCGTCTACGCCTGCGGACATCCACAGATGATTGAGAACTCAAAGGCGATCTGGGCGCGTGCGCGTTTCCCGGAAGAACGGATTAAAGAGGAAAAATTCTTTGTGATTAAAGAGTAGCGCGGATAACACTTTCGGAGCGATTTCACCTGAATAGCGGCAGCGTGTTGATGTAACGCTGATGCGGGCGCGTCCACAAACGCGCCCTATTTTTTATTTTTCTGGATTGCTCGCCGCCCGCTGCCGCATCTGATAAATAAACATGTTCGTCATGAACCGATAGACATCCGAAGAACGTCTTGACGCAAGCGGCGCACGGCTATCAATCTCCGCGGTTTCCATGCTGCATAAGTAGTCAAGCGAGCAAAATATAATCGCTAAACGAGACTTGCCTAACGGCCCAGGGACCGATATCCCTTTAATATGCCGCCATTTTACGTTCCCACCTTTATATCCTGTCCCCCAGAATGCTGAACCCCCAACCGGCGTTTTCTTCAGTTTGAAATAGCATTGAAAAATCTCATGTCGCATATCATCCAGGGTTTTCATCGGATACTCAGGGAATATTGTACGTAACTCGGTTTCCACGAGATGCGCAAAAGATTTCTCGTTACCGCCGCTACCACAGTAGTCGAAAAACAGCATGCTGTTGTAATCAAGAATGTATTTCCGAAGTGCTACACGCTCCGCATCACTGAACCCGGATGCCTGTGAATTACGGTCAGCTAACCGTTGATAGGATTTTGACATCGCTTGGTCGTGTCCTGTCATTATCAGGAGTGGTGCCTCCATGATACGCGCATCCGTCAGCGATAGGGCACCCCCTGCGTACTTCATATCAGCGGTAATTGATCGGGCATGATCCCGTAACCATTTTATTAAAGATGAAATCGCAGTCGGATCCTGCCACCAATCACTCATATCGTGCTTTAGGCGTATCAACCGGATATGCCCACGCACAATGCCATCTTCTTCATCAATAATACTGCCGAGTTTATCGCCTATCTCACCTTCGTAACCACCAATAATTTCTGGGATTCCCTCGCCAAAAGGATCTTGTCCGCTGCCGCCAGATTGCGTTAAGTTTCCGAGACTTTCACCAGAGCTGCCACTTCGCTGTCTCACAATTTCACCGCTATTTCCTGAACCAAGCACCGCGTCTCCGCCCTCGATTTCTCCGCTCCCTCTCTCTACTCTAACAGACGGAACGTTGGTAGTTGAGAGAATCGCTTCTGGTGAAGGGGTGAGATCTACCACAGTAGAAAGTGGCGGTGTTTCTAAGTTCGCCGTATCCGTGATTTGTGGAATTGCCGACCTTGAAGCCGTTGGGAGTTTTGCTGCTGCGCTGTTAATGGCGGGGGCTGCTGTGGGCTGCTTCCGTCTCACCATTCGGACGATCTTTTTTGGAACTTGTATCCGCTGATGCTGCTGTGGTTCGACGAACTCCACAGCGATACTATTTTCCATCATCTGTTCTATTTTAGGTTTCAGCACCAATACCGCAGTCAGAATAATTGCAATCACATGCACTATCAGAGACAAGAAAAGTGCCATATTCCTGCGCCTTTTAGCAGAATACTTTTCAACCGTGCGTATGTTCATGGTTTATCCTCTTACGCGGTATCAAGCAGAAATACCGAAATAATTCTTGAGTAGTTTCGGAACTTCAGGCATCACTGCACTTTACGAAGCAGCGCCTTGACGTAATTTGAGGGAACAACAAAATTGAGGTTTTGCGCATTAGGGTCGCGGTGGCTCCATGTTACAACGCCTATGACTTCGCCTTTACTATTTAGTACTGCACCTCCACTACTTCCTGGAGAGATAGAAGCATCTATTTGTATTAATTTATGGTTACCACCTGCCCGAACAGCACTAATAATTCCGCTGGAGAATGTGCCTTCTAACCCTTTGGGGTTACCAGCAACATATACAGTTTCACCAGTTTCAACTGTATCGCTATTAGCCAAAGACAATGTTGGAGCGGTAATACCAGAAAGCCTTAAGATAGCTAAATCGTAATATTCATCTGTTGCAGCAATGCTTTCAACGCGATATGTAGCTTGTTTTCCGACTAGTTTTACATAAGCTTTCGTAGCACCTTCAATAACATGATGATTGGTGACGATATAACTTGGTCGGATGAAAAAACCACTTCCCTGTGAAATCGTTCCATCAGGTTTTTGCATTTCCAAGTAAACAGTGGAATTTAAAGCGTTTTGGGCAATCTCCTGTGCAGTTTGTTCAGTAATCTTGTGCTTTTGTGAGGTATTAGTTTGTGATGTGCTTTTGTCTCCACCTAATGTATCGCCCTTTAACTTTGTGTTTAGAAGTCCTACGTTCACATCCCAAACGATAATGGTACCGTTTTCACTACCGCTAACAAGAGAACTACCATCATCAGAAAAAATGAGAGTGGTTATGCTGGAGTTAGGGATGAAGAACCCCTCTCCTTTTTTTTCTTTTGTAACAGGATCAAAAAACTGGATGGTCCCGGTTGTATCTCCGGCGGCGAGACACTCATTACGGAGCGAATACGATAAAGCAGTAATAGCACCTAACGGCGTATTGTAACCTGTTCCCACTTCTGTACCCGTAAGGGCATTCCATTGACGAATAGTCCCATTTTCTTCACCACTGAAAAGATGGGTGCCGTCAACACCGAAAGTTAAGGCTGTAATTGTGCCCTGAGCTCCTTTTAGTATTTTCAATTCACGACGGGAGGCAACATCCAATAGGTAAATTCTACCATCCGTGCCACCAGTTGCGAGCGTGGTTCCTGCTGGTGACAGGGCAAGCGAAGTGATGCCGTGTGCATTCCCCGTCAATACGGACTGTAAACTTCCGTTGTTAATTCCCTTATTGTTTTCGAGGATCTTGAGGACATTTGATAGAAAAGTCGTTCCATCTTCGCTTCCTCCACTAACAATAATTTTGCCATCGTTTGAGAATGTGACAGCTTTTGTTAATCCTGTATGTTCGCTAACAAGAGAGAGTTCACTACTAGTACCGGCATCCCACAATCGGAGTTTTCCATCTAATCCGGTACCACATGCTCGTATGCGATTATCCTCTGTGTATGCTAAAGCTTTTATGCCTCCGGTATGTTCTGATATTTCAATACGTGTCCGGGCACCGATTGTGTCCCATAACAATATCTTCCCATCCGGACTGGCACTGATAAGTGTGGTACCATCAGGCGAAAAGTCAATATCCGATACAGAGTCTTTGTGTCCTCTAAAAGTAAGGTTGCGCTTCGCCGTATTTGTATCCCATAACCGTATTAGTTTGTCAGCACTGCCGGTGGCAAAAGTGTTCCCATCTGGAGAAAATTTTGCCGTATATACTGAAGCGTTATGTTGAATTGGTGAATGAAGTTTTCCACCTTCACCAACGAGACTCCATAAAAGGACGTTACCATCTAAACTTGCACTCACAAGCTCGGTCCTATTACGTGAAAAATGTACTGCCTGAACAGAATCAGTGTGTTCTTTAAATTCGTATATTCGGTCCCCTGTACCAGCGTCCCAGACTTGAATAATCCCATCGTCACTTCCACCAGCGAGCATCCGATTGTCAAATGAAAAGGCTACGGTCCGAACGGCATCCTTGTACGGTAAGATCGCAATGAGTCTCTCATCGTCAATTACGGTGTGTGGATCCCAAAGCCGGATCGTCTTGTCAGCACTAGCACTTGCCAACATGCTGCTTTTACCATCGGATGAAAATGTAACCGCATATATTTTATCTTTATGGCCTCTGAGGGCAGGTATGGGTTCTTTTTGACTCTTGTTATTGGGCTCCCATAACCTAATAGTTAAATCCTGATGTGCTGCAGCGAGAAGTTGACCGTTTTGAGAATATGAAATTGCATTAGCACCGCCCATGTGCTTTTCAAACCGGTTAATTTGTTTACCAGTATGACTATCATAAATCCAGATGCCGGTGGTAGTTGCAACAGCAAATTGGTTTCCATCAGGAGAGAATTCTATGTCCTGAACCCATCCTTTACCGAATCGCTCTATTGCTCCTTTCGGTAAATCTAATTCAGAAATATCTTGAGCATACGTCAGGGATAAAAACAGAGTTGATATCAGTAGATAGGTAGCGGCTAATAGATAGATTTTTTTCATCTTCTTCAGTTCCTTTTAAAGTTTTAGCTTGTGGGATAGCGATTCTATTCCGTGATTTTAACACACAATCAATCTTCGGACAAGTCTTTACGGATGTTGGGTGTGTAAAGTTTTTGGCGCGCGATTTTGTAGCATATCATCTTTTGTAGCGTCCGCTGTTAGCTTGCGCCAAGTATTTCCCAATCCGTGAAAATCCGAGGTTTGCGGCGTACTCGCCCATAAGCGACCTGTATTCAGACAACAATTGACAAAATATTTACACACCGCGGATGTTCTTGAAATGTCAAATGCGGGTTTAAGTCCAAATCAGTCCGCTATATAATCAATAAGTTTGTTTGCTGGCTCATAATTTGGATCAATTCTTAAGGCATCGTTAGCAGCGTTCCTGGCATCTTCAAATCTACCAAGTCTTAGGTAAGCAAGGCTAAGATTGAAATGTGCCTCCTTAAAGTGCTGGTCAATGCTTATTGCTTGTTTTAGACTTTTTATCGCCGCAACGTACGCTTTCTTTTTAATATAGATTACACCTAAGTGGCAATGTGCTTCTTTAAACCGCCTCTCAATATTGATAGCATTTTTGAATGCTTCAATTGCTTTGTCGTACTGTTGTTCGTCAAAGAACGTCCAACCGCGTCCGTAATACGTCTCTTTTATCTGTAACCCAAGTTGCTACCTTTATCCAAATAGCTGCTTTATACTCGTTGCGATAACAAACAAAAGCACTTTCAACTCAAAACCGGCTGCTGACACCGCATGAATCGACTTGGGGAAAAGTTGTTCAATGAGACTGATTGTC
>JAJDTJ010000029.1 GCA_022827225.1 Candidatus Poribacteria bacterium | reverse complement strand
AACGACATTCTCATGGAACAACTCGCGGACAAGGGCAACGGAAGTTACGCGTATGTAGATACGCTTACTGAAGCGAAACGTATCTTTGTGGAGAACTTGACTGGTACACTGCAAATCATCGCCAAAGATGCCAAGGTCCAGGTTGAATTCAATCCTCAGACAGTGAGTCGATTTCGTCTCCTCGGTTATGAGAACCGCCGACTTGCACATGAGGACTTCCGCGACGACGATGCTGACGCAGGTGAAATCGGTTCAGGACACAGCGTGACCGCCCTCTATGAGATTAAACTCCATGAAGAAGAGGTTGTCGGTAAACTCGCGACTGTCTTCATCCGCTACGAAGATCCAGACACCCGTAATGTTACGGAAGTTAGTCAGGCCATCTTTGCAAAAGAACTTAAAAGGACATTTGAAGAAACCTCCACTTCATTTCAATTTGCTGCTACTGTCGCGGAATTCGCAGAAATTCTTCGAGGAAGCTATTGGGCACAGAACGGTAGTTTGGACGCTGTAGAACAGACACTTGAAGGTATTTTGCCTCCCATACATCAACGCACACAACAACAAGATGAGTTAATAACTCTTGTGCGTGAGGCGATCCGCTTTAAATAGCCAGATTCTGTAGAAGGATACATTTTCCAAGTGGGCAACAACTTGAAAGTGAGACGACGTTCAAAACGTTCTTTTCCGCGAGCAGCACTTGTCGTTGTGTAATTCATTGTGTGAGTCAAAGTAGCAGAAAAGGGACGAATGCTATCTGTGTAGAATCTAATTGTGAACCTTAACATTGAATAGTTTCGTTGAAACTTATCTCATAAATACCTAATCCGCGAGGATTCAGAGATGTTCAGTTGCAAAAACTGAAAACAAAATGGCACTGTGCGGAACTGAGGGCTGTGTCTCAGTTCTATCTTTTTATCAGAAAATTTCTGGAATGGAGGACACTCATGCGTAAATTTTTAATTTGTTTGTGTGCTGTGTATCTGTTAGGGAGTTTCCAAAGTATCGGCACAGCCGCAGAACTGGAAGGTTTAGTCGTCTACTTCGCTTTTGAAGAGGGAGCAGGTAAGACAGTCAAGGATCTGTCTGGTAACAGACAGGACGGGAAATTAGAGGGTGACACGTCATGGACAAATGGTAAATACGGAAAAGCGGTTAATTTCGGTGGAAAGGATGGCATCGTTCGGGTCGAACACTCCGATGCCTTTGAATTTACGGACGGAATTACGATTGCCGCTTGGATTAAACCGACTTTGCAGGTGGGACCTGGCACGTGGCAACTCATTGCTGCCAAGGGACCCGATGTCGACGAATTTTTCGAGATCCTGCTCCACCCGGACGGCTTCATCTGGATGGGATGGAAATTAAGCGGCGGACGTAATGTACCCGACCAGAGTCCGCACAATGTCGTCAAAGACAAGTGGCAGCACGTCGCTGTCTCATTTCAGAGTGGCGAGTGGTGGACAGTCTATCTTGACGGTGAGGTATTGATAGATCACCCGAGAACCGGCGATGAACTGGTACCGATTAACGCGCCGCTTATTCTTGGCACCGAAGAACCGCTGAATCTTAATCGCTATTACAATGGCATTATTGACGAGTTCGTACTCTTTAACCGCGGACTCTCAAAAGGTGAAATTAAAGACATTCAGGACAATGTTCAAGACATTTTAGCCGTTCAACCGACTGAAAAATTGCCGACAACATGGGGACTCCTCAAAAGGAGATACGGGACCCCGTAGCAAGTCAAATTGACGGCTAAACGTACACCCTTTTTAAATGTCTGCCAATTTGGCAGACATGCCCTCCGAATTACGTCTATTTCAAGCGATTAATATTGGCATGGATATTGCACTAACTATTCAACATTAGGAGAGATATTGCCAGTCTACTTTCTGGCACGGAGAGGTTCAGGTTATGAATTTTTTGCAGATAGATGTTCTGTGCCACGTACGAATCGGTGTGCCTCCAGCAGTCATAATATCTTGTAATGCATAGTTGCACGTTGCAAAGGCAACATGCATGCCTAAAATCCATCATATAAAGGAGAGATTAGAAATGAGTAAAGTCATCGGAATTGATTTAGGAACGACAAATTCGTGTGTCGCCGTTTTAGAAAGTGGCGATGCCAAGGTAATTGAAAATGCGGAAGGGAACCGGACAACGCCTTCGGTTGTCGGTTTTACGAAAGAAGGTGAACGTCCTGTTGGGCTGGTTGCTAAAAGACAAGCCACCACAAATCCTGAAAATACAATCTTTTCGATTAAAAGGTTCATGGGACGCAAATTTAATGAGATCGGAGACGACGCATCCCGTGTTCCATACGAATTAAAAGCCGATAAAGACGGCGATGTGGTTGTAAATATTGATGGTAAAGATTATTCGCCGCCCGAAATCTCTGCTATGGTGCTGCGGAAAATGAAAGAGACCGCCGAGGCGTATCTCGGAGAGAAAGTCACCAAAGCGGTTATCACTGTCCCTGCCTATTTTAATGATTCTCAGCGTCAGGCGACAGCAGATGCAGGGAAGATCGCAGGATTAGAAGTCGAGCGGATTATCAATGAACCGACCGCTGCGTCCCTCGCCTACGGATTACAAAGTGAAGGTGATAATAAAATTGCTGTTTACGACCTCGGTGGCGGCACGTTTGACATCTCTATCCTCGAAATCGGGGACGGTGTCTTTGAGGTGAAAAGCACAAACGGTGATACACACCTCGGCGGCGACGATTTTGATCAAGCCGTTATCGACTGGATGGCACAAGAGTTCCTCAGCAGTCAAGGCATAGACCTACGCAACGATCAGATGGCACTCCAACGCCTAAAAGAGGCAGCGGAAACGGCGAAATGTGAACTCTCTACGACGTTACAGACAGACATCAATTTGCCGTTTATTACTGTCGATGCCAGCGGTCCGAAGCACCTTAACTTGACGCTCACCCGTGCAAAACTGGAGCAGATTACAGATAGCCTGATACAACGTTCGCTTGAGCCGTGCAAACAAGCACTCGCCGATGCAGAAATACAACCCTCCGATATTGACGAAGTTATCCTCGTCGGTGGACAAACACGCATGCCGAAGGTCCAAGAGGCCGTAGAACAACTCTTCGGTAAAGAGCCACACAAGGGGGTCAACCCGGATGAAGTCGTCGCCATCGGTGCCGCTATTCAGGGTGGCGTACTCTCAGGTGACGAAGAGGTCAAAGACATCCTCCTGTTGGATGTTACACCGCTCTCGCTCGGTATCGAAACGCTCGGCGGAATGTTCACACGGTTGATTGACAGGAACACGACGATTCCTACGAAAAAATCGAATACTTTCACGACAGCCGAGAATAACCAGACAGCCGTCGATGTGCATGTCCTTCAAGGCGAACGCGAACAGGCGGTCTACAACAAAACGATCGGACGTTTCCGATTGGGCGAGCTGCCTCCCGCGCCGAGAGGTGTACCACAGATTGAGGTGACTTTCGATATTGACGCAAACGGTATCCTCAACGTGTCCGCTAAGGATACAGCAACCGGTAAAGAACAGCAGATTACCATCACCGCATCTTCTGGATTAAGCGAGGCGGAAATCGATCAGATGGTCAAGGATGCCGAGGCGCACGCGGAAGAGGATCAGCAGAAACGCGAAGAAGTTGAGACTCGCAACCGTGCGGATTCTCTGGTCTATGAAACCGAGAAAAATCTCAGCGAATTCGGAGACAAGGTAGACGATGCTTCTAAGGAAAAGGTGAACGCTGCGGTTGCGCGGGTCAAGCAGGCATTGGAAGCAAACAACCACGCCGAAATCCAATCCGCGACGGACGAATTGACGCAGGTCTGGCACGAGGTCTCTGCACAGATGTACCAGCAGACGGCTGGCGCGGATCCGGGAGCAGATCCAGGTGTGGATCCAGATGCTGCTGCAGGAGACCCATCCGCTGCGGATACGGCAACCGACACAGCAGATGACGGTGTCGTTGATGCTGAATATGAAGTCGTTGACGAGGACGAAAAGAAAGAAGAAAAGTAGGCAATAAAGCCTTGTGAAAATTAATGGAGGGTGATGCATAACCTAAACGGTGTTATGTCCGATATTGCCGTAAGCGACCCCACGGTAGTTATATGCTTGGGCAAAAGTGGGTAACTCTTTGATTGCTTTATTATAGTGCTGAATGTCAATTTCGTAAGATGCCCGATTGGTTTGTGCCTGCATGTTTTATGTCTCCTTGGAGGTCTCAGAATTAACGATAACGTGAGTTTGATAATCAAAGCTCCAAATGTAGATATCCGCTTGTCGTCCGGAAATCCTTTATCGCTTGTCTGCGTAAGTCCTAAAAATTAACTTATTTCCCCTTATAGGCAAGGTTGCTTCGGTTTTCAAACCCTCAGATCTTCATCTGAAACGGTTCGGAAGCGTTCCTCTGGATTTCTCAGAACGAGACCTCGTAAGTCTGATGTAATCGCGTAAAGCGCAGGCATTACGAACAGTGTCATCGCGGTTGCAACGGCGAGTCCGAAGATGATGGTGTATGCCATCGGCATCCATATAGGCGATTTACCACCGAGACCAATTGCCATTGGAATAAGTCCGAAGATCGTCGTTAATGAAGTGAGAATAATCGGACGTAGTCGAATACTGCCGCCTTTCAGGATGGCGTACCACTTGTTGTAGCCGCGTTCTCGGTATTTGTTGATGAAGTCGATGAGCACAATCGAATCGTTGACGACAATCCCTGAGAGTGCGACGATACCAAACATTGCGACGACGCTAAGTGTAGCATGGGAAAGTAGGAGTCCTACCATCGCACCGATTATACCAAACGGAACAGCAAACATAATGATAATCGGTTGTATAAACGACCTGAATTGTGCACCCAATACCACATAGATGAGCAACAGCCCAACAATGAACAACTTCCACAACTCGGAAAAGGATTCTGTAATTTCATCGAAAACGCCTCGAAAATCGAGTTGGTATTCTGGGTACAGTGCCTCAACGTTGGCAAAGGCACCCTTTAACGCTTGATCCACTTCAAATGGCGTTGTTTTCTGTCTATCAACGGATGCATAAACCGTAATTGCGCGTTCTCCATCGAATCGATGGATATCTGCGTATCCTTTTTCCACCACAATGTCCGCAACATCCGTGAGTGGAACAATCGCACCGGTGGGTATTGCAATCAAGAGATTATTAAGTTCAGCAAGATTTGTAAGTGTGTCTTCCTCATATTTGACGATAACATTAATCGCCTCGTCTGCTTCACGATAGGTTGTCGCTTTAGCCCCGTCAATCGCTGTCCGAACGGTTTGTGCCACCTGAAACGTCGTTAATCCATATTGATATGCTTTCTCCTGATTCAAGTAGATGTGCAGTTCAGATTTTCCGATGCTGAAGTCATCTCGGATATCGTAAACACCATCTATCTGAGATAGGGTTGTCTTAAGAACGCCAGCGAGTTCAATCAGATTCTCAAATCTCGGTCCTTTTACTTTAACATTCACATCTGCTACTTGTGGTGCACCCCCGTCTTGTGTGACAAAACTCAGCCGCTCAATTCCGCTAATTGTGGCGGTTTGCGTCCGTAGTTCTGCGATGATCTCATCTACACCTCGGGTGCGTTCTTGTTTTGGTGTGAGCTCGACGATTACCTCTCCTAAATTGGAGCCGTAGGTAACACTTCTTCTTATCAAACCTGACATAAATGTGTGTAAACCGACATTGCTGACGACCGCATCAACTTCAGTTGATGAAAGTCTTTTAGCCATCTCTTCAATTTGGACAATTACTTCTGTTGTTTCCTGTATTCCGTAGGAAGGAGGCATCTCGGCTTGGACGTAAAATTGTGGGAACTCTTCACCAGGGAAGAGTTCCCTGTCAAGAACAAAGAATGCCCCGATACATGCAACCAATCCGAAAAAGAGGACACTCCCTACAAACGCATATCGGTGTCGAATGGTTATCTTCAGGATTCTAACATATCGGTTCCGAATTAATTCAAAAAACATGGCAAACCATACGAAAAATCCGACAATGCGGACACCGAGGGTGAAACCCCTTGGAGACTCGGTTCGGAGATTTTCAAGCCTGCTGCGTCCTGTGCGAATTTTGGTTCTTCCCCATTCAGTGACGTGTGCCGGTAAAATGACGAAGACTTCAAAAAGAGAAGCAATCAACACCAGAATCGCCATAACCGGCACGATCCGCATAAACTGCCCAGTGACACCAGACATAAACATCAACGGTCCAAAAGCACAGATTGTCGTCAAGCTTGCCGCTACAACGGGCCAACCGACCTCTTCTGCGCCGCGGATAGCGGCAACTTTTGGAGATAATCCAGACTCAATATACCGATAGATATTCTCTATGACAACAATAGCGTCATCAACGACAATCCCTACCACTAAAATGAGCCCAAAAAGGGAGACACCACTGAGCGTATAACCCGCGATGGACATAAACCAGAATGTTGCCATGAAGGCGACCGGTATGCCGAGTGCCGCAAATAGGGCATTCCGCCATCCAATAAAGAGAAGGAGCATTAGCACAACAAGCACCAAACCGAAAAACGCATTTGTTTCAAGAATTCCCAATCGTTCTTTGAGAACAACGGAATAGTCATTAACAACCGTCAACTCAGCACCTTCAGGGAGATCCGTTCTCCGATTGTTGACTAATTCTCGAAGTTTAGCAACTAATGCAATTGTGTTTCCCTCAGTCTTTTTTTGCACACTCAGGCTAATCGAAGGTTGTCCATCAATTCGCGATAGCGTTCGTACCCGCTCGTAGGTGTCAGAGATCGTTGCAACATCTTTCAGACGGAGAGGTGTACCTATCGGCTGAACAGTGATGAGAGTTTCGCCAATAGTGTCCAAATCGGTGAATTCTCCCATCGTTCGGATCATGAATTCTGTGTCTCCCAGTTCCATTGTGCCGGCGGGGAGATTCAAGTTGTTTGTTCCGAGCGCGGTAATGACCGCTGAAATTGGGAGTCGATATGCCTTCAATCGATCCGGGTTCACCTCAATCCATATTTCTCTCTCACGGAGACCTGCCATTCGGACAGAGGCAATATTTTTGATGTCCGAGATCTCATCTTTGAGATTTTCAGCGATATCCCGCATCTGCGTTTCCGCAATATTTCCACCTACAACAACCGTCAAAATAGGAAAACCAAATGAGATATCAAATTCGTTGACCCTCGGATCATCTAAAATCTCCTCTGGTAATTCATTTACCTGTTCAACAGCGGTGCGTAGGTTTTCAAGTTCCTTGTCAAAATCCCGGTCGCTTATCTCCTCAAAATCGATGAATATAACAGAACGTCCCTCTGAAGAGGTAGAAAACAATAAATCAACTTTGTTGACGTTCTCCTCAATAGCGTCTTCAATAGGAGCCGTGACAAGCTTTTCAACTTCTTCTGGGGATGCTCCCGGATATAGCGTTGTCACAACTGCGCTCTGTACTGAGACTTCTGGGGTGAGTTCCCGCGGTAGGTTCATCCATGCGTACAATCCAAAAATGATGATGATCAGCATCAACATGTTCGCTAAGACAGGATTGTTTACGGACATCTTGGGGATGGACATGGCAATCGGATTCTTCTGTGTGGGATTTCAGACTTAGTGTTGACCCGAAAATATTCGTCTACAAGGAGCAAGAGTGTATAAGGCGAGGCCAGAAAACCTCGCCTTGTTATTCTTTAATCGTCAGCCGGGACTGCTTCACCTAACAGGTCTTCGTCTGAGATAGTTTGGAATCGGGCTTCCGGATTCCTCAGAACGAGACCTCGTAAGTCTGTTGTAATCGCGTAAAGCGCAGGCATTACGAACAGTGTCATTGTGGTTGCGAAGGCGAGTCCGAAGATGATCGTATATGCCATCGGCATCCATATAGGTGATTTACCACCGAGGCCGATCGCCATCGGAATAAGTCCGAAAATCGTTGTCAACGAGGTGAGAATAATCGGACGTAGTCGGATACTGCCGCCTTTCAGAATGGCGTACCACTTGTTGTAGCCGCGTTCTCGGTATTTGTTGATGAAGTCAATGAGCACAATCGAATCGTTGACGACAATCCCAGAGAGTGCGACGATACCAAACATTGCGACCATGCTCAGTGTGGCATTGGAAAGCAGCAATCCAAACATGGCGCCTATCATACCGAACGGCACCGCGAACATAATGACGATCGGTTGTATAAATGATTTGAATTGCGCACCTAATACCACGTAGATCAACAACAATCCGACGATGAATAACTTCCATAAGTCCGTGAAGGATTCTCGAATCTCATCAAAGACACCTCGAAAATCGAGTTTGTATCCCGGATACAGTGCCTCGACATTGGCAAAGGCACTCATGAGTGCCTGGTTCACTGCAAAGGGTGTTGTTTTCTGTCTATCGACGGATGCATAAACCGTAATTGCGCGTTCTCCATCAAATCGACGGATATCAGAATATCCTTTCTCTTCAGTGATGTTTGCAACATCTTTGAGCGGGACAATAGTGCCGGTGGGGGTTGCGATCAACAAATTGTTGAGTTCTGCGATGTTTTGGAGGTTATCTTCCTCGTATTTGACGACGACATCAATCGCTTCATCCGCCTCGCGGTAAGTGGTGGCTTTGGCACCTTCAATCGCGGTTCTGACTGTTTGTGCGATTTGGAATGTTGTCAATCCGTATTGATAAGCTTTTTCCGGCTTGAGGTAGATGCGTAATTCGGATTTCCCGGTTCGGAAGTCATCGCGAATGTCATAGACACCGTCCATCCCCGCTAATTCTGTCTTAAGGACATCCGTCAATTCAGTCAGTTTATCAAACTGATCGCCCTTGACTTTGACTTCCACATCTTGCCCTTGCGGGGGGCCGCCCTGTTGTGTGATATAATTGAGTTCCTCGATGCCGCTGACAGTCAAGGTCTCTTTCCGCATTGCAGCCATGATTTCATCAACACCTCGGTTCCGTTGCTGTTTGGGTGTGAGTTCAATGATAACCTCGCCGAAGTTTGAACCGTAGGTAACCCCTTCTGTCAGTCCTGAAGTGGGTGTATGGATGCCGATGTTGCTGACAATTGCGGCAACTTCACTGGAGGGAAGGGTCTTGGCAGCTTCTTCAATTTGTGCCATGACAGCAGTTGTTTCTTGCATACCGTAAGAAGGCGGCATCTCGGCTTTAACATAGAATTGCGGAAAATCCTCGCCTGGAAAGAGTTCTTTGTCAAGAACCATGAATGCCCCGACACACGCAATCAAGCCGATGAAGAGGACACTTCCGACAAAGACATATCGGTGTCGGATCGTTGTTTTCAGAACTCTAACATATCGGTTCCGAATGAAGTCGAAAAACGTGGTAAACCACGCAAAGAAACCGGTGATGAGGACAATTAGGCTAAAGGTATTTCGAGATCGGGTCCGCAGATTATCGAGCCTGCTGCGTCCCGTCCGTTGCGGTCTCGGTTTTCCCCACTCAGCGACGTGTGCCGGTAAAATGACGAAAACTTCAAAGAGCGAAGCGATCAGGACAAGGATTGCCATAATCGGGACAATCCGCATGAACTGACCGGCAGTCCCAGACATGAACATTAGGGGCCCAAATGCACAGATTGTTGTTATACTTGCAGCGACCACAGGCCATCCGACCTCTTGCGCGCCGCGAATGGCGGCAACTTTCGGCGGCGCGCCTGCTTCAATGTGCCGATAGGTGTTTTCTATGACAACAATGGCATCATCAACGACAATTCCGACGACTAAGATAAGTCCAAAAAGAGAGACACCGCTAAGTGAGTAACCCGCGAGAGACATAAACCAGAATGTTGCCATGAAGGCGACCGGTATGCCGAGTGCAGCGAATAGAGCGTTTCGCCAACCGATAAACAAAAGGAGCATGAACACAACAAGGATCAACCCGAAAATGGCGTTCGTCTCTAAAATGCCGAGCCGCTCCTTTAAGATGACGGAATAGTCGTTAACGGGTGTCAATTCAGCACCATCGGGAAGGTCGGCTTGCCGTTTTGCGACCAACTCCCGGAGTTGTGCCACTAAAGCGATTGTGTTTCCCTCAGTCTTCTTTTGCACACTCAGGCTGATAGACGGTTTGCCATTGATGCGTGCAAGGGTCCGTGCTTCTTCATAAGTATCGGAAACGGTTGCGACATCTCGGAGGCGGAGCGGTGTACCTGTCGGTTGAACGGCGATAATAGTGTCGCCGATGATGTCTGGGTTCGCGAATTCACCCATCGTGCGCACCATGAACTCTGTGTTTCCAAGTTCCATGGTACCGGCAGGTAGATTCAGGTTACTCGCATTCAGTGCTCCAATAACTGTAGCAATCGGGAGTTGATAAGCCTTCAGCCGATCCGGGTTCACTTCCACCCATATTTCTCTTTCACGGAGCCCTGCTATTTGGACAGACGCAATGTTTTTAATGTCTAAAACTTCATCCTTGAGATTCTCGGCGATGTCTCGCATTTGCGATTCCGAAATGTCTCCGCCCACAACGATCGTCAACATCGGAAAACCAGAGGAGACATCAAGTTCTAAAACTTGCGGGTCCTCTAAAATTTCTTCGGGGAGATCATTCACCTGTTCTACAGCAGTGCGGAGATTTTCAAGTTCCTTGTCGAATTCCCGATCGCTCATCTCTTCAAAATCGACCGTGATGACAGATCTTCCTTCCGAAGAGTTGGAAAGCATTAAATTGATCTTGTTGACGTTTTCCTCAATAGCGTCTTCAATAGGAGCAGAGATAAGCTTTTCGACCTCTTCTGGAGAGGCACCCGGATATAGTGTTGTTACCGTAGCGGTCTGTAACGCGATTTCTGGTGTGAGTTCCCGTGGTAGGTTTATCCAAGCATACAACCCGAACGCGATAATAATAATCATCAACAAGTTCGCTAATACCGGGTTGTTCACGGAAATTTTGGGAATAGACATGGTGGTAGGCGTTTCTCCTTGTTTCTTGTGTCGTCTGTAGGCGGATGTGTTTTGTGCAAATACTGGATTTAGGGGTGGTCATTACCCACCCCGTTTTAAATATGCTGGTATGTTGGGTGTGTACGATTCCCTGTTGCTTAGAAGATATGCAAATAGAGAAGGTACTCACCCGATTTAGATTATCGGTTCGTTTTGAGGTTCCCCCATATAGTCGCTAATTTACCTTCTGGTGCGACAGCCAGCGGTTTAATCCCTTCGCCTTCAATGGAGACTGAATCGACAAAGAAAGTAACCGTTTTCCCGCCCCAGTTGTTCATAAAACCGACCCCGACGCGTTCTACGTCGAATTTGTGGTTCCACGTTTTGCCGCCAGAAAGTTTCCACTCATCTTTTTCGTCTTCACGGTAGTAACCGGAGAAGACATCGTCCTCTTTGACGATTTTAAGGTGAACTGGAACATCAAAACCGGTGTCAAAGTGTCCCTTATCTTGCCAATTGGCGTTGACCATGCTCCCAATGAGCGTTTTTTGCGGATCATTTGCCGAGCCGCCAAACAAAAAGCAGGCGTAATTCATATTGTCGTCACTATAGAGAAAGATACCGACCCAGAAACTTCCCGGTTTGTCAGGTTCGGTTGAGAAGATTCCACTCACCGTTATATTTTTAGCGGCACTTTTTGGGACTTCTCGTTCAAGCATCGGTTTGTCAGGGGTGGTATGCCCCCATCCGCCGTTTGGATTGGTCATCTGAAGGAAACCGTCCTTGATTTCAAGTTCTGTAACTTCGTCGCGATAATCACGGAATTCCCACCCATCAACGAGTTCGTTACCATCGAAAGGGTCTGTCCATACGCCAGCGGACACGACTGCCATAAATCCAAACATTAGGGTTGCGCAGATCAGAACCGTAACCGTTTTCATAGCAATCCTCCATGATATACTTCCACAGTTAAAACAGTGGATTTCTTAGAAGGTGTCTTCAATTTTTTTACTATTACAACAGGAAACACTGTTCGTTCAGTTAGTTCGCATAGCATACGACATAAACTAAGCAAGTTTGTGCTACAAATTAAGGCTTTGACGCTACAAACGAAGGTGTAGTGGACTGTCCAGTCTAAACTTTGTAGGTCTGCAGACGGATAGCCCACTGACAGTTTAGATTATTATGTGATAAATTACCGATCTGCTTTAAGGGTTGCCCACGTTGTGGTCAATTTGTTTGTCGGTGCAACGGTTGCTAACCCACCGAGTGTGTCTGATAACCCGTGCTCCATGATGGTTTTCAGGTCGTCTTCGCTAAGAACTGCGTTGAAAATAGCGGCTTCATCGATGATACCGACGAAGTATGAACCGCCGCCCCATCTACCGATTTCGACAGCGTTTCCGGTTACAGCAATATCTCCTGGACGTGTGCTCGCGCCGGCGCGTTCACCGTTCACGTACACAACGAGTTGTTCGTTGTTCTCGTTGCTGTCGTAGGTCGCTGCGAAATGGATCTATGTGTCTTCATCTGGGACACCCCCGGAAGCTCTCGGTTCCCAGCTGCCACCGGGTTTGACAAATGCTGACATGTTATTGCCCTCTTGTGGCGGGTCAATGCGTAGCAGATACTCGTCGCTTTTCGCAATGAGTTGCCGCCAATCGCCAATATCCGTTGCAAAAAACCATGCCATCATTGTAAGTTCTTCACCAGCCTGTAATTCCGGTGTTGATTCAATTGAGACCCACTGTCCACCATCAAACTCAAGTGCTTTACCGAATTTACCGTCCTTCCATTTCGCACCGTTGATTGCGCCGTCGTGGTCGTGTCCAGAGGAATCTTTCGTCGTGTTGCCACCGCCTTCATCAAACAGCCAAACGCCGACGGCTGTTTCAGGGTCAACTTCAGCGGTACCGGCTTGTGGTAGTATCCAAGCGGATACACAGGCGAGTACTAAAATCAGTATCAACCTTCGCATCTTTATCTCCTTCACTTTACGAACCCGAGGGTACGTGTCAGAATGTTAAGAATTTAACGGTTTCACTGCATTATTTCAATGCAGCGGATAATTCAATTATAACATCTAATTTGCTATTCTGCAAAAGAAATTACAGAAAGTTGTCTCATAGCGGCAACTTCTGTGGGATAACGGTTAAACCTTAAGCTGCGTCAGATTATCTATCTGCTTTAAGGGTTGCCCACGTTGTGGTCAATTTGTTTGTCGGTGCAACGGTTGCTAACCCACCGAGTGTGTCTGATAACCCATGCTCCATGATAGTTTGCATATCGTCTTCACTGAGAACCTTGTTGAATATAGCAACTTCGTCAATCGTACCGACGAAGTATGAGCCGCCACCCCATCTACCGATTTCAACAGGATTGTCGGTTATGGCTGTATTCCCGGGACGTGTGCTTGAACCTACTCGAACACCGTTCACGTATACACCGAGGTGATCGGCTTTTGCTGTGCTGTCGTAGGTGCCAGCCAAGTGTATCCAAGTATTCAATTCAGGGATTTCTGGCGAAGATGCTCGTTGCCCCCAATCGTTATTGGTATTAACGAATGATGACATTCTGTTGCCTTCATTCGGTGGATCAATGCGTAAGAGATATTCGTTGCTCTTCGCAATAAGTTGCCGCCAATCTCCGATATCTTTGGCGTTCACCCATCCCATCATCGTTAGTTCTTCACCGATCTGTAATTCTGGCGTTGATTCAATTGAGACCCACTGTCCACCATCAAACTCAAGTGCTTTACCGAATTTACCGTCCTTCCATTTCGCACCGTTGATTTCGCCATCGTGGTCGTGTCCAGAGGAATCTTTCGTCGTGTTGCCACCGCCTTCATCAAACAGCCAAACGCCGACGGCTGTTTCAGGGTCAACTTCAGCGGTACCGGCTTGTGGTAGTATCCAAGCGAATACACAGGCGAGTACTAAAATCAGTATCAACCTTCGCATCTTTATCTCCTTCACTTTACGAACCCGAGGGTACGTGTCAGAATGTTAAGAATTTAACGGTTTCACTGCATTATTTTAATGCAGTGGATAATTCAATTATAACATCTAATCTGCTATTCTAACCCAAGTTGCTACCTTTATCCAAATAGCTGCTTTATACTCGTTGCGATAACAAACAAAAGCACTTTCAACTCAAAACCGGCTGCTGACACCGCATGAATCGACTTGGGGAAAAGTTGTTCAATGAGACTGATTGTC
>JAJDTJ010000070.1 GCA_022827225.1 Candidatus Poribacteria bacterium | reverse complement strand
TCAGTCTTCTGTAGAATAGGCTGTTAGCCTGTTCAGTCTTCTGTAGAATAGGCTGTTAGCCTGTTCAGTCTTCTGTAGAATAGGCTGTTAGCCTGTTCAGTCTTCTGTAGAATAGGCTGTTAGCCTGTTCAGTCTTGTGCTTTTCCAAGGGAACCTCGCCCCTATTGAAATGTCTCTTTAATTATTCACTTTACTAAAAAGAAAAAAGCGGAGACGATGCAATAGCAGCCTCCGCTATCTGAAAAGTTTTCCAAACTACACTGCGTCTATTGCAGCTGTGATCTGCTCTGGCGTTGGAAACTGCCGAGTCTCTAACTTCGAGTAGAGCAATGTACCGTTTAACGAGACTTCAAAAGCCCCGCCACTGCCTGGAACGAGATCAACTTTCTTAACGTCTGCACCATATTTCTCTTTCAAGGCATCCGCCAAACTGGCTGCCCGTGGTTGATAGTTTCAAGAGGTGCAATATTCAATTCTCACTTCCATGGGGGGTATCCTCCTGATTCAAATTATGAGTGAATTTGATCCTTTCCTATAAAATTCTACCATTAATACTGCGAAATTGCAAGTTTTTTCGCGACGATATGAAAAATACGCGGACATCGCGAAAGATTGGCATGAATTTTGCTACAATATATTCAGTGTAACACACGTTTTGGACTAAAGTGGACACGGAAACAGGGTTTTAGACCGATTACGGATGTAAAGTTCGTAGACAGGTGTTTAAATTATGAACAACGCTATCCAATTTCTGAACAAATCTGTCTTTTTATCTATCTGCCTTCACCTGATAGGTGTCGGCATAGCGGCGCTGTCTATTGTTGGCACACCGGACAAATACGGCGATGCGATCGTCGCGGAGTTTGTCTCAATACAAACGCCTAAAGCTCGAAAAAAAATAGCCAGAACACCGCGGCGAATCGAACTACTGGAACCAACACAATCAGAAAGACTCCGCCTCCAATCTACGCGTATTCAGCCGCCGACGGAAGTCACCCACGTTCCACAAAACGAACTGCAATTCGTTGTCGATACGCTCCCTGTCTCTACGGCGCATCAACCGGTGTTGGCGGGAACCGGCATAACAGATAAACAGACCCCTCAACCGAATTCACCGCTTCGCCTGAGAAGCGGAACCTCAGAACCGCTTCCTTTTACACCCAGCCGGATGCCACGTCCAGAGTGGACATCCACGCCGCCTGTTATTGCAAGTGTACAAGCTGCAGAACTTCCATCGGTTCCTGTACTTTTCAATGAACCGATCGAAAACGCTCGGTTTTCTCGCAAAGTTGATCCGATATATCCCGAATCCGCTCGTCTTGCCCATAAGCAGGGGCTCGTTGTACTTGAGGCGACAATAGGCGTGGACGGCATAGCGAGAAATATTGAAGTCGTCAAAGTCGTTGAAGTGAGGGGTTTGGGGTGTGAGGAAGCAGCGATTGCGGCACTTAAAGTATCCGAGTTCGTGCCAGCGAAACAGGGCAAAATCGCTGTCAGCCAACGCCTCCGTATCCCGTATCGTTTCCAATTCAAATCCGAGTAATTCCGTATCTCCAGTACGCCTCGCATCTGTGCTTTTTTGCTGTCCCCAAGCAAAAGACTTGCATTATCATGGCATTCCACATATAATTTCCCTTATTGAAAAAAAAATATAGAAATCACTTCTCAACGGAATAGGGAGAGAAACAGTATGGATGTTCGGCTTGATAACAAAGTAGCTGTAATCACTGGTGCAGCAACAGGGATTGGGGCAGCAACGGCGATTCAATACGCTGAAGCAGGGGCAAAAGTTGTCTTCGGTGATATTAATGAGGCGGATGCTCAGAAAACGCTCAATACGATTGCTGAAAATGGTGGTGTCGCGAAGTTCCAACACACGGATGTCACTATCGAATCCGAAGTAGCAGATTTAATGGAGACGGCTAACGCTGAATTTGGTGGTATTGATGTCTTGGTAACCGCAGCCGGTGTCCTGCTGGGACCGAGCGTCCGCATTGACGATTTTGAAGCGGCGACTTTCGACTCGGTTATCGACGTGAACCTCAAAGGCACTTTCTTCGCGCTTAAACACGCCGTGCCAATAATGGGACGAGAGAATGGCGGTGTCATTCTGTGTATTGCATCAGGCGCAGGTGTCCGCGGCGGGAGTTCCTCGGTTGCCTACGCTTCCAGCAAAGGTGGGGTCAATGGACTCGTCATGACGGTAGAAAACCAAGTTGGGGCAATGGGCATCCGTATGCACACTATTTGCCCCGGGGGATTAGCAACACCCCTTAAATTAGGGCAAATTGCGGAATCAGCGAAACTTAGTGGACAAGATCCGGCTGCCGCTGTTGCGAATGCTCGCAATTCGCTCGGGGATCCGGCAGGCGTGGCGCGCGTGCTGACATTCCTCGTTTCTGATGCCGGTTCCTATATGCGCGGACAGATTTTCACGAGATGATTTTTAGTTATTGGGTTTCCGCACCGATTTTTCCGTCGTCAGAAGGACGAAAAGATGTAGTCAAAGTTCAACCATAGACTCTTTGAATAGCGATAGAAAAGAACAGGGAATACAGCGGAAAAGAGGGTCCAGACACCTACATTGGCAAGGAAAGGGATCGCTGTGAAGGTTTCCAAAAAGAAATAACCGGGAAAAGCGATGAGGACAGTCGCGCCGTAGTTGAGGTACATGGCGCCGATAAAATAGCCTGACTCGCGCTCAAACTTCAAATTACATGTCGTGCAGTGCGTGAACATGGTGAAGACGGTTTGGAACAGTGCGCCTTCACCGCACCGCGGGCATTTCAGTTGGAAGCCGCATCGCAGCATTTTACTGAGATTTCCAAACGTTAATTTCATCGATTTAATAAGTGTTATTATCCCAGAAGACTTTGAACGTGCGGAGGAGTATTTTGAAGTCGTTCCAGAAAGATAAGTTTTCGATGTATTCCAAGTCAACAGAGATGCCTTCTCGGATAGTTCCGCGTCTGCGCGGACTGAGCTGCCAGAGTCCGGTCATTCCGGGGCGAACGAAGTGGCGTTGATTTTCCCAGGATTCATAATCCTTTGCGAGGAACGGCATCTCAGGTCTGGGACCTACGAGACTCATTTCGCCCTTGAGGACATTGAAGAGTTGCGGCAATTCATCTAAACTTGTTTTACGGAGCCATTTGCCGAAGGATGTGATACGTCTATCTTCTGTGGAATCGGGTTTCTCAGAATAGGTTGGCGTATCGACATGGAGGCTGCGAAATTTGTGGATGACAAACAGTTGGTTGTTTAATCCGACGCGTTTATGTGAAAAGAAGACAGAGCCGCGCGAGGTAAGTTTAATAAGGATAGCGATCGCTACCATCAGCGGTGCAAAAATAAGGATAAGGAAAAATGCAGCGACAGTATCAAACAGATGTTTGCCACGCTTTGCGTAGAAAGAGGAGAGTCGTTCCACGAGAGTTCCTGTTTTCTGTGTTTTTAGTGAAGTTTGCAAGTCAAAACTTGCCGTTAAACTTTCATCGCGATGCGCGCCTGTCTTGCTTACATCTTTTCCTATCTGATTTATGCTTCTTGATAGGAATGGCATGGTTAATTCCTCTAATTGCGCTCCAATTTTAGACGTAGGGTTCCACAGCATTTACCATTGTAAACGTCATAAGTCCTATTGGAGTTTCTGAAAAACATCAAGATATTGCTGTGCGATAATATCCCAATTGAATCGGTTTCGGATCTGTTCTGGCGCGCGCCGCCGGAAATCTTCGACCATCTCCGCATTTTGTTCCAACATCTGCATCTTCTCTGTCAGTGATGCAACGTTTTTATCGAAAAGCACGCCATAGTGTCCGCTCTCTAAGACCTCATCGTTAAATGGGGTATTGAGGGCAAGAATGCAATTAGAAAACCCTAATGCTTTCAGAATCGAGGGATTAATGCCGCCGAATTGATGTCCGTGGACGTAGGCGAAACAGTGATGGTGAAGTTCTTTAATATGTTCAGAATTGTCAATATGTCCGAGAAATTTGACGTTCTCGTTTGCAGTACTTTTTAATTTTGCCAAAAATTCGTTCTCACGTTTGTTCCCTTTGTAATCAGCACCGCCTGCGATAGCAAGTTGTTTCTGAGTGTTTGATGCGACGAAGGCCTCTAAGATGAGGTCGGCATTGTTATCAGGAACGAGTCTGCTGGCGATAAGATAATAGTTCCGAGATTCGAGCCCATAATTTTCCAAGACTTCTGGGTGTTCTGAAGGCTCGATATTAGCGCCGTAAGCGATATAGGTTGTTTCTGCGCCCAATTCCTCAAGGTATAAGCGTTTCATTTCCGAAGCATCGGTAATGACAATCGGGAAGGCTGCTGTTGCCATCTTTGCTGCCCACTTAAAATAAACTGCTCCGAGCCCTTTCCACTTCGGTCGGAGCCACTCCATTCCATCAACATTGATGACAGCCGTCTTACCGGCGATGCGAAAGAACCATCCAAAAGGACCGTTGCCAGCATTCCATGTCAGAATGACATCGGATGGGGTAACTGAAGCGTGTACTGTTGCGAAGAAACTGTGGCTGAGAGTGCTAAGGACTTTATGCTCTATACTTGGTAAGTACACGAGTTTGATGCCTTTCCATTCCGCGGGTCTCTCTTTAAAAAGTGCTTTTCGGCAATAAACGATGACTTCATGTCCGGCATCAACCCAGCGCGGGGCAAGTTCCCCCATGATCGTTTCTAATCCACTATAAGTGGCGGGAAGCCCGCGTATACCCAGTACCCGAATTCTCATTCTTTTTCCTTACCTCGTCGGAACACATTCCTGTATATATTATACCCGCTATAGGCGTGAAAGTCCAATTTCTTTTCAGAGCGTGGCACGCAGAAAGGATACTTTACAATGTTTGATGATTAGAGAGGTATAAATCTTCATTTTTTATCGCAACTGAGAAAAGTGGTTTATCGTCGTTTTCACCATGGAATTCGCGAGAGGAATTTGGCTTCGATTTCGTTTGCGTTCTCCTCGACATCCAGGCGATTTCCCAAGTTCTGTCTCCATACGCGCGCCCACTCCACATAGATTGAATAACGTCCTATAACGACCCAGTTCGCCCCAATTGAGAGACGATGTTCGCTTTGGGTAATCCCGGATAGCGGTGTCCATACGTCATCTTTTGGGGCGTCAGGTGGGTGTGCCTTATCAATATTGCCTGTCCCGTGACGTTCTAACTCATAACCGAAAACAGTCTCAAGTTTGTCTGTCCATCGCCGCCGTAATTCTAACCAAAGATTGTCTGCGTCAGAACCGATCTTATGTCCGATAGGTGTGGTAAAGTGTTTGTAAACGTTCACAGGGTTTACGTGCGTATATGCGTATTGGTTGATAAAGGCGTACTCCGCTTGGAAATCGGTATCTTTGATGCCAAACGGGTCTGTTAGGTATATCCCGCCTAAGATGCCGAATTTGGTATCCCAATGCTTAAAGCTCACGGCAGGATTGCCATCATCAACCATGAGTTCACCATAAATCTCAAAGTTGTCTACGGGACGCAGGCGCATATCAACGCTCATCATAACATTATCGCCGCTGCCAGGGACGCGTCCATCCGCCCGAGAAATCGGTTGCTCGTTAATCAGGTAGATATTGACAGGGTTGAGATAGCCCGGTTCAAAACGGTTGCCGTAAACGACGACTTCAGAAAGTCCAAAGCCGAATCTGTTCCAGAAATACCCCTCTGCCCGATGTCCCGAAATATACTTATCGTTGATGTCCTCATCCATATCCTCTAATACACCGGTAAAGGCGGTAAAGGTAACAGGTTCGTAGGTGGCTTGCAATTTGATCATGTCCATGGCAAGCGGATTTTTAGAGATGAGTAGGCTATCGTGATAACCGGGGCCCCACTGGAGCGTCTCTTGTCCGAGCTGTATCTCGAACCAGGGTAACGCAAATTTCATATAACCGTTAATGGCAGTCCGGTTTTTGAGGTCTCCTTCCAATTGCCTAATTTTCGTCTCATCAGGAAAGAAATCATCAAAAATTTCACCGTATACAAATCTGTGTGCTATATCGGTTGTAAAAGCGAATGTTTCCGCCACTTGTCCATAAAGGTGTGGATAGATGGTGGTAACAAACATATTCCCTTCAACGGGTTGTTCGTCGGACAGATTATCGACGAGGTGCGTGATCGCCTGTTGTGAGGCTCTCATATCAAAAGAGAACCGATAGGTTTCACCTGCCATTGTCATGACGTGCAATCGTCCATCAGACCGGCTTTCAGGTGTTGTCCGACTGTCATTCTTCAGAGTCGTTTTCGGAAGTTCGCCGGCTTCACGGTAAAATGATAACAAAGCATTTAACCGTGCTTGATCGATAGCGGTCAATTCGATTTCGCCGTTTTTCTGTTTCTGGTGTGCTTCGAGTAGATAGGATACGACCTGCTTTCGGGTGAGTGGTAACGAACCGCGCCGTATACCGGGTATCACTCGTTTATTAAGTAAACGATGAATAAAACGATAGGTTTCACGATTAAAGTCAGACAGGTTCGGATTAAGCGGAACATTGATGAGTGAATCGGCATCTGCCAATGGACAAATGAGTATCAATATTACCAAAGAAAAAATTAATGCGTTTCGTAAAGTTCTCATATTTTATTTTCCGTCCTATTTGAGAATTACCATTTGGCGTGTCGTTTTGAATTGTCCCGCCTGAAGTGTATAAAAATAAAGTCCGCTTGCGACGTATTCTCCAATAGCATTCCGCCCATCCCAATACGCGGCACGAGACGGTGTACGATAGGTCCCGGTTGTTTGGAAGCCCAGGGATAGATGCCGAACAGATTCCCCTTTCAGATTATAGATATGGATATGGACATCCGCGTCTTCTGCTAAGTCATAAGGTATCCAGGTCTCAGGGTTAAAAGGGTTGGGGTAGTTAGGCAAGAGGGCTGTTTCTGTGGGGACTGTTGTGTTGATGAGGTGTTCTAAGGTAGCGATCCCGTGTCGAAAAACATCGGAGCCGTCATCTACTAAGCGTGCCTCAGTAAGCCATTCATTGGCAAGCGCAGCGTGTTCGGCGCGAAGATGCGTTGATGCCGATGGTGCTGCAGGATTGATAGACTCACCGAAATGTGCAGCCACCAGCAACAAGTCGATAATATCAATTCTACCATCTTTGTTCACATCCGCTTTCGGATGTTGCGGGGACTCTACTTCAAAGCTGTTTGAAACCAAGAGCAGGTCTTGGATATCAACAACACCGTCGTTGTTTATATCCCATGGTAACGTTTGTGGTTTGGGTATCTCTTCTTGAATATCTGGCAGTGCTGCTTGCCACCCGGCGTGGAGTTGTTCGCTGAGATGTGCGACAAGTTCCGTATTTTCTGGGAGGTCAGCGATATTGATAGTTTCATCCGGGTCAGCATCATAATCGTAAAGTTCCTTTCCGTGCCTTCCATTGTGTCCCCACTCGGTGTACCGATATTGCACCGTCCGCATGGACCGCCCTATTATACCATTCTGACTGAGTTGACTAAAGGCAGCAGTTTTCCATGGAAGTGTCGGTTTTTCAATGACTGGGGTCAGACTCAAACCTTCTAATTGTGACGGCACGGGTAGTTGACACACATCACATAAGGTCGGGTAAATGTCAACGAGTTCAGTGAGTGCATCGGTTCGGTTCGTTTGTTGTCCAGGAACACTGATGATCATAGGGGAACGGAGAGCGACTTCAAAAAGCGTGTTTTTTCTCCACATTCCATGCTCGCCAAGGTGGAACCCGTGGTCACCTACAAAAACGATCACAGTATTTTCGGAAAGCCCAAGCGTATCCAGTTGCTGGAGCACACGTCCGACTTGTGCATCCATGTAGCTCGTTGATGCGGCATACGCCCGAATCAACTCTAATGTTTTTTCTCTTGATAGAGGACCTTCATTCTGAATGTCTTGGTAGCTGTCTATTTCATTCCATCTGGTTTGTGCGATCTGTGGTAGACCTTCTGGCAACGTAGCATCAGCAGACGTATCAAAGGTTTGACGAGTATAGAAATCGTAATATTTTCGCGGGACATTATAAGGGAGATGCGGTTTGTGAAAACCGACACAGAGAAAAAAGGGGGCGCTCTGGGACTGTGCTAAAACTTCTACCGTCTTGTTTGCGATCTGCCCGTCCCATAATTCATCGTCAGCAACATCAAGAGCCTGCCACAATGGAATAGTTTTTCTATCAACAGTTCCTGCCCATTTCCTCCAAACTGGAACACTCCATGAGAATTGATCAAATAATGCAGTAAGACCGTGCTCAATTTTACCAATAGCACGCGTATGATAACCGTGGGTTTTGAAATGTTGTGGCAGTGTCACGGCATCAGGTAGATTATTCCGAAAATACCCATCATTATCGTGAACCCCAATCGTATCAGGTCTCAACCCAGTAAGAACAGAACTGCGAGATGGATTACAAACAGGGAGTTGGCAATAGGCACGGTTGAAGAGTGTTCCGCGTTCCGCCAAAGCATCAATATTCGGCGTGTGCATTGCGGAATGACCATAGCACCCCAGTAAAGGACGTAAATCATCTGCAATGATAAAAATCACATTATAGCGTCCGGCTGGTTTTGCTCTAAGATTTGGTAACAGCCCTGTCGTAAACGTTGCTGCAGCCCCGACTTTTAAAGTGGTGGAGAGGAAATCTCTACGGGTAAAGGAACGTGAGAAATTACTGTCGCCAATACTTGTTTTTGCCATCTATTGCCCTCCGAGAAATATCTATTTGAGAATTACCATTTGGCGTGTGGCTTTGAACTGCCCTGCTTGAATCGTGTAAAAATAGACGCCGCTCGCGACAGGTTCTCCAGCACTGTTGCGTCCATCCCAATACGCGGCACGAGATTGTGTGCGATAGGTGCCAGCGGTCTGGAAACCGAAGGATAACTGCCGAATGGATTCGCCTTTGAGATTATAAATATCAATATGGACATCCGTGTCTTCTGCTAAGTCATAAGGTATCCACGTCTCAGGGTTGAACGGATTCGGATAGTTCGGCAAGAGGGCTGTTTCTGTAGGTACTGTTGTGTTGATGAGGTGTTCTAAGGTAGCGATTCCCTGTCGAAAAACATCGGAGCCATCATCTACCAAACGTGCCTCAGTAAGCCATTCATCAAGAATGGCAGTATGTTTAGGCAGAAGAGGCGTGGCAATTGACGGTGCTGCCGGATTACTGGATTCCCCGAAGTGCGCAGCAACGAGAAGCAGATCAATGATGTCAATGCTGCCATCCTTGTTCACATCAGCTTTCGGATACATTGGATCGTCGGTTCCGAAACTGTTGGAAACCAAAAGCATGTCTCGGATATCAACAACACCGTCGTTGTTTATGTCCCACGGTAATGTTTGTAACAGTGGAATTTGTTCCGAAACCTTAGGCAGTGCTGCTTGCCAACCGGCGTGAAGTTGCTCCCTAAGATGCGCGACGAGTTTTCTATTTTCTGAGAGATGCGCTATATTGACGGTTTCATCTGGGTTAGCGTAGTAATCGTAGAGTTCTCTATGATGCTCCGATTCGGTGTATCGGTATTGATCCGTACGGATGGAGCATTTCTTTGTAGTACCGCCACTAAGTTGACTAAAGGCAGCAGTTTTCCAGGGACGCGCCGGTTGTTCAATGACTGGCGTCAGACTCAAGCCTTCTAATTTTGATGGGACGGGCAGCTGACATGCATCACAGAGTGTCGGGTAGATGTCTACCAATTCCGAGAGTGCATCGGTTTGGTTAGGCTGTTGCCCTGGAACACTGATAATCAAAGGTGAACGGAGAGATACCTCAAAGAGTGTATTCTTTCGCCATGTACTATGCTCTCCAAGATGGAATCCATGGTCTCCGCAGAAAGCGATAACAGTATTTTCAGTTAACCCGAGTGTCTCCAGTTGCTCCAAGACGCGTCCAAGTTGAGCGTCCATGTAGCTCGTTGATGCGGCATATCCGTGCATTAACTCCAACGTCTTCTCTTCAGAAATCGGAGCATTCCGTTTAGGAATATCTGCATAGGCTCTGACATCATTCGCGGGGTGTGGTATCACAGATGAAACATCTGTGAAGGTTTCAATATCATATAAATCGTAATATTTTCGAGGTGCGTTATAAGGGAGATGCGGTTTATGAAAGCCGATCGCAAGGAAAAATTGCTGGTCTTTAATCTCGGTTAGAATTTCAATAGATGCGTTTGCAATTTTACCATCCTTTAGTTCATCATCTGGGACATCAAGGATTTGCGAAGAAGGTGTTGTTGCTTTATCAATTGTCCAACGCTGGCTCCAAATTGGAGCGCTCCAAGAGAGGGCATCATCCCATGTGGCGGCGTGGGCAATTTTACCAACGGAGCGTGTATGATAGCCGTGGATTTTGAAATGTTGTGGTAATGTCACAGTTTCCGGCAGTGCCTCACGCCACCCTCTGGTATTACCATATACCGCAGTTGTCTCCGGTCGCAGACCAGTCATCATTGAAACGCGAGATGGATTACACAGTGGATACTGGCAGTAAGCGCGGTTGAAAAGGGTTCCGCGCGCAGCCAGGGCATCAATGTTCGGTGTATGCATTTCAGAATGACCATAGCACCCCAGCAAAGGACGTAAATCATCTGCAATGATAAAAATCACATTATAGCGTCCGGCTGGTTTTGCTCTAAGATTTGGTAACAACCCCGTCGTAAACGTTGCTGCAGCCCCGACTTTTAAAGTGGTGGAGAGGAAATCTCTGCGAGTAAAAGAACGTGAGAAATTACTGTCGCCAATACTTGTTTTTGCCATCTATTGCCCTCCGAGAAATATCTATTTGAGAATTACCATTTGGCGTGTCGTTTTGAATTGTCCCGCCTGAAGTGTATAAAAATAAAGCCCGCTTGCGACGTGTTCTCCAATAGCATTCCGCCCATCCCAATACGCGGCACGAGATTGTGTGCGATAGGTGCCGGCTGCTTTGAAACCGATAGATAACTGACGAATAGATTCGCCTTTCAGGTTATAGATATGGATATGGACATCCGCGTCTTCTGCTAAATCGTAAGGTATCCACGTCTCAGGATTGAAAGGATTCGGATAGTTCGGCAAGAGCACCGTTTGCGTAGGGATCGCTGTATTGATTAGATGTTCTAAAGTTTCAATACCATGTCGGAAAACGTCAGAACCATCATCAGATAAGCGTGCTTTAATGAGCCACTCATCCATTAATCTAAGATGCTCTGGACGAATATTGGGATATGTCTGCGGGGAAGCGGGATCGCCACATTCACCGAAATGTGCAGCCACCAGCAACAAGTCGATAATATCAATTCTACCATCTTTGTTCACATCCGCTTTCGGATGTTGCGGGGTCTCTACTTCAAAGTTGTTTGAAACCAAAAGCATGTCTTGGATATCAACAACACCGTCGTTATTTATGTCCCACGGTAATATTTGTGGAAGAGAGATTCGTTCTTGAATATCTGGCAGCGCTGCTTGCCACCCCGCGTGGAGTTGTTCGCTGAGATGGGCAACGAGTTCCGTGTTTTCTGGTAAGTCTACAATATTGACGGTTTCATTGGGATCAGCATCGTAATCGTAGAGTTCACGTCCCCATCTTCCGTTGGTGCCCCACTCGGTGTATCGGTATTGTGTCGTTCGAATAGATTGTCCGCGTTTGCCCGCCCGCTTGAGTTGACTAAAGGCAGCAGTTTTCCACGGGCGCGTCGGTTGTTCTATAACTGGCATCAAACTCAGCCCTTCTAGCGCTAAAGGTGTAGAGAGCTGACAAGCATCACATAACGTCGGATAGATATCGACGAGTTCTGTAATTGCCTCGGTTCGGTTCGGTTGCTGCCCAGGAACACTGATGATCATAGGGGAACGGAGAGCAACTTCAAAAAGCGTATTCTTACGCCATGTTCCATGTTCGCCAAGATGGAACCCGTGGTCTCCTACAAAAACGACAACAGTATTTTCGGAAAGCCCTAGGGTATCCAGTTGCTGGAGTACACGCCCCACTTGTGCATCCATGTAACTTGTTGATGCCGCGTACGCTCGAATTAATTCTAATATTTTCGTCTCTGATAGGGGTCCCTCATTTGGGATATCTTTATATTCTCGGAGTCCGTCTAATTTGTTGTTCGCAATCGTCGGTGTGCCAGTGGGAAGCATCGAAGTCGGAGGCAGAGAGAAGTCTTGTTGTGTATAGAGTTCATAATACTTCTTCGGTGCTTGGAGGGGCAGGTGTGGTTTCTCAAATCCGACTGCAAGAAAAAATGGGGTGTGTTGAAGTTCTGTCAAAACGGCGCTCGCTTGTTCAGCGATTTTACCATCTGGCAGATCGTTATCTTCAACATCAAATGCTTGCCAAACTGGAATAAGGGCAGGGTCAGTGGAGAACCACAGGGGTACCCATGATGGAACACTCCATGAATAGGCATCATCTCGTGCTAAGGCGTTGTGTTCGATCTTCCCAATAGACCGCGTATGATAACCGGATTCTTTAAAGTATTGTGGAAGTGTCACAGCACCGGGCAGATTGTCCCGAAAATTTACACTATTAGAAAACACGCCTGTTGTGTCGGGGCGCAGCCCGGTCAACATTGATGTTCGTGAGGGATGACAGAGCGGATTTTGACAATAAGCACGGTTGAAAAGTGTCCCACGCTCGGCTAAAGCATCAATGTTGGGCGTGTGAATCTCTGGATGGCCGTAACAGCCAAGTAGCGGACGCAAGTCATCAACAACAATAAATAAAACATTGTATTGGCTCTTCGCATTAACTGGACTTTTAGGCAACAGCGCGGTGGTGAAAGCAGCGGTACCTATTTTCAAACTTGTGGAAAGGAAATCACGCCGCGTAAAAGGACGCTTCAGCGAGGATGGCACTTTCGACTTTAGCGTTGATACTTTTTCCATAATATAAATGCTTCCTAAGGAAATATTACGACTGTTTTTTCATCCGTCACAGATTCTCTGAATAGCGCAAGAAGTTCTTCCTCACTCTTTTCAGGGAATTGAAATGATAAGCGGAGATATTCAACGATTAACGGGTCGAAAGCACTGATGTAAGTAAAGTAAAACATACCGAGTGTGTCGTTTAGTACTTTTTCAGCAAAAGCATCTTCGAGGTTCTCAAGTCCTTGCAACCGGGCAGCATTTCCAATGTTTTCCTGGCGATATATCTCCACCAAATCAACCCACAGCTCCTTTCTGAAACCGAGTTCGTTTTTGAAGATTTCCTCAGAAGCAGTGAACACGATGGAAAAATCACCTGTTTCTTCGGCTTTTTGGTATGTCTCTGTCCGTCGTTCATTGACGCTTTCGATTGCTGCTCGGGCTTTTTCTAAGGAATCTATTTCTATAGGGTCTTGTGGCGGCGTAACCATCTCCGGTGGATCTTGTGGAGGTGTAACCATCTCCATAATTGGTTGCCGCATCGCTTGTTCACATCCGACTATCGACACAAATACACAAAGCATGAACACGGTCAACGGTAGCAATAATCTCATTTCTGCTCCTTTTTTGGTAAAGTATAAAAGACTGAACAGGAAACCAACGGTCTCCTATTCTACAAAAAACGTCCAAACTTTAGTAACTATTATACCTTAATTTCTCCATTATGTCATGGAAAACAGGGACAAGTTTCGGATGAAGATCAAACGGTTTTCTCGGAGCAACTGGATGCAAGGTCTGTCGAGCGTACTCGCTGAATGTGTTATCTGCTGGTAGTTCACAGAAACTGCATAACTCAGCGAGCGTCTCATCGGGATTTGCGGTTAAATCTTCAAAGCGGAAAAGATGGACGCAATCGGGTGATGTTTGCAGTAAATGGAGTCCTTCCTGCATGGTAAGGATCCATTCTACGGCTGCCCTGTCAAGATGTTGATCAAAGTCCTTAATTTCATCAGTGATCTCAGAGAAAACTGGGTCTGTTTTAACGAGTTGTTCGACCAAGAGTTGCCATTTTCGATCGTTGACCCCCCACCAGTCGTGTTTTTCGCCATTGATCTCGACACCGAGCCGTTTTGACCAAGTTGCAATTGATTGACATGTGTCCCAGCCGTTCCGCACAAGAAAAATAAAACGGGCATCGGGAAATAGAGAACGGACGAAATCCACTCTGAAGATGAGTTCTGGGTATTTATCGACGAGTCTTTTTGCGCGGGTCACTGTCAAATAGGCGCCGAACATCTGAGTGGCGCGTTGACGCATGTCGTCTGTCGCGTCCTCGGCATCGAGCCGAAACTTTGCGTCGTCTCGACTGTAGTTACCGATGATGTCTTCATGCGGATGCGTAAGATGCCATATCGCTTTCGGTTCGTTGAGGTAACCGACTTCTTTATGCATAGAAAGCACAATCCCAAGTATTGTAGTTCCACTGCGTCCGGTGCCTAAGATGAAGATCGGTTTCTCGACCGGTTTGTATCCATTTTTATTCGTAGAAGCTGCTTTCAAAATGGAAAAAACGAGTGGGTTTATCCAGCGCCCTTTCGTCGTTACAGGACGGCCTTCAAAGAGTGCGTAACTCATGAAACGGGTGAGTGCTTTCATCGGGCGCGTTTTGATATAGTTCGGATTAATTTGTGCAATCATAGGAAGTCGTTATCAGTTATCGGTTTTAAAACCTTCTCTTTAGAGTTTCACGGATGTTTTTCACCCGGTCAAGGTTAAAGAGAAATGCACCCGCTAATTTCAGCGGAAACGTGAGTAGATGAAGTCCTAAACTCGCGATATTAGGTTTTATTGATACAGGCGTATAGTTATGTTTCTTCATCAGTATCGCAGTTATCGTTTGGTTGAGGTAAATTTCAGCGGAATTGAGTTCACCCCCATTTGTATCGCTGTGCCAACTATAGGCTCGATTCGGATTGATGCCGAGTTGTTGTGGCTGATCCTCCGCCATGGAAGAACCGACTTGTGGGACTTGGAGCATCTCATTGGTATAAGTAATACCGACAAAGTCACAGAGGCATTTGACTGTTTTTTGCGGGTATGCAAGGAGTTCTTCAAAGTAGACAGAGATAACCCGTTCATGCTGTGCAAATTGATCTGCTGCATTAACAGCTGTCCGCCATATATGGCTGATGGTTATCGGATGGTAGTTCATCCAATCCCGGAGCGTTTCTTTCATCGGCATATCACTACCGCCGAGGAATCTACGTTTCCACTTCCTTTTCTGGGATAGTAGTACGTCGCGCGGGTCACGAATCATGTTAATAACCCGTGCGTTTGGGTAAAGGTCAAGAATATCGGCAATATAGAAGACGTTACGTGGTGTTTGGTCGCAAGGAATCGTTTTATCATTTTCTGTGGTCTCATGATAGAGAAATGCTTCAAAGAGTGTAGCGGATGTATCTGGATAGCGGGTTAAACCTGTTAGAAACGTTTGTGCGTCGCTTAGGAATCGGTGTGCCTTGCCGTGTGTGCGATAGCCTTCACGTTGCACGCAAAATAATTGTGAAGCGAGTTTCTCTATCTCTTTTGTATGTGTTTTTGATGAAAAAGGGGGGGCAGCTAACTGACCGAAGAAATGGAGTTCGCCAAAAGTGTAAACTTTTGGGTGCTTGCCGAATATGCGCCCCATCATCGTCGTTCCGCTGCGACTATTACCTACAATAAATATCATTTTTTAAATTATTAAAATCTGTGCATCGTTCCACTACGTTCCACGATGGTATCCGGTGAATTCCGACGCGATTGGGGAAATGTCCGATTTTTAAGGGGGGTAGGTCCAAGACCTACGGCTACTATCCGTGCCTATCTTTTTATCTCGAGAATCCCGAAACTGTTTTTATGGATAGTTAACGCTGTTGCGTTTCCATTCCATTCTTGGATATTGATTTCTATTTTGCCGGAGCCTTCCATTTCGGCGTTGCCTCCGTTTGTGGCGTTGAGTTTCTCATTGGCAACATAGCGATAAGTGAGGTCTCCTTTATAGTGTTTGCCGTCAATATAGAGTTGTGGCGTATGCTGCTCACCGGTGCGATTGCTGACGAGAACAACGAGATTTTTCGCATCTTTCTGTCCTATGGCTTGTGCCTGAATGCCAGACATCTGTTTTCCAGCATATTCTATAGCTCCGGAAAGGGAGGGTTGGTTTTCGATTGAGAGCGTAAACTGCGTATCTGCTTGCGCGAATGCTTCACCAATCAATTGAAAAGTCGGATAGACTGCACGGCGAATCGTGTTTCCGAAGTCTGCCTCTGGTTCCCCGCCATATTTCCAAAAGGTCCTAGGGTTAACAGGCGTTACCGGCGAAAACGCTGGAAATCCTTTGCCGGGCCCGGCGATGACATGAAAGTTCGCGTGTGTGACGTTAGACATAGCTAACATCTTTAGGAAAAAATCGCCAGCGTACATTGCGTGGAGTTGCGTGTTTGCGACACGGTTAGCAGGATTCGCGATGTTCCACTCGGTTATCCACATCTCCTTATTCGGAAATAATTCTTGATAGTATTCAATGGCATCTGGGATTGCAAAGTGGATCCACCCTATGAGATAGCCTCGCATCTCCTCTATCGCTTTTTTCCTCATGGCTTTGTAGGCATAAACATGGACGGAGTAAGCATCGAAAAAGCTGGTATCCGCTGCGAGGGCATCATCCCATTTGCGTTGCTGCGTTTTTACCAACCACCCGTCTTTATGAAAAGCGATGGGTGTTGCACAGACGGATACTTTTATATCTGGGTTAACGGTTTTCATGGCTGTGGCATGTTGCTTAGCTTCTTTGATGTAGGCACTGGCGGTCGGGTATTTGTTGAGGTAATGTGGTAAATAGTACTCGTTCCCAAGTTCCCAATGCTTAATGTGGTACCCCTTATCTTTCGCGTAACGGACCCACGCGGCACTCTCGTCCGGGCTGCCTGTCCACAAATTCACGACGACAACAGGCGTTATCTTCAAGGTGTTGCACAACTGCATAAAATCGTCAAAAAGGATTTTACCATCGCGTCGCCTTTGAAGTCTGGCGTAATTTCCTCTATTTCGTTGATTAAGTTTTGGAGTGAGGGTTGATGCCATTTCCTCCTCAAGAAAGCCGCCAATTTTCCAATGATAAAAGTTTCCGACGGCTCCGCCGGGAAACCGCAATGTTTTCGGGGCAAGTGCCTTCGTTAATTCGACAAAGTCGGCATCAAGGTATCCATAATCGCCGCTCATCATGTTGGTGTTGAAACCGTAGAGTGCTTGACGGAGCGGTTGTGTGTTGCGCGTGTCAATTTCTAAATGTAGCCTGCCAGGTACCGGCTTCTCCTTTTCACATCCGACGTTCAGAAACATGATTATCAAGACCGATGAAACTATACAAAACTTTCGGCGAAACCTGTTATAGTAAAATCGGAAAATATGTTTACACTTCACACCCTCGTAGGGGCTGGGTTGCCCAGTCCCTGCGCCCGCTATAAAAGTGTGGTAAGCGTTTGCAAAATAGAAATATGTATTTACAATGAGCATAGGCGTTAAAAACTTCATAGTGTTATCTTCAAAGGTTTATAGGTCGGTAGTGCCCTATCACTGGCAAACATGAGACCGGCACAGAGCCAGAAGTAAAAACCGTAGCCTCGATATTCGAGGGTTCGATTAAAAAAAAGTAAGAATACAGTAACGGCGACGAGGCAGAGCATGATAATTGCGATCTGCTGTGTTACGCGTGAAGCAGGGGCATCGTGCCTTATAGCGGATGACGTACTGATGGACCTTTTATAAAGGTTGAACGCGGCGCGAAAGAGTTGAAAAAATATTAAAGCGAAGAAACCGAGTCCCAATAAACCATAGAAACACAGGATTGCAACCCAGTATACATCCTTGAAACCGCTTTTACTGAGTACTTTCAGCAGGAACGATCGTTTGCTCACATTGAGTCCCTCAATCGTAGAGTTCTGGTCTGCGCCATAGCCTAAAATTGGCTTGTTGACGAGGACCGTCGGGACATTTCCGATTAATGCCCCCAACCTCTGTTTTTGTGCGACTCGGACGTAAGAACCGGAGAACACACCTGTTACATTACCGACAAGGCCAACCCTTGCTTTGCGTGGGTTTATATATTCGAGATTGAAGGGGTTTACCACTGCTAACAACAGTCCGAAGACCAATGCGGTCACGCCTGCAAGTTGGAGTGTTTTTTTCCAACCGAAATGGAAGTAGTACCATGCGCCCCCGGCAAGTAGCGCGGAGAATGTAGCGGCGCGCGAATATGAACGGGCGATGAAGAAAAATAGCACTGCTGCGCCGAGTAGATTCAGATACTCTAATCGCCGGATACGTGATAGATAGACAATGAGAACGAGAATCATAAAGATACCGTAAATCACGGTATCGCCTAAAGTCCCGTAGACACTCCCAATTTCTCTACCGAGTTCAAGGAGCCTATATTCTTTGGTAAATCCGGCGATGCCGAGCGTTGATTCTCGCGGTAGGAAGAAGTCGAAGGCAGCGGGTCCTCCCACCCACTGAGTAAAACCTGCAGCAAGTTGGAATATACCGATACCGAGGATTATTCGTAAAAGTGTTGCGATTCTTCTTTCTGATAGGGGAGAATTCGCGACGAGATAAAAGAGTACGATATATCGGGCAAATGGCCGGATATTATAAATACTTCCCATCAAGGGGGATCCATTGACCAATATTGAGAGTAAAACGACGGTATAAAACCCGATAATTGGTAAATCAATGGCTGTTTTGACGAACGGGATACCTTTATGGAGTTTGTGGATGACGAGTTTTCCGAAGGCAACATAGATGAGTATTTCGCCGAGAAATCTTAAATAGGAGTAGACCGTATCACTAACCGGCAAAAACTTCAGTATAAATTCTTCAAAGGCAACGTATCCTGTCAAAAAGTAAATCATGTTTTATGGCTATCAGTAGTTAGCAATCAGCAGTCAGAAATCTTCAACATTTCGCGCTATGTATTAACAGTTTTCTTTACGCGAGAGCAGTTCCTGACTGCTGACAGCCAACGGCTGAATGCTATTCCAAGACGAAAGGTCTCTGTCGAGTAATTCGGCTAATTGTTCATTAAAGGGTTTAAAATACGCTATTTGGCGTTCGCGTGTCTCTGGATTGATCGGTGGGGTGCCGGACTCCATATCTTTCTGGGGTCTGTCGTTCCAATCCAGGACGGTTTTTCTCAATTTGTAAGCAGTGGCATCCGGTATAAGTTTCCGAATGGCTCTTCGCAATGGGTTGTGGGATGCCAGAAATTGGGTAAATATATAATTAAAACGTTCGGAACGCGGTCTGGCAGCTCGGTTATGTTTTTCTGCGATGATGGGTTTAAAATTGGTATGGACGCCGATATGATCAAAAAGCTGTTGGCAAACGGCTTCGGCATCTTCTTTCAGATCGTCCGTTAGGAGGCAATGCACACGGTTTGAACCGAATTGGGTTATCAGATGCTTGACGTGCGGATAATAGATGCTGTTGTACTGATAGGCACACTGTCTCCATTTAAACCAGTCTTCGTTTATGCGCGCCTCTTCAGTGGCGAGTGCCTCTTCATAAGTCTTGATATTCTCCCATCCTCGCCGCCGTGCCCACCAGTAAGCGGAATATGCACGTGCTACAGGCTCTCGTAGGAGAACGACGAGGTGCATATCAGGGTTGTGTGCGTAAATCCGCTGCATGACTTCTGGCGAATGCATGACCATCACATTTTTTGCGATAAGCTGGGTGTCTTTAATTTCGCTGTGGTCATTTTTAGGAGCAAAGTATTTGGCAAAAGCCCATTCATAACCGCGCCTGTATTCGCGATCCTGTAGGAAAAACGTCATCTCTGGCTGCGGATGTGTATGGATATGTGGGTGTTGCGCTAAGTAGCGGAGCAGTGAAGATGTTCCTGACTTTTGCGCACCGACGATCATTAATCGGATATTTTTACAGGCTTCCATGGTAGCGGTTTTCCTATTAAGGCAGAGAGTGCATCCGTATCATGTTGATAATAATTCACTAAGCGATGTCGGGTTTCTTCCGACATCACTATCTCCTCGTCGGATTGTGTGTTCAACCGGAGATAGAGGGGTTCTATTGTTCGTCTAATAGCGCGCAACGGATTATGAATGATCGGTTTGTTGTGTGTCCACTGTCGTAATCGAAATCGGAAGTCCCTATATTTCCGATGCAGTTCGGAGTTCCGCATCTTCTCGGTGCGGTTTGTTACTTTAAAAATGTAGTTTTCATAAAAATCGGCATCTATATCGGCGAAGTTGCATAAACTTGCCATTATTTGTGCTGGCTGCGTTGCTAATTCTTCATAAAAGAGTATGTGAACGCGCGCTGGCCCCAATTGGTTGAGGTATGGTTTCAGGTAGATAGTATAACACCCTTGTTGGAGTGTTTGCAAGTATTGTTCTTCTTGTCCTTTGTGTTCAGCGGCGAACAGCGATTCGACATAAGCATCGAAACTTAGGGTTTGTGACAATTTGCCGATCTGCTTTGCGAACCGGTACCACGAGATTAACCTCGAAATCGGTTCCCGCAAGCTGAAGACCAATTTTGCGTCCGGCAGGAACTCGGCAATCCTTTGACGCGCTTTTTCACAATATAGATAATCAGGCGTTGATTCCATCCGTAACTGTGTTTCACTACAGTTAGGAAACAGCGAGGCATATTTCTCAACATCGCCATTGTATCGATATTTTGATGGGAGTGGGTAATCGCTACTAAGAAAAAAGCGTGTTTCCTTATAGGTAGCAGCACAAATAGCGGGATGGTCGGATAGATAAGCGAACAACGAAGTTGTTGCGGCTTTTGTTGTACCCCCTACAATAAGATAGTTGTAATCCGCTACATTGTTCATAATAGTTTTCAGTTATCGTGCCTCACAGTGAGAATAGTTTTCAGCAGGACTTACGCATGGTAGAGATATTAATGGACGGAAGGATGGAAGGAACGGAAGGATAGCGGGACACCCCCCAATCTTCCAATCTTCCAATCTTCCAATCTTGCGTAAGTCCTGTTAATAACGTGTGTCTACTTATCCCTAAAACCAAGAGACCCGCGTCCTTCGGAGGAGAAACGTCAGGTTCCCGACAGCAAGGAGTGCGGTAACTGATACGGACAGCGCGACACCGAAGATCCACCAGGTTTCGATTAACCCGTAAGCAATCAGAAAATTAAACAGTGCCATTGTTACCATATTTGCGAAAATAGACCCGTACGCCTTTTGGGCGTAAAGCCCCGCATTTAGCACAGGTATAAGACAAGAGAATAGCATACCGGCACTGAGCCAGAAGAGGAGTTGTCCTATCAATTCAATTTTGGTCTTACTTAATTCACCACGTCCATATAACAACCAGCTGATTTTTCCGTGAAATATCAGCATGAATAGGGTTGCCAAAAACCCGATAATTATAGCGGTGCGCACATTTCGGTTGAGAGTCCGTCCTAATTTCTGTTTATCGTTCATAGCATCGTCGGCTGCCATATCCGGTAAACCTGTTGTGGCAATACTGGTACCGATAAGTGTTTGTAACGCCGAAAAGATCTGGAAAGCGGATTTATAGAGTGTAATAAGCCCTTGTCCAAATTGTGAGACGAGATATACTTCAATCAACAAGCGATTCGTGATTTGTCGGACTGCGAAACCGAGTGTCGGTAATGTAATAGTATTTTTCAAGGCGCGTAGTGTATCGAGAGAGATACCTGTAACCTCGTACCGGTGTCCAATCTGATACGCGCCGATACATAACCAACCGAAGTATGCAATAAAGCCTGCTGTATAGGCAACTGCCACATAGTTTTCAAGGTTTTGTGTATTCCATAGAAGAAAAAATACAAATGCTGCAGCCCCCGCAGGTAAAGTATTTCGGAGGGCGACTGTTTTAAAACGCTGCTGACTGTTCAGGAGTGCCCCGAGGACGGTGCTACCACATCCGAATATGGTTAGTGGTGCACAGAGTCGCAACAGTGTTGTCGCCTTTTGGACGTTGATAGTTGGCTTCCTTAGCAAGGCACTTAATATCCATGGTGCGAAAAGTTCGATTAGAACGAAAACCGCAGTACCAACACAGATCAAAAAAAACAGAAGGCTATTCGTGAAGTGTTGATAGGTTGTGCAAGTCAACTCCTTTTTGCGTGTGACGAAGAGCGGAACAAGACTAAATTTAGCACCTTCTCGAACGATTGTGTCAACGACTAATACAATTGCTAATGCGGTTATAAGCTCATCAGCAGTGGTGCTGAAACCGAACCGAGTTGGGATCAAGATAACACGGACGAGGAGACTCAACCCCATTCCAGCAAAGGTAATGGCCATTACCCAAAAAGTTTTGTGCTGTAGGAGTTTTTTGACCATAGCAATTGCCGGGTTAAGGATGGACAAACTTATTTCCAGCCTTCGGGCAGGTTTTTGCGGATCTCAATATCATCAAATAATTTGGAACTGCGCGGACCAAGAGATTTTGCCCATGCCGCCATCCTGCCTAAACCGTCTGGCAGTGACACCTGTGATGTCTTCCCAAAGACTTTATGGAATTTCTCGTGTGTACAATAGGCGTGTTTTACCTCTTCTCGTTCTCGAAGGTATTTTACGGGAACCTCCTTACCCATGGCCGTCATCACTAAATCCGCTAACTCGTTTACAGAGACATGTTTATCCGATCCGACGTTAAAAGCTTCACAGGCGGCTTCGGGTATATCCACAGACCGAGCGATGTGTGGTGCGACATCTGCAATGTGCGTGAACGCTCGTGTCTGCTCGCCATCTCCAAAGATGAACAGCGGTTCACCGAGCATGATTTTATTCATAAAGATACCGATGACGTTTCGATATTTGTCTCCGATGTTTTGGAGTTCACCATAGACATTGTGCGGACGAAAAATGGTATAATCCAAATCGAAGAGCCGTTTGGAAGCAACAAGTTCTTGTTCAACGGCGTATTTAGCGATACCGTAGGAGTCCTCAGGCATGGGTGTGAGTGACTCATGCATCGGTAGTTGGTTCTCACCGTAAACAGCAATGGAAGAGGTGAACACGAACCGTTTGACCTTGTGATTTATCGCAGCATTGATGAGATTTACACTTCCGATGAGGTTGTTCTGATAGTTAAATCGCTTGATGAAATGACTCAGGCCTTCCGCTGCGTAAGCTGCGAGATGATAGATATAGTCGAATTGGTAGTGTTCACAGAGTTGATTTATCAGCTCGACATCAAGGATGCTACCTTCAACAAAGGTTGTAGCTGGATTCAGGTTCTCTCGGAAGCCGCCGCTCAAGTCGTCAAGTGCGATAACATCTGTATCGCCACGCTGGAGGAGTTCGTCAACGACGTGTGCCCCCATAAAGCCTGCGCCTCCCGTCACCAGTGAGGTTTTTTTCATATTTTTGCCTTTTACTTTAATACGACAAGTCGTTTCGTCTGTTTGAACGTCGGTGTTGTCAATTCGTAGATATAGACGCCACTCGCTACCCGTTCGCCAAGTTGGTTTCTACCGTCCCAATACGCTGCTCGACTGCGATTTAGATAATACCCCGATGTTTGATGCCCTGAGAAGAGTGTCCGTACAATTTTGCCTTCGGTATTATAGATGCGTATGGTGATTTCGGCATCTACTGCGAGTTGATAGGGGATCCACGTCTCTGGATTAAAAGGATTCGGATAGTTGGCATAGAGTTCCGTCCGCAATGGACCGCCAACAGGTGTCAACAGCTGCTTTAAGAAACGCTTTACCAATGCTATTTGTGTAGGGTCTCCTGAGATTTCTTCAATTTTTTGGTAAAAAGAATGGAGATAGACGATAGCAGCATCTGACAGCTGGATGGTCCCGTCTGATACCGAGTTGGGTTCTTGTCCATCTTGATATCTCTGAATGGGTGCTGCGGCGATATTCTGGTTTTCTTCGATAATCTTGATAATCCATGCTAGATCCTCAAGGTCTACCTGCCCGTCCTTGTTGGTATCAATTCGGGGGTCTGTAGGCGGTTTCTCGCCGAAGTGGACCACGATAATAAGGAAGTCCAATATATCGACTAGCCCGTCGTGATTAACATCGCCGGGCAGTAAATTTTGAACGCCATCCTCAACGACATGCAATACTTGGTTCACAGGTATATCCGTCAATTTCTGAACAATTCCACTTGGCCAACGAATGACCAACTCACTGACTTTTTGATTCTGAGCGAGCCCAAAATGGATGCGTTTCTGGTCCTGCTGTGCCCAATGGATACCGCCTCCATTTTCTCGGAGTTGCGTTTTTCCGTCAGGTGTTGTTGCAAAAAGCCGCGCTCCGATTCCATCGCGATTAGAAAGGGTTCCCTCTAAATCTATTTGTAACCAATTGTTGCCTGTCCCGAGGTTTCGGAAAAGTTGATCGGGTCCTTCACTAAATGGATATTCAGCGCGTCCGTTTGTCACAAAGAGGTCGAGATAACCGTCGATATCGTAATCTGCAACAGTGGCGCTTTGTCCTCTGCCAGCGGAGCTCCCGGATATTTCGTCGGTATCAAGACTTTCAAGGAACGAACCGTTGCCAAGGTTTGTATAGAGGCGGTTAGGTACATTAGCGGATGTCCTTGAACGGACAACATAGAGGTCTATATCCATATCGTTATCAAAGTCGCCTGCTGCGACACAGCGTCCGTCTTCAAAAGTATGAAGGGTGCCGATAGTTCCGGCATTCTGGAAGCCATCTTGTTGGTTGATCAGCAGTCGAGATGGAGGCTGCCCGCGCGGATCTGGAAAGAAAAAGTTAATGGTTTCTAGTTCTGAGATAGGCTGTGTCGCTTCTACAAGGATTATAGCAGGTTTCTTCTGAGAGATAAGCGTCCAGGTTTTGGTATCTTGTTGATAGCCGAGGTAAATCCCATAGTCGGCATTTTCGGGGCGTGGTTTCAACCCTATGACCCTTGGGTCCTCTGGCGAGAGTGTGACTTCATAGGTTGCAGATCGGAGGTTTGGCGTTACACCTTTAAAATGACCCCCATCAAATTTTGTCACGTAGTGTCCATCGGTGCCGATGTTCACCAAGGACAGCCTCGGTCCCCATTCTGAGTAAATCTGGAAAGAGACCTCACCTTCGGTTTTAAAGTTGATCCCTATCTCATCCGGATTGCCTCGCATATTCAATTCTAATTTATAGGGATTGATCTGTCCAGCGTAAGACCGGTAGGCTCCAGATGCAAGAAAGATATCTGGTCGCAAATCTCCGTTGAAATCCGCGATTGCGGCATCATGGACAGAATATCCCTTTGGAATACCGAGGGTCTCGATTAAGTCTTTAAAAGGCGTTAGAGAGGTTTCATATATTGCAAGCGGATATCTGTAATAACTGAGGATGATTTCCATATTTCCATCCGCGGTTAGGTCAGCGTATTGTGCTAATGCAGCACTCTCCTGTAGAGAAATCCCGGTGATAGTGTTAATATTTTCAAACCCGTTCGTGGTTTGTCCGAACAATGCGGATGTGATCAGGTCGCCTCTATAATCTCTTTTGACCCCTGAGAGCAGTAAATCCAGGCGTCCATCCCGATTTGAATCAAGCCAGAGGGGTGTCCTACCTCGCAAGAGCGGATAATCCAAGCCGAATTCTTTGGCGCGTTCTATCAACAGCCCATTCTCGTTTACATAGAAGTGGTTGGCGTGGTTGTTGCGCGTTCCGCCCAAACCGCCTCCACTGCCTGACAACACGATTAGGTCTTGGTCTCCGTCGTTATCGAAATCCGCCCATGCTACGCCGTGTGTATCTGCATCGGGATTTGCGTCCCAGACCTCGTCTATGATGTCGGTGAAGGTGCCGTCCCCGTTATTGCGATAGAGACTTGGTTTGTGTCGGTGATTGGTAGCCCATAAATCGAGGTATCCATCGCCATCAAAATCGCCCCAGGCGTTTCCCCAACTTTCTCCGATTCGGATAATCCCTGCCTGTTGTGACACATCTTCAAATTGAATTTGACTCCACGCGGGGGATATGAAACAGAAGATCGCCAATGGTATTAAAATTTTCATCTTTCTTCACCTCGTATCAAAGTATTATTTGCGGATGAGCATTTTACCGGTAGCCGTGAAATCACCAATAGTGAATGTGTAAAAATAAACGCCACTTGCCACAGCCTCACCGAACTTATTTCGACCATCCCAATATGCCGCTCGGGATTTGTTGTGATATATGCCTGCAGGCAAGTACCCTAATTCCAGTGTTCTTATGAGTTTTCCATCCACAGAATGAATAGAAATGTTAACCTCTGCTGGCTTTGCCAACTGATACGGCATCCATGTCTCAGGGTTAAAGGGATTCGGGTAGTTCACCAGCAGTGCTGTTTCTTCGGGCAGTTTCTCTGCGAGAGTGAGAGCTGTCAAGAGCTGTTCCAGTACAGCGATTCCGTTTTGGGTATGCGGTTCTTGTGTATCCAAATGTTTGGCGAGTTGTATCCATTGCCCGAGATTTTCGGCAGTGAGGTTGGATGCCTCAATAGGTTTTTTTCTGAGTGTGGGGGCAGCGGCATCAGCATCTATCTCTGCTGCGACGGCAACGAGATCCTTCACATCTACCACACCATCGTCATTGACATCCGGATAAATGTCAATATCCGCAAAATCAGGATCGCTCAAATGGGCACTGACCAAAAGGATATCTATTATATTTACAATACCATCTCGGTTGACATCTGCTGTATTGAAGGATAGACTTGATTGGTTACGATTATTATATTCTGTCAGATTCTCTATCAACCCAGCGATCGGTGAGAAGTCCGATATATGATTTTCACTAAGATCCAGCACAGTGAGGTTTACCAGATTTTTCAGTGGCGATATATCTAATATGCGATTGTCATGAAGATCGAGTTCTGTTAGGTTTAGCATTCGGCTGAGAGTGGATATATTCGATATTTTGTTGCCATCAAGGTCTAACACTGTCAGGTTCGTCAGAGTATTGAGCGAAGATATATCCGATATCTGGTTGTCGTCAAGGTCTAAGTCCATCAGGTTTACCAAATCTTTGAGTGGAGATACATCTGTTATCTCATTATCGTGAAGGTCTAGTATTGTCAATTTTTTTAAAGCACTAAGTGGGGATATATCGGATATATCATTACCATCAAGATCGAGTTCTATGAGGTTTATCATGTTTTTCAGTGGGGATATATCGGATATATCGTTCCCATCAAGATCGAGCAGGACTGTCAAATTTGTCATATTTTTCAATGGAGATATATCGAATATATCGTTGTCGTCGAGGTCCAGGTCCGTTAGATTTATCATGTCTTTGAGTGGGGACACGTCTAATATTTGGTTACCGTGAAGATCCAGATGTCTTAGTTTTGTCATATTTTTCAGTGGCGACACGTCCGATATTGCATTGGTATCAAGATCTAAGTATGTCAGATTTGTTAAATCTTTGAGCGGAGATATATCTAATATCTCATTGTCGGAAGCATCCAGGTGTGTCAGATTTGCCATATTTTTCAGTGGTGACACATCCTGTACCTGATTGCTGTCAAAATCCAAATCTATTAGATTTGTCAAATTTTTCAGTGGTGACACATCCGAAATCTGGTTGAGTTCGAGGTTCAGGAAGGTCAGATGTATCAAATCTTTGAGTGGGGTGACATCTGATATTTTATAATTGTACTCAAGGTCCAAATGCGTCAAGTTTATCAAATTTTTCAGCGGTGACACATCCGAAATCTCATTACCTCTAACCCAAGTTGCTACCTTTATCCAAATAGCTGCTTTATACTCGTTGCGATAACAAACAAAAGCACTTTCAACTCAAAACCGGCTGCTGACACCGCATGAATCGACTTGGGGAAAAGTTGTTCAATGAGACTGATTGTC
>JAJDTJ010000093.1 GCA_022827225.1 Candidatus Poribacteria bacterium | reverse complement strand
GACAATCAGTCTCATTGAACAACTTTTCCCCAAGTCGATTCATGCGGTGTCAGCAGCCGGTTTTGAGTTGAAAGTGCTTTTGTTTGTTATCGCAACGAGTATAAAGCAGCTATTTGGATAAAGGTAGCAACTTGGGTTATACATACTAAAGCTTGGACATTTTTAAAATAACCACGGTTTCTAGTCGGACACCCTCTTCTGTAGAATAGGAAACCGTTGGTCTCCTGTTCAGTCTTGTGCTTTTTCACTTTAGTATACATAGTGTAGAGGTGATGCTATGATTGAATACAAAGGTTATATTGGTGCTGTCAATTTTGATCCAGAAATTGACCTTTTCCATGGAACAGTGATTAACACTAACGACGTAATCACGTTTTATAGTGCATCTGTATCGGAACTCCGCGAAGAGATGCGAAAATCCATTGAGGGGTACATTGAATTTTGCAAAGAGCAAGGTAAGATACCTGATAAACCTTTTTCTGGATCTCTGAAGACATATCCTTGAATGTGCCTATAATAAACATACTAGTACCAACCTATGAATTTCAGATGACGAAGACTTAAAAATTTGCGTCATCCGCGATTCAGGTTAGGAGTTCTGTAAAGATTCATCAAAACGTTTGAAGAGTGCCTCTCCATCTTTGGTGGAAACAATTGTGGGTTCCGAATTTTTTGAAAAAACAGACGTAAATTCCTCTTCTGCTAACAAATCATCAATTGCTTCACATATCGTCTGTTCTGTAAGTTTTTGGACGATGATCATGTTAGATGCCCAGAAGTACGAACCGGCAGCACATTCGCCGGTCTTTGTATAGTGTTGCATCAACGTGTCAATGTTTTGGAGCGTAAAAAAGGTGGCAGAGAAATCGTCACCGTTCGGAAAAGTAACCTGAACATCAACATTATCGTTATCCGGATCCAGAGAGGCAATTCCGCTATAGATTGTTAGTCTATAACCGTTATGTTGTAAAGTTGTGTAAGATTTATCCATTTTTATTCATCTCCAAAATGTTTTAATATCTCATCAATGACCTTCTGTTGGTTATACCTTATTTGTGTTCTGGTGTCAAGTTTCGGATTCTGGGCAGCATTCAACAATCATAAAAAATTGACTTTGCCGAGCGTGTATGCTATAATTATAGAAGCGATTTAGAATCGCAACGCTTTTTAGGTCTCAATATAACAACACTCAAATTGATAGAGGAGGAATTCAATGCCGGCAAAGCAAATTATCTTTGACGAAGAAGCAAGGGTAGCCCTCAAGCGCGGTGCGGATATACTCGCGGATGCTGTGAAGGTTACCCTTGGGCCCCGCGGAAGAAATGTAGTCATCGAAAAATCTTTCGGTGCCCCGGTGGTAACATGCGACGGTGTTACAGTCGCAAAAGAAATTGAACTCCCGGACCCGTACGAGAATATAGGTGCGCAACTACTCGAATCCATCGCAACGAAAACAAATGACATCGCTGGAGATGGGACGACGACGGCGACACTATTGGGTCAAGAAATTCTTCACGAAGGGTTGAAGAACGTTACGGCGGGTGCCGACCCGATGCAGTTGAAGATCGGTATAGATAAGGCTGTCGGTGCTGTCGTTGATGCAATCACTGCACAGAGCCGTGCTGTGAATACACACGAAGAAGTTTTACAGGTCGCCTCCATCGCAGCGAACGATCCTGCAAACGATAGCGACATCGGTACACTTGTGGCTGAAGCGCTTGATAAGGTCGGCAACGACGGTGCGATTACTATTGAGGAAGGCAGAACCTCAGAGACGCAGGTGGACATCGTTGAAGGGATGCAGTTTGATCGCGGTTTCCTATCACCGAATTTCGTGACGAATCTTCAGGAACAGATTGTTGAATTTGAGAATCCGTATATTTTGATTAATACGGAGAAGATTACGACAGTAGCGGACCTGGTGCCGATTATGGAAAAGGCGATGCAGCTTGGACGCCCGCTGTTTATTATCGCTGAAGATATTGAGGGTGAAGCGCTTTCGACCTTAGTCGTGAACAAGCTTCGGGGAACGCTTCAGGTCGCTGCAGTCAAGTCGCCTGGTTTCGGGGATCGGCGGAAAGAGATGTTAGAGGATATCGCCGTCTTGACGGGTGGTCAAGTTATCTCCGAAGAGAGCGGTATCCGTTTGGAAAACATTGTGATCGGTATGTTAGGCGCGGCCCGCCGCGTTATCGTTGACAAGGATAACACTACGATCATCGGTGGTAGCGGCGAGAAAGAGGCTATTGACGGCAGAGTTACGCAAATTCGCAGGCAGATAGAGGAGACGACCTCTGATTATGATCGTGAGAAGTTGGAAGAACGGCTTGCGAAGCTCGCCGGTGGTGTTGCTGTTATCAACGTCGGTGCTGCGACAGAAGTCGAGATGAAAGAAAAGAAGGCTCGGTTTGAAGATGCGCTTGCTGCGACGCGCGCCGCGATTGAGGAAGGGATTGTTCCCGGCGGTGGCATCGCACTTTTACGGGCTGCAGCCAGCCTCAACGATTTGACGTTAGAAGGTGACCAAGAGACGGGTCTCAATATTATCCGCCGTAGTTTACTCTCCCCTGTGCGTGCTATTGCGGAGAACGCTGGGATGGAAGGTTCGGTGGTTGTTGCCGAAGTCCAAGCGGGTGAAGGCAACTACGGTTTCAACGCTGCTACCACTGAATACGGTGATATGTTAGAAGACGGCGTTGTTGATCCGACGAAGGTCGTCCGCTCCGCCCTTCAGAACGCTTCAAGTATTGCGGGGCTGCTCTTAACGACAGAAACGCTTATCACAGAGATTGAAGAACCGCCGGAGCCTGCGGAAATGGATCCGCATGCTGGTCATTTCCATTAAAACCGTATAGGCGCGCTTTCAAAGCGCGCCTATCCATAACCTCCCGTGAACGGGATCCTATATCTACGATCCATCTCTGCGTATCTGATACCGCGCTTCCATCCCACTATCCCAGTCACAATCGAGACAAAACATCACATCTGCTCCCAAATACTGAATATGATTGCCTTGGCACTCTGGACATACTTTGATGGGTTTCTCCTTCTCTGCGATGGCCCCATCTTGGAAAATGCTTAGATAGTAGACCTTCAGTTCACCCGGGTAACGATGTCCCATCGGACAGCGGACTTGGCTGGCATCATCACTCTCAAACCGGTCAATTGTTTCTCGGAGGAACGTCAAGCGACGATGACAGACAGGACAGGGGTTAGGCGTTAATTCCTTTAGAACGATGAGGTCTGTGTTTTCGTGCTGGATAGAAACCGTCAACGCGAGGTGATGCGCGAGTTGCAAATGTGATACACCTTCGCGGTTGAGAATATCAGCGAGTTCCGAGACGATCTCCGCGTAACTTTGCGGGTTTAGCACGATCTCCGTCGGGATCATTGTGCCGCCCTTTAAGCTTGAGAGGAGTCGATAGATACGTTCCAGGATGGGAGCCACCCCCTCTATTTTTTTTCATGAAAAGTGGACTAAATTGTGCTCTCTTCGGGTGGATCAGATATCAATGGTGAACGTTCACCGCTGGTTCGTGCGAGTGGCGATTTGGAGACACTTCTCTGTGATCGGTATTCATCTGCCGGTTTATTCCTGAAGACGATTAAATCCTCACCGTCGCGCTCGATACTATCGCCTTCCATAAGTACGACTTCAAACTTCCGCATGCTTGTCATAAAGTTAATCGTAACGCGTGCGGAGGCTTCTAACTCGACACGCCAACCGGTTGCGGTTTTTGAGCGTGTGAAGCGTTCGCTAATATCAATCGACTGCATCTGTGAGGCATTGATGATGATACCACTTGCCGCCTCAGTCTGATTTTGGTTTTCAACTGCGTTTTCGTTATTATTTTGTTCCGCCATGTTTTGCCTACCTCTGTAGAAATGTGATTTATTGACATTCTAACATAGAAATTGACCGGTTGTCAAATCTATTTTCTGAAAATCTGTTTGACATCAACGCGGTGATTAGACTATAATATATGGTAAAACGAATTAGGACGGATATGCGATTCACCTATTTTTTCCCTGGTTGGGCAGTTGTACTTGGTATCGGCGTTGTGATCGGTATAACGCTGTTGGTTTATTTACGGATAGCGCACGCTATGCATCCGAGGTACCGATTTTTGCTTATCGCAATGCGGATCTGTGCAGCGTCTATACTGCTCTGCTGTCTCTTGGCACCCGTCATCATAGAAAAGAAAGACATCACACCACCGACACACCTCTCTATTTTAGTGGACACATCGCGGAGCATGCAACTTATTGACACACCTACCGATGAAACGCAGATGTCTCGCTTGGATCAAGTGAATTCACTGCTTTTCAATGTTGAAGGGCAATTTTTAGCAAGTCTACGCGATCGTTTTGAAGTCCATCTCTATCCATTTGATATAGGGCTTCATCAGAGTAGCGTATTACCGGAAGATTTTGATAACGAAAATGTCCCGCGATTTGAACCGAATGGGACACTCACCAACCTTCGTACCTCTGTCCGAGCGGCAGCCACAGCGTGGAAAGGACAACAGACGGCTGGTATTTTGCTTATCACGGATGGTGGACACAACTCTGGCGAATTCCCGTTGGACGATATTACTGCGCTGGAAGTGCCTATCTATACAGTCGGTGTCGGTTCTGTAGAACCCCCGAAAGACATTCAGATCCAGCGTATTGACTATACACCCATCGCCTATACCGACCACGAAAGCGTCATCCGTGTGACAGTTGTGCAGACAGGATACACCGGTAAAACGACACAACTGTCTCTGCGTGAAGTCAAAGGTAATACGGTTGTAGATGCTGCGACCTTAACCTTTGAGCCGCCAGAGAATACAACATCTGGAGGCACTACGACAAAACAGGAAGTTGAATTAAAATTGACGCCACAGGTTGAAGGGAGTTTCCAATACACGGTTGAACTTCCGGTGCTTGATGGTGAGTTGACGGATGCGAACAATCAGAAGACGTTTTCAGTGAAAGTTGTGAAAGCTAAACTCAAAGTTTTTTATCTTGAAGGCAGCCCGAGGTGGGACTACACATTCTTAAAACGCGCGTTGGCGCGCGATCCTAACGTTGAGGCAACTTGCGCGATCTTGTTGCGCGATACATCTAAACGATTTCCACCGCCAGATAGCCGCCTCAGTCGTTTAGATGGGTATTATCCGCAGCCGACATCGGCATCAGAAACTGCGCGGTTTCCCGAAACGCTTGCTGAACTCTCGGAATATGATGTCCTGATTTTAGGTGACTTGGGTGAAGAACATCTTACGGCAGCACAGCAACGCGCAATTGTCGATTTCGTTGAGGTCCAAGGGAAACCTGTAATTTTTCTTCCTTCGCGTAGGATGCTCGGCGTGAATGGTATCCGAAGGACAGCATTAGCGGGCCTTTTGCCGATAGATATTCCGGTGAACGGTTGTCGCAGGCACGATACGGAATCTACCGTTCAACTCACCCGATCTGGTGAATTCCATCCGATGTTGCAGCTGATGGACACGGCAGGCTTAGAGACGAACAGTGCTGTGCTCTGGCGGAACATGCCAGCGTTATCGCGAACTTTTAGTGGGTTCCGTTTGCGCGTTGGGACGACTCTCCTTATGGAAACCGGGGAGGGGCGTCCGATTCTGATGCTTCAGCGGGCAGGTTTAGGCAAAAGTCTATTCTTTGCAGCGGAAGGACTCTGGAATTGGGATTTCGGTGCGAATACCTTTAAAGACACCCGTTATCACGACCTGTATTCACGCTTTTGGTCGCAGGCGTTACGATGGATGGCTACGAACACCGATGACGAGAAATTACACCTGACGACTGATGCAACGACCTACTCGATCGGCGACACTGCGACAGTTACAGCGTCCCTATACTCCGAAGTCTATCGCGCGACACAGACGGATGCAACGGTCCAATTTGAGGTGGTTCCACCTGAGGGGAACCCGTTCCAGCTCCAGATCCGCGGTGTGAGTGAAAGTGTGGGTGAATCGCCTTCACCGCTTGATGTGATTGCTGACACAGGCAATCTCTATACAACTGAATTCGCGCTGCTACAGAATGGAACTTACCGTATTCGGGCAACTGCGAAGTCAGGTAGTCAGACGTTAGGTGAAGATCAGGTCGATATCTTTGTCCATCCGCAACTCGCCGAATTAGAGGCACCGCAGCTCAATGAAGACCTTTTGAAAAGCCTTGCATCAGAAACCGGTGGTGCCTATTTCAGCATTGCCGATGCGGAATCGGTGCCGGAAAATATCGCTGATGTCCAGAACCCTGTGTTTGTTGATGCAGAACGTGATCTCTGGACGCATCCGTTAATCCTGATTACGGTTGTCGGATTGTTAGGCACGGAATGGTTTTTACGCAAACGGATCGGTTTAACTTAAGAGGTTATAAGTTATAAGTGGTAGGTTATAAGTTAAGAGGTTTCAGTACATCCTAACACCACGGGTATTTAGTTTTACATATTTACGTTATCTATGTAAATACTCCCTCCTGTAGGAGCGAGTGTTTTTGCTGGGGGTATTTGATAGGGGGATTTGCTTGGGGTTTTTGATAGGGTGTTTCTGCGTATTTCTGCGGATTTCTTCACGCTCGCGATCTTGCGTCTAAACGTTAACTAACACCTCTTTCTTATAACTTATAACTTATAACTGTTAACTGATAAAGGATAGGGTGCTATGGGACGCTCATTAAAATGGAAACCGTTTTTAATCTTCAGTCTCCTGTTTTGCACGGCAGTGGGTTTGCATGTTGGAACAGGGGGACTGGCATCTCGAACACCGATGACGATCGCTCAGGTTCACTATAGTGGGGGTGGGGATTGGTACGGAGATGCAACCGTTATCAAGAATTGGCTTCGTCTCCTTCGGACGCGAACGGATATCGAAACGGCTGAGGATCGGGTCATCATTAAATTAACCGATCATACACTTTACCAGTACCCGATGCTCTACCTCGTCGGACACGGAAATATTCGGTTCACGGAAAGCGAAGTTGAGGCGTTGCGAGAGTATCTCATGAACGGTGGGTTTCTATTTGCGAACGATGACTACGGACTCGACGAGAGTTTTAGACGTGAAATGCGTCGCGTGTTTCCGGAACAAGAACTTCAACCGATACCAAACACACATCTGATTTACCGCTGTTTTTACGAGTTGAAAGGTTTACCGAAGGTGCATGAACATGATGGCGAACCGGCACAAGGGTTTGGTCTCTTCTACGATGGACGTATGGTCGTTTACTACGTTTATAGTGCGGACATCGGTGACGGACTTGAAGATGCCGGTGTCCACCCAGAGGATACACCACAGGTGCGCGAACTCGCTGCGAAGATGGCGGTTAATATCGCTGTCTATGCGCTGACACAATAGAGGGACGGAATAGAATGGATACACAAAATGTAAACCGAGCCTACGAGAACCTTATTTCTCAATTGCATGCGGTTCGGCGGCAGTGGTGGTGGCTCACTTTCTCTGAAGGCTTGTTGAAGTGTATCGGTGTTTTAGCGCTCATCACGGTGGCGCTGCTCACTGTTTTCACGGTTAGTTTCCAAGTTTCACAATCTGCTTTCTTGTTCTGGATGCGTCTTGCAGTACTCTTGTTAGCCGCGGGTATCGCTATCTATACCCTGATTCGGACGATTATCTTGCCGCTTTGCCGGAAACGCTCTGATGCTGCAGTTGCATCGCGGCTTGAATCGACACAGACGGAGAGCGAATTGGCATCTGAGGACCGGATTCTCAGTGCTGTTCAACTCTGGAAGAACCTGACCGATAACCGCCTCGGTTATGCCCCGGAATTTATTGAACACCTGATTCTTCAGACGGATCAGGATATGAAAAACGTTCAACGTAGAGAAGTCTTTGAAAACGAGTTTCGGAAGATCAAGCAGAATGCGGGGATCGCTGTAGCAGGGATTGGACTCCTGCTACTCGCGAATTTTGTCTTCCCGAACGCGTTCAACGGTTTTGCGCATACCTTTCGGACCTTGCCAAAGACGCTGCCGAATAGTCAAGACGGTCTAAAAGATGCCATCCATATCACAGCGATCGAACCCGGTAACACACGGATTGAACGTGGCACCGATGTTAACGTTGCGGCAGAGGTCAGCGGACATATCGGCGCGCCTGTTACACTGCACTATCGTGTCGGAGATGGGAATGATGACGGATCGGCGGTTGAATGGCAGTCGTTGGCACTGCAGCCGATAAACGGTTCGGAGGTACCTGCTTATCGTGGGACGCTTGAAAATGTGAATCGTCCGCTCCAATATTATATCGAGGTTAAAGGTGTGACATCTGCGCGGTATCAGATAACAATCAGTGATGAGCCGGTTGTCACGGAATTCCAGTATCGCCTCAATTTCCCGGCTTACACGCGCCTACAACCGCAGACGCTTCCAGCGAACACGGGTAATATCCAGACGCTTTTCGGAACGGAACTCACCTTTACGGGACGAAGCAACAAACAACTTAGCGAGTCACACCTTGCGTTTGAAGAATCTGGTGATGTGCCGTTAGCGGTTGCCACGACACAAGCTGTGTCAGATGGGCAAGTTCCCGACGCGGCTCCGGCATCTCACACGATGCAGGGTGTCTTTATTGCACAGCATACTGAAAGTTACCGTATCCGTATTACGGATGCTGAAGGCTTTACAAATCGCGACCCGATTAATTACACGTTGACAGTCTTCAAGGATGCACCGCCTGAAGTCAATATTGTCTCACCGGCGCGGGACACCGTTTTGGATAATGCTATGCTGATAGCATTAGAGGTGGAGGCTTCAGACGACTACGGTATACAGGAGCTTCAACTCGTATATCGCGTTGAAGCTGAGGGTGCTGAAGAGATGAATATTCCATTAAAACGATGGGATGTGGATAACGCATCTGTCCGTAGATCGGTCTCTGTAGCGTATACGTGGGATGTGGATCCGATCGGTATTTTTCCTGGCGAGGTGCTTGCTTACTATGTTCAAGCGTTAGACAACGATAACGTGTCAGGACCGAATATCGGTAAATCTCCGACTTACACGCTCCGTTTCCCGTCGCTCTCCGAATTATACGATTCAGTCGCGACCGACCAGGAGACGGAACAGCGTGGACTTGAAGATCTCGTCGATGAGCAGGCGGATGCAACAGGGTTGATTGATACGCTCCTCGGTAAAGTAAGGAAACGTCAGGAACTCACCTTTACAGATAAGAACTTGATGCAGCAGGTGCTTGAAAATCAGAAACAGATTGAGGAGACAGCGAAGCAGTTGGTCGATGATATGAAGGAGACCGCGAAAGAGATGGAACGCAACCAACTCTTTGATACGGAGACGATACAGAAGTATCAGGAGCTGCAAAATCTGATGGAGAAGGCGCTCTCCGAGGAACACAGGGAGATTTTACGGAAGTTATCGGAGGCGTTGTCGAAGCAGCAGATGCAGGATCAGGAACGGGCGATGACGGAGGCGAATCTCAGTCAAGAACAGTTTTTACAACAGTTGGAGCGCGCGAAATCGCTCTATGAACAGATTCTTCTTCAGCAGGAATTGGAGGCAGCTGCGAAACAAGCGGAGGCACTCGCCGAACAACAGAAGGAATTGATGGATACGTTAGAGACCTCACTGGATTCCGCACCGGAAGCCAACGAACTTGCCCAGAAGGAGGATCGGATCGGCGACGAATTTGGGAAGCTTAGCGAAAAATTGGATGAACTCGGCACTGAGATGGGAGAGCTCGCTGAGAATAAGGAGAACGCTCCACCACAGATAGGACGCATTGCGGATGAAATCAAGCGTCTCAATGCATTTACGGAAGAATATGAGCTGCCTGAAACGCTTGAGGCGACTAGTGAGCGTCTCCGAAGCGAACAGAACAGCGAGGCACTGGAATCAGGACGTGCAGCGGAACAGACGCTGACGGAACTCGCTCAAGGCTTGGATAACGCTCTGGCGTTTATGGAGGGTGCGAATGCGAACGAAACCTTGACGGCTCTGCGTGAAGCCGTTGAAAGTGCGCTCCACCTCTCACATCTCCATGAGGAGGTGCTTTCTAAAACAGGCGGTCTCCGCGTTGCGGGTCAGACAGACGCTTATATAACGAGTGAGGTTTTGCAATTGCAGCGGCTTGCAGCGGATGAGATTAGCACAGCGGAAGGGGTCGCGCAACTCTCCAGCAAACTGTGGGCATTAGGTAACCGTCAAATTGAGGTGCCGCCTGAGGTTGTGTGGCACCTCAATGCGTCGAACGACGCGCTTTCTCGTGCTGCACGCGCCTTAGAGGATAGACAACCGACGCTTGCAGTCCCGATTCAGCGATCAGCACTCGCGGATCTCAATCAAGCGGTGTTTGAACTCCTTGATGCACTCGCACAGATGAATCAACAGATGGGTGCCAGCGGTATGGAGAACATGATGGAGCAGCTCCAGCAACTTGCTGAGAGTCAAGAGCAGTTGAACCAGATGGCGCAGAACCTGAGCCAACAGATGCGAGAACAGGGGCAGACCCCAGGATTTGAACAGATGATGCGCCAACTCGCCGCACAGCAGCAACTCATCAGGGAGGCGACCGAACGGCTCGCTGAGCGGGCAGAACAGATGGCACAGATGTTAGGAAGCCTTGAGGAGGTCGCTGAGGATATGACAGAAGTTGAGCGGTCACTCCAGCAAGGTGAACTTGACGATCAGGTGCTTAATAGGCAGGATCAAATTTTAACACGGATGCTTGATAGTCTAAAATCGCTGCAGAAACGGGATGTTGGTAAACAACGGAAAGGTGAAGTGGCGAAGAGACCTGAAACGTCTGTTCAAGAGGTACCGCCTTTGCACCCTGAACTCCTCGAAATCGTTCGGAAGTTAGAAACTACACCGAATGCAAAAGAGTTTGAGGACATCCCGTTTCAGTATCGCGAGCAGCTGCGGCGGTATTTTAAAGCGCTTTCGCAAAAAACGCAGTAAACGTGAGTTTGAGAAAAGAAAATCATGAACCGCAGAAATTTTTTAATCAATGGAAGTTCCGCGTTGGCAGGGCTGCTTCTCGCCAACAGTGACTTCCGGCTGCCTGCGGACTCCGCTGAAGTTCATACCGACAGATATACAAACGAAAGGAAGACAAAGATGAAAACAGCAGTTAGTATCGTTGACGATGCATTTTATATTAACGGCGAAATCACTTATCCGGGACGCTCTTATCAAGGCAACAAGGTTGAGGGATTGCTAATCAACACTCGTATGGTGCAAGGTATCTTCGATGACCGGAACCCAGAAACCGTACATCTCTGGGAGTATCCAGATACTGGAGCATGGGATCCTGAACGGAATACCCGCGAGTTTCTATCCGCTATGCCGGTGTGGCGTGCTCACGGCGTGTTGGCGTTCACAATCAATCTTCAAGGTGGGAGTCCTGAAGGTTACTCGAAAGCGCAACCGTGGCACAACTCTGGTATAGAAGCTGATGGCAGTCTGAATCCTGATTACCTCTCGCGACTCGAACGGATTATCGACTTTGCGGATGCGCTCGGTATGGTCGTTATCCTCGGTTATTTCTATTTCGGACAGGATCAGCGGGTTAAAGACGAAAACGCCGTCAAAAATGCCGTTGACAATGCCACCGGTTGGCTTTTCGACAAAGGATATACCAACGTTATCGTTGAGGTGAACAACGAATGTAATGTCAGAGCATATACCCATGAAATTCTAAAACCACAACGGGTACACGAACTAATTGAAAGGGTAAAAGCGACAACCCGCAACGGTAATAGATTCCTTGTTGGAACGAGTTACGGGGGTGGTAAGGTACCACTTGAGAAGGTCGTCCGTTCTTCTGATTTCCTGCTCGTCCACGGTAACGGTGTTAAGGACCCGAATCGCATTATTGAGATGGTCCAGCAGACGCGCGAGGTACCCGGTTACCGTCCGATGCCGATCCTTTTCAACGAGGATGACCACTTCGATTTCGATAAACCGTTGAACAATTTTGTGGCTGCTGTCAGCCAATACGCCTCGTGGGGATACTTTGATCCGGGTGAAAACGATTACCACCACGGTTACCAATCTGTCCCTGTGCAATGGCAGATTAACACACCCCGCAAACGCGCCTTTTTCGAGAAGGCTCGCGACATTACTGGATGGAAGGAAAATTAAAAATATGCCACAAATTGATCCGATCTATTTCACGCTTGCCGTTGTTGGTATCATCATTCTCACGACGAGTATGAGGATCCTCAAAGAATATGAACGCGCTGTTATCTTCCGACTGGGGCGATTCGTCGGGACTCGCGGGCCCGGTCTTGTTTTTATGATACCGTTCTGGATTGAGCGGATGCAGCGTGTGAGTCTCCGTGTCGTCGTCAACGACGTTACACCGCAGGATGTGATTACAAAAGATAACGTTTCTGTGAGCGTCAACGCTGTGCTGACGTTCAGAGTGACCGAACCGGATAGAGCCGTCATTGAGGTTGAGGACTTCGGTTTTGCGATTGGTCAGATCGCGCAGACAACGCTCCGGAGTGTGCTCGGACGTGCTGAACTCGACGATCTGCTCTCCGAACGTGAAAAACTGAATCAGGATTTAGAAGATATTATTAAAAAGCATTGTGAGCCGTGGGGTGTCGAGGTAATGGCGATGGAGATCAAACACGTCGATCTCCCCGCTGAGATGCAACGTGCAATGGCGAAGCAGGCGGAGGCGGAACGTGAACGTCGCGCCAAAGTCACGCACGCAGAGGGTGAATTTGAATCGGCTCAGGTGCTAACTGATGCAGCGGAAATCCTCAGTCAAACACCGACATCGGTACAGCTCCGGTTCCTTCAGGCTTTGGTGGAAGTTAGTGCAGAGAAAAACTCGACTGTTATTTTCCCTATCCCGATAGACCTGCTCAAACCATTCCTTGAAAAGACCAAGGATTAGGAGAGAATATGTCCATGCACCCAGCGACACGATGGACACAGTTTATCACGCCTCTTGGCGGAATTATTGCCTTGACCTGCTTTTTCATGCCGTGGGTGGGAATGAGTGCACCGTTGATAAGAAGAAATAATAGTCTCACTTTCAATAGGTTAGGTGTTAATCTTTTTCTGACTGAACATCCTGTGCCAAATGCCTTCTTCATCACAGCAGCTTTTATCGCAAGTGTCGCGATTGTTGGTTTGAGCATTTACATGGTAATCCGACGAAAACCGTGGGCATGCAAAGTGCCAACGCTTATTAGCAGTGGCATTGGACTCTCGAATCTTTTATCGGTCTATCTAATGTACGTAAAGATTTACCAGAATTCAGATATTGGTGATTATTCTGGTAAATTTGGTTTTTGGGGCACAGTTGCGGGATTTGTTATTGCTGTCATTGGGACGTTATTAATCAGGTCAGACGAGGAGAATAATGATTCCAAAGTTTCTGTACAAAAAAAACAATTCTGGTTTGTCGTACACGCGGGTGGAATTGTTGCCCTCTTCTGTTTCTTCATGCCTTGGGAAGGAATAGGGGCGCTAATGGGTCACTCGGGCTTTGAACTTATGAATCGGGAATTTGTTGTTAGGATCGCTTTCCTCACGAGCATAATCACCCTCGCGGGTAGTTTCTACACGCTGGCAAGTGGAAATTTCAGGAGATTAAGAGTGGTGGTTCTTGTGAGTATCGGTATCGGACTTGGGATTCTTTTGACTTACTGCTTTAATTTCTACGTTGAGGGTTTTGTTCAACAAAGGATCTTAAGAAGTGTTGGTGCCGAAGTATCCAAAGAGTCATTTAAATTCGGTCTATGGGGGACAATTTTGGGATATATTGTTTCTGCGGTTGGGATGTTCTTAATCAACGGAAAAAATAAGAATAAACAAGTGGAGGTCCCTGCGGAGTGAAGGCACATCTGTTCAATACGCCCAATTTTCGTGTGCTAATGGAGCCTTATTCAGTTCGTCCCGATAGGTACGCCATTGCGGTAGGAAAGTGTCCATCAACGCACGAAACCGATCATTATGGTCGCGCTCCAGCAATAGCGGAGTCCTTGAGTTTCGCTGCCTGCCATGACGAGTTGTACAGTGGCGAAAAACGGTTCGATGAAATCTTCGCGTTGGTTAGTAAGGTTCTGCCGGATGCCTTCGGAAACCGAGACGATGGAGCGTTTGAGTTCAAGGACACCGATGGCGCTGCCGTTGATGTATAAGACGAGATCGGGACGTTTGGTGTGCTCACCTTTGAGGGTGACCTTTTCTGCGATACCGAAATCGTTGCTGAACGGATGTTCCCAGTCAATGAGTTTGATAGTGATGCGGTGTTCCCCAGTGCTGGGTTGGACATTGACACCGTAGCGCAACAGTTCATAGACCTCTCGGTTTGCGTCGATAAGGCTTCTATTGCTACCGAGAGCGGACGCTTTGTTGAGTTCATACAGGACTTTGGTGATGATCTCGTCGTCGTACTGTCTGCTCCTGAGCCAATCGGTCAGCAAATCTTTCTCAACGTTGCTATTATCTTGACGCGTGTGCCAGTTGCCGAGGTAGCTATACCCCAAAGTCTTCTGGAAAAATGTGACAACGCGTTCTTGTGTGCGTATTTCGGTTTCGCCAACAGTGTTCATGGTGGTGGTTGTCAGTACGGGTTTTTACACAACCCTTCGGTTAGCAGTTTTCAGTAACCCCTTATCACGGAAAGAGCTGCACTTGGGCTGCACTTGGGCTGCAGCTTGGGCTGCACTTGGGCTGCACCTTATACTGCATTTTCTGATTTCAGAAGCGCGAGTTCAGCTGTTCCTTTCTCTGTCAGTCGGTACTGCTGCCGTGGACTCCTGCGTTTCTCTGGTAACGTGTATTCGATCATCCCGTCAGCCAAAAGGTCTCGGAAAACCTTCTTAAGTTGACCGGAAACTTCCTTCTGTCCTAACTGCTTGGACAATTCGGATCTTGACATTGGACCATCGGCAAGTAAGTTTATTACTCTCGATTCAAGATCTCGCGGGAGTGACTCTGGCTGCACCTTAACCCGTTCTGGAGGTTTGGCGCGCCAAATCGTTGTTTTAAATCCACCGCTGTCCGTGAATTCGGGTTCGAGTAAACCAGCGTCCTTGCATCGGCGGATCATGTCTAATGTCCCTGTCCCCATCTCTTCAATGTATTGAACAAGGTACAAAGACCGAGCAAGCAACCGGTTGTTGGGTACCGATGGGTGTGTCTCTCGCAGTTGCTCCAGAGTCAAGGCGGGTGGTAGTCTGCCGGGATTCAAGACCTCAAGCCGATCCGAGAACAGCATCACTTGGACGCTGGCATTACTAGTATAGTCCCGATGTGCTACAGCGTTAACAATGGCTTCAGTTACAACTTCCTTCGGGATTTCATAGGCAACAGGTGCTTGGGTACTCTCCGCCCGCGTGCCTACCGACAGGTTGATCTTACTGAGTACAAAATCGACTGCATGATCGACGAGTTGAAACGCTGTGCCTTTGTAGACTTGGTAGGACGGAATCGGTTTCGCAACCTCTGTTCCGTGGAAGTGGGCACATTTAACGTCCGAGGAAATCAAAAACTTCTGTGGTGCCTTTCCAAATGCTAACACCGCCGCGTTCGTTGGTCGTCCATCGTTTAGCAGATTGAGATGCCCCAACAATTCTTGGGTTGATGCCCCCTCGGTTAGTGGAAATTCCCTTGCCCTACGCGCTGTTCTGATAAACCAACCCATCTGCTCGGAATCGAGATCGTCCAGTGATGCCTTTGAACACGCGGACACGTCAAAAGGTTCAGAACAGACGAGGGCTTTACTATCAAGGTATTCAACTAACGCTGCGTAGAGTGCTGTAACTAATTCTTCCGAAGTATTGAATCGTTTGCGGATGAGTCCGGCTTGTGCTTTACGGATGAGTGCCTGCATCTTCGGGTGCCGTTTGTCGTCGTTTGTACCTTTCACGAAAATCAGACGATGAACACCGGAGGCGGTTGCCTGATCAAACTCCCGTTCTGTCGGCGATATACCGTCTGTGTCCTCTGATCCGTAGGTGTCGCCGAACACCCCTATGTAGATATCGGACTGTTCAACTTCATCCAGATACAGCGAATCCGGACGACGATCTGATGCTGGTACGTCCTCAAACAGGAATACATCAAAGAACCGTCGCATCAACGGATCGCCGCGCAGATAGTCGCGTAGTGCCGCGCGTTCCTGTGCGAATTCTCTTTGTACACTGCTGATGAAAATACGGATAGTGGGCATTGTTCACCTTATCACGCTTTGGATGTTCTCGCCCAGATAATCTACAATTTCTTGGCGATTTACTTCAAGATTGGAGAATTGCACAGGACACACATCATCGAAACGAGCGACCACCTGACGACCAGCAGCTTCCAGATTTTGGAAAATACCCAGAGGACGAAAGGGAATGTCCCACTGCATGACCTTTTGTAATTTGATTGTGGCATCTCGAATTCTATCATTATTGGCGAGGGCGTATACAAAAAACGGTTCAGGCATTCCATTAATTCGACAATCAACTGTGTATTTTTCCCTTCATCGCGTTCTGGATCATGCCAGCCGAAGATCCTGTCCACTTCTGGAATAACTTCGTGGAACAGTTCCGAGAAGCCACCGCCTTCTGGAACGGTGATGAGTGCGTAAGGATCGTTTTCGGCTTTGTCGGAGACGTATTTCATGAAGAGGAGTGTCAGGATGTAGTCTTTGTATTGTGATGCGTCCATCCCGCCGCGGAGTTCGTCGCAGCTTTGCCAAAGTGAAGCGTAGAGTTGTGATTTCTTTATTGCCATACGTAAATCCTTGATCAACGAGCCAGAATTCACCTCGTTATTGCTTCGGCATCCTCCGCTTCCATTTTGTCATGTTCAACGAAAAGTGCGTCAGCAATTTCTGTGAGTGTCTCATCTACCAAAGATGGGACATCCAACAATGCTACCTGCTTTATGATTTCAGAGGCGAGCGCATGTTTTTCAATATCAGGAAGTTGGTTAAATACTTCCAGTATATTTTGTGGGGTTGCGTGCATCCGAGATCTCCGGGTGATAAAAGCATGCAGATTTAGTCTTTATTGGCGTGATGTATCGCCTGCCCTGCAATGACACAAAGTCCACCGATAACAACTACAAGTGTAAAAAAAGCGACCCATTCCATCATAAGTCCTCCAATTCATTGATCTTTTGACTTGGAAATATAAATGAAATCTGCTACCAATCCTCATCAAAGAATGGTGTACTCGGGTAGCTGTAGATGTTGCCTTCGTAGTTTTGAAGTTGGATTTCATCGTCATTGAAGGCTACGACGGGATCGGGGATTAACGCTATTTTTCCGCCACCACCGGGCGCATCGACGACATAGTGCGGCACACCGAGTCCCGATATATGTCCACGCAACGCCGAAACGATTTCTAAACCGGTCTTTACTGCTGTCCGGAAATGATCGGTACCGACGACGAGGTCCGCTTGATAGATATAGTATGGCTTGACACGGATCCGCAGCAATCCCTTCATCAGTTCTACCATGACATCAGGCTCGTCGTTCACGCCTTTGAGAAGGACTGTCTGGTTACCGAGCGGTATTCCTGCATCTGCGAGCATGCCGCAGGCTTTTTCTGTTTCAGGCGTAATCTCGCGCGGGTGGTTGAAATGTGTGTTAATATAAAACGGGTGGTGCTGCTTTAAAATTGCACACAACTCTGGTGTGATGCGCTGTGGGAGCGTCACGGGGACACGCGAACCGATCCGGATGATCTCTAAGTGTTCAATGGCTCGTAGCCCGCCGACAATCCTATCAATTTTCTTATCTGTCAGCATAAGTGGATCGCCGCCGGAGATGATGACATCACGGATTTCGGGGTGTGCCTGAATATAGGCGAGTCCTGTTTCAACATTGTCCTCAGAGATAGAGTGTGGGTCTCCGACTTTCCGTTTGCGTGTGCAGAAACGGCAGTAGATAGGGCACATGTAGTTGACATAAAAGAGTGCGCGGTCTGGGTAGCGATGCGTGACGTTGGGTACCTCGCTATCGTCTTCCTCGTGGAGTGGGTCTTCTACACCGGTGCTAATCAATTCCTTCGGATCGGGGACGACCTGCTTCCAGATCGGGTCGCCGGGTTCTTCTATGAGACTGAGATAATATGGGTTGATACGGATCGGAAATTCTTTGTGGATGCGCCGCATTTCTTCGAGGTCAACATCGAATGCGGCGGCGAGTTTTTCGGGCGTATTGACAGTATCTCTGACGAGCCGTTTCCATTCTTCCATGTACGTAACCGTCCTTTCAAATGGTTTGTCTATAGGCGCGAGATTACTCTGATGGCGTGTAGTTCTTAATCGTCACTTTTGTCATAATATCACGTTCACGGAGTGCTTCTACGACCTCCATTCCTTCAATGACTTTGCCGAATGTGGTGTAGCTGCCGTTCAGGTGTCCAACCCTTCTCGGATCCGAGGTGAGACAGATATAAAACTGGCTTCCGGCGGAATCGGGGTTCTGTGTCCGTGCCATAGCGAGAACCCCTTCTTCATGGGGTGGCATTTTGTCGCGAAGTGTGGGGTCTTGAAATTCGCCTGGTATTGTCCATCCAGGTCCACCTCTACCCGTTCCTTGTGGGTCGCCCCCTTGGATGACGAAACCGGGAACATATCGGTGAAAAGTCACACCGTTGTAAAATTCAGCCTCTATGAGTTTAGCGAAATTCGCCACTGTAGAGGGGGCAGCTTCAGGGTAAAGTTCTATGATAATGTTGCCTTTTTGCGTTTCTATCGTTACATTAGGCAGTTGTTCACCGTTGCATGAGACAATTGTTGCCAAAAACGCGCCTAATAAGCTTAATTGCATAATTTGTTTGTGAAAACAGAGATTTTTCACGAGTTCCTTTTCTGTGTTTTTGTGCGCGAAAGTTTGCGCAAAAGTTGTTAGATTATAAGCATGTTCCGTCTTGACTATATCAGAAGACTTCTACATACAAGCATTTTAAATGATGCCGGTACATTATTATACACCGATTTGCAGGTGAAGTCAAACAAAATTCGGAAGTGTGGTTGTCAGTCCGAGTTTTCAATCGTTCTTAATTGAAAATTCAGTCAACCTTGACATAGTGGTTTTAGACATGGTATTTTAATAATTAGGAGTGGTTGCAGTGGGGAACGTCTTAGAGAAATTAAAGAAAAGCCGAATTTAACACAGACGAAATGTTTAAGTCAAACTGACATTAGAGTAAAATAAAAAGAATCAACAAGGAGAAAAAAAATGAAACGATTTATCGCTTTACAACGGGGGGCTAAGCCCACATTAGATAGGACACTGATGGTCTGGCTACTTCTCGTTTCTCTTGTTTTTGCGGGATGTGGTGGACAGCTTGGAAAGATTGAACCGCCGGTAGTTGACACAGCGATCGCCGAAGCAGAGGCAGCGATCGCGGCGGCGCGAAACGTTGACGCAGCGTCACTTGCCCCGGATGCCTTTCGAGCCGCTAACACAAATCTCGAAGCCGCGAGGGAGGCATTAGCAGAAAAGAGAGGCGTTGATGCCCTCCGCCTTGCGCACCAAGCGAGTGCCGATGCTAAACTTGCTCATCGTCATGCCATCAACGTCGCCAAAAGTTCGGAACTCAACGCGGCGATCCTTGAGAAGGAATTGAGCGTTACAGAATTCCGCCAAAGACTCAAGACCTTAGAAGAGAGGGTCTCAGAGAAGGACTCTAAGTTTCAAGAGGCTTTGCGTGAGTCCGGTCAGTTGCGACATCGCATTCAAGAGCTTCAGACCGAGAATAGCGAGTTAGGTAATACGAGGAAAGCCTTCGGCAAACAGATAAGCGATCTCTCGAAGACGTTAGAAGATACACAGGTGCGTGCACAGCGTGCGGAAGAAGAAATTCGTAACTACGGTACCGAGCTTTCCAAACTCCGTCGTAGATTGGAAGTTGCTGACAAGGTTGCGAAAGAAGAGGGCTACCAGAAACGGGCAGCGGTCGCTGAGGCGGCATCCCTTAGAAAGCAGATGCGCGAACAGGCAGAGATCTATACGAATAAACTTGCGCAGGCGGGTCAGCAAGATATCGCAGTGAAACACGCTGAAACTATGGTAAAGCGAGAAGAAGAAGCTCGGGCGTATGAGGCTAGCCAACCGGCTCTTTCGCCACCGAAAACTGGACGCACGTCGCTCTCAACGCAACAAATTACAGCTGGCAAAGCTGCACTTAACAATTGGGAGGGCGCTTGGCAGAGCAAGAACCTCGATGCGCATCTCGCCTATTATGATAGGAACATTGTTGCTGATAAGGTCGTGATTTTTGAGAGCAAAGAGAATCGGAGTAAGATTGATAGACAACAGTTGGAATCGGATCTTCGCCAGATGAGTGGGCACACGTGGACGAAAGCGAAATTTGACACGGAAGTCGAAAGCGAAAGTGTCATCGGTATCCTGCAACTGAGCCGATTGGTGCATCCGGCAGCTGACGAGAATGATACTGCCCTCTATAACATTTGGATTCGCGAGATCTGGATGCATCAAGTAGGGAGCAGTTGGAAGGTCCACCACGAAATCTGGAAGGTTTTTGAGCGGGTGCCGAACTTATAAGCGCTTGCCTCAATTTGGACTTACACAGATACCAGCTGGTGAGATTTCCGAATCTCGTGGATGATAAAAATGTGTAAGTCCTATCAACTATGCGCGGAGGTTATATTGTGAACGATGCACAAAATTGGCAGAAAGACACTCCTAATAAATTGACGATCCCCCGGAACCTAATCTGGGGGGGTGCTATTGCGGCAATCGTTATCGCTTTTGTTGTGTTCCTTCTTATATTTATGAGTTCGAGTGAAACGCCTACGGCTTTTTTAGCGAAGTGGAAGAACACGCTTGAATCCGGGGACATCAAAAAGTATGACGCCCTTTGGATAAAAAGCGAACGGTTGCGTTCCGATAGAGGCTATCCGAATACAGCGAAACTCCTAAGAGATAATATTCGCCTTGAAGTCAACCTTGAAGGGGGCAGCCAACCGTACCAAATCCCTCGGTATCCAAACCGGTATCGGATTGAAGCGATCCTCGTGACGGCTCACCTCCCTGATGGGCCGCAACAGCAGTTACGAAATCTTGTGATTGAGAAGAAAGGGCTCGTGCAGCAGCGGTGGAAGATTGCACAAGATGACATCGTTGGCGAGGATTATATTGCTACGGTGCCTACTGACATAACGTCCCAACAACCGGATCGGGTCAATCAATCCAACAGTCCGGTTGCTCCATTGGTCCTTGCGTGGAAGAGTGCCTTGGAAAGACAGGATTCGACGGCGTACACTGATCTGTGGGATAAATCTGCGCGAAAGAAGCGGACGTCGAGTTTTCGGCGCGCCCTCGGTTTGATCTCACAAGCGCATGTTATTGATCTACAGGATGCTATTTACAGCCGTGTCCCAACGCATCGGAACCGTCATATCGTTGACGGTATTCGTGTGACTTTGCAGAGTAACGGCGACATCATTGAGACCCAGAACCGTACGCTCACGATTGAGAAGAAAGGGTTTTTCAGGCGAAAATGGCAACTCATTAACGATCAAGTTAGTGAAATATCGGGTGCGATTGTTCTTGAACAGACGCAACAACCGGTCGGTGCGAACACGGTATCTGGCGATGAATCTGGCGGGACTTTTGACGGGAATGCCCCGCTTGATACGCAGCTCAAAGCGAGACAAATCTTGGGGAAATGGCAGGCGGCTTGGGAAGGGAAGGACCTGAATACCTACATGTCCATCTATTCTGACGAAGCCTTGATCACCCGCGTTACCGTCCGAGGCGGTGTGGAGAAACCTGTCTACCTGAACAAAAAGCAGCTCCGGGCAAGTATGAAGCGTTTGAACAGTTTGTATGGCGACATCCAAGTTGACATTTCTAACTTACAAGTTAACGGGGACCGCGCAGTGGCGGATGTCACATTCTTACAGAAGTTTACGGGTACTCCTGCAAGCGGTACACGTCCCGCGTATTCAGATTATGGTACCAAAAGACTGAATATGATGATAGATCCTACCGATGGACACTGGCGTATCTATGCGGAGACATGGAGCCGTTATGAAGATGTCCCTGAATATCCGAAGATGTAAGGAGATGGTTTTCAGTGTACCGAACCAGACGTAAAATCGAATTTGCGGATACCGATATGGCAGGGATCGTCCATTTCACACGGTTTTTTATTTTTATGGAGACGGCGGAACATGAATTTTTACGGAGTTTAGGCACGAGTGTCGCAACCGAATGGAACGGGAATAAAATCGGTTGGCCGCGGCTCTCGGTTTCGTGTCAGTATTTGAGTCCGCTTCGGTTTGAAGATGAAGTGGACATCCATCTTTGGGTTTCAAGGAAAGGGACGAAGTCACTGACATACCAATTTCACTTTACACTTCAGGGAGAAGATGTCGCGCGTGGTGAGGTCACAACGGTCTGTTGTATAACGAACCCCGGTGAGAAACTCCGTGCGATTCCGATCCCTGATTTTATTGCAGATCAGATATGCTGCCCACCATAGACCCAGTGTTACAATCTCTACCTTTAGGCTACAAAAAATATGCAACAACCGCGCGCTGCGACAGCCTCGCTTAAAATATCTCACTTATTCAAAGACTTCGGAGCCGTCAAGGTGCTGCGGAATGTTTCGTTGCGTCTTACAGGCGGTACATCTGTCGTTATCACGGGTCCCTCTGGTTCTGGCAAGAGTACGCTCTTACACATCATAGGTACCTTAGAAGAGCCGTCGAATGGAATTGTGGAGATTAACAATATAAATCCGTTCACGCTCTCCGAACCTGAACTTGCGGCGTATCGCAATTCGGTGATCGGATTTGTATTTCAGGAACATCACCTCCTTCCGCAATATTCCGTGCTTGAGAATGTGCTGATTCCGACCCTTGCCTTCAAACAGCGGTCTAATGCGACCGAACGTGCGTCCCAACTCTTAAAACGGGTCGGACTCACGGATCGCCAATCCCATCGTCCTGCTGAGCTTTCAGGTGGTGAACGGCAACGCGTTGCGATAGCGCGTGCGCTTGTTAATCAACCGGACATCCTGCTCTGCGATGAACCGACGGGTAATCTGGACACGGCTACGACTGAGACCGTCGTCAATCTGCTTTTTGAGTTGCATCGTGCGGAGAAGACGCTATTAATTGTGGTGACACATAACCTCTCAATCACCTCGCGCTTTGACCGACATCTGCAATTGGTGGACGGTACTTGCACCGTCGAAAGAGGTGCTTAACGCCTTCAAGGGATGCGAAGAAAGATTATGCCCAGATTCTCTTGGAACTCGCTTAAACACTTTTGGCGGATACATGTTATTGTCGCCCTTTGCACTGCTGTAGCGACCGGTGTTCTCGCTGGTGCTTTGGTTGTCGGTGATTCTGTGCGTGGCAGTCTACGGCATCTCACCACGGAGCGACTCGGAACGATCCAACACGCCCTCCTCGCCGACCACTTTTTTCAGCCAGATTTACTGAACCGCGAGAACAAGGTCCCCACTATTTTACGCAACGGTGCCGTTGTCGTCCCGCAAACACGAGCGCGTGCGTCGAAGGTGAATATCCTCGGTGTAACGGAGCGTTTCTTTACATTCTGGGAAGCGGAAGCACCGAATCTCGACAAACCGGCAGGACAACCTTTCAATGCAATCGTCATTAACGCGGCACTCCAGAACGAATTGAACGTCCAAGTCGGCGACGCGCTTCTGGTGAATATGTCCCAAGCCGCCGATATCCATCCGGAGTTCTTTCTCGGTGAACGCAATGCAGCCAAGGCTATCCAGAGTCTCCGATTGGTTATCAGCGATATAATTCCGACCGAAAACTTTGGGCGGTTCAGTCTACAAGCGAATCAGAGTCTTCCGTTCAATGCTTTCATATCACTCCCCGTTTTACAAAATGCGCTCGGAGAAGATGGAAAGGTGAACGTCGTCTTTACAGGGGACGCGGACGCGCTCTCGGCGGATGATCTCACACTCACGTTATCCGCACTCGACCTGAATATTAAGGCGGATGAGAACCACCTTGACATTCAGAGCGATCAGTATCTTCTCAAACCGATCCTCTCTGAAACCGCGCTAACGGTTGCCTCTGAAAATCGTATTCCGACACTTCCGACGCTCACCTATCTTGCGAATACGATAAGTGCGAATGATAAAGTTATCCCTTACTCCACAATCATTGCACTTCCGACGAATGAGGGCGAATTTGCCCAACGCCTCAATACACACACGACGGAAGCACAGCATCTTGCCTATCAACAAGCGGAAAAAGAAAAAAAGGAACAGGTAGAATTAGAAAAAGATAAATTAAGAGAGTTACGTAACGCACAGAGCGATAGAGAACAATTTGAAAAAATTAATAGGGACTTGGTATCGCTTGATAGAAGTTCGCGTCGCCCGGAAATTATCCTTAATACGTGGGCATCAAATGATCTCGGCGCGAAAGTCGGAGACGAAATCACCCTTACATATTATAGCGTCAGCGCAGAAGAAGCGTATATCACTGAAACAGCATTTTTCCGACTGAAAGGGATTCTACCGATCGAGGGTATCACTGCAGATAGAGCCCTCGTCCCCGAATTTCCGGGGATTCACGATACCGCCGATATGTCCGAATGGGAATCGCCTTTCCCGATTGATTACACTATAGTGCGTGCGGAAGACGAAGCGTATTGGGACGAATACCGAGCGACACCGAAAGCATTTATTGCGTTGGAAGTTGGCAAACGGCTGTGGCAAAATCGGTTCGGTGACCTGACCACAATTCGTCTCGGAACTGCACCGGACACGGATATTCAGGCGACACGGACGCTTTTTGAGACCGAATTCCTGAAAAGAATTCAGCCGGAACAGGTCGGTTTTCAGTTTCTATCGCCACAAGCGGAGGGACTTCAAGCCTCGAGTGGTGCTACGGATTTCGGTATGCTGTTCGGCAGCCTCAGCGGTTTTATCATTATCGCTGTTGCCTTGTTGATTGCGATGCTTTTCCGCGTCGGTGTGGAGCAGCGGTCGCGTGAGATCGGTCTGCTACAGGCTGTGGGTTATCCGCTTGCCAGTATCCGTCGCCGTTTCCTTTATGAGGGGGCAACTGTTGCTGGTATCGGTAGTCTGTTAGGGTGTCTGTTCGCTGTAGGCTATGCGCAACTCATGATATTCGGGTTGCAAACGTGGTGGTTGCCTGCTATTGGCACACCGTTTATGGAACTCCACGTTAACCTATTGAGTCTAATCACCGGTATCCTCATTGCATTGGCTGTCGTGATGGTTTCTATCCGTCTCATCGTCCAACAGTTGGGACAAATCTCGACGACTGCCCTCCTTGCAGGCGAAACCGATTTTGCTGAGATAACCCTCAAACGTCAAACCCAAAAAACGAAATCATCAACCTTGTCGTCTATTGTTAAGAGCATAGTTATTGCCCTTGCGAGTGTCGTATTTCTCTTTTTTGTTATTTTTGATAAATGGTTTTCTGACACCTTTGGTATCTGGATAGAAGCCCCGATAATTGATTTCTTATTATTTGCTTTAAGCATTATCGGTGTCGGGTGGGACGCTTTCGGTCGGTGGTTAAAATCACAGCGCGTTCCAAAGCGGTTGAATAGGATGCGATTTGCACTCAAAAACGCTGCGCGTCAACCTGGGCGGAGCTCTACCTGTGTTAAAACAGTCAGTTTAGCGTGTTGTATCATCGTTGCAGTGGGTGCGAATCGGCATGATGCGCCGCCTGAGACGGAATACGCCTTTGTCGCTGAATCTGCGCTACCTTTGCACCACAGCCTAAACACATCGGATGGCAGATTTGAGCTCGGTTTTTCTGACAAAGATTCCGAACTTCTTAACGCATCGGAAATATTTCCGTTTCGGGTGCTACCCGGTGAAGATGTCAGTTGCCTGAACCTCTACCAACCGCAGAAACCGCAAATTTTGGGGGCACCCGAGGCAATAACGTTTCCTACCGCGCTTGATGAACTGCGTTGGCGCAGATTAACGTCAAGAAAGCTTGAGGCTGGTAGAGTCCCTGCTATCGGTGACGAGAACTCGCTCCGTTGGATTTTACATCACAATCCAGAAGACGATTTTATTGTTCAAGATGAATTCGGTAAACCGCTCAGTCTTGAGCTTGAAACAGTTTCGGACAGTCTCTTTCAGAGCCAGTTGATCATCTCGGAATCCAATTTCACCAGATACTTTCCGAGCCAAAGTGGGTATCAGTTTTTCCTCATCAAAACGCCACCTGACCTACGGGAGGAGACGGCACAAGTGCTTGAGAAGACGTTGGTTGATTACGGTTTTGATCTCACATCGGCATCTGATCGGTTGGCGAGTTATCGGGCAGTCGAGAATACCTATATTTCTACCTTCCAGAGCCTCGGTGGTTTAGGTGTACTCCTCGGCACTTTCGGGTTGGCATTGATACTCTTTAGAAATATCATTGAACGTCGCGGTGAGTTAGCGACCTTACGTGCTTTCGGTTTCCGGCGGCAGTTGCTCTCGCGGATGCTGTTCCTTGAAAGTTGTTTCCTGCTCACTGTCGGTATGTTTATCGGAATTGTTGCCGGACTTCTGGCGATTCTCGGTTCTCAAGGACACCTCCCTTCTTTTCCGTGGCTATCTCTCACAATTACCTTGCTTTTGATCTTCGGTTTCGGTATAATTGCAAATGCAGTTGCAGTTGCAGTTGCACTCCGAAGTCCACTCTTAAAAATGCTGAAATCCGAATAAGATGCTGTTGACATGAGAATGCGTCGGATTGTTTGCATGTTAGGGGTTTCAAGTCTCTTGCTGACGTTGAAATCTACTGTATAGGAAGATACGCCATGCGTTGTGTTAAGTTCAAAACGATACGTTCCCTCGTCCATGCGATCTTGATCCCCCTCTGCTTGTGGGTCCTGAACGGTTGTTCCAGTGATTCTGAACCGAATACGTCAGGTGCGATCAACTACATTGAACAGGGTTGGGATTTCTACGCGTCGGGTGATTATGCGCAAGCACTGCTGAGTTTTGAGCGTGCAGTCAACTTCGACGAGACGCTTGCGGATGCACACAACGGGATCGGATGGAGCCATCTGAGTCTTTCGTTGAATGCGACGTTACCCCAAGAAGCGTTCCAGAACGCCATTCAACTTGACAACTCGAACGCGGATGCGTGGGTCGGATTGGCGACGGTACTCTATTTACGGAACAAGGAGACCAACGATTTCAGGTCTGCGATCCGTGCGATTGACAACGCGCTACAAGGCGATGCCGAATACCTTTTTCGGCACGATTATCAATCCAAAGCCGATCTCTATGCGTTGAAGGCAGCGTGTTACTATTATCTCGGTGAACACCAACCAGCAACTGCGGAGATAGATAAAGCACTCCAAATTGATACAACAAACAGGACGGCGATCGTCCTACAAAACCTGTTAAGAAAATAAAACAAATTTTCGCCTGTATTGCAAATTTTGGGGGATTACGCATATATCAAGAGAACATATCTGTTAACAGTGAAATACTGATGACTGATGGCTGACAGTCGAAGGCTGATGGCTAATAAAGGAGGAAACATGTCTCAGAACGTTATTACATCTACAGAATTAACCAATTTAACACCGCTCCATCGTGGTAAAGTCCGAGATCTCTATGACCTCGGCGACGAACTTCTAATTATCTCCACGGATCGTATATCTGCCTTTGATGTCGTCTTACCGAACGGTATTCCGGACAAAGGGAGCGTCTTAACCGGTCTGTCCACATTCTGGTTTGAATATACGGAATCCATTGCCGACAATCACGTGATTGCGACTGAAGTTGAAGACTATCCGGACATCCTGGAGCCCGATGCTGAACTTTTGAAGGGACGCTCCATGCTCGTGAAAAAAGCCGATCGCGTTGACGTTGAATGCGTTGTTCGCGGTTACCTCGCGGGTTCCGGTTGGTCCTCGTACCAGAAGACGGGTGAAATCTGTGGACAGAAGCTCCCCGCAGGACTGCGCGAATCCGAACGGCTCCCGGAACTCCTGTTTACACCGACAACGAAAGCAGAACAGGGAGAACACGACGAACCGATCTCTATCGAAGAGATGCGCAACGAAGTCGGTAGCGAATTGACGGATCAATTGATTGAGGCGAGTTTTTCGCTCTTCAGGGCTGCGAGTAAACACGCCGAGAGCGCCGGTATTATCCTCTGTGATACGAAATTTGAGTTCGGGCAGCGCGACGGAAAGTTGATTGTTATTGATGAAATCTTCACGCCGGACTCCTCTCGATTCTGGCCTGCTGATCTCTACGAACCCGGTAAATCGCAACAAAGTTTCGATAAGCAGTTTGTTCGCGACTACCTCTCGGAAATCGGATGGAGCAAGGAACCGCCTGCCCCTGAATTGCCGGAAGATGTTATCTTGAAAACAAGCGAGAAGTACCGCGAGGCGTATCGTCTCATCGTTGGGGAAGACCTGTAACAAAATGGACGTGACCTGCACCGTAAACTCTGAAAATTGACGATAGGAGAAGTAAATATGAGATGGGTGTTGACTTTTTCTATGATCCTTTTGGGACTGATGTGCGGGGCAGTATGTCAGGTTTTAGCCAAAGCACCGACAACGCCGAAAATCCTGTTTACTTCCACACGAGATGGCAATCGTGAGGTGTACATGATGAACCCGGATGGATCCGAACAGGTGAACCTCACACAGCATCCCGCTGATGATTTGAATGCTGTGTGGTCTCCGACGGGTGAACAGATTCTTTTCGTCTCGGATCGACAAGGTACACGTGTCCGAGACCTATATGTGATGGACCCCGATGGGTCCAACGTCCGCCGCGTCTTCAAAAAAAAAATAACGGCTTCGCGAGGCAATGCGACGTGGTCTCCCGATGGAAAACAGTATGCTTACGAGTACAGGGACTGGACACGTCTCAAGTTCGGCCTCTATATTGGGACGTTTGGTGAAGAAGATGCCGAGCGCATCGGGAATGGCGGCATCCCCGCGTGGTCTCCCGACGGTTCAGAAATCGCCTACCACATAAGTCCTCACGCACAGACATCTCGACTTACATTTATTAACGTCCGCACACGCGTGGCGGAACAACCGTTACCCACAAACACACTCCGATGGCAATTCGAGCCGTCTTGGTCTGCTTCGGGTGACAAACTTGCTTTTTCTGGGAACAAGGATCCGTTGCCTGTTATCTTGGATAGGGAGCTGCACAACGCATGGAAAGATAAACAGGGTATCTTCATCGTCAACCGCGACGGCACCGGTCTTCGTCAACTTGTTGAGGAAGCGGGGCCCGCTGCACATCTGCCTGTGTTATCGCCGGATGGAACGGAAGTGGTTTATACACAGAGCATTAACGGAAGGTTTCAAATCTTCAAGCTTGATATAAACAGCGGAGTCCGGACGCAATTGACGCATGGCGGTATTTCTGTTCAAGCGAACGCTGACGCGGATTGGTTTGATCCGGCGTATGCGTTGCCGGTTTCACCGCAGCCAGATTTACTAACGACGACATGGGGCGACCAAAAAAAGGAATAGTGTCTTAAACCCTCTTGAGATAACTTTGACATCTGAAAATTGACGATAGGAGAAGTAGATATGAGATGGGTGTTGACTTTTTCTATGATCGTTCTGATACTGATGTGTGGAATGATGTGTCCAGCTTTTGCCAAAGTGCCGACAACGCCGAAAATCCTGTTTACCTCTACACGGGATGGCAATTACGAAATTTACATCATGAACCCCGATGGATCTGGACAGGTAAACTTAACACGACACCGCGCAAGCGATGTGGGTGCCGTCTGGTCCCCGACAGGTGATCAGATTCTTTTCGTCTCGGATCGCCAGGGTAACGGTGTGCGCGACTTGTATTTGATGGACCCTGATGGTGCGAATGTCCAGCGCGTCTTCAAGCGAGAAACAACGGGATGGAGAAGCTATGCGACGTGGTCCCCAGATGGGAAACAGTTTGCTTACAATTACATTGACAGGATTCATCTAGATTCCGATCTCCATATCGGGACGTTTGGCGAAGAGAATGCCGAACGCATTGAGCAGGGCAGTTTCCCGGATTGGTCTCTTGAGGGTTCAGAAATCGCCTGCACTGTAATGGGGCGACTTACGTTACTCGATGTCCGTACACGACAGGAAACACGGATCCTACCTCTGAAAGCAGCGACTTGGCAACGCTTCCCGTCTTGGTCTGCTGTGGGGGATAAACTTGCCTTCGTTTATAATCCGCATCCGATGCCACCCGTCGCGGCACCTAAAGATGTATGGAATGCATGGCAGAACAAACAGACAATCTACATCGTCAATCGTGATGGCACCGGTCTCCGTCAACTTGTTGATGAAATGGGACCCCAGGCAGTTTCTCCTGAGTTATCTCCGGATGGCGAGGAAGTGCTTTATACACAGAAAGTTAACGGGAAGGAGCACATTTTTAAACTTGGTGTTAACAGTGGGGTTCGGACGCAGCTAACGCGTTTCGGTTCAAGGAATATTAGCGGAGACTGGTTTGATCCTGCGTATGCATTGCCAGTTTCGCCTCAGCCAGACTTACTAACGACGACATGGGGCGACCAAAAAAAGGAATAGTGTCTTAAACCCTCTTGAGATAACTTTGACAGAGGTAAGGAAGCGGTACATCCACAGCATTATACTTTCTGTTATGGAACTCACGTTAACCGACGATTCACAGGACTATCGGGAGAAATAAGAGATGGCAGGTCCACTCGATGGAATAAAGGTTTTAGATTTGACCCGTGTCCTTGCGGGCCCCTATGCGACGATGCTCCTGGGTGATCTCGGCGCGGACGTGATCAAAATTGAGCAACCCGGTACGGGCGACGAATCCCGTAATTTCGGTCCATTCAAAAACGGGTTCAGCCTCTACTTTATGAGCGTGAATCGCGGAAAACGGAGTGTGACGCTCAACCTTAAATCTGAACGTGGACAAGCCGTATTCAAACAGTTGTTGGCGCGTACCGATGTTCTCGTGGAGAACTTTCGACCCGGAACGATGAAAAAATTGGGATTGGATTACGACACACTGAAAGCCTCCCATCCGTCGCTTATCTACGCAGCGTGTTCCGGTTTCGGACAGACCGGTCCCTATGCAGAACACGGTGCCTATGATATGATTATCCAAGGCATGGGGGGGATTATCAGTATCACGGGTGAACCCGACGGACCGCCGGTACGTGTCGGGACATCTATTAGCGACATCACCGCCGCACTCTTCACGACAATCGGTATCCTCTCTGCCCTACACTACCGTGAACAGACTGGGAAAGGTCAGTTCGTTGATGTCGCGATGTTAGACAGCCTCGTCGCTGTCTTAGAGAACGCCGTCGTCCGTTATTTCGCGACGGGCGAACCGCCAAAACCGCTTGGTGCAAGACACCCCGCGATTACACCGTTTGAAGCGTTCGCGTCCGCGGATGGACACGTTATCATCGCACTCGGCAACGATACCCTCTGGGCAAAATTCTGTGCGTATGTCAATCGGGCGGATCTTATCTCGGACGAACGCTTTCAGACAAATGCCGATCGGACGGAAAATCACGGTGAGTTGTTTCCGATCCTCTCGGAGATTATGTCGGACCGCACGACAGATGACTGGATTGATGCCCTCGGAAAAATCGGTGTGCCGTGCGGTCCGATCAATGCGATGGACAAAGTGGTCAATCATCCACAAGTCCAAGCCCGTGAGATGATTGCTCGCGTCGCTCACCAGATCACTGGTGAAGTGGAAGTGCCGGGGGTGCCGATCAAACTTTCGGAGACAGCCGGCGACGTAGATACCCCGGCACCCAGTCTCGGTGAACATACAACCGAAATCTTAACCGATGTCCTGAAAATGTCGCCAAACGAGGTAGCGAAGTTGAAACAGGATGGCGTTATTTGAAATGCTGACGGCTATCCGGAAAAGGAGCTCGTATGTCAAGTAAAACTTCACAAGCATTACATGGAACGAACCCATTGACGTTTGAAGGTGACCTTGCCGCACAGATGGTCGAGGTACTTGATGGTTATGTTACCGATGCGGTGGCGGGTTCTGTCGAAAAGCGGGAGGCGTTGTGGCATCGCGACTACAGTTCTTATGACGCTTATGCTGAATCTGTCGAACCGAATCGCGAGCGTTTCAGAAAACAGATCGGGTGTATTGATGAACGACTGCCGATTGAAGAGCTCCACTACGTCGCCACGACAAGAGATACAGCACAGATCGTAGAGGATGCGCATTACACTGTATCCGGCGTTCGATGGCAGGTTTATGATGAGGTGGAGGGTGAAGGACTCCTCTTAGAACCGATGCCCAACGTCCCGATTATTGCACAAATTGTTGCGTTGCCTGATGCTGATTGGACACCAGAGACGATTGCCGGGGTAACAGCTGAATTACCACCGGATGCACAATTTGCGAGACGTTTGGCGAAGGCGGGGTGCCGTGTTGTCGTTCCGCTCCTCATCAATCGCGACGATACCTATTCCGGTAACCCGACCCTTAGTGCCATGACGAACCAGCCGCACCGCGAATTCATCTACCGGATGGCGTACCAACTCGGCAGGCATATCATCGGGTATGAAGTGCAGAAGGTGTTCGCGTTAGTCGATTGGATGTCTCTCACCGAATTGCCGATCGGTGTGATCGGTTACGGTGAAGGCGGCCTGATCGCCTTTTATTCTGCTGCGGTTGATAGACGCATTCAGGCGACTGCTGTCAGTGGATATTTCCAGTCACGACAAGCAGTGTGGCGAGAACCGATCTACCGGAACGTATGGGGATTGCTACACGAGTTCGGTGATGCCGAAATTGCGAGCCTCATCGCACCGCGTCCATTGATTATCGAAGTGAGCCGTGGACCTGAAGTCGCTGGACCTCCGACACCGAGACCCGGGCGCAGCGGTGCCGCACCTGGGCAACTCGTGTCACCACCGATTGATTCTGTTGAATCAGAATTTAACCGTACCCGCGATTTTTACCAACAACTCGGCAGTGAAGATGCTTTACATCTCGTCTCTACTGAAGACAGGCTTCCGGGTTCCGAAGCGGTACTAAACACGCTTCTTGCTGGACTCGGTGTCGATAATGCACACGTTGATGGATACCCATCTTCTGCACCTGCTGCTATTGGTGATTTCGATAATGAAGCACGTCAGAAACGGCAATTTACGCAACTCGTTAATCTGACGCAACGCTTTTTACGGGAGGCGGCATCACGACGGAAGCAGCTCTTCTGGGATAAAACCGATACCAGTTCGCTGAGGCGTTGGCAAGAGACGTGTACGGATGCTAAAACCTATTTCTGGGAGGAGGTTATCGGCAAATGTCCGCCCCCATCTGTCCCTGTCAATCCGAGGACGCGATTGATTTATGACGAACCGCGTTGGAAAGGTTATGAGGTTGTCCTCGATGTCTGGAAAGGCGTTTTCGCTTACGGTATTCTCCTGCTTCCGAACGATCTGCAACCCGGCGAACGGCGTCCGGTTGTCGTTTGTCAGCACGGTTTAGAGGGGAGACCGCAGGATACCGCCGATCCGAGGATAGAATCTGTCTACCACTCGTATGCAGCACAATTGGCGGATAGAGGGTTCATCACCTACGCGCCGCAGAACCCGTACATCGGGGTGGACGCTTTCCGTGTGATTCAACGTAAGGCGAACCCGATAAAATGGTCGCTCTTTTCGTTGATTGTGCGTCAACATGAACGGACACTCGATTGGCTGGCAGAACAGCCGTTCGTTGATGCCGATCGCATCGGGTTTTATGGACTGTCTTACGGTGGAAAGACGGCGATGCGTGTACCTGCGCTGCTTGATAGATACGCCTGTTCAATCTGTTCCGCTGATTTCAACGAATGGATCGTTAAAAACGCCACTGTTGATTCGCGTTATAGTTATATGTTCACGGGTGAATATGAGATGCCGGAATTCGATTTGGGTAACACGTTTAACTACGGTGAGATGGCAGGATTGATTGCGCCGCGTCCCTTTATGGTTGAACGCGGGCACGATGATGGTGTCGCCCCCGATGAGTGGGTTGCCCACGAATACGCTGTCGTCCGGAGACTCTATGTTCGGTTAGGGATCGCTGATAGAACGGAGATAGAATTTTTTGATGGCGGACACCAAATCAATTCCGATGGCACCTTCAAGTTCCTACACCACCATCTAAACTGGCCCGAACCGCCTTCGTAGTAGCAAAACTGTTCGTAGTAGGAAAACCATTTATTGCCCGTCTATACATATTTTAATATTGACTACTAACAACTGACAACTGATAACCAGAAAAAATTCATGCTTTATTCAATCATTGTAAGCGCGGGGTTAGAAAACATCGCGCGTGAGGAACTATCGGAACGCTTCGGGAACACCGGCGATCTGAAGATCCTCGAACGCAAACCGCAGCGACTCATTTTCCAATACACGGGGAACCCGCGTGAACTCCTATCTCTCCGTACCGCCGAACATCTCTTCCTTATTCTGAAGCGGATACCGAATATGACGCGTTCACGGAGCTCGTTGGCAGCGCTGAGTGGCTCACTCACGCGCTTCAATTTCAAAGAGACGTACGAATGCTGTCGGCAGGTAGGTATCAACATCCGAAAGCGGATGCCGTTTCGCGTGACGAGCCGACTCTCAGGAAAACGGAACTTTCGACGTGTAGATCTACAGCGTGTCATTGAACGGGCACTGATAGCACGTGGATGGCATCTGACTTCTGGTCGCTCAGTGTTGGATGTTTGGGCAGAAGTACACGGAGACGACGGCTATATTAGTATTAAACTCTCAGGAAACGATATGGCACAGCGCCCGTATAAACAAGCACATATCCTTGCCTCCCTGAAACCGACCGTGGCGTACAGTATGGTGCGCCTCTCACGTCCACACCCGACCGATGTCTTCTTAGATGCGATGTGTGGTGCTGGTACCATCCTGTTAGAGCGTGCGTTGATGGGTCGCTATGGCTACCTTATCGGTGGCGATGTCTCCAGCGAGGCGTTAGACGCTACCGTCGCGAACTTCGGTAGGAAACATCGACCGCGCCAATTTTTTCAATGGGACGCACGCAAATTACCGCTGCAGCGACGGACGGTTGATAAGGTCGTCTGTAACCTTCCCTTCGGTGAGGCTATCGGAAATCTGCCCCAACTGACGAATCTATATCGCCAGACGCTGAAAGAATATGCCCGCGTCCTGAAACCGAGGGGACGGATGGTGCTTTTGACTTCACAGCGTCGAACGCTCGACGACGAGTTGGAACGACTACACTTTCTTGATGCTCGTCAAAGGTTGACGGTAGATGTTCGCGGTAAACGGGCATGGATATATGTCATCCGATTCGCGTAGCACGTCAATTGGATTGAACATAGTGAAATTCAACTTCCTGTTCGGAATATACGCACGAAAAAGGCGGGGTTACAAACCCCGCCTTTTTAGCCATTGATAACTGACGATTAACTCTAAATCTCTGGTACTCTCACCGCGACTTCTTTGCCGGCTGCATGTGAACGGAAGATACCGTCCATAATCACGTTCGTGAGTAGAACACCCTCTGGTGGTATCGGGGACGGAGCATCTGCTTTGATCGCCTCGCGGAACGCGATCATCTGTGCCGCCCAGTTATCTTCCGGTGGAAACCCTGAGAACTGGATAGTCGTCATCCCTTCCGGTGGATTGGGTTCCGCTGTTAACCCCTCCGCTTCGACAAATTTCTTGAGCTCGCCGTCATACGCATCGGCATAAATAACCGGTCCACCCAGCGAGAATCCGGCTTTCGTCCCGAGATGGAAGTTGCCACCGAGCGAGTCCTGATGTACTGCCCAAGAGATTTTGAACACCATCACACCACCGTTCTCAAAGCGGACCCACGCTGCACCGAACTCTTCAACATCCATGATGCCTTTAAATCTTGGGTCCTGCTGTGAGATGTAATCTTCGGTAATCGCGGAGACCCGGACCGGTTTCGGGTACCCCATCGCGTACAGCGAAGCGTGCATGTTATAGACACCGATGTCTACAGTTGCTCCCGCGCCTGCGGTTTTCTTATAGATGAACGTATGCCCCGGATTCCCGCGTCGCCTGCACCCTGCGGATTCAGAGTAGTAGATATCGCCGAATATTCCAGCGTCATACGCTTTTCGGAGGAATTGGAGTCTCGGGCTAAACGTCGGATTGAGGCCGATTTGTAAGATTTTGCCGGATGCTTTCGCTGCGCGTACCATTGCGGTGGCATCGGGGAGCGTCGCTGCCATCGGTTTTTCGCAGAGGACGTGTTTACCGGCGTTCAACGCTGCCACTGTCGGACGGCGATGCCCCTGATTGTAAGTGCAAACACTCACGCCATCGAGCTCGTCCATTTCGAGCATCTTGTTGTAACTTGAAAAAGCGTTCTTTCTCGGAACACCCCACTCATCAGCAGCTTGATTCGCTTTACTTTTGATAATGTCGCAGACAGCGATGATCTCGAAACCACCGACTTTCTCGTAGGTACCCCGGTGTGCACGTGAAATGCCACCTGTTCCAATAATACCAACTTTGACAGTCATGTTGTTCTCTCCTCAAGTAAATTTATGGTGAAATACCAAAATATGCAGACCCTAAAATATACACGCTCTACAGACGGCTGACGGTTATCGCTAAATCTCCGGTACCCTTACGGCGACCTCTTTCCCAGCTGCGTGCGAACGGAAGATACCGTCCATAATCACGTTCGTGAATAAGACACCCTCCGGTGGTAGCAGGGGCGGCGCATCTGCCTTAACGGATTCTCGGAACGCTGTCATCTGTGCTTCCCAGACGTTGACTTCAGGGAATCCTGAGAACTTAATGGTCGTCATCCCCTCCGGTGGGTTCGCCTCCGCGGTGAGTCCTTCGGATTCGACAAGTTTCTTGAGGTCATCTGTATACGCATCGGCATAGACGACCGGTCCATTCAGAGAGATACCCATCTCTTTACCGAGACAGAAACTGGTACCGAGGGAATCCTGATGTACTGCCCAAGAGATTTTGAACACCATCACGCCGCCGTTGTCGAACCGTACCCATGCCACCCCGAACTCTTCGACATCCATGATGCCTTTAAACCTCGGATCCTGTTGTGAGATGTAGTCCTCGGTAATCGCGGAGACCCGTACCGGTTTCGGATACCCCATCGCATATAGCGAGTTGTGCATATTGTAGACACCGATATCTACAATCGCCCCGGCGCCTGCTGTCTTTTTGTAGATGAACGTCCGTCCAGGGTTTCCGCGGCGTCTGCACCCGACAGATTCGGAGTAATAGATGTCGCCGAGCAGTCCTTCATCAATCACTTTCTTAGCGAATTGGAGTTTCGGATTGAAGGCACTTTTGACACCGATTTGTAAGATTTTGCCGGACGCTTTCGCTGCGCGTGCCATTGCGGTGGCATCAGGGAGCGTCGCTGCCATCGGTTTTTCACAAAAGACGTGTTTACCGGCGTTCAACGCTGCCACTGTCGGACGGCGATGCCCTTGGTTGTAAGTGCAAACGCTGACCGTATCGATTTCGTCCATCTCAAGCATCTTATTGTAGCTTGTGAAGACGTGTTTCCGTGGGACACCCCACCGATCGGCAGCCTCATTTGCCTTGCTCTTGATGATGTCGCAGACAGCGACGATCTCGAAACCGCCTACTGCTGTATAAGTCCTGTGGTGTGCCCGTGAAATGCCACCTGTACCCACAATGCCGACTCGAATTGTCATACGCGTCCCTCCTTGTAATAAAATTGAATTGCCATAAAAGTTTAGACGAAATCGGTTTGCAATGCAAGCAGAAAATGTGATATACTTCAACATAGATATTTTATACAATGATAGGAAGGAGGACATCATGAACCTTGATACAGACAAAAGACGACTGTCACAAGTTAATATCTCTCAAAAGATGCAGGGCAACATGAAACCTGAACATATATTTAGACAACTTTATGATGAATTACATGAGGCGAGCCAAGCGCAGTTGGGTTGGCAGTGGTTGCTACCATTGTGCACTACAGATGCTCATCACCTACACTCCTTGAGGATTCCTGCAACCGATGAACAACAAGATTTCGATAGTTTGGTGTTAAGCCTTACTAAGATACTAATTGATTCCCTGAATGAGAAATCGCTGATAAAACTGATTCCTTTTGAGAAGCAGGAAAATTTTAAAAATAAAAGAGGTATCGCACTTCTTGAAGCTGCCCTACATTTGAACAACCTTGGAGGGGCTGGTATTCACATTGATTTTTTGCAAAAACTTCAGAAACTTCGCTCAAGTGGAAGCGCGCATGGGGAAGGGCGAACCTATTTAGAAATAGCAGCGTATTTTGACGTTGAAAAGCAGAGTCTTCAGCATGTTTTTGCCGACATCCTAAACAGTGCCTCAGACACGCTTGATTACTTCATTGTTCTTGTGAATAGTGGGCGGGTACGTGAAATTTTTGAGAAGAATCAAATAGCGGCAGGATACGCTGGTTTCAGCGACATGATCGGCATTGCCGATTTTGGCACAACTGATGCCTCTGTCAACCACGACGAAGTCATCTATGAATTACACTCAAAACCATGATTTTTGTTGATACGGGTGCCTGGATCGCTATTTTAAATCGGAGAGATCAACACTATCAAGAAGCTGTAGCGATATATAACAGACTGCAACAGCGGCAAACGCGTCTCCTAACGACAGATTATGTAATTGATGAAACCATCACTCGTCTCAGATACGACACTAATCACTCGTTGGCAGTTATGTTCTTTGATCGCGTTGAACTCTTTATAGAAACAGGTGTTTTAACTGTTGTAGAAATTGATAGAGACGTGTTTGAGAAGGCAATAGCACTTTTTCGTCAGTATGACTCCGCGAGGTTATCTTTTACCGATTGCACAAGTTTTGTCGTATGTCGAGAGAATGACATCCGCGAGGCATTTGCTTTCGACCAGCATTTTTCGATGATGGGAATCAATCTGTGCCAATAATTTGTATTGTTTTTTCACAATAAATCACACTATTTTTCAAATAAATTTCGTTTGAAAGGAACAAACTTGCATGCCAAAAGAAACTGTGACATTGCCACCCGGGCACTATATTATTGGGGACCCTCGCTATTTGCAGGAATACGAACCTTATTACCATAGGTTTTATACAAATGGTGACGGTGGGTTCTTTGATAATTTTAAGAACATCTATTTTGTGGATTCCGCTCGAATAGCGATTTTCGTGGTGGACAAGAGGCCCGACTCATTGCCTAAAGGAACACACCACTTCTTTTTCGATAATGCTTGGACAATTGACTTTGATACATACGCCATGCTTGAGCAAATCAAGATTACAGCGACTCCACATAGTGAGATAGGGCAAGAGCGTTTTCGTAAGACCTAAAATAATAGATAAGCTGGCATCTAACAACTGGAATATCTCTTCTTCACTAGCAAGAATTCACTCCATATACTTAAAATTTATTGATTAAGTGTAGACATAAATCGAATTTGTGATATACTGATGTATCAACATCCAAAATCCAAGCGTTGTATCTTCCATATACATATCTTTGTTAGAAAGGGCAAGATTTATGGCAGAGGCTCCTTATAGCATTTTCAATTCCCGTACTCTTGACGATATCCACCGCGAAATTCAAGATGTATATCTTGAAAACGCGCGCCCTTGGGTCATCGGATACAGCGGCGGAAAAGATTCAACGACAGCACTCCAACTCATCTGGTATGCGCTCTCCGAGCTGCCGCCAGAACAACGGAAATATCCTGTCTATGTGATTTCGTCCGACACATTGGTTGAAACGCCAGTAATCGTGAGTTACATCACCGGAACCTTGGATCGAATCGAGGCGACTGCGACCCAAGAGAAGATGCCGTTTCAGACCAAAATCGTCCGTCCGAAAATCAATGATACCTTTTGGGTTAATCTCATTGGTAGAGGATATCCTGCGCCTTACACTCGTTTTAGATGGTGTACGGATCGAATGAAAATTCAGCCTGCCAATCGTTTTATTTTAGACAAAGCCTCTGAGTACGGCGAAGTTATTATGGTTCTCGGGGTTCGGAAGGGTGAGAGTACAACACGTGATCAAGTCTTAAGTTTGCATCGCATAAAAGATTCGCTTCTCTCGCGACATACAACGCTACCCAATGCCTTTGTTTATACACCTGTTGTCGATTTTACAATGGAAGATGTTTGGATGTACCTATTGTCCAACCCATCGCCATGGGGTGGTAATAATCGAGAGTTAGTAACACTCTATCGGAATACGAATGCGCAAGGTGAATGCCCGCTTGTGGTTGACGAAACGACGCCTTCTTGTGGAAACAGTCGCTTCGGGTGCTGGACTTGCACAGTTGTAACAAAAGACAAAGCGATGGAAGGTCTTATTGATAACGGCGAGGACTGGATGCTCCCACTACTCGAGTTCCGAGATTTTCTTGCCGAAACTCAAGATCCTGAAAAGAAACCCGAAATCCGGGAATACCGACGACGAAACGGTCAAATTACAATTCTTAACAATAAACTTGTTCACGGTCCCTACACATTAGATTTCTGTAAGGAACTCTTAAAAAGACTTCTTACAACCCAACAGCAGGTCAGAGAAGATGGGCCTGACCCAGATATTAAACTCATCACGGATGATGAATTGGAAGAAATCCGTAAAATCTGGCGAACCGAACGCCAAGATTGGCAAGACGCAGTCCCGGGAATTTATGCAGAAATTGTTGGTGACCGAGACTGGATTGTTGATGACATAACTTCTTTTACCGAAAAGGACAAAGAAATTTTGGAAACAGTTTGCAATGAGCAAGGAATTCCTGTTACCCTCGTTGCGAAACTTCTTGATACAGAACGGCAGATGGATGGAATGAGTCGACGCGCGGGCATACAATCCCGAATTGATGAAATCTTCCACGAAGATTGGCGTTCAGAAGAAGAAGTTCGCACCGCTTTAGAGAGTGGTGATTTCCAACAATGATCTTTCACAAACTCACTCTCAATAATGTTGGACTGTTCCGTGGTAAACAGAGCGTTCGCCTTACACCAAACGGGAAAGGTCCTATAATCCTTATTGGTGGGATGAATGGTGCTGGTAAAACAACGCTGTTAGACGCGGTTCGCCTCTGTCTCTACGGTAGACGAGCACTCGGTCACCGGGTCAGTCAGAACGAATATAACGATTACCTCTCCGCAATGATTCACCGCGAGGCCAATTCTGTAATGCCCTTAAGCCATGCTGCTGTGTCGCTTGAATTTGAGTATGCATACGGTGGAGAAACAAGGCAATACCGAGTTGAACGAGCATGGCGACAGTCGGGTATGGATCATCGGACTGTTAGTGAAGGCTTAACAATCTCTGAAAATGACTTGCTAAATACTGAATCTGAGAATGAACATTGGCAAGATCATATAGATGAACTCATTCCGCTCGGTGTATCACAATTCTTCTTCTTTGACGGTGAGGACATCCAAAAACTGGCGGATGACTCCAGTCATGATCTATATCTCGCTGAATCAATTAAATCACTTCTGGGTCTTAATTTAGTAGAACGCTTGCAATCAGACCTGCGTATCTATGCGAATCGTCTACTCAAACGAGACAGTCCTGAACCGGTACAGAAGGAGATTGAAGTAGTAGAATCCGAAATCGATGCACTTAGAACATCACTTATGGAAGCGGAGACACACATAGAATCGCTGCACACTCAGGTTGAGAAATTAGAGAAACAAATTACGCAACAAGAATCACGTATTGCGGCCGAAGGTGGCAGTTATGCTAAAAAGCGAGGAAACCTCAAACTTAGACAGGAACAACTCCAGGCTGATATTGAGGTGTTGGAGGACGCTATACGGGATTTATGCGGGGGGTTGTTTCCGTTTACGCTTGTCCCTGAATTGCTTAAGCGATTAGGAAAAAGGCTTATTAAAGAAATAGAGTTGGATGAATGGGAAACAAGAAACCGAGCATTAAATACCCAAAACGCAGAGGTACTTGAAACGCTTTCCGCTAAGTCATTCTGGAATGATGTTTCCTTATCTGAGGCACAGATTGAAACTATCCGAGCGAAGATTACACCACTGTTAAAAACACAACTTAAGCGTCCAGAGAAATTGCAAGGTTTTAAGAAAATCAGAGAACGTTCCCCTGCTGAATGCGATCGTCTATTAGAGTGGATTGATGCCTGCCTCAACAATGTCCCTCGAGAGTTTCGAGAGTTAAACGATGCCTTAGAAAATGTCCAACTGGAACTACAAGAGGTGGAACAGGCTCTTCAGAAAGTCCCACCAGAAGAAACTTTGAGACCATTAATTGAAAAACTCTCTGCCCTAAATCAGGATCTTGGGCAACGACACAAACAAGCGAAAGATATGGACCAGTCTATCCGTTCCTTGTCTTATCAACTTGATGTAGCAGAACGAAAACTCGAAAAATTGCATCAAACTCAACAACTCGAACAGGCGCATATTCAACGCCAGAAACGGGTAGGAGATGTCCAGTCGGTTCTTACTGCTTATACAACGCGGATTACACATGCGAAGATTGCCAGTTTAGGTAATGCCATTGTTGAGGGTTTCAATCAGCTCTCCCACAAACCGGACCGAATCAAACGCGTTGAAATTGATCCACAGACTTTTGCTGTGACGCTTTATGACATCTACAATCGTCCACTTCTAAAGGAAGAATTATCAGCAGGTGAAAAACAGATTTACACAACCGCACTCTTATGGGGATTAGCAAAAACCTCGGGTAAGGCATTGCCGATGATTCTTGACACGCCGCTTGGACGTTTAGATAGCAATCATCGTCAACTCTTAATTGAGCGTTATTTCCCGTATGCCAGCCATCAGGTTGTACTCCTCTCAACTGACACTGAAATCAAAGGATCTCTCCATTCGCTTTTGGAACCGTATGTTTCACATACATTCTATTTGGCGTACCAACAGTCTGAGGGGCGTACGACTATAGAGGAAGGTTATTTCAGGTAGTTAACCATGCAATTGAATCGTATTCACATCTCAGAGGACTCTCGTAATAAACTAAGTATCCTGAAAGGCAGAACAGGATTATTGCCTAACGTCCTTAGCAGAATTGGTTTGACGCTCTCACTTGCCGAACCCAGCGAACCCGAAATTGACGCTGACCCAACGGATGGATCTGAGTTTAATCGTTTCACATTGATGGGGGAGTGGGATCCATTGATTGTAGCACTATTGGAGGAGCGAGGTGCAGCGAACACGATTGGTAAAAGTAATGAAGTGCTTGTCAAATACTTTCGGGCACATCTAAATCGAGGGGTACGTCTACTTTACGGACGTGTGAAAAGATTGGAAGATTTGGTGAACCTTTTGTTTTGAATTTGGTGAAGATTTGCCTTCATCTGCGGTTGGAAAATCTGCTATCTGTTTTCATTTAAAAATTTGTAAATTTTAGGTATTCCATCCTTTTTGCTCGGTATCCTTTTTGGCCCTTCTTCGTTTTCTCCATTTTGAGGTGGTTGGAAAGCGTTTGGATTAAATACAGCCGGGTGTTCTTGAGATCGTCCTTCGTTGTAATTTTCAACGATATTCAGTTTAATTTGGTTAAGTTCTTGCTGTATTTGATTGACTGTAAATTTACTCTTAACGAATGTCTCCAGCAATCTAAGGAAGGCACCGATATAGTTGGCACACATAAGTAAAGAATCTGCCTTCCCCCAATCATCAGAAAAGATATTTTTCACTTGGTAAAAGTACTTCTCTAATAACTGCACACCTATTTGAATAAGTTCCTCTGATTCACCAAGTTCGCGTGCTTCGCTGCCTGAAGTACTCCTTATTGCTTCCAGGTTTTCTGATTTGAAAATTCTTGCCAATTCCTTAACTATTGAAATAATTCGGATTGGTTGCTGGCCAAATCGGTTTTTCTTGATAAAAGCACTAAGGGCAAAGATTCTTGAAAGACGTTTTCTAGAGTCGCATTCTTTTAAAATTTTCGCAGCTATGGATTCGGGACTTGTATCACCAAGTACATCATAAGAAATTAAGTAGAGTAAATTTTGTTTAACTTTTGTTTGTTGGCTGTTAATAGTAATAAATGTCCGGGCTGCATATTGGTTTATTTTCTCTGTATCGTCCGTATTAAATTTAATCGCAGTGGCAATGAGACGTGCTTCTTCACGAATTTGCTCACTAGATAACGCATAAGCAAATAAACGGTGCTGTCCATCAATGACATCAATTGAGGCGTACTTAGAAGGAATGTGTAAGTTCTCACCTCGTTTCTCACATTCGTTAGACAGGACTAGAGTCAGATTTGTTGGAAAGGCAACTTTAGAATTATTCCCGATAAATTCACGTATCTTTTTTAGTTTATCAGGAACTAGAATTCTCTGGTAGCCACCATTTTGCTGATTGGTAGCACTCTCAGATGAGATAGCCATCGGCTGTCCCTGGTAGCGTAAGACCCTGGCAATACGTAACAGTTCGTTCGGTTTGAAAGTTACAACAAACAGGTTTGCTAAAACATCGCTCTGACCGGAAAAGAGGATCTTGTTAGTAAGTTCAAGAAAGGGTTTACTGAGCTCAGTGCCTCCGACAGAAGTGTCTCCTACATCGCTTGGCTTAATTCCAATGGAAGCTAAAAACTCATATCGTGCAGCGGTTTTTATCGTGCGCTCAAGTATCTTAAAATATTCCCAATTTTCTTCGTTGAAAATGTGCAGACGATCTGTATCAGGGTACCGATCAGAAGAAATATGTTCAGTAATTAATTCGCTACTTTTGCCGATGTACAGATAATACCAACCTGATATTCCGGTAAAGTTGATAAGTTTTTCTTTTGGAATTCCATCAAAGAGTGAAAACAGTTCCCGTTTATTCAAAGGGGAATCTACGACCAAGTCACAGTGCCGAATAAATTTTTTTATTTTTTCACTATTGTTGTTTTTTTCAGTTGTAGTTTCAATAAGGATGCAAATATTTCCTACCAAACAAACAATATCAATTTCAAGGTGTCCTCCAGGTTGGCTCCCCGGATGAAGTGCTTGAAGTGGAATTTGACCGTGAAAACCGTAGGATTCTATACCCATGTCTTGTAAGGTTCTAAGTACTTGTTTTTCAAATCGTTTTCCTTCTGTGTCCTTTGCCATCGATTATTGTTCCTTATATCCAAAATTTTTGACTAAATCTTGAGTAGAATAGTCCGAAATCCAATCGGCTAGTAAATCAAGTAGGTTTTCAATTTTGTTACCAGGCATCTCTTTAACTTTGTACTGCCATCGGTTTTTTAGACCACTGTCTAAACCAAGATTGTGCTATAATACAATCTTACTGAAAGGAGAAACCGATGGCGAAACGAAAACGCAGAAGATTCACCGCCGAGTTTAAAGCGGAGATCGTTTTGGAAGCACTCCACGGTGAAAGTTCACAAGCAAAGTTGTGTCGCCGACACAACCTCAGCGAAGACCAGCTTTCCAAGTGGAAACACAGGTTCCATTGAAAATATAATAACTACTGGGTTTACCTCAACGGATAAACACGCCAACGAAGCCACCGAACGGATCGCACAACTCGAACAGCTCGGTGGCCGGTTGACGCTGGCCTTGGAAATCCAAAAAAAGCCTCGACATTGTTGAGTTGAATCCGGCTAAACAACGACACATCGTTGAGACGTTGCGGATGGATTTCTCAGTGCGACAGATTTGTAAGGTGCTCGGTTTCAACAAGAGCACGCTCTATTATCAATCGAAAAGCGACGCGTCTGAAACCGTTCTGCGAGAGGAGATAGAGCGGTTAGCTGGGCGATATCCGACGTATGGCTATCGGCGTATCACCAAGTTGCTGGTGCGTATGGGATACGACGTTGGGTATCGACGCGTTGCCCGCTTGATGAAAGCAGCGAACCTCTCGGTGTCGGTCAAACGTATCTGTCAAACGACGACCTCCCTTGAGGATATGCACCCGTGGGTGAATCGCCTTGAAGACTTTGAGGTCTCTCGATGCGATCAGGTCTGGGTGGCAGATATTACCTACGTCCGCCTCAAGGCACACTTCGTCTATGTGAGTCTGCTCATGGATGTCTTCACTTGCAAGATCAGAGGGTGGCAGGTGAGTCAACACCTGACCCAACCGCTGACCTTGAGGGCATTAGAACAAGCATTACGCCAAAGCGGGTCTCCAGAGATCCATCATTCGGATCAAGGCGTTCAGTATCTTTCAAACGTCTATCTCTCGACGCTCAGAGAGCATGGCGTTGAGGTCTCAGTCGCCCGTCGCGGACGGCCTTGGGAGAACGGGTATGCTGAGAGACTTATCCGCACTCTCAAGGAGGAAGAAGTATACCTAAATGACTATGAGGACATTCACGAGGTGAGAGTCCGCATTGGGCATTTTATCGAACGGGTGTATCATCAGAAACGCCCACATTCGGCGTTAGACTATTTGACACCTATGGAATTCGAGCAGCAAAACTTGGCTTAACTTTTTAAAGGACCAAATGAATGTCCGTTATTCTGCAAGAAATTCAAAATTTCTATGATTTACCTTCCCCATTCCCTCACATACCGATTGTTAGAAGGCTGAGCATCTATCCTCAACTCCCGTTTTAATGCCTGAGCTAGTTCCACACCATGGCCACCACGTGTCGTATCAGTCATTACTTTTTTTGCTCCTGTAGCTCTAACATATTCAAGAGTTTCTTCATAGTCTGCGTGATCAGAAAGTGCCACACAAAAAGATTTTTCTGAGTATTCTATGGCGGGATCATCTAGGCGACTCTTATACGCATTCAACGTAATTGAAGTTGCTTCACTTGTATCTGTCGGACGTCGATCCCCAGTTCCGAAAAGGCGAATATATCGCCCTTCACTGATAACATGCTTGGCTTCTTTCGCGTTTGTGCTAAGAATATTCGTTAGGGTATATCCATATTGCTGATACACTTCTAACTCAGCACACAACCGCGGGCTAGCAATGATAGGGTCTTTAATAGCATCATCTAAGCAAGAAATCGCACGCTGTAAAGTGCCACGATGAGATGAAATGAAAACTGGGCCGGCTTTAACTCTGTTAACAACCAAATCTACAAATCGATTATTTGCCTCTTCTTGGGTAAATTTACGTATTGATTCAGGGGACCCATATGTGCTATCTAACACTAATTGATCAACCTTTATAACTTTCTCAAGCGGCCATGCAAAATCCCCAGAATATCCACAACGTAAACCATTAGATAAGGTTACTTGAACCTGAGCAGATCCTAACATATGTCCATTGTCTAATAGGATTATCTGACAGTTCTCGATTGAAATTGGGGAACCTAATTGGACTACTTCTATATTTTCCCGATATGGTATATCAGCATTATCCCGAATAGCTAACAATAAATCAAAAGTTGGGCGAGTTACAATTATACGTTGGAGTCCCTTACTGCTATCAAAACCGTCCATGTGATCTTCATGCACATGGGTTTGCACCCGAATTGGATAGCCATAGATAAAACCGTCACAACTAACTGCCCTGCCAAGTTGGACTGCGCCCGAACCTAGAACGTCAATTTTCATTTGACTTAACCCTTAATTCTTACCTCTTCGATTAGGTATTCCGTTATTGAATTTTCAAATCCTTGAGGAAATTTCATAATTGCTGCATGAAAGTGCTCATCACCCACAAGAACGAAGTACTCGTCACCAAGTTTAGCCCCTAAATGTGTGGTGTCCGCACTGTGACGCTTAAGTGCAGAATCCAATAGGTTATTACGTTCTAGTTGTGAAAGATGCTTAACCTGATCTTTCAGGTTTTCTGATGTTAACTTACCAATTATCACATGTCTGCGTTCAATTATTGGACGTTGATCTAGAACGGCTTTAATACAATTTTCAATTGAGTTTCCTGAACGCTGCCTGATTTGAACCACTTGTATAATTTCAGATTTGTTAAGCTGATTTTCTAATGCCGCTTTTGCCAAAGCAATTTGCTCAATTTCAGAGTTAAGCCTTGCAATCCCTGAAGCAGCAGAAAATGACACTGTAGCAGGATCTGAACCCCACCCCACAATGTGTTGCACTTGAGTAGGTAAAGAAAGTAGACGAATAAAACGCCCTATTATAGATGAATCTTCAAGGTAAAGTCTTGTAGCAATTTCAGTTCTTTTTTCCCCCGCGTCCAGGGATTTTTGCATAAATTCCGCCACTTCTACTGGTGAAAGTGGACGTTTAGATTTATGCGTCCCCACAGAAAGAATGAGTTTACTTATTTCGTGTGACAACAAACCTCTCATTATATCCCTCCGTCCGCATCATATCCTTTACTTACTAATCCCTCTTCAATCAATTGGGCGGCAGCATCACCTAAAACAGTTCCTTCATCATCTGCAAAACTCTGCAGAGAGGCGTGGGCTTGCTGTCCGAGAGTTACGATTAGTTGTGTCACTTTTCCACTTCCTTTAGCTCGGTCTATTACTGTATCTACAGACTCTGAGGGATCTTCTTCTAATTCTTTTTGAACCTTCTTTTGCTGCGCCGAACTCATTCCAGATAATTCTTTAGCTAATTTAACAGCATCCTTAGGTTCAAAATCTCCACTAGTCGAGGACGCATCTTGTGCCCTAAGTGCAGCCTTCAAATCAACCTCACCGTTATCGACTAACTGCTTAAGTTCAGGCACTAGTCGATCATATTTTACATATTCTCTGACCTTGTGATAAGGAAGTCCGCTTTCAGTTACTACATCCTTTATTGTACCGTATTGTTTGTAAAGGTATGTGCACACGTCAATCAAATCTTTTCTATTTAATTCACGGCGCATAAGATTTTCGGTTACCGATAATACTTTTGCTTCAATTTCGGTCACGCGCTCATTAAGTATGCCAGCTTTAATTGTATCAAGACGGAGTAACTGGTGAGCTAAAAAACGCCTTTGGCCAAGTATAATTTCATACTTTCCATTAGCTCCCTGTGGGGCTACTACTATAGGCTCCAAAAGACCTACTTTGTTGATACTCTCTGCTAATTCGTCAATACCTTTTCCAACATCGCTTAAACGAACCTGAGACTTACCAATTTCCAATTGGTTTAAAGGGATATCAATAAAATCTACAATCTGTGTCATCTTCGTTTCCTCTTTTTGTTTAACTAATTACGTTCCTCAGCGCCTCTTGGAACTTCGAGAATTTGTTCCAATAAAACTCTACTGAACGCCGGATTATCTATATTAACCCAAGTTGCCACTTGTAAATCCATGGGATATCCTTTATAGTGTTTTTAACGCAAAAACAAAAGGAGAACCCCATGGACTTGACTATTGTAGCACTTTATACGATTTGTGACGATCTTTTAATCTCAATCGGGCA
>JAJDTJ010000108.1 GCA_022827225.1 Candidatus Poribacteria bacterium | reverse complement strand
TCGCAAATAGCGGTCTCAAGATTTTTTGCCAAGTTCAATGAAAAAACAAACTCACAGAATATTAATGTCCGTTTTCAAGACGATACACCCCTGCCTTTTGACAAGGCAGCATAAGTTTACAATATCGTCCAAACTTTAGTTAATGATAAAGAACACATAGGAGACACTTACCATGTCACAGCTGTTTTAGGTCTTCCTGCTGGGTGGTACAATTGTGAACCTATCGTCAAAACGGACATAAAACGCACGCAAGATGTTATCAACATTGAAGCATGGGAAGTTATTCCAAAAACAGATTGTCAGATTATACTGGACCCTTCCAAGAGAACAAATCAACATGAACGCAAGAGAATAGACATAGACCTCGGCACATTCTCCACCGGATCCTATACCCTAATTATCAACGACATCGAAAATACATTTGAGATACCACCGCCGTTCACCAACTAACCTTAGAATCAATCACCCTGTTTAGTTCCTGTTTCCACAACAGCACCCGCATCCTGCCCAGAGACTTCAGGCTATATTATTCTCTATTCAATATTTAGATTCACGCGAATCTTGGAAATACCGCCGCACAAAGGGCCATGCACCCGCTTTGTAGTAACGGTGTCCGCCGTCACCAATAAAGAGTTCGCATCTATCTGGAACACCTGCCACCGTATAGATTTCCTTTAACCGTTCATAGGCGAATTCAACGTGGTCTATCGGGAAGATTCCGTCATCTCGTCCTGCAACCGCACAGAACGGACGCGGCGCGATTAATCCCGCGACATCGTACATCTCCCCAAGCCGCATGACTCCCGGCACGTAGTTACATTCGCAATGCCGGATCATACCGATGCTCCCTTCAAACGTACAGAAGTAGCAACTCGGCACCGCAACTGCAATCCGGGTTTCACACGCAGCAGCAAAAAGCGAAACCGTCCCACCGCCAGAGTTACCCGTAATCGCGATCCGTTCGGCATCTATCGGTAGATGCTCCGTCGCCCAATCAATGAGACGCGACATATCCCACACCCGCTCCCCAATCGGCGTACGACCAACGAGTATGCTATGAACCAATTGGTGCCGACAGGAGTGCGTATTATTCGCCGCTTTATCCGCATCCGTACGCGTTTCACCGAAAGCACGCGTCGTTGGCGCAATGGCGATATACCCCTCTTCCACAACTGCCTGCCGCGCGATGTCGCGCTCACCTTCGAGCATATGCTTTTCGTCTGCCTCTGTATCAGCAATACCAGCGTAAAGATGCGGATGGTTATGTCCGTGCGGTGTGAGAATCAACGGGAGTTTGCCTTCAATCGTTTTCGGACGCAGCAGATAGAACGGCAACGGCACCGTCGGCTCCACCCACAGATACCAACGTTCGCGGGAATGGCTATCCATGTCTAAAACTTCCAGCTGCTCGGCTTTCGGGACGTAGCCTGCCAAATCGGATTCCATATTATCCAAACCGAGGATTTCCCGCAGTCTCGGACGGAAATTGGCTTGCCACGCGAACAGTCCTTCCCGTGTGGTCTCCCGAAATTCGTATTTCCGTGGTACAGTATCGTATAAGTTTTTGAAATGTGTGTCAGCGTTATACATTACAATCCTCCTCCACAGATTCGCTTCACTTGACAAAATATACAGCGTTGTTATAATATGCATAATCATAGACGACGCTTCCATACCTGTCAACTCATTTTTGAAAGGATTTTTGATGAAAGTATTAATAACCGGCGCGAGCGGTAGACTCGGCGCATACGTCATCCGGGAATTGGCAGCAGAACACTCACCAGTGCTGATGTCGCGCAGAACGCCGCCTGATGAATTCTCACATCTACCCTTCATTCAAGGCGACCTGAACAACTTTGAGGACTGTCAACGTGCCGTTGAAGGTGTAGACGTAATCCAGCACCTCGGTGCACAACCAGGTCCCGTGGATCATCCAGGTTTGCGGGCAAACGCCGAAGAGAGAGGCATACCCTTCGATGCAACCTTCAAAACGAATATGCTCGGCACCTACTACCTCATGCAAGCCGCAATTGAAGCAGGGGTCCAAACCGTCGTGATGTCCGGGAGTAATTGTGCTTTAGGACACGGCTTTCGGATTAGCAAAACCCACATCCCGATAGACTACCTGCCGATAGATGAAGAACACCCCTGTTACCCTGAAGATTCCTATAGCTTCTCTAAACGCTGCGGCGAGGACCTATTAGCGACTTATACCCGTGCATACGGCATCCGAACCTATGTTACACGTCCTGCAGGTATCAGTCCGGAAGAACGCCGAAAACAGATGGCAGAGAACGCCAAACCGACAACCGGTTGGACACCGTGGCTCTGGTGCTGGGTAGGCAGTGAAGATGTCGCCAGCGCGCACCGCCTGATTATGGAAAAAGCGGATACACTGCCGCCGCACGATGTCTATTTTCTCAACGCAGATGATACGTCTGCATTGGAACCTTCTCAAGAACTCGTTGCGCGTTTTAAACCTGAATTTTTGCCGAAAGTGATAACGCTTCGCGGACATCAGGCGTTTATTAATTGCGACAAACTCAAAAACGCTGTCGGATGGCAACATAAAACATCATGGCGTTAATCGTCCGGGCGAGGTTTCCTCGTCCCGACTGGAGGAAATAGCATAGCGATAATCGTAGGGGCGAGGTTTCCTCGTCCCGACTGGAGGAAATAGTATGGCAACCACCAATGACAGAGTAAGGATCGGTGTCGTCGGTGTCGGGAGTATCTCCGTGCGCGGCATCCTTCCGCATCTCACACAAGACGACGTTCAAGATAGGTTACAGGTCACCGCCGTCTGTGACCCGGTTCCCGGTAGAGCAGAAGCCGCCTCTGAAAAATTCAACGTTCCGCACGCATACCAAACCTACGAAGCACTTCTGTCAGACGGGCATGTAGATGTCGTGACAATCGCATCACCCATCGGTTTGCATTATGAGCAGGGGAAACTCGCCATTGAACACGGGCTGCACGCCCATTTCAACAAAACAATGACAACCACTGTTGATGAGGCGGACGACCTGATTGAATCGGCCGCGCGCAAAGGTGTAAAATTGGTGGCTTCTCCCGGTCAGATGCTCCGTCCGATTCACCAAGAAATCCGCAGACTCGTCAATGACGGCGCCATCGGGACATTGACATGGGCAGCCACGGGATCCTCTTTCGGACGATACCACGAAAACGAATCTGTCAGACACGGCGACGATATGCTCTCTAATATCAATCCCGCATGGTATTTTCGTAAACCCGGTGGCGGTCCGCTTTATGACATGACCGTCTACGGTTTACACACAATGACAGGTATCCTCGGACCCGCGAAGCGCGTAACAGCATTCTCCGGGGTTCGCGTCAAGGAACGCGAGTTCCGAGGCGAGATGCTCCCTTGCGATATGGACGACAACACCTTTATCCTACTCGACTTCGGCGATGCCTTCTTCGGATTTATCTATGGGGCAGCAGCCGGACACGCTATCAAAGGCGGATTAGCGATCCACGGAACAGAGGGCGCAATCGAAGGCAACACACTTAACGGGAAACCGATTGACGCACCAAAGCGCGAATTGCCACACGTCGTCGGACCGCATCGGAATATCCAAGAAGCACACGTCTATGAAGACATCATGCAACTCGTAGACTGGATACGTGAAGACAAACCGACGATTGTCACAGCAGAGCATGCACGACATGTCATAGAGATCTTTGATGCAGGATACCGATCCGCACAGACAGGACAAGCACAAGACTTACGCACTACATTTTAACCTTGGCCATCAAAACAAGGGGTTCATTATGTTCACCGGCTCCAAGAAGATCGCCCCAATTTGCGGTTTCTTAATCCTTGCCGCCAGTATCGCATGCCAATGGGACAGACCGCTTGAAAAACCTTTAGAGATAGGTTATGCCCCGTCTACTCAAATCAGTTTACCTGAAGGTGCCAAAGCCCGCATCGGCAAAGGCACGATACGTGGCATCGAATACACCTCGGACGGCACTCAATTCGCGGTGATGAGTTCTATCGGGATATGGCTCTATGATGCTGAGACGCTACAGGAGTTGGCATTACTTACCGAGCATACCGAATATATCTATAGTGGGTGTCTTTCGCCCGACGGTACCAAAGCCGCCTCTGGTGCACATAATGGATCAGTCCGTATATGGGACACTATCACCGGCAAGCTTTTAGAAACTTTGGAGGGCCATACTTCAAGGGTTACCGCCATCAGCTTCTCCCCAGATGGAAAGACACTCGCAACTGGCGATATTGATGGAAAGTTGCGTTTGTGGCGTTCTGCCACAGGTGAACTCCTAAATGAAACAGCAGAACACACGAGCCATATTACTTGCATTAGCTTTTCGGCGGATGGTCGTAAACTTGCCACAGCAACCGGTAGTGGAAATGCCAACGCACCCAGCACTGTATATTTGTGGGATGCGTTCGCAAGTGTTAATCTGAAAACGCTTAAAGGACATACGAAAGATGTCAAAAGCGTACATTTTTCGCCCGATGGAAAAATACTCGCAAGTGGTGGCAACGACAAGACAGTTCGGTTATGGGATGTTGACACCGGTAAACACCTAAAAACACTTGAAGGGAATACGTCTTGGGTCGAAAGCGTGCAGTTTTCACCTGATGGTGAAATGCTCGCAAGTCAATCCTTTGGGAACGACGTGTTGTTATGGAGTACCCGTACTGGTAAACTCCTTAAAAAACTTCAAGAACATTCTTTTTTATATGGCAACAGTGTGCGTTTTTCGCCCGATGGAAAAATATTAGCAAGTACAAGTAAAAACGAGATGTTTTTTTGGCATATTGCCTTGGGGAAACCCATTAACATACTTCTTGACGAGTTTACCGCTTGGGTTGAAGACGTCGATTTTTCACCGGATGGACGAAAAATCGCAACCGCCGGTGAGGATGGCAAGGTGCGTTTATGGAATGCTGCGACTGGCGAACATCTAATGACTTTTGAAAAACATAGATCCAGAGTCAAAAGCGTACATTTCTCACCGGATAGTAAAATGCTCGCAAGCGGGAGCGAAGATAAAACAGTTCACCTTTGGGATGTAGAGACCGGAAGACTGATGAACGTACTTGAAGGACATGAGAAACAGATATTAAGTGTCCGTTTCTCACCGGATGGACGAAAAATCGCAAGTGGTGGTTGGGACAAGTGGGTCCTTGTATGGGACGTAACCACCGGTGAACAACTAAAAGTACTCGGACCTACCAACATTGTCCGTAACGTTCGATTTTCGCCGGACGGTCAAGAAATTGTAACGGATTCTGGTAAGGTAGATTTGTGGAACGCATCAACAGGAAAATACCTAAAAACACTTACCCATTATTCCGGTTACGGTGTAAGCTTTGCACCCAATGGCAAAAAAATCTTGGTTGGCGGACACAACGAAGTCCATTTGCGACCCGTTGATATGCTTGGATTCCCCAAAACGCTTACGGGAGCAACCGGTAGTTGGGTTGAAGATGTCAGTTACAGTCCAGATGGTCAGACAGTTGCCAGTGCCAATAAAGATGGAACTGTAAGCGTATGGGACGCTTCTACAGGTGAACTTCTAAGCAGCTTCATTGGGCATACCTCTACGGTCAATAAGATAACTTTTAGTCCAGATGGCAGCACGATTGCCAGTTGCAGTGGAGATGGAACAGTGCTTTTGTGGGATGTTCCGCAGAGGTAATACTATTTTTCATTATATATGTCTGATTTGTAGCACAAACTTTTCTGTGTAAACCTAAATTACAAAGGAATAAGACTTTATGCCAAAAGCCTTATGTATCGGTGAACTCCTTATCGACTTTGTTTCCACAATACCTGATGTGACACTCGCCGAAGCCCCAGGCTTTGTCAAAGCCCCCGGCGGCGCACCCGCTAATGTCGCTGTCGGTTTAGCCAAACTCGGCATAGATGCCGGATTCATCGGCAAAGTCGGCGCAGATGCGTTCGGCGATTTTCTACGCGAAGTGCTTCAACAGAACAGTGTGGATACGACCTATCTCATCGCAGGCGAGACCTCGCGGACGACCTTAGCCTTCGTCGCCACACGCTCCGACGGTATGAAGGACATCACCTTCTACCGCCACCCGGGTGCCGATATCCAACTCACCTCCGATGAAATCAACATCGGTTACGTCCAATCCGCAGAACTGTTCCACTACGGCTCCGTCAGCCTCAGCCATTCACCAAGCCGAGAAGCGACGCTCCACGCAATCCGCTCAGCAAAAGCAGGGGGCGCACGTCTCTCCTATGATCCGAACCTACGACTGATGCTCTGGGATGACCCTGATAATGCTAAGCGATGGATTTGGGAGGTAATGCCTTACGCCGATATCGTCAAAATCTCAGAAGAGGAATGGGAATTTATTACAGGCGATGTAGACCTGAATCCAGGCATTGAACGCATCCTTGCACTCGGTGTCCAGCTCCTTGTTGTCACATTAGGCGAGCGCGGCTGCTACTATACGAATGGTAATGATGCAGGTTTTGTGGACGGTTTTATTGTTAACGTCGTCGATACCCTCGGCGCAGGAGATGCTTTCGTCGCTGCAATGCTCAGTCAACTGATGCAGCATACCGACCTTATATCGCTTGAAAAAGTCCAACTTGACACCATCATGCGATACGCAAACGCCGCAGGGGCACTCGCAACCCAGAAGATCGGTGTCATCCCTTCACTACCGACACCTTCAGAAATTGAAAGTTTCTTACAAAGGAGATAAAACAAAATGAAATCATCAACTCTGATTCTTAGCGTCCTACTAGCTTTATACACTGTTTTGGGGATCACCGTAGCAGCTTCGGAAGCCGCTACTTTGAACATCACGGTAAAAGATGCTCTAACGGGCAACCCCGTGGACGACATTACTGTTAGCGTGGTGTCTGAAACAGATGATAGTGCAAGAAGCGCGAGCGGTTCAAGTGGCGCGCATTCAATGGGAGAGTTAGCCGCGGGTACCTATACCGTTACCGTTTCTGCAGCTAATTATACCGATGCAGTTATGACGGGGGTCATGCTTACAGCTGACGAAACAAAATCTATAGAGATCGCGCTCTCTTCGGATGCGATTCAACTTGAAAAGGTCTCCGTAACGGCATCGCGCCGTCGAGAAAAAGTGCTTGAGGCACCGGCATCTATTGCACTTGTGGGTGCTTCGGAAATCAGAGACCGCGTCGCACCAAGTGTTACAGAACACTTAAAATCGGTGCGGGCAGTGGATGTTGTCAGCGCTGGACTTGGGGCATCGTATGTTGTCGTTCGCGGTTTCAACAACGTTTTTTCCGGTTCGCTTTTGTCCCTCGTTGATAATCGGATTGCGAGTGTCCCCTCGCTGCGGGTCAATAGCTACAGCTTTATCCCGACTATAAACGAGGACATTGAACAGATTGAAGTCGTCTCAGGACCCGGGGCGGCACTTTACGGACCAAATAGCGCCAACGGTGTCATGCACATCATTACCCGATCACCCTTCACTTCTCAAGGGACCACTATCAGTCTCGGCGGCGGTGAACGGAGTATATTTGTCGGCTCACTCCGACACGCCGGTGTTGTCAATGAGACGATTGGCTATAAGTTTTCGGGCAATTATTTTCGCGGAAATGACTGGGAAGAAGGACGATCAAAAGAGGACCTTGAAGGTGAAGGCGGACTGATATTTGACACTTATAAAGCCAGTGGCGAATTTCGCGTCGATTATAGTCCAAACGATGACACAACCGCTATTATTGCCAGCGGTTTCACGCAAGCCACCGGCATTGAACTCACCGGGATTGGGGCAGGCCAAGCCCAAAACTGGACTTATGGTTACCTCCAAGGACGCTTTATTTACAAAGACCTCTTCGCGCAAGCCTTTTGGAATCGGAGCAATGCTGGAGATACTTATGTCGTGCGGAGCGGCGATCCAACTATTGACAATTCCGATCTGTACGTCGGGCAGATTCAGCACGGCTACCGTTTTGGCGAATGGCAACGCTTTACTTATGGACTGGATGTGTTGCTGACGCGTCCGGATACAGAAGGGACAATCAACGGCATCAATGAAGCCGATGACAACATTAACGAGATAGGTGCCTATTTGCAGTCAGAGACAAAAATCCTTCCGCAGTTAAAGTTCATTGCTGCGGGGCGGATTGATGACCATAATCAACTTGAAGACTACGTCCTTTCACCGCGTGTCGCACTTGCTTTCCAACCCAACGACGATCATAACTTGAGAGCTACCTATAACCGTGCCTTCAATACGCCGAGAACTTCAGACCTATTTCTTGATATTTTGTCGGCAAAAGATGCATTTCAGTTAGGGGCTAACCTTGGACCGGCGTTAGGTTTCAGTCCGAATATCGACATACGCGCACAGGGTGTCCGTTCCGAAACAGGGTTCACTTTCAAAAGAGATGTTCAGGGGCGACCGGAGTTCCGATCTCCGTTTTCACCATTGGCAAATTTACCATCAGAAGCCTACATTTCGCTTGACGATCCTGTATTTACCAATGTTATGTGGAATGTCGGACGTAGTGCTGTCATGAGCGCAGCACTCCCAGTTTTTCAAGCAGGATTAACTGCCAGCGGGCTCCAAGAACCCGTTATCGCAGCCCTCTCCGATGGGTTCGACACCCTCATTCCCAAACAGGTAACAGGGGTGAGAAATGTATTGCGCTCCCTGGATCCAGAGGCAGGCGATTTTGTTGATGTTGAAGATGTAAACGATGTTGACCCTCTTAAACCGACGATTACACAGACCTACGAACTCGGATACAAAGGGATTGTCATGAATAAGTTAGCGTTTTCCGCCGATGTCTATCATTCAAGAATCAAAGATTTCGTCGGTCCCTTAGTCGTTGAGACCCCGAATGTGTTCTTGGAGCCGACAACGTTAGCTGCTTCCCTCGGTGAACAAATTACCGTCGCTTTAGCCGACCCTGCAAACGCAGGTCTAAACCAGGCACTGCTCGCGTTTGACGCACCTGCGCAAGGCGGCAACGGCAACGGCTCGCCTGTTGATGAACTGGTAGCGTTGTTCGTTGCAGGGACTGACAACAACGGTGCCGCTTTCATTCCTTTCGGGACAGTGACACCCGAACAGGCGGCAGACCCAAACGCAGTCATGCTGACTTATCGGAACTATGGCGATATCTCGCTCAACGGCTTCGACCTGAGCTTAACCTATTACCTTAATCCCAGTTTAAGTCTCGGCGCAAATTATTCGTTTGTCAGTAAAGACCTCTTTGAAAACGTTGATGGACTCGGCGATATCGCACTCAACGCACCTAAAAACAAGTTCGGTGCAAACGTTCAATACGTTAATACTGACCTCGGTTTCGGTGTCGGGTTCCGAACGCGTTTTGTGGCAGGTTTCCCAGTAAGATCAGGCGTGTATGTCGGTGATATCGAATCGTATTATACGATCGATCTAAACGCTGGCTATGAGATACCCATCGGTCCCAGACCCCGTCTATCGCTGACAGTCCAAAATCTATTGGATCGCAAGCATCAACAATTTATCGGGGCACCGGAAATCGGACGCTTAGCAATGGTGCGTCTGACACAAACTTTCTAATCTAATAGGACTTCAGATGCCTCTGTGAGGTCTCACCGACAATTGAATGGCTCCAGGTATAAAGCAGCGTATTTATTGACAATCGACTGCACTCTAGCAGAGTACTATGTCCCTAAGCAATTTTAGTTTGACACATATAAGCAAATCAGATATAATAGGACAAACTCACCTCAATAGATATAGAGCAACCTTGGAGACCCATAAGAACTTATGATAGATACTTATATCCCACTCTATGTACATATTGTGTTTTCCGTGAAAGGTAGACACGCACTTATCCGTAAACAGGACAAGCCAAAACTTCACAGATACATCACCGGCCTCATCCGTCAGGTTAACGAGCTGGAGGTAATAATTCATGACTGACAGACGGCTCAGAGAACTCTGGGACAGCTTACAAGGTCAAAAAGCGTACCTGCCGCATTTTCTATCGGGAATCGTGTTGGACGGTATCCGTGGATTCAATAATTTACGGGTAATGTTCGATTACCCAGTCAGCGTCATCGCGGGCGGCAATACCACCGGTAAGTCAACAATAGTCAAGGCTGCTGCTTGTGCCTATAAGGTACCAGGTGCCGGCGTTAAAGACCACGTACCCTCTACACAGTTTCCAAATCACCGTCCTAAATTTGGTAAACGCCAAGATACGAGGGAAGAAGTTAAAATAGAGTTCAATTACTTGACACTTGACGGACCGTGTTCCATGCGCTGGCGACGTGCCAAAGGTTGGACGCGAAGTTTCTTCGGACACAAAAATGCCAGTCAGCCAGTGCGACCGGTCTATCTAAGGAGATCCAGTGATCTGAATAGCCCTGCTGAGGTGCGCAGTGTGCTTAATAAAACGGCACGTCTAAAGTCTAAACCAGAAGAAACGCCACTGACAGCAGCACAGATTGAGTTTGCGTATCAGATATTTCCTTTTAGATATTCAGAAGTCGTGGATATCTCCATCGGGAATAAAAATCTGCTCTTTGCCGCCCAGGAAAACGGTGCAGCTTACTCTGAATTACACATGGCAGCTGGCGAACGCGCAATCCTGCGACTGTCGCAAGAAATCGCACAACTCAATGGGGCACTTGTACTCATTGACGAAGTGGAAGCTGGACTACATCCAGTAGGACAGCAAATGCTCATGTTGCATTTACAGCAACTCGCACTCCGAAACGATCTCCAGATTATTGTAACATCTCACAGCCCAGTCGTTCTCGACTGTGTACCTTTCAACGGTAAAATCTTCCTCGACCGAGATGAGGTATCTGGTGAGGTGGTAGTGCGTCCGGCATACCGAGACTTAATGCAGAACGCACTCTACGGACGCACCAATGAGAAGCTCAAACTGTTCTGTGAAGACAACATCGCTGAGGGTATCTTGAAAGGCATCCTTGATTTTCTACTTTCGCAAGAGCAAATCAAATGGGAATTGGTTCATATCGGTTGCGTCGGAAAAGCGAGCGAGTTTCCAATTTACGCGCGCGCTTTGGCAGACGTTAATCAGATTCAAGACACGGTCTTTATCCTTGATAGCGAACAACGCAATGGGGAAGTACAAGGCAAAATACAAAAAGCAGTCGGACACGGCGCGAATAACTCAATACTGTTCCTTCCGGGCAGTGGAACGTCAGAAAGTTGGGTGTTGGAAAAGTTGCATCAACACCTTGAGGTTTATGCCTCGCGACTTGAAATTGATCCAGGGGATCTGTCCAACTTAATGAACAGGTTGGACGCTATCTATGCTTCTGCATCTGATAGCTCATCAGAAATTGCGAAAAACAAATTCCGAAGTTTATCCGACAGTCTGCGTAGGGATCCAGCCGAAATCTGTCGGATTTTTGCCCACTTAGAAGCGGATCACCAAGAGAGCGACATTCAACCACTTGTGGGTGAATTACGAGGAATTCTAAGGCTATGGCGCGGGTAAACTGGGCTTCTTGTTCCAAGCGATGAACTCAACCGCGCACCACTATCATACAAAGATTGCGGATATTCAAGACGAGGTTTTTATCACACACGCCGCGCTTTAACAGCATACATGGGCCAGGAAAAATAGAAATCATCGTCCGCAGGTTCAACTGTGTAGTGTTGCTTCGCCTCATCAGGTGAAAGCTGCGCAAACGCATCACGGATTTCCTGGACAACCTCTGGCGGATTTTGCTCCGGACGGACCCACCACAAAAATGACATCTGTGCGTTGCGGACGTGCGCTGTCCTCTCAAGCGAAAATCCAGCATCCGCAATCATCGTATCCCATTCCGAGGGCGGGTGTCCGTACACATGCGAATTGTCACGGAGCTTCTCGACACGGTTCTGCCATGCTATTAACTTCTCTGATTCAGGCGAAACAGAATCCGCGAGGCAAAAAAGGCCACCGGTTCGTAGCACCCGATGGACCTCGCTCAGAAATTTTGGGACATCTTGAAAGTGATGCGGTGCAAGCCGACACGTCACCAAATCTAAAGAAGCACCAGCAAACGGGAGCGACTCAGCGGCGGCGACGGAAAACGTGATGTTATCTATTGCCTGTTCCGCTGCCAACTCCGCTGCTTTTGAGACCATCTCCGCTGTCAGATCGGTAGCAACAACATGACCGACCTTCGGTGCAAGCGCGAACGCCGTAAAGCCTGTACCGGTTGCGATATCCAACGTCTGCTCTGTACCTTTCGGCTCCGCAAAGTCGAGGATCACGTTTAGGGTATCCCCTTTCGCGTGCGCGCTGCTCTGTGCATAGTAGTCTGCGTGTTGGCTAAACTGTTCCCGAACTGCGGTATGTATGGATTTCATATATGGGTTCTCGGTGTTCAGTTATCAGGAGTAGGGTTGTCAGTCATCAGCTACCTTCTTGTGGTCGTCCGTTTTATTATCCCTACTACAATGCGGCTCTTAACTGAAAACTGACGACTGAAAGGTTTTTCGCAGAAAAACCGTACTGACAACTAATTAAAAACGATGACCCCGCGAGCATTTTCACCCGCTTCCATGTCCGCGAACGCTTCGTTAATCTGATCAAGTCGATAGTGACGTGTAATTAATTCGTCTAATTTCAACTTGCCTTCGGTATACAACCTGAGAAGTTTCGGCATATCGACACGCGGGTGGCACGAACCGTAGAACGAACCAATCAGTTGCCGCTCCGTCGAGACAAGGTGTTGCGCCGGGATACTAACGTCCATCTCGTGATGTGCCATGCCGACAATAACAGCCGCGCCAGCAGCCCGCACCATACGATACGCCTGCACAATAGTCTTCGGATTTCCGATCACCTCGAAGGCATAGTCTACACCAAGACCGTCGGTCAATTCGCGAACCGCTTCGACGGGATCACACGTCCTGGCATTGACAACATCCGTCGCGCCAAAACTTTTCGCAAAGTCAAGTTTCTTCTCAGCAATATCAACAGCGATAATCTGCTCCGCTTGCGCAAGCACCGCACCTTGAATGGCGTTCAGTCCTACACCGCCTGTCCCGATAACCGCTACGGTGCTACCCGGTTCCACTTTTGCTGTATTCAGCACCGCACCAACACCAGTTGTCACACCACATCCGACGAGTGCCGCTTTCTCTAAAGCGTAATCTTTGTCAATTTTCACGAGGTTTTGTTGTGGAACCACCATGTATTCCGACATCGTCGCAATCCGTGCCATCTGAAGGATACCGTCCCCCGAACCGTTATGCAAACGATAGGTACCGTCCAATTGAAACCCGCGCGGCACATCGTAACTTTCGCACAGACAGACTTTCTCCATCTGGCACATGCGACAGCTGCCACAGTAACTCACAAAAGACAGGATCACGTGATCGCCCGGCTGAAAATCGGTTACATCCGCGCCAACGCACACAATGATTCCAGCACCTTCGTGTCCGAGCACGACAGCGGCATCGTAATAGATAGCACCCGTGACGACCGACAGATCAGAGTGGCAAACCCCGCTCGCAGCTGTACGGACGAGGACTTCGTTTGCCTTCGGTTCATCTAACTCAAGTTCCTCAACGACAACCGGTTGGTTGTGTTCATACATAACAGCAGCACGCGTTTTCATGCGTTTCTTGCCTCCATAGTTCTCCTCAACGATACACGTGGCGACGATGTTTGATTCGGTAAATTTCAATAATGTGACGTGAGTCATCTATTTGATAAAGAATTCGGTACTCACCGACCCGGATTCGCCAATGAGAATCTGCTTCCCCTGAAAGTTTAACGACTCCAGGTGGCCTCGGATTATCCGCTAGCTGTTCTAACCGGACATCAACGCGCGTCCTAATGTTTTGGGGCAAATTCCGCAATTCTCGTTCAGCACGACGTTTTAAATAAACAGTATAAATTGCCGGAGTGTTCAAAGTTTCCCTTCTTTTTTTAACTCGGCTCGAATTTCCTGATACGGGCGAGACAGGGTTTCAGTTTTAACCGCGGCATCCATCTCTAAAATGTCCTCTAAATCCTCAAGGTGTTCTATGAGAAGGCGATACTCCTTCATTGACAAAACTACTGCGGTTTTCCGTCCATTGTTATTGACAAGATATTTGGGTTTAATGTTGAGCATAAAAATGTTCTCCAAACGAGCACCATAGGTGTAGTTTCGCTTACAGCAACGATTCAAGATAACTCCTCGCCTTTCGCATCGATTCAATCGGATCAGATTTCCCCTCGTATACAATCGAAAGACAGCCGTTATAGCCGACACCCCGTAGGATGTCCAAGACGCGTGGGTAATCCAGCCACTCCTCAACACCGCTGTCTATTTCATAAAACTTGGTGCGGACGTAGACAGCATGCGGCGCAGTCTGCTCAATGCTCACATAACAGTCGTAATCCGGGTGTGAAGACCCACGATGTCCACTCGCACCGGGAGACCCAGCGTACTGTCCGGTGTCTAAAATGTGTGTGAAATACGGATGATCTGTTCCGTTCAAGGCGCGTAGAACGGCATCCCCATCGCGTGTAACGTTGTTGTGGTTGTGATTCTGAAGTCCAACGAGAATACCGGATTCATAGCCGTATTCAGCGACCTCCTTGAAGGCTTCAATCATTGGGGGCCACAAAGTCTCCTCGTCCTCACAATCTGCAGGAACATAAGCCGCAAACACGCGGACAAGTGGACAACTCATAAAAACCGCAATATCAATCCACTGCTTGATGAGCGCGATTTGTTCAGGGTGCTCAGCAACCGGTTTACCGAAGTTATTGCTAACACCTATGTAACCCAACGGCAACCCTTTCCGCATGAGATCCATTTTTAAATCGCGTAGGTAGTCCGCATCAGTGGATTCAAACGCACTTGAATGCAACTCAATAACATCAAAACCGAGATCGTAGACGATTTGCGCGAATGCACTAGCGGTTGTCCCTCTTACATTTAGAGACATCGTCCCTAATTTTATCATAGCCGCCCTCCTTTTCCCTTGAATATCGGATGAATGCGTATGCCGTTGTTTAGGACTTAAACAAATCTTACAAATATTTTCAAATATACCAATTATCAAGTCGAGGATTGATCGTCTTGTTCTTCAAGCGTTACCCGTATCTGTTGATTCAATGCCACGAGGAATTTTCGCAAAAGTTGCTGAAGATTATGGAGTTGATGTTGGTCCGCCTCAAGGTTCTGAATGCGCGAATTGAGACTTTCCAATCGTCTGAGACGATCAAGAATCTCTTGAACAAGGTCTTGTATCGCACTGAAGTCTTGCCACTCATTCTCGAGTCGTTCGATTCTATCTGTTGTTTCTGTAAGTTCCCTTTTCGCCTCTTTCAATTCCTGTTGCAAATTTTGTGTAAAAGCGATTAATTTCTCAAGGGTATTTGTCGTTTTGTAACCCTCCTGCCTTAAACCGCTACCGGTAGGGTTCTCTATTCCCGGCAGTGTGTTCTTTGGAGAAGGTTGCGACGTAGCGATATCAGATGCCTCGTCATCTGATATATCAGTACCATCAGTACCCGAATTCGGGAAAATACCGAGCAACTTAATCTGATAAGAAAATAATTTATACGCTTCCTTGCGCTGCGTATATGTAACTTGCACCCGAAGCTCTTCATCAACTTTGAGCGCGGTTATACGCCCGTGTATATTTCGTATCACGATTTCGTTGTAACTGAACGACTCATTTTTCCTCGGATTTAACTGTCGGAGATAACGATAGAGTTCCAATCCGTCTTTACTCTCACGTTCTAAGCCTTCAGTTGTCAACACACCGATCAATTCCGGGTTATCCGGGTCCGATGGAACATCACCGTCAGGGATCACGACATCTAACGGCACCTCTCCGTGGATGGATCGCATCCCGATAATCCAATCGGTCGGTGAGATTTTACTACAGTATGCAATGAAGTTGTAATTAATTGCCATAATCTTTATTCTCGCGAATGTATTTCTCAGTTTTAACGCTATAATTCAAAAACAGGCTCCATCCGTGCCCACCATTCGTCCGGTTGTGCCTCCACAACCGGTTCCTGAAAAGCACGCATCAATTCGTCCCAGGCCTTGCACTTCGGGTCCACCTCAAGATACCGTGGGAAGTCTCGTTCTATGTCAAATGTATCAATCGTTTCCATAGCCATAAACAGGCGGCACCCGATTAAATAGATGTTCATCTTCGTTATACCGACTGATTTCAGGGCATCAACGACCTCCGGCCAAGCATTTCGGTGATACGCCTTATATTTTTCTATAATGGACGGATCGTCCTTTAAGTTTAATGTTAAGCCGTAGTGTTTCATCCTAACTTCTCCAGTGCCTTCCGGATGATGCTGCCTTACTGAACCAAGCAAAATCCTATTTATATTTACGCCTCTCCCATCCTAATTTTATAGGATAACCCAAGTTGCTACCTTTATCCAAATAGCTGCTTTATACTCGTTGCGATAACAAACAAAAGCACTTTCAACTCAAAACCGGCTGCTGACACCGCATGAATCGACTTGGGGAAAAGTTGTTCAATGAGACTGATTGTC
>JAJDTJ010000123.1 GCA_022827225.1 Candidatus Poribacteria bacterium | reverse complement strand
TGACAATCAGTCTCATTGAACAACTTTTTCCCAAGTCGATTCATGCGGTGTCAGCAGCCGGTTTTGAGTTGAAAGTGCTTTTGTTTGTCATCGCAACGAGTATAAAACAGCTATTTGGATAAAGGTAGCAACTTGGGTTATACTCTAATAAAAATGTTGGGTTTAACTCACAAACTTCATTGAATCCAACAATCCGCTTACCTGACTCACGTCATCGCGAGTGAGATCGGAGAAATCCTTTTGGAAAGTGAGAACTTCACGTATGGCTATCAAAAAAGGAAATTCCGAAGATACCTTTGAAGGGCAACAGAAATTTGATGTTGTCTGGTATGAGCAGCAGATGCGCGCACTTCAAGGAACGATTGATATGCTTGAAAGTGAGCTTGATAACATGCGGCGACAACAGCATACCGTATATGTCAAAGACCTTGAAACGCAACTTCATGAAACACAGCGTGAATTGATGGCGGCGCATCGGCGCAATAGGCGACTGACAAGCACTCTGCAAGAGGCGAAAGAGAAACTACAGATCCTAAAGGAAAAAGTTGATCAACTCAGTGCTCCGCCGAATAACTACGGTGTCTTCCTCGGCGCAAACGAGGACGGAACTGTTGATATCGATATCAGCGGCAGGAAATGGCGCGTCAATATCGATCCAGCACTCAGAAATCAGAACTTCAAAATAGGACAAGCCGTCATCGTCAATAGCGGCATGAACGTTGTCGACATCAAGGATGCTGAGCGGCACGGCGACGTCGTCAAAATCAAAGAGCAGATAGATGATGAACTCGCTATTGTTAACCTCCGCACCGATGAAGAACGCGTCGTCAGAGTCGCCGAATCTCTTAAAGGCGAAACACTGAAAATCGGGGATAACGTCCTCCTTAACCATACCACCAGTATGGTCATGGAAAAACTCCCAAAACGAGAGGTTGAAGACCTGCTCCTTGAGGAGGTACCCGATATCGGCTACACCGACATCGGGGGGCTTGATCAACAGATCAATGCAATCCGAGATGCCATTGAACTCCCGTATCTCTATCCAAAGGAATACGAGGAATTTAATCTTTCACCTCCGAAGGGGGTACTCTTATATGGACCTCCCGGGTGTGGTAAGACCTTGATAGCGCGAGCTGTGGCAAGCAGTATCGCTGAACGCGTCCGAAAAGAGAGTGGGCGAGAGGATGTTCGCGGCTATTTCATCAATATTAAGGGACCCGAACTGCTAAACAAATACGTCGGTGAAACCGAACGTAAAATACGCGAAGTCTTCCAAAAAGCACGCGAAAAATCTAAAGAAGGGTTCCCCGTTATTATCTTTTTCGATGAAATGGATTCGCTCTTCCGGTCGAGAGGGATGGGCATCTCATCGGATATGGAATCCACGCTCGTACCACAGTTCCTCTCCGAAATTGATGGTGTGGAGAACCTAAGAGATGTCATTGTCATCGGCGCAAGTAATAGACAAGACCTCCTCGACCCCGCGGTTCTACGACCGGGAAGGCTCGATATCAAAATTAAGATTGATCGGCCGAACTTAGAGGGTGCCAAGGATATTTTCGGAATCTATCTGACATCCGATCTACCCTTCGTTGAAGCCGCTCATGAGCAATTTGATGGCGACACGCAGGCAATCGCCGATCATTTTGTTGATGCAGCTGTCCACGAAATGTACGCAACGACAGAAGAAAATCGGTTTATTGAAGTGACTTACGCGCGCGGCGAGCGCGAAACACTCTTTTTTAAAGACTTTGTCAGCGGCGCTATGATTGAAAACATCGTTTCACGCGCCAAGAAAACAGCCATAAAACGTCTTATCGGTTCCGATGGAACAGATAAGGGAATGTGTCTCGACGATCTCAAAGATGCCATCAGGGAAGAATATCGGGAAAATGAAGACCTGCCGAATACAACGAACCCTGATGATTGGGCAAAAATATCGGGACGCAAAGGCGAAAAAATTGTCAATATTCGAGCATTAACCAGTGAACCCACACAAGAGAAAAGACAGGATGTCCGAGTCACCCGAGGCGGCACTTTTCTATAATCGGTTGCCGGTTTCAGCGTCGTGAGTAATATGGAAATACCAATCATAATGGGAACAGAGACTGAGTATGGTATCTCAGTCAAAAACGCGCGTGAGCAAGATCCGGTCGCTGCTTCAACTTTGGTGGTTAACGCTTACAAAAGTTGTAGAGACGATATCCCGAGTACAGCAACTGCTGTTACATGGGACTACGACCAAGAGCGTCCGCTAATGGATGCTCGCGGGTTCATGGCAGAGGCAGAGACACCAATCTCGGAAACCGATACAAGTAGTGCCGTCAACGACATCTTAATTAACGGCGGACGTTATTATGTGGACCACGCACACCCGGAGTACTGTACACCGGAATGTGCCAACGCACGGGATCTACTCCTATACGAGAAGGCTGGCGAATTAATATTAGAGGTGAGTCGCGTCGCAGCGGAACGTTTGTTACTTGACAACCAAGAGATTATCATATATAAAAACAACACCGATTATAAGGGGCATAGTTACGGGGCACACGAAAACTTTCTCATGTCCCGCAAAGTACCCTTTGATGCTATCGTTGATGGGTTGATGCCGTTTCTGGTTACGCGCATTATCATCACAGGGAGCGGCAAAGTAGGCACAGAAAATGGGAGTGAGGAAGCAGATTATCAGATATCGCAACGCGCCGATTTTTTCGAGAAAGAGGTCGGACTCAGCACGATGGTCAACCGCCCCTTGATTAACACACGCGATGAACCACACGCTGATGATAAACTCTACCGACGTTTACACGTTATCGTCGGTGATTCTAACATGTCCGAACTCAGCATCTATCTCAAAGTCGGTATTACGTCTATCGCACTTCAGTTGATTGAGAAAGGGGTCGTCGGAAAACAGTTCACCTTGAAGGAACCTGTCGCGGCAATAAAATCTATCTCGCGGGACTTATCGTGCAAAGAACCGATAGAGCTGGCAGATGGACAGCAGTTGTCACCGATAGAGGTGCAACGCGCGTATCTCAAACTCGCGCAACAATACCTCACACCTGAAGAACGGACACCTATCGTTGAGGATGTCCTCGAAAAATGGCAATACGTCCTCGATAATCTCGAAATAGACCCACGTCGACTCAGCCGCCATCTCGACTGGATTATCAAAAAGAAATTACTCGACGCATACCGTCAACGGCACGGATACGAGTGGGACGACGCACATCTGCGGATGATGGACTTACAATACCACGATATTCGTCCAGACAAAGGACTTTATATCAGACTGCTCAAGAATGGGCATGTTCAACGTTTACTCAACCATGAAGAGATTGTGCACGCCATGCACTACCCACCGGTAGACACACGCGCCTATTTTCGAGGCACCTGTTTACGGCGGTTTCAGAAACATATTTATAGCGCAAGTTGGAATTCAATGATTTTTATCGGTAAATCGGGAGGGCTTGACAAAATTATGATGGATCGTCCCCACTTCGGGACACAGAAGGTTGTTGGCGAACTGCTGAACAACTGTACGGCAGAGGAACTCATTAAGAAAATTCGAGGCAACGCATCAAGATAGTTATCAGTTGTCAGTACGGTTTTTCTGCGAAAAACCTTTCAGTTGTCAGTACGCAGTTAATACCTTGTGGCAGTCAACGATTTGGTGACCGCCACAAATACCCTCTTTCACTGAAAGCGCAGCGTACTGAGTCCTGATAACCAGTACTCTGATAACTATTCCCTCTGATAATTGACAACCGACAACTATTAAAGGAGAAAAAAATGTCGACAGAAAAACAACAGGAACACCTCAAACGCCATATCGATGAAACCGAAGACATGCAACCCGATGTTGAAAACGGCGAAATGGATGAGGCGTTCGTTGAAGATTTAGATTCACTTCTTGACGAAATTGATGAAATCCTGGAAGAAGATTCACAGGAATTTGTCGAAAGTTACATTCAACGGGGAGGGCAGTAGGAGTGCTTGACCTCAGTGATTACGGCACCTCCGACTTCTTTCACATTCTCAAGCGTCGCCACCCCGAATTACTGACGACGCTCAATTCGTCTGATGTCGTCCCAAATCCGCATGTACCGGAATCGTCATTTCGGCACTATGAGGGTACAACCGTGCTTGCAGTGGTCTATGATGCCGGGGTCGTGATGGCTGGAGACCGGCAGGCAACTGAGGGATATCAGGTCGGCGAGCGACGCATTCAGAAGGTCTATCCAGTCGATCGGCACTCGGCAATCGCGGTCGCCGGTGCCGCCGGTCCCTGTATTGAGATGGCGAAGCTTTTCCAAGTTGAGGTCGAATTCTACGAAAAAACGGAAGGCGTGAGTCTCAGTCTCGAAGGGCAGGCAAACTTCCTTTCACACCTCGTACGCGCGAACCTCGGACTCGCTATGCAGGGACTTATCGTTTTGCCGCTCTTTGCTGGCTACGATGTGAAACGTCAAAGTGGTAGAATCTTCAAATACGATGCCATCGGCGGCCGCTACGAAGAAGATGACTACTACGCAATCGGATCCGGCGGTAAGGACGCACGAGCAACACTTAAAAAACGCTACACGCCACAAATTAATCGTCAAGATGCCTTAGAAATCATCGTCGAAGCCCTCTGGGACGCTGCCGATGAGGACATCGCAACTGGCGGGCCCGATCTTATCCGAAAAATTTTTCCAATACTTTACACCGTTACTGAAGACGGTGTCACCGAAGTACCGGAGGCAACCGTTGAAGCACTCTATCGCGAATTCATATCGCGGCTATAGGAGAATAGTTGTCAGTTATCAGTACGATTTTTCTGCGAAAAATCTTTCGGTTGTCAGTCTTCAGTTTACCTCACAGTGAGAGTTAAGAGACGGAACTTATCAGTCACATTTCCCTCTTAACTGATAACCGACAACCGACAACTGATAACCAAGAATACCGATATGTCCACACCGTACTACGTTTCACCGGAGCAGATCCGTCAGGATAAAGAGGATTTCGTCCGTCGCGGCATCGCGCAAGCCAAGGAAGTCGTCGTCTTAGAATATCGGGAAGGGCTCCTGATGGTGGCTGAGAATCCACGAAAAACCACCTTCAAAATTTCCGAAATTTATGACCGGATCGCATTCGCTGCCGCCGGTAGGATCGCTGAATATGAGATACTCCGTGTCGTTGGGATTCGTGAAGCCGAAATTAAAGGATTCCGCTACTACCGCGAAGATGTCACAGCGAAATGGTTGACAAACCTCTATTCGCAGCACATGGGGGCAGTCGCACAAGCCTGGGACGCCAAACCACTGGAGATAGAACTCCTCGTCTGCGAATTGGGCGCAGCAGACGCACCCGACGGTTCAACACTACGGAACAATCGGATCTATCATATCGCATTTGACGGTATCTATTCGGAAGAGGAAAAGTATGCCGTTATCGGGGGGCGAGCCACGGCAATAACAGGGATTCTGCAACAACACTACGCCGATGACTTAGAGCTGTCCGCAGCACTACAACTCGTGACAGACACCTTCCGGACCGTTGAAGCAGATGCTGAAGACAATTATCAAATAACGCCACAAACAATAGAGGTGGCATGCCTGGAGCAGACAGTTGAACGGCGAAAATTTCGACGACTCTCTACGGACGAAGTCACAGCACTTCTGTCCTAATCTTTTGACCCTGGAACACTTCTCGGCTTTTCTGTCGTCAAAAGCCTATTTTTTTGCCGAAGCAGCACCGACAAAGGGGCTCTCTTATGAAGCGTAGAATTTATGGACTCGAAACCGAGTTCGGAATCATCTGGACACCAGACGGACCCCGTAGAAAAACACTCACTGTTCAGAACGTTGTGATGTACCTCTTCCGAGAAATCGTTGCAGGGCGGATGTATCCAGATGTCTTTCTCGAAAACGGTGCACGGTTCTATCAAGACATCGGATGCCACCCCGAGTACGCCACCCCCGAATGTGATGATGTCGCTGAACTCGTCGCACACGATAAAGCCGGGGAACGCATTATTACACGCCTCGCAAGCACCGCCGAACGACGCATGAAAAATGACGGGTTCTACGGAAAAATCTCTATTTTTAAAAACAACTTGGATACACCCGGAAATACCTACGGATGCCACGAAAACTATCTGATGGAAAGGCACGTCGATTTCCGACAGTTGGCATCGCAACTTATTCCGTTCTTTGTTACACGGCAGGTCTTCACAGGTGCCGGCAAAATCAAACCCAGCCACCGCGGTTACTACGCCATCTCACAGCGCGCGGAACACATCCGAGAAGAAATCTCTATCGGAACAACAACGGCACGCGGGATTATCAACACACGCGATGAACCACACGCTGATAGAGAAAGATATAGACGTTTACACGTCATTGTCGGTGATTCCAATATGTCCGAATTTTCAACTTTCTTGAAGGTCGGTACCACCGGTATTGTGCTACGCATGATTGAAGACAATTTCATTCAGCAACGGTTCGCACTGCGGAACCCTGTTAAAGCGATCCGCGAAATCTCAGACGATATTACCTGTAAACATCAGATCGAACTCCAAAACGGGAAACGCCTCTCAGCAGTCAATTTACAATGGCAGTACCTCGAATGCGCAAAACGCTACCTCGAGCAAGCCGAATCTGACCCAACGACAGCACAAATTATGGCGCGCTGGGAATACGTCCTTACCTGTTTGGAAACCGATCCGATGCAGTTAGAACGCGAATTGGATTGGGTCATTAAATGGAAATGGCTCCAGACCTACCTCGCGAAACGCGGCTACGATTGGGACTCACCACAGGTTAAACACCTCGATCTAAAATATCATAATGTCCGACAGGAAGAGAGTCTCTACTACACACTTGAAAGACGAGCGGAAGTCGAACGCATCGTCAAAGATACACAGATTCAACACGCTGAACATTTCCCGCCTGAACGGACACGCGCCAAGTTTAGAGGCAAATTTATCAAGAAAGTTAACGAAGGGAAGATCCTATGTGGTGTCAATTGGAGTTATATCCAACTCTATGAACCGTATCAGATCCTTTACCTTTCAACGGATCCATTTAAACCAGAATTCGACGAAGCAAGTCGCACTATCTATTCAATCTAAAACGTTATAAGTTGTTGGTTATAAGTTATAAGTCTGTTTTCTGATGCTGGGTGTGCTTTTTGTTACGGTCCTCACGGCATGGAAGCATCAGCAGTTACTAAAGAGATGTTGAAAACTCAGAACCCTCTTAACCAAAAAGTTATAACTTATAACTTATAACTCTAAAACACAGGAGGCTTTTGATGCCAAAACCGAAGTATGTCTACTTCTTTGGAGCGGGTGAAAGCGACGGTGATGCCACAATGCGGACCCTGCTCGGTGGAAAAGGGGCGAATCTCGCGGAGATGAGCAATCTCGGCGTACCTGTCCCGCCAGGATTCACCATCTCCACTGAGGTATGCAAATTATACTACGAAAACGATAAACAATACCCCGCCGGACTTGACGAACAGATTGACGAGAACTTAGATAAGCTGGAAGCTGCACTCGGCGCGAAATTCGGTGATACCGAGAACCCGCTTCTCCTGTCCGTCCGTTCCGGTGCCGCCGTCTCAATGCCGGGTATGATGGACACAATTCTCAACCTCGGTTTGAATGATGACACGGTTAAGGGACTTATCGCCAGATCCGAAAATGAACGTTTCGCTTACGATTCATACCGACGCTTCATACAGATGTTCGGGAACGTCGTACTCGACGTTGATCACGATGAGTTTGAGCACCTACTCGAAGGAAAGAAAAAGGCGAAAGGCGTTGAATTAGATACCGAATTAGAAGCCGCCGATTTAGTCGAACTCGTCCACGAGTTCAAGAACGCCGTCAAGCAGCACACAGGTAACGATTTTCCTGATGAACCGCGGCAGCAATTAAACATGGCACGCGATGCCGTTTTTGAATCCTCTGGAAACCCGCGCGCCATTACTTATCGCCGTCTTAACGATATTTCCGAAGAACTCGGACGCACCGCTGTTAACGTACAAGCGATGGTATTTGGAAATATGGGTGGAACCTCCGGATCAGGAGTCGCCTTCACCCGTAACCCCTCGACCGGTGCAAACCAATTTTACGGCGAATTCCTCATTAACGCCCAGGGCGAAGATGTCGTCGCTGGGATCCGAACGCCGCTTCCGGTCATCGAATTGAGAAATATATTGCCACACGCGTATGATGAATTGGTAGATATCGGGTTAAGGCTTGAGAAGCACTATCGCGACATGCAAGACGTTGAATTTACGATTCAGGACAGCAAACTCTACATGCTCCAGACCCGTAATGGGAAACGTACCGGTCAAGCCGCTGTCAGAATCGCGGTTGAGATGGTTGAAGAAGGTTTAATCGATAAAGAGACCGCCTTGACGCGTGTACCAGCAAACGACTTAGACCAGTTGTTGCATCCGAGCGTTGATCCGGACGCTAATGTTGAGGTTATCGCCCAAGGGCTGCCCGCTTCCCCGGGTGCCGCCGTCGGTAAAGTCGTCTTTACCGCGCTCCGTGCTGAAGAACTCGCAGCCGCTGGTGAAAAAGTCATCCTCGTCCGCTCCGAAACATCACCAGAGGACATCGGCGGTATGGATGCCGCAGAGGGGATCCTCACAGCCCGTGGCGGTATGACCAGCCACGCCGCTGTCGTGGCACGCGGTATGGGAAAATGCTGTGTCGCTGGCTGCTCCGCACTCTTTATCAATGAAAAAGCACTCGAATTTTACGCGGAGGGGAAACGCTACGCCGAAGGCGATTTTATTACGCTCAACGGCTCCACAGGCGATGTCCTCAATGGGCAGGTCGCACTCATCCAACCCGAACTTAGCGGACAATTCGGAACGCTTATGGAATGGGCAGACGACATCCGATCATTAAACGTTCGCACGAATGCCGATACACCCGAAGATGCCAAAAATGCCCGACAATTCGGGGCTGAAGGCATCGGACTCTGCCGAACCGAGCACATGTTCTTCGGCACAGGTATCGACGCAGTCAGAGAAATGATCCTCGCCGATGAGATGGCAGAACGCGAAACGGCGTTGGCGAAACTGCTCCCACATCAACGGACAGACTTTATCGGGATATTTGAGGCGATGGCTGGCTACCCTGTCACAATCCGCACGCTCGATCCACCGCTCCACGAGTTCTTACCGAAAAACGAAACCGAAATCCATGAACTCGCGGGGCGACTCGGCGTTGAACCGCAGAAACTCAGTGAACGCGTCGAAGAACTGCACGAATTTAATCCGATGCTCGGACACCGGGGCTGCAGGCTCGGCATCGTCTACCCAGAGATAACCGAGATGCAAGCGCGTGCAATCTTTGAAGCCGCCGTTGATGTCGCCAAACGCGGGATCAGCGTGCTACCAGAAATTATGATTCCGCTTGTCGGGCATATCAACGAGTTCTCACTACAACGCAAAGTCGTCGTTGACACAGCCGAGGCGGTCTTCAAAGAGACCGGCACACGCGTCGAATACCTTGTGGGCACCATGATTGAGTTGCCCCGGGCAGCACTCACTGCTGACAAGATCGCCGCTGAAGCTGAATTCTTCTCCTACGGCACCAACGACCTCACACAAACAACGTTCGGAATGAGCCGAGACGATGCCGCGAAATTCCTTGACGACTACGTGAGAAACGGTGTGCTGGAATACGACCCGTTCCAGATCCTCGACCAGGAAGGTGTCGGCAGCCTGTTGCAAATCGGTTCTGAAAAAGGACGCTCGGCTCGCCCCGATCTGAAGGTCGGTATCTGTGGTGAGCACGGCGGCGAACCGAATTCCGTGAAATTCTGCTACGGATTAGGGTTCAACTACGTCTCATGTTCCCCGTTCCGTGTCCCGATCGCCCGTCTCGCCGCAGCACAAGCCGTGATTGAGGCAGAAGATTAATTGGATGGAAGGGTGGAAGGATGGAAGGGTGGAAGGATTTGGATAGAAGCAGGGATGGAAGGATGGGTACCCCCAATCTTCCATTCTTCCTGTCTTCTCTTTTCGCGAGGTGAAATCATGAACGCACAAGAATTTGGAGCACTCCCTGCCGACGGAAATCCCGATGCCCTACTCCCACAAGAAGGACTCCCGCTTAGACCTATCAAGATGACATTGGAGGAGTTCCTCAAAAGCGATTTAGAGGGATATGAATACATTAAAGGAGAATTAATACCGGTGCCACCTACATCAGGGGAACATGGTAGGATTAGTGTGAATCTTATTCTGCCTTTAGGCTCATACGTTCGTGAAAATCGGTTAGGGGATATTTATGTGTCAGAAACAGGTTTTAGAGTCGGCGAACGTGTGCTAATGCCAGATATTGCTTTTCTTTTAAACGAACACATTCCTGCTGATCTGAGTAAAGTTTTCTCTATTCCACCAGACCTCGCCATTGAGGTGGTTTCGCCGACAGATGCCTTACACCGGGTTGTGGAAAAAGCATTCACTTATCTTGATGCGGGCACACAACTTGTATGGGTGCTTGAACCGAGATCCAAAACGGTGACAGTCTATCGTTCGGAAACGGACATTACGCTCCTCACGCGGAACGACACCCTCACCGGTGAGAATGTTATTGAAGGATTTTCTTGTCAGGTGGCAGAGCTTTTTGAATAATGCAAAGTAGTAGGCACAGTCCCTGTGCCGTCAGCATTGGAAAGGACATCACACAATGTTAATCGCAGATCTAAACGAAATTGAAGGGCGCACCTATCCTGCCCGTAGACGTACGAAAAACCTTGTCGGCGGCGCATCCCCCATCCAGATAGACGAATTCTGTATGGGCTTCGTCGTCTTAGAACCTAACGGTGGTCAAGTGCCGTGGCATAACCACGAACAGGAAGAGATTTATTTTATCGTCGAAGGTGAAGGCGAAATGTGCCTCGGTGAAGAACGCCAAGTGCTTTCCGCAGGTCAGACCGTCTTTATCCCGTCTTGGGTCTTCCATCAGTTGACCAACACGGGCAACACACCGATGAAGATGGTCTACTGCTACGGCCCCGCAGGCGATGTCGCGCATTGGAAACAAGAACTCGCCGGCACACTCCCGAAAGCCGGTGTCGAAGCACCACCACTCCCAGAAGGCGCAGCCCCTCAATGCACTGACAAAGCTTAGAAGGACGCAGAACTAATAACAGGAGACAGATGACCAATCAAACCGAAAAAACGCATCGTGTCGGGATCATTATGAACGGTGTTACCGGTAGGATGGGAACCAACCAACACCTCATCCGCTCGATCCTATCCATCGCAGAAGACGGCGGCATCCCTATCGGTGACGGTGAAGTCATTATGCCCGACCCGTATCTCGTCGGACGGAATCCCGCGAAACTGGAGAAACTCTCCGAAACCACCGGTGTCCAAAAATGGACCACAGACCTCAACGCTGCCCTCGCCGACGATGACTATAGCGTCTATTTCGATGCACAAGTTACCTCACGCCGCGTCGATGCCGTCGAAACCGCAATAGCCGCCGGAAAACATATCTATTGTGAAAAACCGACCGCCACAACGACCGAGGACGCGTATCGCCTCTATGAGAAAGCAGCGAAAGCAGGACTCAAAAACGGTGTCGTTCAGGATAAACTCTGGCTACCCGGCATTCAGAAACTCAAACGTCTAATAGATGCCGACTTCTTCGGAAAGATTATCGCTGTACGCGGTGAATTCGGCTACTGGGTCTTCCAAGGCGACACCATTCCCAGCCAACGTCCGTCGTGGAACTACCGAACTGAAGACGGGGGCGGCATCATCCTCGATATGTTCAGCCACTGGCGATACGTCATTGACAACCTCTTCGGTGCCATCAAAAGTGTCTCCTGTATCGCTGCGACGCATCTCCCGCAACGGTGGGATGAAGAAGGCAAACCGTACGCCTGTACCGCTGAAGATGCTGCTTACGCGACGTTTGAATTGGAGAACGGTATCATCGCACACTTCAACTCGTCTTGGGCAGTCAGAGTCCGCGGTGACGATCTGTTGACGATACATGTGGACGGCTTGAACGGTTCCGCTGTTGTTGGCTTGAGAGATTGTTGGATTCAACCGCTTTCCGGCACACCACGTCCTGTCTGGAACCCAGACATCGAACAACCGATCAAATTCTTTGACGGATGGCTCAAGGTGCCGGAGCAGGAGACCTATGAGAACGCATTCAGAGCGCAATGGGAGTTATTCCTCCGCCACGTCGTCGCCGACGAACCCTTCCCGTGGACGCTCCTTGCAGGTGCAAAAGGCGTGCAGTTGGCAGACAAAGGCATGGAATCCTGGCAGGCGCGTAGATGGATAGAATTACCAGAGTTAGCAACACTGTAACCCCGACCCAATAAGTGTGGTTCTGCAGCGTACGCTCCCAAATGCGATTTGTATTCCTAACTGAGCTGACAACTATTCCTCTTTACAAAAATTGTCTCAGTATGTATAATTCATAACATTCGGTTAAAGGGGTCAATTTATTCTGGAATATCTTGATAGGAGGAATACAGATGACTGACCAACAGATGAGAGAAGCAATGGCACGTGCTGACGGGATTGTGGAAAAAGTGCGGTCCCTGGTCGCTTTGGAGGACAAGGTTCTGGCGGCGAGAGCGTCCGTACGCCAACTTACTGATACGAATGGTAACACAGCACCTGCAGCACGCCTACAAGAAGATTTGGCAGGATTAGAATCACAACTGAAAGAAAGTGTCGCAGAATTGGATAGTATTACCGAAGAACTCCAACTCGCAACACCTTGTTTCAGAGCTTACGTCTTACCGCAGATGAGTGAGATTATGGGAACGCTCCAAGCCTGTAATGCAGCAGAGCGGAGCGAACTCACAGAACTCATCACCGCACTCACAGACGAGAACATCGAGACAACGCAACAATTAGAAGAGGCGATTATAACGCAGATTAGGAACAATCTTGAACGCACATTTAGACCGGCTTAAACGCACGGGCATCCCGATATTCCGAACTGCAGTGGGACGGGAACGCAACCGCCCACTGCACCTCACCCATCTACATCTACAGCCTCTGTGTATGACTTAAGCGTCCGCCGATCTATCCCTAACGACTCTGCCGCTTGCGTCATAGAACCGTGTTCCTTGAGCCGATGCTCCGCAACCTTGCCAAGAATTTGATCCTTATCCATCCCCTTTATCCGAATCGCATCCGATTGCCCACTCAAAAGTGCTGATAAATGGAAGGATGCCTCTCGAATCACCGATTGCTGCATTTTCTCAGGGATATCCCGCCAAATAGCATTCGGTACCCCACCGAAAATTAAAACGAACTCCGTTACCGAAATCTGCGTCAAAATATGACGTATCTCCTCCGGCATCGCAGAATCTGTCCCCGAATCTGATACGCTAACCGCTACCGGCGGCGTGATTACAATATCGGACGGCAGATCACTGAAAGTGATTTCATCCGTCTCCGTTGAAACCACCGCTCTTTCTATCGTACGCTTAAGCTGCCGAATATTACCCGGCCACGCAGCATGTTGAAGAAAATTCAGAACTTCACCCGAAACCTTCGAAATCTTTTTTTTATACATGACGTTGAATTCAGAAAGAAAAGCATCCACTAAAGGCGGGATATCCTCACTGTGGTCTCGCAGCGGCGGAATATGAATATCAAACGTAGACAGACGGTAGTATAGATCCTCTCTAAATCGCTTTTCTTTGACGGCAGATTTAAGATTCTTGTTCGTCGCAGCGATAATCCGAACGTCCGTTTTAATAACCTTGTTACCACCGAGCCTCGCGAACTCTTGTTCCTCCAATACACGAAGAAACTTCGGCTGCACTTCAAGCCCCATATCACCGATCTCATCAAGAAACAGCGTACCCGTATCCGCATGTTCAAACAGACCTTTCCGTTGACGATCCGCACCAGTGAACGCCCCTTTCTCGTGACCGAAGACTTCACTATTCAGGAGACCGTTATCTGGAAACGCACTACAGTTGATCACTATGAACGGTTTGCCATTTCGGTCACTCGTGCGATGTATCTCACGCGCAATGATTTCCTTGCCAGCACCCGTGTCCCCAGTAATAAGAATGGGTACTTTCGTTTTTGAAAAACGATCTATCTGGCTATAAACCTCTTGCATCATTGCTGACGGCAGCCTAATAGGCAGATGTGATTCATCTTGTTTGTTTAGCATAACGTAGTGTTCCATTTCGTTGAAGTTGTGAGTTGCCTTATGAAAAAAAATGGTTTCACAACTCTTGAAACGCTCAGAAAAATACCGCCCCCCCGCAGTGCGTCGGCTCTAACCTCAGTTGCCGCCATAGAAAAACAGGGTTGATTCGATTGAATGTTGATAGAAGGACAGAATAGAATATTATTTTTCAAAATTTATTTCTGTCTAAATCTCATTGTCTCCTAAGAGTATACCCAAATTTGGCTTTTAAGGCAAATTAAATTTCTACGAATTGGCATGCTTTTTGCATATATTTTGCATATATTTCACAGAAATATAGTAAAGCAGCCCGTAGACGGTCTTTGCTTGCATGTTCCCTTTCATTTTCCAATAACCGATAGCGGACTACCAGCTTAGCCGGAAATAACACAGAACGGAAAACAGATGACGCATAGTGAAACGGAAAAAACAAAAGAACTCGCTGAAATAATCGTAGAAAAAATCAGGAACCTGTTCGCACTCCAAAGCAGGATCTTGGAAACCAGAGGACATCCGACGCAAACCGCTGCTCACCAGGATGGCATAGAACCCGCTGAGCCACAAGATGCACGCACGCCCGAAGACAAGGAAACACTTACAACCTTAGAAACACAACTGAAAGAACACATCAAAGAAACAGAGGAATTCATAGACCAACTCAAATCCGAAACGCCTTCTCTCAAAACCTACATCTTACCGCAAATGCACCAAATCATAGAGACGCTCAAAACCGACACCCCACCAGAACAAACACAACTCGCAAAACTCGTCAATACATTGACAGAGGAAGGAAATACAGAGTCTCTCGAACAATTAGAAGCCATCATCATCACCCATCTCCGAGACAACCTCAAGAAAACATTCGGTATATAGAGCAGCGCCCTCGCCCCATAAAACCTATTCCAAAACGCCACTTCTTTCGTCCCACAAACTGTTAGTTTTTGCTGCCAAAAACGCTCTGTTGGACGAAAACCTCCATCTGTTATGTCTTAATTCGTAATTATAAACAATCACTAACTGGTTAATTGTGCAATTTTTGTCCATACAAAAATTGTCCATACAAAAATTGTATACCCAACCTTCCCGATTCCGACGATTCGTCTGTGCCGCTTCGTAGCATAACCAGTTACCGTCTGCAGTACCCCCACTATAAAACAGCACAATTTGCGTTGGCATGAATTTTGCGTATTGCGTATGTATCTCTATGAGCGTGCAATTTTTGCACCTCGTTTAGATAAAAAAAATGCTGACAACGGGTCCCCTCACACCGTGATTTAAGACCGTACCCCGCTCGCAAATCTTACATGAAGTGAGTAAGATTTGGGGTACAATCACCCTTCACGATGTGCCTGTTGAAATCTAAGCATTGTTTCTGATTCTATATTTGAAGGAGGGTATCGCGGTTGTCCATTGATTCCTTGAAGCGATGCCAGCAGCGATAACCTTACACTTTACACAACCGAAGTTGCTGCTTGAGCGGAACACAGTAATAGCTTCCGCTCAAGCACATTTTATACATGTTTACACTTAAGGAGAATTTTCAATGCGAAAGTATTTATGGATAGCCGCTATTGCTCTCATCGCCTCCGCGGTCTACTTCACAAGTTGCGAACGGGTCCCGCAGGAAGTGATGGAAACGATTATGCCGGACGCCGAACAGATAGAACCGCCAGAAATGCCACCAGAGATGATGGAAGAAATGCCGGAAGAAATGGTGGAAATGCCGGTTGACCTGGTAGATGTCCTGATCTACACAAATCGTAGTTATTGGATAACATTGGAAGATGCAGCAATGGCAGCAGAAACGACAAGAAATCTTGTGGAATCTGAAGGTTTTTCTGTGGAGATCACGAAAGATCCTGCCCATGTCATGGAATGGATGCTTGGGACAACCGGTGATGGTAATGTTAATGTCATAATCCTTTATGGTGTGTTACCTGACTTAGTCTATGGTGCTGGAAATACCCAACCTGATGGCTCCATCGCAGAAAACTGGATTGAAACGACAGATGGAGATACCATTCTAAATCACGCAGACTATATAGCCTGGAACAGTGACTTTGAAGTAGGTGAAGTCACTGGAATAGTGACGACTGTGGACGTAGGAGTAAACCAACACGGTGGGTTGCAAAACCTCATGGACAATCCCAGTATATCCCTTCGTGACAATAGAAACGTTACGTCGCCGAAGACAATGGTTGTCACATCCGACGGAATGGCGTTAGCACCGAGTTTAGTCGATTTTGTATCTTACAGATCCGTTCAGTTAGATCAACTTCAAGGGGAGTGGTTTGCTGAAAAAGTCTTTGCAAGCGATACGGGTAATGCTGAGGCGGCTTGTGCGGATCCCGTCATTCTCCGAGACGGTGATCGTGGGAGGATTGCAATTATTCACGGTACCTTCGAGCATGCCGGTCTTCTAAATGGTGAAGTTGCAGCTGAGATTATCATCAACGCTCTCTTAGCACCTCCCATGGTGGAAACAACACCAGAACCGCCCACTGAAACGGTCGTTGAAACACCCGAAGAAACACCCCCTGAGATGGTCGAAGAAACACCGGAAGAAACGACCGATCTTCACGGCGGAATGGTGGATATAGAAGACGCAATGTCCACAATCGGCCTGAGGAAAATCTACTGGGTCTCAAACAGCTCGGGCCAGCCCCTTTATACTTCTATCATCAGGAATAATCCTGATGGTTCAGACCAAGAAACTATTGTTTCTAGAAATGCAGGGATCACCAATACATTTTATATGAAGAATTTCGCCGTAGACAGTGAAGGCGGCAAAATTTATTGGAATCAGGCTCAGCAGCTTGGGGGCGGGCTGTGGCGCGCAAACCTGGATGGTACTGACATTGAACATATCGTTACAACGCTAGTACAGAATTTTACCTTAGACTTGGAAGCCGGTAAAATATACTGGATAGTGGGAGTAGATAATAGCACGTTTGACAGAGATCATCTGTTCCATCGGTCTAATTTGGATGGGTCCGGTGTTGAGAAATTCAAAACATCTGCTATCTCGGGTCTATTATTACCAGACTTATATGCCATCGCCTTCGATCCTATTGAGCGTAAAATTTACGCTGGTAATTACACAAAGATGTTTGTTATCAATGCTGATGATTTAGATATCAAATTCTCAGATATGGAATTCGAGTGGTCGACATCATATGGTGAAAAGACATCCCTTAGCGTGGATACTGATGACCGCAAGATTTACTGGGTAAACCCCTCGGGCAATAATTCTGGCGTTTATCGTGTAAATTTTGATGGGACAAATCTTGAGGAGGTAATTGATGAATATGACATAACTGCCACGTTCGATTTTAACACACGTAAGATCTATTGGGCACCTAACAGAACTTCGTCTTCGGATAGATACATAGTTTGGCAGGCTAACCTTGATGGTTCAGAGACTGAAGGGTTGTTTGCCCTACCCACACCTACTGCACATATTGCCGTAGAGACTGGATTTATCAACTAAAGTTTGCCCGTCACCTGATGTGTGGCACTTGTAGCGGCGGGTTCGCGTCCGGTAACTCTAAGCTGAAAACCCAGTTTTCGTTGTGTGCAGGACGTGGAGCCGTAACACCCGCTAACACCATCAGTCCACCTGCATCCACAGGTGGACTGATGCCTAACATGCAAAACCGAAAGGAGAATTTTTATGAAACTGAGTTTACGCATTTCAGCACTGTTTATCGCTGCCTTGTCTGTAATCTTCATGGGCTGCCTTCATGGGGACGATAATAGTTCTCTAACAAACAGACTGACGGCAGCTGAAGCAGAATTGAGCACAACTCAGACAGAGCTGAGCACCGTCCGAGGAGAACTGAGCACTGTCCGAGGGGACCTAACCGACGCTCAGGATGCCCTCACCGAGTGTCAAGATACTGGTTTAGGAATTCTAGAAATCGAATGGGTCAAATGTTCAAACCCGCGTTACGGAATCGGACACGCCAAGCGATATAGCGGTAGATGTTGCAAGCGGAAAAATATATTGGACACGCTCGAACCCCGATAAAATCCAGCGTTCTAACTTAGATGGGTCAAATGTTGAAGACATCCTTACCGGATTGGACACGCCAAGAGGTATAGCGGTAGATGTTGCAGGCAGAAAAATATATTGGGTAGAATATGACGACAGCATAGGCGTTCTACGCTGTATGATCCGGCGTTCTAACTTAGATGGGTCAAATGTTCAAACCCGCGTTACGGGCTTGGGGGTAGGGTACTCGGCCGTATACGATATAGCGTTAGATGTTGCGGGCGGAAAGATATATTGGATAGAATATGACGGCTTTGGAATTGATAAAATTCAGCGTTCTAACTTAGATGGGTCAAATATTGAAGACCTCACCCATATGTCCTTCGGGGAACCCTATGGTATGGCGTTAGATGTTGTGGGCGGAAAAATATATTGGATAGAAGATGGGAGTTCTGACCTAATCGAGCGTTCAAACTTGGATGGTTCAAATGCTGAAGGTCGCGGCTTTATCACAGGATTGAATCGGCCAAACAGTATGGCGTTAGATGTTGCAGGCGGAAAAATATATTGGACAGATGTCGGAGACATCAAGTGCACGAACTTAGGCAGTTTATTCTAGTCGTTTGGCACATCTATAGTAAAGTCAATAATTAAAGGGATATTTCAGTGATTGCCGAGACCACCCCTCGTAGGGGGTATTTGCATAGAAGAAAGGGCCCCTCGTCCGCTGTAAAGGGGCTCATTAATTCTGAAATCCACTATAAACAGATCATCGTTCCAACGGATCAAACGACGGATTCAGTCGTCATAAAAAGATTGACATCCTGCTACCGAAAAGGTATAATACTCGTCAGAACCTTAAGATACGTTTTTCATGCCCCACGGCAGAGGAGAAACACTGATGCAGACAGACACACACAGACGCAATATATCTTATGCCCCCACAGATACAGCAGACCTCTATCCTGATACGGACGGTAAACCGATGGCAGCAAGCGACCTCCACTTGGAAATCCTCATCTGGTTTATACAGGCATTGCGGGAACATTTCTCTGCTATGCCCGATACTTACGTCTCCGGTGATATTCTCACCTATTATACCGAGGGCAACCCTCGTGATGTCGTTGCCCCCGATGTTCTCGTCGCTTTCGGGATCGGTCAAAAGCGGCGACACACATATAAAGTCTGGGAAGAGGGCAAAGTTCCAGATTTTGTGATGGAATTCTCAAGTAAGACGACCTATCGGAACGACCTCACCGACAAGAAGGCGCTCTACGCTGCACTCGGCATATCGAACTATCTGCTCTATGATGCCGAGTCCCTTTATCTGTCTCCACCGCTCATGGGTTTTCGGCTTGTAGCGGGTGTGTATGTGCCGATAGAACCGGGTGCTGATGGACGTATCCATTCAGATGTTATCGGTTTAGATTTCGTTATACAGGAGGGTCGTTTGCGGGTTTACAATCCGATGGGTGAGGAGTGGCTGCAAACACCAGCAGAGGCACACGCTGCCCGTGCGGAAACCGCTGAAGCCCGTGCGGAAACCGCTGAAGCAGAAGTCGAACGTCTCCGAGAACAACTTGCACGCTTACAGGCACGCCGTTCAGGAGAATAGAGATATTCCGGTCAGCCTGATAGACGGGATCTCCCAATTTTAGTAACACCTGTTCAACCTAATGGATACTATTATCAATTTTTCGCTAAGCGGAATATCCTAATATAACGCAAGTTGCCACCTATTTATAGACATAGCACCGCTACGGGGTGAAGAAAGTGTCCAAAAAACCGTGTTACAATACGCAGAAATACCGTTTTTGCTGGGGGTATTTGCTTGGGTATTTCTGCGGATTTCTTGTAAGCAAAAACATCAAAATTCGTTGGTAGCAACTTGGGATAATAAAGTTTAGAATTAACAGGACACTCTATGTAGGTTCGGTTAGGAAACCGTGAAGAAACACCCCAGCAAAACCCTACCGGCGGATAAAAGTGTCTCTTTATTTTTAGGTTTCACTATAAATACCCCTGTCACTCCGTAGGGATGATATGTCTATAGAACGCTGACGGCTAATAGTTAATCGCTGACTGCGCATTAATTTTAGAGACGAATGAACCGACAACGGGTACCCTCAGGCAGCACGGAACCGTGATTGAAGCGATTAAAGTCTGCCAAAAAGCACGCGCCCGCGTTTATGTACTCGGAGGCTTAAGAATGTCAGGGCTGATTTTAGACGTAGATAGATTTCAATACCGGCTCACCGTGCTAACCAGAGGGTTACATTACCTCCTACGCGGCTCACCGATGTTTGAATTAGACCTCGAGTAACCGTAAAAACAGGATTTTCCAGTCCACCCTTTATCTCCTATGATGGGAGGGAGGCTGTGTCACGGGTTTACAATTCGCTTTTGCTTCAGCGTTTCGATTTCTTGTGTGAGATTTTCAATCTGCTTTTCAAGGGTCTGGTCTTTTCTGCTGCGCCTGTGTGCTAATATACTCCACACAGTTGCACCGATTGCGAGAATCGCCAAAGGAATACCGATGCAAGCGATGATGATGTTATTGAGTCTGTCAAACCCCTTTTCAATACCATCAAAGCGTTTATTGACATTTTCCTTTAGGTTTTTGACTTCGGTCGTGAGCACCGCAAGGTCTGTTTTTATAGTTGCGATGTCGTCTTTGATTTCCGATATCTCTTGTGTCTGGGCCCGCAAAGGCATCGCGATGGCACAGAATAGTATTGAGAGAAGCGAAATTGTTTTCATGAGGTGTTCCCAGTTCCAGTTTGTTTTATCCCCCAGCTACGGTGGGAGGGTGGCAGAAACGGATTGAGACTCCGATTCGTAGCTGTGCCACCCTAAACTGGTTTCAATAGTATATCAGAAAGGCGAAACATTAAGCAAGGTGTTTTTTGACTGTGTTCTATCGCGCTCCAACAAGCCGGAACAGCCAGTTACGAGATTTCGGTGGCTCGTCTACTGACGGCATCAATGCCTTCTTTCCTTTCCACGGAAGCATTTCGCAAGAACGTAGGCATCTGCATCTTGGATTATTTCCGAAATTATGCTAATATTACCGTGTAACGCTACGATCAATCAACAAACGATGATACATCTAACAGCGTCCTTATATAGTAGATCCCATAATTATTTACACACACGGTGGCTTGTAGGGGCTGGGTAACCCAGCCCCTACGAAGGTGTGAAGTGTAAATATATTTTCCGATTTTACTATAATTCCACGGAGGCAACGCGTCATGCACACCAGAAAATGCGCTCTCCTTCTCATCTCTATCTTAACAATCGCCGCTTTCATAACATACGCACAGAATACCGACGATCATGAAACCGAGGCAGCCCAAATATCAGACTATTTCGACCACGTTACGCTGTTTTCGGACGGTAGAATCACGCGCTTCACACAGATGCCGATTCGGGTGCATATCTCACCGACCCTCAGACCGCTTCCTTACCTAACAGCGATACGCTACGCCATGAACACATGGGAATCCGCCACCGACGGCAAAATCCGGTTCCAAGAGACCGAAACCCCAGAACAGGCAGACATCCGTGTTAACCCAACCTACAGCGGCCGTTTAGCCTTCTTGGACACACGACTCGGCAGTGCAAAATTAACACGACTTTCACAAGACGCGTCCACCGCCGGTCAACGTTCAAACACGGCAATCGACTTCACCGTAGAGGTCGTTCTTGTGTTAGAAGGCGACGGCACCATCGGTGAGCTCTCAGAAGAAGAGATGCGGACGGTCTGCCTCCACGAATTAGGACACGCCATCGGGTTATGGGGACACAGTCCAGACACAGATGACGCTTGTCATGCAACAGCGACAGCGCAGCACCCGACTTCGCGCGACATCAACACACTCCTGAAAGTTTACGACACACCGCTCCATACCCCACAGCACGACATCGCTATTGACCTGCTGAAAAAAGAGACCCAAGAAAATCCGAGACTCCCGCGGCCCCACTACCTCCTCGGCGCTGTCCACTTCGACAAAGGCGATATGACATCGGCGATTACCAGCTTTCAGAACTGCCTCAAGGTCGACGCTAATTATGAGCCAGCAAAGGAGAAACTGATTCAAGCTTACCAGAAAACAGGGCAGTCGAACCAAGCGACCCGTCTCATTGAACAGCGCGTGAAAAACACCCAGGGATCCCGCTCCTTCCATGAAAGCGCTGATTCCTACAATCGCCTCGGTACGCTCTATTATCAACAAGGTGATATGGACAAGGCGATAGAGGCATTTGAGAAGGCACTTAAACGATCACCGCACCATAAAACAGCGAAACAGAACCTAAATCAACTCTACCGTCAAAAAGCGTTCAACGCCTTGAAACGCCGCGCCTTTGATGAAGCGACCGCCTATTTTGAAAAAGCCATCCGCCTCGACCCGTTGAACGCAACCACCTATCGGATCATGGGAGACGGATACGCACTCGCCTCCGAGCTCCCTCAAGCCATTACACACTACCAAAAGGCACTTAAGCTCGCTCCAGACGATGCAGAAGCGCAGAAGAACCTTGCAATCACTTATACGAACCACGGTGTGACGCTCCGGAACAGAGGCGAATGGGACGCAGCAATTCGCGCCCATCGCAACGCTTTGGAATTGCAACCGACCTATCAAATCGCCAAGACAAACTTGATTGACGCACTCTCACAAAAGGCGAACACCCAACGGCAATCCGGACACATCGATGAGGCAATCGAAACCTACCTCGAATTGCAAAAACTGCAACCAAACGATACGACTGTCGCCAGCCTGATCGGTGAATTATACCTTCTTAAGGAGCGTGATTATCCGGCGGCGATCTCGGCGTTTCATAAGGTTTACACGACACACCCCACCGACAAACAGGCGAAACGGAACCTCATCGCCGCGTATCAGCAATACGCAAAAACTTTGCGGAACCGAAGAGAGTACGCTGCTGCACTCGAACAACTCCAGAAAGCAGCAGTGCTCTTTCCGGATGACATCAACCTCCGTCTGAATCTATCACAGGCGTACCAACACGTCGGCAAATATGAGCAAGCGAGTGCTGAATTGGAACAGATTTTAGCGCGTTCCCCGAATCACACAAACGCGAAAATAGAACTCGTCAACCTCCAGATCCGTCGTGGAAATACCTTGATGAATCAAAAAAAATACGCGGCAGCCCTTGCTGTGTTTGAAGCAATTCCGGCAGCTGAAAAAACGATAGATATTCACAACATGATCGGCTATCTCTATCTTATGCAGCGTGAACACCTCAAAGCATTAGCAACTTTTGAGACAGTCCTGACGCAACAGCCCGCGAATAGGACCGCCTATCAAAATCTGCTCTCACTTGAATCGCAACTTGATGCGGCGCTCAGTAAAGCGAAAGCGTCTGCCTCGAAAGTACCGGATACTGGCGAGGCTGCTTCAACCCCGGATCCTATGCCAGACACCCCCGACCCGACTGCGGAGAAATTATCTCGTGTGCAGTGTGTCCTGGCGCGTTGTCTAATGAACCGCAAGCAGCCCAAAAATGCGATGGAGAAATACCGACAGGCGTTAAAAGCGAAACCGTACACGCCAGAACTACGAACCGTGCTGATAGACACCGGCAAGCAGCTTGCCAAACGGTTCCAGAAACAAAACGACACGGAACGTTACAAGACAATCACGCATTGGATAACAGAATTGGACAGTAATTCTAAAGAATCGCTGGAGCCTTAATTGTTATTAGAGCGAATAGAGCGAATCTCTAATCTTGAAAATCCTTTAATTCTGATAACCGACAACTATTTCGACCCTGGAGCATAGTCATGAACCTCAACAAGTCAATCCAGATAGGTATAGTCCTCCTGTTAGTTCTCCAAATCGCCATCTTCAGTGGGTGTGACCAGTATAAGGAGCTCACAAATGACCCGCCTGAAATAACCAACATCACCGTCCCAGTAGAGGTTGAATACGGCGAAACCGTCCAACTCCGAATCAGGGCTTTTGATGCGGATGACGACGATCTAACCTATATCTGGGATGTCTCCGAAGGCACATTGATTGGCGACACGGGGCCCGAAGTCCAGTGGACCGCCCCTGAGGCATCCGAAGAAATGGTGCCATCAAGAGTCGTAACCGTTAATGTCTATGTCCGAGACGGTAGCGAGAAAGATGCCGCTAAAACGGCAACTATCCTCGTCTATTCCAAACCGTACAGAGTTGCCGAGGGACTCAGTGGTAGCTATAGGCTCGTTGCTAAAAGTGTTCACGGCGACCTTGTTCAAGTGACAGGTATCCTACGCCTCACACCGACAACGTTCACGCAGGAATTCCAGGAGGTTTTAGAAGGCGAAGCACAATCCGTGAAACAGTTCGTCACCGGTTCCTACAAACTCGTCAGACCGTTTGACCAAAGCAGCGGTACGATCCATTGGTTCACGCATGGAGACCTCAAACCTGCCGTAGTTACATATACTTGGGACGGACGATTCTTGGCTTTGGTTTTTTCTTCCGATGCCACACAGTACATCTACAACCGTGAAGGCCCGGGCCCCGAAGTTGTCGAAACCGATGATGTGGAGCCAGAACCGATTGATCCCGAACCTCTCGAAGAAGATGTCGAACCAGAACCGATTGATCCCGAACCCATTGAAGAACCGGAAGAAGTGATTCCTCCAGATCCGGTTAATACCGATGGGGAACCCGTTGTCATCACCGATGCAACGTTCAAAACCGAGGTGTTGGAGGCTGAGTTACCGGTTGTACTTGAATTTGAAACCGATTGGTGTCCATTCTGTAGACAGATGAAACCGATTGTTGATTCAGTTGCATTGGAACACCGTAATACTTTCATCGTTGGACGGTTGGATATTGATGAGAACAGAGGGATAGCCTGGGAATATAGGGTTAATGGGATACCGACTTATATTGTGTTTCGAGATGGCAAAGTGGTTGGTAGATTCGCAGGCGCGATGCCCAAAGACGACTTTGTGAATAAAATCCTTGATGCACTGGCAATACCTGCGCCAGAATGATTAGACTTTATGCGAACATACCGTAGGGGGTTTTGCTTGGGGTCTTTGATAGGGTGTTTCTGCGGATTTCTTCTAAGGTTGCCTCGCCCGATGGAATAGATGAATACGCACACATATTTAACGCTCTCCCGTCTTAGTGATTGCGGAGACCACCCCTCGTAGGGGCGAGGTACCCTCGCCCGCTGTGAAGTGTCTTATTAATTATGAGATCCACTATAGATAAAAGTTGTCCCCTATAGAACGCTACATCGGACAGAGGAGAATTATGAAAACAGCTATTAGCCTTTTTGTTTTCACGACGACATGCCTTTTTCTCGTCACATTTCTCGGTTGTGGATCAGATACTGAAGTTGAACCGGGGCCGGTCAAATTCAGATATGCAAGACCAGAAAACGGCAGTACACTCGATCCGGATGGATCTATTACTGTGTATTTTACCGCCACTCCAGAAAACCTGACTGTAGAACCTGGAACAGTGGATGTTGATCAAAATAGGGGGATTATCACCGGTCCTTTCTCTCTCGGTGATATTATTACCATAAGACTGACGTGGACAGATGGCACTCAAACCCTTGAATATACAGTCATTCCAGAAGGCATGGTGATGGTCAGTGAAGGTGAGTTTCAAATGGGAAGTGGTTCAGAAGCGGCTGCAAAAGATGAAAAACCTATTCATACAGTTTTTGTGGCTACCTTCTTCATGGACACACGTGAGGTAACAGTCGGTGAATATAAACAGTTTGTTGAAACAACAGGACATAGAGAACCGGAATGGGGAGAAATAGCACCCTATGCTCCGACAGATCAACACCCCATTGTTTTGGTAAGTTGGCACGATGCGATGGCTTATGCAACATGGGCAGGTAAAAGATTACCCACCGAAGCGGAATGGGAGAAGGCAGCCCGCGGCGGTTCGGTAGCAAGAACGTATCCATGGGGCAACCTCACACCAACAGGGAATCAGTGTAACTTCGCTGATAAGAATCTTACACACTATTGGTGGGCAGACAAAAAAGCGGATGACGGGTACGCATTCACCGCACCAGTCGGTAGCTATCCAGAGAATGGCTACGGTTTGTTTGATATGGCTGGCAACGTAAGGGAGTGGTGCCTTGATGAATATGATGCAGGTTTTTATGCTGTTTCTGACGGTGTTAATCCGCTTGCAGGGGCAAATACGCCTCAACAGATAAGCGCAAGTTTTGAAACAGTTGAATCAAATCGGGTGTTACGCGGCGGTTCTTGGCTTGTTACCGCAGCGAATGTACGCAGCAGTACGCGCTTTTTTTTACCACCAGAAAGTCAGAGCTATAGCGTTGGGTTCCGTTGTGTGATGGATTTACCATAAGTCTACAGGGAGGGTATTCATGAATAGAAAACTATTTTCAATTGGATTTATATGTCTTATAGCACTTTTTTTCGTCCCGCATTTCGCACATGCCCAAGATTCTCGGCCGATTGTGAGGCTCATCTACTTCGTTCCACATGACCGTCAAACTGAGCCAGGAATAGATGCAGAGATAGATCGGGTGATAAAGCAGGTGCAGCAGCATTACGCTGACGAAATGGAGAGATTCGGATATGGTAAAAAGACCTTTGAGTTAGAAATAAGTGCAAAAGGCAAGGCAGTGGTACATCATGTAAAAGGAAAGTTCAGTGATATATATTACCGTAGTGGAACATTTTGGAAGATCTGGGATGAAATAAGCAAATTGTACAATACGTCAAAGGATGTCTATTTTGTCGTCGCAAATACGGCCGAAGGTTTTGAAAGTGGTGTGCCTGGTCGTGCCCCCGTCTGTGGTTTGGGTGGTACCTTTACATTAGTTAGATCGTCTGACGAGTGTTTTTCAACGGATTATGGCTTTCTTGTCGCTGCCCATGAACTCGGTCACACCTTTGGCTTGCAGCACGATTTTCGTAATGATTCCTACCTAATGTCATACGGTGGTGGAACTGATCTGTCTCCATGTGATTCCGAGTGGTTGGATGTCCATCGCGCCTTCAACTCAAGCCAGCCAGCCACCAACGAACAAACCACATTCGAGATGCTTCCACCGAGTCTCGCAGCTCCGCCTAATGCGATTCGAGTCCATTTCAAAGTAACTGACCTTGAAGGACTGCACCAAGCACGGTTGCATACGAGGACACTTACTGGACCTGCAAGCGGTTTTTTGGAAGTGATTAGTTGTAAATCATTAAACGGAAGCACAAATACCACGGTTGAATTTGTCACTACCGATTTGACACCGACGAATAAGTCTGTATCCCTTATGGCTATTGATGTACATGGCAACTTCACAGGGAGTTTGCAGATTCCAATTAATGTTACCTCGCTGCTCCCTCCGCCCAAATTGGTGTCTATCCCTGACCCAAATCTATCTGCTGCTATTCGAAAATCTCTAAACATCCATCAGAATGACGAAGTTACCTCACATTTAATGTGGAATTATTTAATGTGGGATTTAAGAGTCCTGCAGGCCGCTGAACAAAACATTACAGATCTCACAGGAATTGAACACGGTATAAATCTCAGAAAACTATATCTAAGCCGTAACAGTATTTCAGATATAACACATCTGCGTAGATTGAAAAAATTGACACATTTAGATCTTTCTGACAATCAGATTTCAGATATATCACCGATTGTTACGCTAAATTTAATAGATCCTGGATTTGATGGTTCAGCCTTGAACCTGAAAAATAATCCACTTAGTTACAATTCTGTGCATGTGCAAATCCCTATTCTTAAAGAAAATGGTATTATTGTTAGTTATGACAATGTTACACATCCGGCATTACTGAAAATATCCGGTGACAACCAAGAAGCAAGGGCTGGCACTGTACTGCCATCACCGCTGCTCGTAGAAGCACAAGATGAGAACGGTAACCCAATCTCTGGTCTATCTGTAAGTTTTTCAATCAAAAACGGTGGTGGTCAACTGACAAATGCTACGACTAAAACTGATATCAACGGCAGAGGACAGACATACCTCTTGCTTGGATGGCATGAAGGTAGCAACACAGTTCACGTAACGGGGGACGGTATTGCCTCATCACTATTTTTTACTGCCAATGCTACGCCACTATTGGTTCAAACCTTAGAAGATGTCAATAGAGATGGTAAGGTTGATGTGGAGGACCTTGTCCTTGTCGCAGCAAGTTTGGGTACAACACCTCCAAAAGATGTAATACCAAATCCTGATGTAAACGGTGATGGAGTCGTCAACAATGATGATTTAGCATTAGTCATAGCCGCGTTAGAAAACACACCCACAGCACCTGCAGCTGTTCTGACAGCAGAGAACTTACAAAGATGGATTGACGAAGCAAAACAACTTTCCAACAAAAGTGAGACCTTCCAAAGAGGCATCACGGTACTTGAGCAGCTGCTTGCCTCCATGTTGCCAAAAAAGGCGGTACTTTTGGCAAACTATCCCAATCCGTTCAATCCGGAGACGTGGGTCCCGTATCACTTAGCAAAACCTGCAGAAGTAACGGTGCATATCTATGGGCTCAACGGCACGTTGATTCGGACTTTGGCGTTAGGACACAAACCTGCGGGGATTTATGAACATCGCAACCGTGCGGCGTATTGGGACGGCAGAAACGAAATCGGCGAACCTGTTGCAAGTGGTGTCTATTTCTACACGCTCACCGCAGACGATTTCAACGCCACCCGAAAAATGTTAATACGAAAGTAGGCGAGTACGCAGTTGTCAGTACTCAGTACTCGGTTTTCAGTTAAGAGATGCTGTGGTGAATCAAACCTCTCTTTAACTGACAACTGATAACTATTTCAACAAAGGAGCATATTCAATGAAACTCTTTAAGTCAACCCAGACAGGTGTGGTCATTCTGTTCATTCTCCAAGCCGTTATCCTCATCGGATGTGCGCAATATAAAGAACTCACCAATGACCCGCCTGAAATAACCAATTTCGCTGTCCCGACTGAAGTTGAATACGGTGAAACCGTCGAGTTTAGAGCCAGAGTCTTTGACCCGGAAGACGATCCGTTGACGTATGCGTGGGAGGTATCCGATGGCGCTTTGGCGGGTGAAGCCGGTCCCCAAGTCCAATGGACTGCCCCTGAACTGCCACCGGAGGAAATCGCCCCACCGAAAACCGTAACCGTCTATCTTTACGTCCGCGATGGCGGCGAGGAAGATGTCCACAAAATGGCAACGATTACCGTCTTCTCCAAACCTTATAAAATCGCCCAATTCTTCACCAGCACCTATACGCTCATCTCCAAACAGGTCCACGGCGAACCGGTCAAAGAGACGAGTACCCTCCGGCTCACACCGACCACATTTACACGGGAAATACAGTCGGATCCTGCAGCAGAGATTCAAGAACCGACACAATTCATCACCGGCTCCCATAGATTTATTGAACCGTTTGATGAAAGCAGCGGGACGATCCACTGGTTCCCGACGGGCAGCTTGAACCCCGAGATTAGCACATACACATGGGATGGCAGACTCTTCGTCATCTTCTATCCCGAAACCGCTACCAGTTATATCTATGAAAAATAGAAATTATTTCATAGGTACCTATAGGTGTCAATTTACAAATAATTCTAATATCTACCATAAATCATCCTGTATAGGAGTAGGCACACGCTTGCATCCCACTGCAAACTATGGTATAATACCAATTACACCAAGATTGGAATGCGTCCGCTAAATACTAAGGAACCTCCGCATGAATACATTACGCAAAACGTGTGTTTTACTGATCATCGGTTTAATCTCAATCTACGCCATCGGCTGCGGCGACGTTGATACGCAACTGGAACCCGGAGATCCTGAAGTCGTTGATGAAACAGTTGCCACCAATAAAAATAAAGCACCAATCCAGACCGACGGGAAACCTATCACAGTTACCGATGCAACATTTGAAGCCGTTGTATTGAACGCGGAAATGCCTGTCGTCGTCGAACTGCGAGCGGAATGGTGAGGCTTCTGCCGGGCAATGAGACCCACCGTTGATGCAGTTGCATCAGAATACCGAGATAGCTTCATCGTTGCAAGACTGGATATCGACGCAAACCGTGAAACCAACAAAAAATACGGCGGAAACGGGATCCCAGCGTACATCGTATTCCGAAACGGCGAAGTCATCGGACGGGTTTTGGGCGCGATGCCCAAGCAGGCATTTGAAAAGGGGCTTCTTGATATATTGGAATAGCAATCAATTGTCAATCAAAGGAGATTCTCACATGGCGTATAGCAATTTTACCTTAGAGGAGGCACGCAAAACATTTCAGCTCGAAACGGTCGAAGCTGCTGGCATCTTTGCCGATGTAGAACCAGTGGCCCCAAGCAAACTTCTCACCGCCGTGTTAGAGCGAAACGTACCCTTAGCGTTTGCTATCGGCACTGAGAAGGCAAAATCAGAACTAATTGTCGCCTTCGTTCTGGTTGAGCTCCGGGAACACTTTGAGCGACGCATTAGTTTTTTTTCAGGAATTGACTTTAACGTGAATGCCGAAGAAGGACTCACCGGGGTTTGCGATTTTTTGGTAAGTTTATCACCGAAGCAATTTTATTTGGAAGCCCCGGCTCTCATCCTTGTTGAGGCAAAAAGGGACGATCTGCCAGCAGGGCTGGGACAGTGTGTCGCAGAAATGGTCGCCGCCCAACGCTTTAATACGGAAGCAGGCAATGATATCGCCTGCATTTATGGGACCATCACATCTGGAATAGATTGGCTCTTCCTCAAATTGGAAGGGCAGCAACTCTACATTGACATGGCTGCCTATCAAATCGCGCAGTGTGCCAAAGTATTCGGTATCCTCTCAAGTATGGTTGAACAAAAGGCATGAGAAAAATAAAAAATAAAGAAACACATCGGGAATTATTATCATGGCAGAAAACATAACACTTCAAAAAATCGATGAATACCGCTGGCGCATCCCGAAAAGCTACATGAAAGGCATGCGCGTTGATGGCATCGTCTACGCCAACGAAAAACTCCTTGAACTCACAAAGAGCGACGAGGCGTTGCAACAGGTGGCAAACGTGGCGCATCTCCCCGGCATCGTCAAATACTCACTCGCAATGCCCGATCTACACTGGGGCTACGGCTTCGTCATCGGTGGTGTCGCCGCGACAGACCCGAAGGCAGACGGGGTCGTCTCTCCCGGCGGCATCGGATACGACATCAACTGCGGTGTCCGGCTCATTCGGACGAACCTCGACATCTCGCAACTCGAAGGGAAGACAAAAAACCTCATCGGCAAACTGTTTGAGAACGTCCCCTGCGGCGTCGGCTCCAGTGGCAAAATTCGGCTCACCGTCCAAGAGGAACGGCAGATGCTCGAAAAAGGCGCCCGCTGGTCCATCGAACGCGAATACGGACACCCGCACGACCTCAATTTTACTGAGGCGGCAGGACTCCTCCAGCACGCCAACGCCGACGCTGCGAGCCAACGCGCCTTAGAACGCGGGAAAAACCAACTCGGCACACTCGGCTCCGGCAACCACTTCCTCGAAGTCCAAACCGTCGATCGCATCTTCTACCGAGAAGCCGCCGATGCAATGGGATTAAGCGAAGGCAACATCTGTATCATGATCCATACCGGTTCCCGCGGCTTCGGATACCAGATCTGTGATGAACACGTCAAAAGTTGGGTCAAAGTCGCCGAAAGATACGGTATTAGACTCCCCGACCGCCAACTCGCCTCCGCACCGATCAACTCACCGGAGGGACAAGACTACATCACCGCGATGGCCTGCAGCGCAAACTACGCATGGAACAATCGGCAGTGCATTATGCACCTCGTCCGCCAGACCTTCATGCAGTTCTTCGACACAACGGAGGCCGAACTCGGCTTAGAACTCGTCTACGATGTCGCACATAACATCGGCAAATTCGAGAAACACACCGTTGACGGCAAAGAACGTGAACTTTTCATCCACCGCAAAGGCGCGACCCGTGCGTTTCCCGCAGGACACCCCGAAATCCCCGATAAGTACCAGAAAGTTGGGCAACCCGTGCTAATCCCCGGTGATATGGGAACCGCTTCCTACGTTCTCGTCGGCAACCCCGGTGCCATGACGGAGACCTGGGGAACAACCTGCCACGGTGCCGGTAGAGTACTCTCACGCCGGAAAGCCATCGCTTTAACAAAGGGACGTTCCATCCAGAAAGACTTGGAAGCGCAAGGCATCTATGTCCGGGCAGAAGGCAGGCGTACCCTCCAAGAAGAGGTCCCTGAGGCATACAAAGACGTCGATGAAGTCGTCCGCGTCGTTGACAAAGCCGGACTCTCACGACGCGTCGCACGCCTCCGTCCCATCGGTGTCGTAAAAGGCTAAACATCTACAACCGACAGGCATCCCACAATGTCTACTTTTTTACCATACATGTCCAAAAAACAGGCAAAATTACAACATTTATCACCGAAAACAGACGCTTTTCGATTGGCACGAAAATTGCAAATACGCAAATAAGCCTCCTTGGGTAAGCCGGAACTGTAACCCCTAAAAGGCACAGTTTGCACAAACCTATACAACACGCGTTAGGTTAGAATCCCTGAAGCTTTGCAACCACTTAGGAAAACGGATCCGGCTCCTTTATCTCACACAAACCCTGATAAAACATTCTTTGCAACTCCGCCTTCCCACAAACCCATAAATAATTATACAGCTCATCATAAAAATGTGTTATACTCTCAGATGATAGCAACCATTCCATTGGCGAAAATTATGCACCCTTTGCCCTTAAAAATAGCCTCTTTAATAATTGGGTCAACTACCCAAGTCTAAAGACTTGGGCTTGTGCGAAGCGTCATCAGCGTCCACTCCACAAGTTAAACAGTTTTCTACAGTAAAATATCGTATTGTTCTATGGTGATACGTAGAAGGTCGTTAGGATGCTCCCCAAGTCCTATGCTGTGCCGACAATACGATCTGGATGGGGCAACACATACCCTGACAAGGAGATTTAAACTTATGTTTGTTCCTGTAAAAACTAAAGATGGACAGCAACTGATGCCGATGCACGCCGCACGGGCGAGGAAACTCGTTAAACGTGGTGAAGCAACCCCTTATTGGTCTAACGGTCTCTATTGTATCCGTCTCAACAAAGAACCCTCTCATAGAGACACGCAAGATATTGCTGTCGGTGTTGACCCTGGCAGCAAGAAAGAAGGTTTTACCGTCAAATCGGAAACTCATACCTACCTGAATATGCAAGCCGACGCTCACGATAAAGTCGGTAAGAAGATCGCAAAGCGTCGTGAGTTGCGCAGAAGTAGACGTTCACGGAAGTGTCCGAATCGCAAGCAGAAAAAGCACAATCTGTCGCATCGTGATCGTATTCCTGCGGACACGCGTGCGAGGTGGGATTGGAAACTTCGCATCCTTGAATGGTTATCGAAACTCTATCCGATTACACACGTCTGTGTTGAGGACATCAAGGCACGGACGATACAACGTGCCAAGAAATGGAATCAGTCTTTTAGTCCACTTGAAGTCGGTAAGCAATGGTTCTATACAGAAATAGAAAAACGGTGGAAACTGCTCACACTCCAAGGATACGAAACCAAAGAGATACGCAATAGATTAGGTCTGAAGAAGTCGTCTAACAAACTCTCAGAAACCTTTGACGCACATTGTGTAGATTCTTGGTGCTTGGCATATCATAGTATAGGGGGTCATCCGATACCTGAGAACACGGATATATTCTCTATAGCCCCTCTACCTATCAAACGAAGGTGTCTACACCGTGAGCAAGAAACGAAAGGCGGAAAACGAAATAGATATGGTGGCACAAGGTGTTTGCATACTGTTAAGAACGCACTCGTCAAACATGTCAAACACGGTTTACTCCGCGTCTCAGGATATCAAAATGGCAAACTAACGCTCAGCGAAATTAACAGTAGCAAACAAGTTGTTCTTCAGGCAAAAGAAAACGAATATACCATCTTGAAACGACTCAACTTCAAATATAAGGACGCTACTACATCCCAAACCTAAAGGATTGGGTCTTGTAGCGAAGATTAGATAATAATGTCATTCCGACACGCGCGACATTAAAGACAGTTTTGAATCATTTCGGAAGTACGCGACATTCGCAGGTGCGTCCAAAAATCACCAATCGGAGAAATACGTATGAGATTGTTGTTTATTCTTTTTATTATCCTCTTGATACTGATATGTGGGGATGTATATCGTGTTTTTGGCAAAGCACCGACGACACCCAAAATCCTGTTTACATCCACACGGGATGGGAATCGTGAGGTCTATATGATGAATCCGGATGGCTCCGAACAAGTGAACCTCACACAGCATCCCGCTGGCGATCTGAATGCTGTGTGGTCTCCGACCGGTGAACAAATTCTCTTCGTCTCGGATCGACAGGGCACGCGCGTGCGAGACCTGTATCTGATGAACCCCGATGGATCCAACGTCCGACGCGTCTTCAAGAAAAAAGCAAAGGGTTGGAGAGGTGATCCGACATGGTCCCCTGATGGCAAACACTTCGCTTACAAATACACGGATTGGGATGGTTTCGAGTTTGGA
>JAJDTJ010000089.1 GCA_022827225.1 Candidatus Poribacteria bacterium | reverse complement strand
CTCGCAAATAGCGGTCTCAAGATTTTTTGCCAAGTTCAATGAAAAAACAAACTCACAGAATATTAATGTCCGTTTTCAAGACGATACACCCCTGCCTTTTGACAAGGCAGCATAAGTTTACAATATCGTCCAAACTTTAGGATCTGTAAAGAAAGACCTGAAACCCAATAATTTCTTAAAACTAAATCGCCCTGTCTTACCAACAACCAACAACCACTTGCTACAAAAGGGTTTCCGGATGCGTAAGTCCTAAACAATTGACGAAATATTGACACACCCTATGATTGTGCCTCAATCAATTCAATTAGGAGTTCAACATTCGCATCTTTTTCTATGACGAGTGCGAATTTGTGGTATTCTTCGCCTTTGAAAATCGCTTGAACAAAAGGACTGAAGGCGATCAGAAATTGACTGCCCAAAAAATTGAGAGGCTTGCAAGTCTCTAAGGCGATAATTGCCGGCGCAGTGAGACCCCGCCGGACAATCCAGGTCGCTGCTTTTTCAAGTAAGGCGCGCTGTTCCGATTCTGGAATATCCTCAAGGACAGTCGGTATTTCGTTGTTCAGTTCGTCGTTTGGATTGAGCATAGTTTACACTTAACAGGACTTACGCAAGATTGGAAGTGTTTTTGCTGGGGTGTTTCCCCTAGGAAGATTGGGGGTGTCCCGCCATCCTTCCGTTCCTTCCATCCTTCCGTCCATCAATATCTCTACCATGCGTAAGTCCTACTTAATTAAGGTTCAAGTCGCTGAGATAGTCAGCAATGTGTTTCGGTTGCCCATCAACGCTCGTTTCCATTGCGGCGATGACCAGCACAAAGCTTTTGATGTTGTCCTCAATCCGAGTATCAGACGGTTCACCGCCATCAAGCCAATTCAAGAATTCATCGAACAGATGGGTATGTGCGTGATAGGGGATCGGTGGTGCCTCATAGACCTCTCTTTCACCGCCGACGCGGTGGATCGTCATCTGGTTTCCGCCTGCGATCTCGACGGCACCCTGCTCAAACTCTGCGCGATAGTGTTCATGGTTCCAGCAGTTGATGATACCGGCCGCGGAGCTATTCCCTTCATAAGCGGTATGAACGCCGTTATCCATCCGCATCATGTAGAGGCCGCTGGAGTAGTGCTGGAAGCTCGACCATTCGGGGTTCCAGCCAAATCCGATCAACGTTTCACAATCGCCGCCGGATAGGAACCGTAGCATGTCTAAATGATGAACGGAGGCTTCAAAGAGGAGTGAAAAATCCATATCGTGTCGCCACTCTTTTCCCCAAGAGAGGTAGCGCCGATAGTCGCATGCGTATCTGCCCACGATATGCTGAAGTCGCCCCAATCTGCCTTCATCACGGATACGGATTAATTCCTGTTTGTTATTGGCGTAACGATAGTTTTGGATAATTGCGCAGGGTAATCCGGTTTTCTGTGCGGTGTGTACCATCGCCTTCGCTGCGTCCAAGGTATCCGCGATCGGTTTTTCGCAGATAACAGGCATCCCGTTTTCCATAGCAGCGATTGCTGCCGGGCTGTGAAATTGGGGTGGGGTCGCAACGCCACAAAAGTCTGCTTTGACCTCTGCACACGCCTCGTTAAAGTCTGTGAATAGTTGTGAGGTGCTGAGTCCTAACGCCTCGCCTTGTGTCGCGAGAACATCGGTATTCACGTCCGCGAGACCGATGATCTGAATCCGGTCCCTGAAATTAGTCGTGAAATTGTGGATCCAGCCGCCTGCCATACCACTGCCACCAATCATCAAACATGTTCGTTTTGCCATATTTTTAATTTCCTTGCGGTTCGTTCAGGTTAGTTTTGCGAAGAATATCCTTCTCCGTATATCCGGTTTCCCGGCGCGATGCTTGGGTTTACGTGCTCTGGCTAACACCTGCTTCTTGCATCAGTTTGCCACGTAAGACATAATCGTCCTTGCCGCGTTGGACGCGTTCAAGTTCCGCTTCGGTAGCCTCACGGCGCACAACTGCGGGTACCCCCATTGCGAGCGTTCCTGCGGGTATTTCTTGCCCTTCCCGGACAAGTGTCCCCGCTGCGACAATAGCACGTTCACCGATGACTGAACCGGTTAAGAGGATCGCGCCCATACCGATCAGTGCTTCGTTGCCGATGGTGCAGCTGTGGAGAATCGCGCCGTGTCCGATCGTGACATCATCTCCGATAAGGCATGGGATTTCTTTGTCCATGTGTATAACGGAACCGTCCTGTACGTTCGTGCGGCACCCGATGCGGATGGGTTCTAAATCCCCGCGGAGCACACAGTTAAACCAGATGCTCGATTCTTCACCAATGGTTACATCGCCAATAATCATCGCCCCCGGTGCGACGAAGACAGAGGCGTGTATTTTTGGTGTTATACCTTCATATTCTATTAACATTTTTCCTTCTTTCTTCTACTTGCGGAATTTTTCTATCCATTTCACATCTGTGACGATAGGAGACGGGTGTGTAAATATTTTGGCAGCGTTCCTTTACCGCTGATTTTGCCCCGAGCAACCCCGCTCTTCCAATCTTCCAATCTTCCAATCTTCCAATCTTCCAATCTTCCAATCTTCCAATCTTCCAATCTTGCGTAAGTCCTGATTTTGTCAAGTCGTAGGGACTGGATCATTGTGCGACTAACAACTTGCGAAGGTTATTTATGCCCCATCTATAGCACACTATAAACACAACGACGAGGACGAGCATTAACCCTGTAAAGAGAACGAAACTTTCTGTGTACCAGGCTATCACCGGCACAATGATAAGTCCCACATCAAAAATGAGTATTCCTGTGAAGGTTATAACCCGTAAAACCGGTTTGGGTTGTTGTGTTAATTCCGCCATCCAGGGCAACGTTCCGATCGCAGTATTTAATGCGCATCCCGCTGGCAGCGTTATTATAGGCATCAGCAGCAACGGCATCCAATTGTGCCTCGGAATCGGAAGTAGATAAACGGCGACCAACGACCAGAATTCAGCATAAACCAACGCACAGAGGAGGGCAGTCAGGAATTTTCCGATAAATACCAATCTTGGTGTGACAGGTGCAGATTTCAGCATCCACCACGTTTTTCCTTCATCCCGAAAACCGTTACAACTAATACCGAAGGTAATCAGAAGGCTGTAAAGTACAATTTGTACGGTAAGACTTTCGGCAGCGTTCATCCCACCGCCGTGTATAAATAGGACACCGATGTGAAGTGCAAGAAAAAGCGTAAGCATTAGTATCGCAATGAGTCGCCCACTGTGCCTGACATAGATTAGAAAATCTTTTAGCATCATGGCTTTTATTGGCCCCCGTCCGAGTGCCACGGTAATACCTTTTAGCGACGATGCTTTAGAATCACCGTTGTGGCGTATAGATTTACGCTTGGTTTTCAACAGACGGATATTTTCCCAACCGCGCTGATAGATCAGTTGTGCAACGAGAATTGCCACCGCCATAGAGGCAACACTTCCGCCGATACCTCCAAGTACCCATCGCCATCGGTCTTGTATTGTGGATTCAGTCGTCCAAATTAATAAGAGTTGCCCAATCCATTCGTGTGGATACCATTTAGTGCCTGCGTCTGTCGTTTCTGGGGCTGCCCAATCGAGCAAAATCTGTTTCACCGGTATTGCATCAAACGAGGTAAACAGTGTCAACGGCAAAAGAAAACCGACCATCACGCTGACTGCTGTACCGAGCACCTTGAGTGTGGTAATGAGTCCGCCAGATGAGAAGAAGCGGGCAATGAGCATCATACTGATGGTGACATAACTCGCGATGACGATGAGCAGACCCAGGCACGTTGGAAATAGTCCTATATAAAAATACCACGGCAGTTCAAAGATTACCCCGAACATCACCCACGGGGGTCCGAGGAAACAGAGAATACTCAGAAAACGTGTGATGGTGAGGTGGAGGAACTTATATCCGAAAATCGCCACCGAACGCATCGGTGTAGCGTGTAAGCGTGCAGTGTCTGGTGCCTCATATAGAATCTTCAGTGAACCTTCCATTAACTCCTTTGCGACGACAATAACGCCAAATGCTATGAACCCATTGATTACACCTAATAGAAGCGTCGGTTCTGCTTCGGTGAGACGCAAATGGCTGAAAAGGGAGTTGCCTAACACCGCCAGAGCGATGATGAGAACGAGGTAAGCGACACCCTTTAAAGCACCTTTCCGCCACGTCTCTCCGCTGTGTTTAAGGTTATTCACCCACCCTTGATAATCGGCTCTTAATAGGATCCGGATATTTTTTAACATGAGAGATGGCTTCGGCTTTCGCCTATCAGCAAGACTGGTTCGTAGCGAATTGCTGAGTTTTAGGCATCCGCCGTTAGATCCAGGAAAATATCCTCCAACGTTTCGGTCTGCTGCGGGTTATCGCTGGTAGGGTCTGCATGGGTTTCGCGCTTTCTCTGCTGTAGTTCCGCTATCGTCCCGACAGCGATAAGTCGTCCCTTACTAATAATACCGACGCGGTCGCATATCCGTTCCGCGATTTCGAGGATATGTGTTGTCATGAAGACCGTACATCCGTGTTCACAACGTTGACGCAAGATCTCGCGGACGGTACGCGCACTTCTCGGGTCCAGACCGCTGGTAGGTTCATCAAGGAAGAGTATCTTCGGGTGATGCACGAGGAGTGAGATAAGCAATATCTTCTTCTGCATACCGTAGGAATATCCTTTAATCTGATCATCCGCGGCATCGTTAAGCTCAAGTTGTACAAGTAGGCTATCCATCTCATTTTCGGCTTGTTTCGGTGGTACCTCATATAGATCGGCGATCATACGGACAAACTGCCTACCCGTCAACGCTTCATAGAGCTGCGGGGTATCCGGCATCAGCCCAAGAATCGCCTTTGCTTGGAGCCCTTGTTTCTGAATGTCGTATCCGGCGAGGGTTGCTGTGCCAGATGTCGGACGGAGCAAGCCTGTGAGCATATTGATAGTTGTTGTCTTTCCTGCACCATTGGGTCCAAGAAACCCGAATATCTCACCTGCCTCTACTTGCAACGTGAGCGCATCAACGGCACATAACTTACCAAAGTATTTTGTCAACTCTAAGAGGTTAATCACGACTGCCCAGGACCTCTTCTTTAAGTTTCGTGAGTGCTTGGTCCAAGTTAGTAGCGTCTTCTGTCGTTTCTGCTTCGGTCGTAGTGTGCAGACGCTTTCGCTCCCAAACCTCCGCTTCGGCTTCTGTCGCTTTTAATTTCTGTTCCGCTTGTTCAAAGGCTTTAGACACGTCGTTGTCTACCTCATCGGACAGCAATTTATAGAGTTTTGCGCGCGTTTCTGTCTGTCTCTGATGATAACAGAGGGTCTCCGCGCGTTTCACTGCATCTCGGAACCGGTGATAAAAGTCGTGGATCTCAGTTTTGAGACGGTCGACAACTGCCTCTTGGGTATTCATCTGACGTTTATAGTCGTCTGCGCGTAATAGATGTTGTTGCTGGCGTTGGCGTGCGTCCCTTGCAAACTCAAGGTCCTCCGATTGAGAAGCAGCGTGTGCTTTTTTACGGCAGATTTCAGCGGCATCCATAGCCTCTTGATAGGCGCGTTTAAGTCTCTGTTCCTCTGCGATTGCTGTAGCGACGAGATCTTTTGCCTCAGCGAGCCGCTCCTTCATATCGACGATAGTTTTATCAAGCGCGGATTCGGTGTCGTCTACTGCTTCTATAAATCGGGTTATCCCTTCTCGAATCTGTTCCGAAATTTCTTTAATTCCTTTCATTGTATATCCCTCCCTTGTCTATCTGACGAACCGTTCCATAAAAAATAAGCGGGCCATTTTCCCTTATCTATTAGAAACGTCTACCCCAATAAAAGATAGTCCAAAAATGCAGTTATTCTTATGTGAAATTTATGAGCACATATCTCTATCCCATTTCATGTGTCTGTAGTGCTGTGTAATCAGCATTAACGAGCTCGATGTCGTAAAGTGCTAACCTATGCATGATACATTTGATTGCTGGAATATTGTTGTCAACTAAAATCGAGGAGCGGTCGTGTAGTGCAGCAGCTTCACCAAATGTGCCGCTGCCGGCAAAAAAATCTAAAAGCGTATCCCCAGGTGATGAGTGGACCTTGACGATGCGATTAAGAATCCCGAGCGGCTTCTGTGTGGGATAACCTGTCTTTTCGCTCCCGTTGGTGCTGACGATGGTATGCCACCAGACATCGGTTGGTGTTTTGCCTCGCGCTGCTTTCTCTTTACCGACTAAACTGGGTGCCATGTACGGTATCCTATCCATCTCATCAAAGTTGAAGGTATAGTGCTTTGGTGTTTTAGCGTACCATAAAATATTATCGTGCTTTGCGGGCCACCGTGTTTTCGATCTCCCTCCAAAATCGTAAGACCAGATAATCTCGTTCATAAACGACTCTCGCCCAAAAATCTCATCAAGTATTACCTTACAATAATGTACCTCCCGATAATCAACATGAAGGAAGAAGCTGCCGTGTGGATGGAGTACTCGATACGCCTCTTCAAAACGGGGACGCAAAAATTGCAAGTAGGCATCCGAACTCTCAAACTTGTCGGTGTAGTGTGTGGTTTTGCCTTTATGGGTTCGGTACGTCTTACCTTTGAAGCCAACCCGGTCCCCCGCGGTATCCTGTTCGACCTCAATCTCTGTGCGTTTCTGAAGTTTTCCGGTGTTAAACGGTGGATCAATGTAAATCAGATTGACACTCTCATCGTCAATATACTGCTGAAGAATTGAGAGGTTATCGCCATAATAGAGATAATGGTTCGCGTTTTGGTTATCTTCTTCAAACGCAATAGGTAACTGCACCGTTTGATACTTCCTTTGTTTAATTTCGTTGAAATTATAGCATAGGTTGGCGTTATTTATCAAGCACCTATCTGGAATTTTGCCTTTATGAGATTTTCCTTGACTCCACGCAACTTTTCGTGTAAAATTTTAAAGTGAATCGCAAAACTTAGAAAAACAAGGGAGCCGTTATGGAAGTTTTACTCGGATTGGACATCGGCGATATAAGAATCGGGGTTGCACTCAGCGATGAACTCGGTGTTGCAGCGCATCCGCTGTGTACGCTCACCCGAAAAAATAGGAAAGTTGACCTGATTGCTATTTCAGATCTCGTCTCTATCCATAAAGTAGAACGCGTTGTTATCGGATTACCGATTTCATTGGACGGTTCTATCGGTCCACAAGCAGAAAAAATTCAGAGGTTCGCGAAACGTTTGGCACAAGTCATTGATATCCCAATCGAATTTCAGGACGAACGTTTTACAACCGCTGAGGCAGAAGAGGTTTTAAGGGCTCTTAACAAAGACGCGGAAAAACAAAAAGAACTCATTGACGAGGTCGCAGCCGTTATCATTCTCACTGACTATTTGAACCAGAACGAGGAAACGAAATCAATTAACCACGATTAAAACGTATGAGGTCAACAAAGAAAAGGCGAGTTATTAAAATAAGTCTCTCGGTATTCTGTGGTATTGGCGTGCTCTCTCTTATTGCCTTATCGGTTGCGGTGTTCCTGATATTACCGCCAACTTCTTCGCCAACTTCTTCGCAAGAGGTCGTTAATTTCGAGGTGCCAGTTGGCAGCACTTCGCAGACAATAGCGAAGCAGCTCGTCAAGGAAAACTTGATTCGGAGTGAATATGCTTTCCGTCTGATTGTTAAACAGAGAGGCACCGGTAAACGCTTGCGTGCGGGAACTTATACGTTGCAACGGAACATGGCATTGTGGCACATCGTTGATGAATTTGAAAAAGGACAGGTTAACTTAGTTAGTTGGACAGTTCCAGAGGGTTTAACGGTGTCCGATATCGCTGAACTTTGGGAAACGACAGGATACGGCACGGCTGAGGCGTTTCGGGAAGCCGCGCGAGCGGAGCACCTGTTAAAGCAGTTTGGACTTGAAGATAAATCTGTAGAGGGGTATCTATTCCCGAATACCTACAAGTTTGCGAAAGGAACAACGGCTGAGCAGACAGTTGAGATGATGCTCAAAGAGTTTAGACAGCGTTGGACAGAAATATTTGACGCGGAGGCGCGAAATTTAGGGTTGACACAGCACGAGGTCGTGACGCTTGCGTCCGTGATAGAGAAAGAGGCACAAGTTAAATCGGAACGTCCTCGGATTGCAAGTGTTTTCCATAATCGACTAAAGAAAAAATGGCGACTCCAAGCAGATCCAACGGTTCTCTACGCTTTGGGGAACCCAAAACGGCTTCTAACGAAAACGGATTTGAAGGTTGACTCACCTTATAATACATACAGACATCGGGGACTACCGCCGGGCCCTATTGCCAATCCAGGCATTGATTCAATCAGAGCGGCACTGCGTCCCGAAGAAACAGCCTATTTCTATTTCGTAGCGATAGGTGAGGGAAAACACCACTTTTCAAAGACGCTTTCGGAACATAATAGGATGATCCGACAGATCCGGCGTGCCTCAAAATAGGAGCCGGTTTTTGGGAAAAGAGAGGTCTCTGGCGCTAACAGGAGCATTTAGTTTTACATATTCACTTTATATCTATGTATAGCCTCCTCTGTAGGAGCGAGCTGTGCTCGCGATCTTTCTGAAACGTAGTGGAAGAGGTTTATAGTAAAATCAGAAAATATATTACACTTCGCCCCTTCGTAGGGGCTGGGTTACCCAGCCCCTACGAGTTACCGTGTGTGCAAATAATTACGGGATCTACTATAAGAGAGTTGAAACAGTAAATCCTCTAATTAACCGCAAGGAAAATTTAAAAAACGAATGGCAAAGGCAGATTCACAGCAAACAATTCAAAACGAGATAATAATGACTGGAACCGGGTTAATGTTAGGACACCCTGTGACATTAACTTTGAAACCAGCCCCTGAAGATTTGGGTATCGTCTTTCGGCGTGTAGATATAGATGGCAGCCCCGAGGTGAAAGTTTCTCACGAGAACTGGGCGGACATTTTACCACGCTGTACCAGTTTACGCAGCGGCGAGGTAACAGTTAATAGCGTCGAACATATCCTTTCGGCTTTGGGCGGACTCGGGGTCGATAACGCGATAGTAGAATTAGATGCTCCGGAACCCCCTGGACTCGATGGGAGCGCGCTCCCGTATGTCGAAAATATCCAAAGGGTAGGTCTTGTCTCACAAGACACACCGCGACACGTCATTGAGGTAACCGAACCGTTTTCGCTCTCATCAGGAGATAGACAACTCGTTCTATTGCCTGCTGATGCTTTAGAGGTGACGTTCGTTTACGCCCATCCACAAACGACACCGCAAATAGTGACATTGAAAATAACGCCGGAATTGTATGCTAACGACATCGCACCCGCGCGAAGTTTCTGTTTCGAGAATGAGATCGAAGCACTGCAGGCTCTCGGTATCGGCAAAGGTGCGAATTACGATAACGTTCTTGTTATCAATGCTGCAGGTGAACCAAGCATGCCGCTCCGATTTGATGATGAATTTGTCCGACACAAAACCTTGGATTTGATCGGCGATCTCTACCTAGCTGGACATCTACCCAAAGCACATGTTATTGCGATGCGGACCGGGCATACCTTCCACGCCGAGTTTGTACAAGCACTCGCTGAAGCCGGACACTTCGAACGCCCGCTTGTCCAAGAACCTATTGAAGTCATGGACATCTATGAAGTGTTACCACACAGGCATCCGATGTGCATGGTGGATAGAGTTATTGAATATGAGAGTAAGAAGCGGGCAGTCGGTATCAAGAACGTAACCTACAACGAACCCATTTTTGAGGGGCATTTTCCGACGCGTCCAGTCATGCCAGGTGTTCTACAGATTGAGGCATTGGCGCAACTTGCCGCTTGGCTTGTCCTTCGGGATATCGGTAAAGAGGGAGAACTCGGTTATTTCCGTTCGATAAGCAAAGCGACTTTCCGACGCGCTGTCGTCCCTGGGGATCAACTTCGATTAGAAATAGAGGTCGCACAGCTGCGGAGTAGGATCGCACGTATTGAGGGCCGTGTTTATGTTGGCGACGCACTCGCCACAGAAGCGGAACTGTCAATCGTATTGGCATCTGTCTGAATTGGCTATCAGTCGTCAGCAATCGGCTATTGGTTAAGATATCTCCTGGGACAATCTATCATCACTTGGTGTATTCCACAGCGAGGTTATCCGTTAAACGGAGTTTTAACCGACTGCCGATAGCCATTAAAGAGGAACATCTATGTTAGAAACGAATATTCATCCGACAGCTATTATCTCTCCAAAAGCCACACTGGAAGAGGATGTCAAGGTTGGACCTTATAGCCTCATCGCCGAAGACGTTCATGTCGGTCGAGGTACTGTGATAGGTCCACATGTTCAAATCGAGAAATGGACAATCATCGGTGAAGAATGTAAGATTTTCTTCGGGGCAACCATCGGTAACGAATCTAAAGACTTGAAATACGGTGGTTGGCGGAGTTATGTAAAAATCGGCAATCGTAATATTTTACGAGAGTATGTTTCTATCTCAAGATCGACATTTGAAGAAGGTTCAACCATCGTAGGGGACAACAACCTGCTGATGAATTGGGTTAATATTGCCCATGATAGCATCGTCGGTAATAGAACCATCATGGCGAACTTCGTTTCGCTTGCCGGCCATGTTGTGATTGAAGATGATGTCCGATTGGGGGCACATGCTGCACTCCATCAATACGTGCGTGTCGGCAAAATGGCGATGGCTGGCGGTTTCTCAAAGATCGTCCAAGATATCCCACCCTTTGCGTTATCGGCGGGCCAACCGGCGCGGGTTCGAGACCTTAATCGTATCGGTATCCGAACATCTCGGATCAACCCTTTGTCGCAGTTGAATCCAGAAGCACTTGCGGCGTTAAAGAGAGCGTTCCGCATTCTGTTTCGTTCAGGTTTACCGCTCAAACATGCCGTCGCCAGAGTCAGGGAAGAACTCGAAATGACGGCTGAAGTTGAATATCTCCTCGAATTCATTGTAACCTCTAAACGCGGTATCGGATTCAGCCAACCCAACCGTACCCTGAATGGTTGAGATATTTTTAATTTACAAAACATGGAAAAATTAGGTATTATTGCTGGGGCAGGTGAGCTGCCGGTGTTGTTGGCACGTGCCGTTGTCGCTCATAATCGCGAACCTGTTGTTATCCAAATTACAAAATCTGAGGCAGAACGTTTTGCCGGTGTCGCACCCGAAGTACATACCTATGGCGTTGGACAAATTCAAAAAATTGCTCGGACACTGCTTGATTCCGGTGTAGAAGAAGTTGTAATTATCGGTAAAGTCGAAAAAAATATCCTACTCCGTCCATTCCACATTGATACGACCACCATTAAAATTTTAGTTCAAAACCGACGTGAAAAACCGGCTGCAATTGTCAAGGCAGCCCTCAACTACCTCGAATCCACTGGACTCACGATCCTCCCGCAAGATTGGTATCTCCAAGACCTACTCCCCCATCCTGGGGTCCTAACGCAGCGACACCCGACCAAAAGTCAATGGAAAGACATTGAACTCGGTATCACCACCGCGCGCCAGATTGCAGATATGGAGATCGGACAGACTGTCGTTGTCAAAAATCAGATTGTGCTTGCGATCGAAGCGATTGAGGGAACAGATGCGACGATTCGGCGCGGTGGGAACCTTGGAAGTCAGGGAGCCGTTGTTGCAAAAGCCGCTGCTGCGAATCACGACTTTCGGGTTGATGTACCGACGGTAGGACAACAAACGCTATCGGCATTGCATGAAGTTAAAGCCGGTGTATTGGCGGTAGAAGCGCGGCGCACCTTTGTTATGGACCCCGAAATACTTATCCAGCAGGCAGACCGATGGAAGATTGCTGTCGTTGCTGTCGCGTAATTTCTATATTCTTCTGTAGAATAGGCTGTTAGCCTGTTCAGTCTTCTGTAGAATAGGCTGTTAGCCTGTTCAGTCTTCTGTAGAATAGGCTGTTAGCCTGTTCAGTCTTCTGTAGAATAGGCTGTTAGCCTGTTCAGTCTTCTGT
>JAJDTJ010000151.1 GCA_022827225.1 Candidatus Poribacteria bacterium | reverse complement strand
CGGCGGGAGGCTTCAGCTTTTTTACCGCCTTTTTCAATAAAATCTAAAACGCGTTTGCGTAAATCTGTTGAATATGCCATAATAGACACAGTCTATTACAAAATACAAAAAATGTCTCTTTAATTCTGATGGTCACTATAAATAACCGTTGGCACTTCAGCATTTGACTTACACATATTATGTTTACAAAGTAAACAAACAATCAACCGATTGGGTTGCGGGTTCATTTCCGCTTTTTTGGCGGAAGCGACACACCGAGACGTTCACGGACGACTTTTCGTATCTTGTTCCGCCGAGACTTTACGGTGTTTGGCAAAATCTTTAGCACAGCTGCTGATTCAGCTTCTGTCAGTCCCTGTGCCCACAACTCAAAAACTTCTACATAAATGGAACTCATCTTCTCAACAACCTCGTAAATTCAATGGGACAGAAATTTAAAACCATCACCTAACTGCACTTTAAAGACCTAATTTTTGAGGCGAAATCGTGCAAAAAAATGGGAGCTAAAGGACGGACCACGATACTACGATACTACAATGTTGACGTTGCCCCTGTTTTATGCTATATTTGTCAGCAGACAATAGATACAAAGAAACTAAAAAGAAAAAGGTTCGATCTCTTCTCAGATCAAAACCGTATAGTCGGGAGGTTAGTCAACTTTAATGAAATTTCAGGGAAGAGTAGCATTGGTAACTGGTGGGAGCCGCGGCATCGGGAAGGCAACTGCGCTGAAACTTGCGGGTGAAGGTGCAACCGTCGCTGTCCACTATTCCCGCGCGATGGATAAAGCGGAAGCAGTCTGCGAAGAAATTCGTGATTTGGGGCAGGAAGCGATACCTGTACAAGCCGACATTGCCGATAGAGATGCCGTCAACAGAATGGTTGGAGAGGTCACTAAAGAACTCGGCACGATTGAACTGCTCGTGAACAACGCAGGTGATGTCGGTGATATGACGTTTGACGAACTCACACCTGAACATTGGGATCAGATTGTCGCGATTAACTTGACGGGTCCCTTCAACGTGTTGTGGGCAGTCAAACCGGGGATGATTGAAAAGCAATTCGGACGTATCGTCAATGTGTCGTCGATTGCTGCGTTGGCAGTCCGTCCGAATCAACTGCCTTATGCGGCAGCGAAAGCAGGGATTATCTCGCTGACGAAATCGTGTTGTGGACCGCTCGCACAGCATAATATTCGCATCAACTCGGTTGCCCCGGGTGCGATTGCGACGGATATGTTAGGTGAAGTTTCAACAGAGATGGCAGAGCAGCTGCGTGCAACAACTCCGCTCGGTAGATTCGGTGAACCCGAAGAGATGGCAGATGTGATAGCCTTTCTTCTGAGTGAAGAATCGAGTTATATGACAGGGGCGACTGTTATTGCAAGTGGCGGACGTATCCTCATACCGTGAGCGTCAACTCTGTCTCACCAATTTCCAGATCGAAGGCGACGAAGGTTTGTTTACCCTCACAGAGAAATGTATTGCTCTGAAAATCGCGTCGGGAACGCACTTCACGCAAGTCCCATCCATTGACTTGAATGTGGCGTATCGGCGCATCAATAGCCAAAGTGAAGTTCGCTGTCGGGAATTGAGTAGAAAGGTTAATCTGCTGGGTGCGGTTAGAAACCGCACCTACCCGAAACACCGTAATATCTGTGAGTTCACGTGCCATCCAGTAGTGCCCGATTTCCGAGGTTTTCATCCAGAGCGTTTTTGTGCCATCCGGATCATAAGCGTTGAGCCGTGCCTTGACGGTCTTCAATATATCGAACCCGCACTTTTCACCGTTAAAATAGAAGCCGGGCCAATGTCCGACAAGGACACACGGAAGCTCTTTTTCGAGGATCGGCGGCAAGCGACCCGCTTGCAAATCCTCAGTGATAAAACGGTCAGCATCGCCTAAATCGTAGCCTGTCCATCCGCCGAACCAATCGCCAGCACACGAGACGATACTTGCAATTGCGACCCCCTTCTCTTTTTTAGCATACCAGATAGGTACATCCGGTAGTTCATCATGTTTCAACCAGAGGAAGTAGAACGGACGCGGGTTGTTATTGACATGTTGAGAGGCAGTCAGAACGGCTTTCGCGTATGCCGCCTCTTGGCGTTTTCCGAAGGCACCGGGACTGGTCACGCCCTCACACGGAATACCCACATTATCAAGGATTTCCATCGCCGTGATGATGTAGTCTGTAAGTCTATCATCAATAGGTGGGTCCACCCATTCTACCTGTTCCCATGCCTCGGTGAGCGTGAACGTTTCCAGATCAACGACAGCCGTATGGGTAAGCATTTCGGGGGTCAAATCGAAGCTGGGCCAGATAAGTTCACGGTAAACGCGCAGCCATGCCTGATATTCTACTGTTGGAAAATCGGGAAACCCCTCATCAACGCGTCCCATTCCTGCAGGATACGGAATCAGACTGAATTTACCTTTCACACCGTTTTCCCAACACCATTCTGCCCATTCCGCGGCGAAATCTGCCGGGATTGTTGGTGGAACTTTCTTGAATTGCGCGGCATCTCCTTCCCATCGGTCAGGTGGCACACCGGGCTGATGGCGTGCTTTCCAAGCGTGTCGTTGCTGTATCCAGTAGTAGGTAAGATTGATAACTGGACAGGAATCGTCAACGATAAGGGAGAGAGGCGTTCTTAACAACGGGTTACAAACAGTGATATGCATAAATTTCGTATTTTCTGTAGGATACGGTTAAATCTCCTGGAGACAACGTCTGATATAAGGCACATCATCTACCCAGAGACCGTCAACACCACCCGATTTCTGAGGTGAGACCGCCCAAGCAACATCCTTTGCTGTCCGGATGAACCCTGCTTCTACAACAATCCCATTTGCTCGTAGTTTCTCGACCTTGCGCGTAACAGCCCGTGTAAAAGCATTATAAAGTCTGAAGTGGTTAATCCGACTCCACCCTAAGATCATGCGGTTCGCATCAATAGCGGTCGCTGCTTTGAGGAAATTCGCCATTGGATTGATGAGAATCGCACTCGTCCGTAATTTTGGCTCTAAACGTTTTGCCTCAACGAGTAGATGTCTCCGAAAATAAAAGGTAAGAATACTGGTGAGATGGACAACCTCGAAATGACGCACCCGTTGGATAATGATAGGTAGCAGTTCCGGTGTGTCTGATTTCGGTTCAATGAAACACGGCATCCGGTTCTCACGTGCAAATCGGAGGGCATCATCGAGGTGTGCCACCGGTTCATCCGAGTTACCCACTCTTAATTGCTGTACATCTTTCCATTTCAGCGCGCTGAGCGGCGTTGTGCATCCTGTGGCTTTCCGTATATCGGTTTTGTTGAAGTCGATGTGGATTAGCACCGGTTGCTTATCTTGGGTGAGACAGACATCAAACTCATATCCATCGGCACCGTCCGTCAACGCCTGTCTGAAGGAGGCAAGCGTATTTTCTGGTGCGCGTCCCATACCGCCGCGATGTGCAAGGAGTTGAATCTGCATAACTATTATTCAGCCCTTTTCTGCCGGATGTTCTCCGAAGCTTAGCAACGCTCTCGTAGGTTTATCTGCTGAGGAAGATTCATATTCAAAGCCCCAATTGTCGCTCTGCCCATTTGCGTGCGTCCAATAATAGATAGAAGGTCATCACTCCACCGAAAATGGCGATGCCATTGCTTGAGGCGAGGGTTGAAAAGTGAGACTCTTCGTCCTGTTTGCGGATCGTGTGCATGCGTTTTGGCGTGTTTATGATTGTTGCATCGCGGGCAGGCCCACGCCAAATTATCCAGCATACTTTCGCCCCCAGTACTTTGAGGGATGATATGATCACAGTGAAAAGAAGAAGTGGCAAAATTATCAGGGGTTCGGCAGTATTCGCAAAGTCCCTTGGCACGCTCTTGAACACGGCGGCGTAAGGTTGTAGAAATACGTTCAGAAGGCACTGTTTTCTATTCTTCTCCTCATTGTGGTCTCTCAGAGTGACCTTTTTGCACAGATTCCTCAGGGAATTCCGGTTCATCAAAATGAGATACGAATACTCCTAACTCTCCCATAATTTCTCTTACAGGTTTTCCCCAACGTTGCACTAAGATCCCTAAGGCTTCAAGACGTTTGACATTCATAATCTCTAATTTTCCGAGCAGTTTTTCATACGCCTGCTGCTCGTCATCGCTTAAAGTTTCATCTTCACGCTTGAGTCGTAATTGCCAATAACGCCGATATGCTTTTTCAGGCAATTGCGAATTTTTCCTTATAAACGCTATCACTTCTGCATCCGATGCGTCAGGGTCCACATCTTCGCCCACCACGACCTCTTGCTGTCGCTGCCATTCCGCAAACCTCCGCGTGAACTCATCTAATTCCACAGGCGATAACTGCCTGACACTATTCAACAAATGTTCAACCTTTAGCTGTATTGGATTTTCAATGCCTGCCATCACTACACCTCCTATAAGGTAAGATGCCACCTTAATTCATCCGTTCTTATGCCACATCCGTTCAAAGTTATCTTGTGGGTTAAAGCCTAAAATCCGTTTCGTCTTGACATTCGAGAACTGCTGATGCGGCAGATCCGCGAAGATATTGAAAATCTCACAGCGCGACGGGAGTTCTTCCAGATCAATCTCCAAACCCAGTCGGAACGCCTCACCTGCATCCCGCCAACTGACAGAAAACGGGTTGAGATCCGTACCTTCCGCTTGGTCTTCGTGCTCTCGGAAACTGAGAAATAAATAACAGAGAACGTAAATATCGTAATGCTCGGTAAAGATTTTACAGATTTCCTGCCCTAATCCCTTCGTCAATGGATAGAGTCCAGTACTTGTATGCGGCGGGACATCCGGGTTAATCTCATAATCATAAGTGGTATAACTATCACCCTGAATCGTGAAATGCGGTCCTGTGTTGATGACGCGCCGGATACCGTGTTCGACAGCGGCACGCATCGTATTATAACACCCGCGGGTGCTGACATCGAAAGCCAACTGTCTATCGTGTCGCAGCACAGAACAGTTGAGGATTGCGTCCATTCCTTCAGCGGCACGCATCACCTGATCCAACGAACCGACATCAATGTGCATCGATTCATGCTTCGTCTCAATATCGTTGATGTCCGTAACGCGAAGCGTGTAGTAAGGTTCTAACGCCTTGACGACATGCGGTCCAAGATAACCGTTACCACCTAAAATGAGTACCTTCATGGTTATGCCTCCTCTGCTTGTGCTGGCACGAATTTCGGCTCGAATTTCAGATGTCCCTTGGCTTTCCCGATCGAAAAACGGGAACCCGGAAACTCTGACTGGATATGAAAGATCCGCCATAACGACGAGGATTCAAGTGTACATCGGAAAGCAGCGACTGCATCGTTCATCTCAAGCCACATCGAATCATAGTCGGCTGTCTCTGCAGCATCAGAAGTGATGAGGGTGCCGAGACGGAGGCACGTCACGTCGATTTTACCTTCACGCCCGAATTCTCTGCATGTGAACTCGCCGAGATGCTTTGAAAGCACAAAACTATCGACCGACGGACGCGGTCGCCAACTCTCTGTGACTGTCCAATCTTCACCGTGTTGCTCGAAAAGGCGGAGCGTGCTTGCATAAACGAAGTGCTTCACACCTTCGGCAACTGCTGCCATCAAGAGGTTATAGGTACAACGCGTCTGGTAGTCAATCGCGTAATTCTCCGGTTGCTCGGCTTCAGCGAGAAGATGAGACGGTGTTTCAGCGATATGGATAATCGTATCCATGCCGCGCACTAATTCGTTGGTGGACTCGTCGTGTCCGAGTTCGCTTTGCACAAACGCGCTCTCAACATCCTCAACCGGATACAACTCCGTTAATCGGAGCGTATGTTCTTGCGCCAATGCGTCTGCTAAGTTGCGCGCCAGTTCGGAACCAGCGGAAGTAATCAAGATGTTCATTTCCTACAGAGCCTCCCGAATTTTTGCTGCAACATTCCCGATTTCCTCCATATCACCTTCACTCGGTCGCCACGGTAACCGAAGCGGATCATCTTCCCATCGCGGAATCAGGTGGAGATGGAAATGGAAAACGGTCTGAAAGCCCGCGGCTTCATTCGACTGGAAAAGGTTAAGCCCATCCGGTTTCAATGCAGTTCGGATCGCATTTGCCAGCAGAATCGCCGTTTGCATAATTTTACTGCCGATCTCTGTCGGCATATCAAAGATATTTCTATAATGTTGCTTCGGTATCACGAGGGTATGCCCCGGGTTCGCAGGGGCAATATCCATAAACGCGAAGACGTGTTCATCTTCATACACTTTAAATGCCGGAATCTCACCAGCAACAATCGCACAAAAGATACAATCCATTATCACCTCTTCCGCTACAAAACCCCGTGCTTTAGCGCGGGGATGTCGTGGCGGTTTTATATTTGAAGTTGAGTCGTCTTAGTATCTTGTAGTCTTCTGGTTTCGCTTGAAGAACGACTTGTTTGCTGCTATCTATTTTG
>JAJDTJ010000007.1 GCA_022827225.1 Candidatus Poribacteria bacterium | reverse complement strand
CGGCGGGAGGCTTCAGCTTTTTTACCGCCTTTTTCAATAAAATCTAAAACGCGTTTGCGTAAATCTGTTGAATATGTCATAATAGACACAGTCTATTACAAAATACAAAAAATGTCTCTTTAATTCTGATGGTCACTATAGTATTACCAAAGGTGCCCCGGGTGCCTGGGCGGGCCCAGTTGGAGGCCCCGTCGTCACAGGTGACGGATGGCACCACCTTGCATGCGTTATCGGTGAGGATGCTGGATTGGTTATCTACACCGATGGCGAGGAGGTCGGCAAACAACCTTACGCGAAACCGAGTCTTGATGCCGATCCAGGTCGAATGCGCATCGGGGACGGATCGAACGGTGGACACCAGTGCGAAGGCTTGCTTGATGAGGTCGCTCTCTTCAACGTCGCACTTGAACAGAACGATATTAAAGAAATCATGGAAGATGGCCTTGAAAACGCAACAGGCTTGTTGGCAGTGGAACCCGAAAATAAACTGGCAACAACATGGGGCAAACTCAAGAGTTTTCGATAGGGTGTTTCTTCTAGGTTTATAGGTAATTTTTGCGTTCGGCTGTCAGTCGTTATCGAATAAGCATCTTTCACAGGCGAGGTATCTAACTTCGCCTGTTTTCTATTTTTCTCCTTCGCGGATCTCTTTCAATCCGTCGCGGTAGAGGGGGTTATCAGGTGCAAGTTCAATCGCCTCTAAAATAGCCGCCTCTGCCGCGTTGTATTTCCCGACTTTGTAGCACAGCCACGATAAGGTATTGTAATACGGAGCCGAATCCGGAGACAGTTCCGTCGCTTGGCGTGCCAATTCAACCCCTTTTGACAAATTCCGATCATGTTGACCATACAGATAGGCGAGACCGTGGTACGCCACTGCATCTTTTGGAGCAAGTGCAATGGCGCGTTCGTAATGTGACGCTGCCGCGTCAAACTCACCGTTTGCAGTGTAGAGTGTACCGAGCAACGTCAAAGTTGCTGGTAAATTAGCGTCAATCTCAAGTGCACGGTGGAACTGTTTTAAAGCGTTCTGTCCATCTCGGTTTCGCATATAGGCGATACCGAGGTTGTGGTAGACTTCCGCTGTCTCTAAACCGAGTGCAACGGCACGTTCATAGTGTCCGATCGCTTGTGTCAGGTCTCCTTGATCCGCTGCGATTCTGGCGAGCCCTGCGGATACCTGTGCTGTGTCCGCATCCGATGTGCTGTACTTCCCGATCCGATTAAACGTTTCCATAGCCGCATCATATCTTTCGTGTTTGAGATAGATATTCGCGAGTGTAAACAATGCTTCGGCTTTCTCATCAGTATCAGCAACGAAAACCGCCTCAACGTGTTTCTGAATCTCCGTATCTACTGCTTTTAAAACGCGAAACCGCTGCATCGATTTTTCGGCTTCCGGTATATCGCCTGTTTGTCGGTAGCATCGGGAAAGTTGATAGTATGCCTTCGGCATCGTCGGCGTTAGCGCAACAGCTTTTTGATACGCATCAATCGCCGCTTGCCAATCCTGTTTACGGCTATAAAGCACACCCAGCTGATAGTAAGCGTCGGCAAAATTCGGGTTTTCTGCAATGGCTTGCTGTTGAGCGGTGACGGCTTTCTCAATTTCCCCACGCCCGGCATAGATGCTGCCAAGGTTATGATACGCCTCAGCGCCCCCCGCCGCGCCTCGCTTTACCACTTCGGTATAGAATCCGATCGCTTCGTCAAACCTACCTTGTCGGTAAGCGATATACCCCAACCCCAACAACGCTTGTGAGATTGCGATCTCGGTGTCAGCGTTGTGTTTCTCATCTCTATTAAGGCGCAGCGCGTCCTGATAGGCGCGAGTCGCTTCCCTGTAGCGACCGAGTTGCGAATAGGCGTACCCCAAACGAGCAAAAGTTTTGCCATTCCCTTCAGCACTCGTAAAGTGCCGGATGGCTTCCTCGTAATTTTCCTGTTGGAGTGCCGCTTCTCCGAGTTCATAACCGTTTTGGGCAATAGCAAAATGCCCGCCTAAGACCCCGCCTAAAACATAGAGATACAATGTGATAGATAGCCAGCGAAGTAAAATTTTCATCGCTATTTCGCCTGATGAAGGAAGTGTCTCTAATCGAATCCTAACCGTTTTACCTCTGTCTGTAGGGATATCCCCGTCTTTTCGCGGACCTGATCTTGGATATACGCAACCAACTTCAGCACATCTTCGGCGGTCGCATTATCGATATTGAGAATAAAGTTCCCGTGCACCGTAGACACCTCTGCACCACCGATGCGATAGCCTTTCAATCCACTGATGTCTATCAGTCGTCCAGCGGAATCGCCGGGTGGGTTCTTGAACATACACCCCGCATTCTCTTCGGCAAACGGTTGTGTCTCAACTTTCTGCTTGTAGAACGCCTGCATCCGCGACGTGATAGCGTCAGCGTCTCCGGGTTCAAGTTCCAGCGTCGCACCTGTAACACAGAAATAGACATCCAAACCGCTGTGTCGGTATTCAAAACGCGCTGCGTCGTGCGTCAAAGTCATCAGTTTACCCGTATCATCCATGACTGTAACGTTTCTAACGACATCCCCGAAGCTGCTCCCCCATGCGCCAGCGTTCATAATCAGCGCGCCGCCAACGGATCCAGGGATACCCAACGCGAATTCCACGCCGCTCAAGCCGTGTCTTGACATCGTTTTTGAGAGCTTCGGCAGTGAGAGTCCGGCACCAACGGAGACAACATTCCCTTCCACCTCCAGGTTCGCTAACGCACCGACTAACCTGATACTGATACCTTTGAAGCCCGTATCACTCACTAACAGATTCGTCCCGCGACCGATAATAGCAACCGGGATATCCCACTGCTTGTGGAAACGTGCCAATGCCGCCAACTCGGATACCGCGCTAACCTCAATATAAGCCGTCGCTTCACCACCGATGCCAAAATGAGTATGTTTTGAGAGCGGCTCTCCAAACCGGACGTGTGAACCAGGTTGCGTTACGATTTCTGACAACGCCTCTTTCCAATCCATCCTACCTCTCCCTTTTCCAACTTATTTTTTTTCTATATCTGGATCTAACTGCTTCGCTTTCTGAAAGTCTGCTTCTGCTTCTCGTTGCTGTCCGATCGCCTGCTTTGCGAGCCCTCGCTGGTGATAGGCATGCGCGAACCCCGGATCAAGTTTAATAGCTTCATCAAAGTCGTCTATTGCTGCCTCGTGTGCGTCAAAGGCGATCCGTACAACCGCGCGCGTGCAATAGGCATAGGCATTTTTCCGATTACACTTGATCGCTTCCTCACTGTCGTCCATCGCCTTTTCATAGAGTGCTCGAGCTTCCGCCATATTTCCGTCCGCAGATTCATATTCGGCGATGAGATACTTCGCGTAGCCGCGGTTGTTATAGTTTTTGCTGGCGAGTTCACGGTTCGGGGCAACCTTGATGGCTTGTGTATAGTCAGGGATCGCCGCGTAATAGAGCCGAACAGCTTCCGCTTCATGCCCCAGCGCCGCTTCCTCTAATCCCATGAGATACTTCCCTAAGGCGCGATTATGGTACGCCCCATACGAGTCTGCCCTACTCAGCGAAAGTTCGAGGGCTTTGTCGTAGTCTGCAATCGCCGCCGTATACTGCTTGAGCTCCATTCGGGCTAAGGCACGATTGTAATAGGCAGGGGTCGCATCCGGTTGGAGATCAATAGCGGTGCTACAGTCAACGACACCGCCTTCAAAGTCTCCTAAACTGTTCTTCGCAGCACCCCGGTTGAAGTATGCTTCTGCCATGTCTGGGTTGCATTTCAGGGCAGCATTCCAGTCAGCGATGGCGTTTTCGTGTTGCCCGAGGGCATTTTTTAGCGTCCCACGATTGTGATAGACTTCTGCTAAATCAGGGTTGTCTTGCAGCGCATCCGTATAGTGTTTTATCGCCGCTTTGTATTCGCCTGTGCCTTGCTTCAGGTATCCCAGAGATGCTTCGGCATAGGCACGGATTCGGGGACGTTCCCGCCAAGTTTCAAAATCCTCCTCTGCCCCTGCTTTCTCAAGCAAGGACGGGACAGCGTTTGAAGGAATCGCATAAGCGAATTTAGAAATATGCTTTTCTGCATCGCCGTCAACGGAACTACCACCAGCGACAGCGATCCCAATAACTTCGCCAGCCTTATTTATCACTGGTCCGCCGCTGTTACCGTGGGACAAAAACGTTTTTAAGCACAGATGTGTGTCGCTCTGCCGGATGCCGTGTACCGTTCCTTCGGTGACGGCACCTCTCGCGCCTCTCTCCTCTACACCGCCACCGACGCAGCGCACAGCATAAACCTGTTCACCCGTCTCGACGGTATCGCTGTCGGCAAGCCGGAGCGGCATGCCTTCAACCGAAACGCGCAGGATAACCAGGTCCATTTTGTCATCAAACGCAACCACGCTCTCAATCGGATACGCGCTCGGTAGACTGACCGGCTCCACAAAAACCCACGTTGTCCCGACTACACAGTGGATATTCGTCGCAATCAGATACGGTGCAAAGAAGAACCCGCTCCCCGCTGCTACCTTAGCCCCCTTCACGAATTTATCTGTTGAGGGGCCCCTCTGTTCTATCTTTGAAAGCATCACAGAAGCATGCAAGGCTCTTGAGGCAATCCGCTGCAGTGACTTGCTTGCTCTCTTTTGCGGTGATTTATGTCTTCGTCTTCTCTTTTTCATCAAAATCTTCGGTGTGGAAACCCCCGTGCTTTAGCAGGGGGAGGAAACACCGTTCCTTTTTTTAGTTTTAAAATATAGTGCAGTCCGTTTTTTCGCCACGGTGCTGCTTGGCGTTTCTCTTTAGTGTGCTGCTTCGTTCAACAGAGCTCGCACTTTCTGTCTAATAGACCTGACACGGTGCTTTTGAGAAAACAGGTAAAATCCCTTTCGGGTTGTATATTTCCCCTTCCAGATCACAGTGTCCACTTTTAGCGTCAGACTTGGGGAGCATCCTTAGATATGCCTACTACCAGTTCAACATATCGTTTTTAGACAAATGTTGTAGCTGCCACGCTTCGACACTGCGATATTTTACTGTAGTCAATAGTTTAACTCGTGGAGTGAACGCTGGCTACGCTTCGCACAAGCCCCATGCTTTAGCAGGGGGTTATTGACCGGGTGCTCATCCTTTTTTAGACGTATGCCGAAATGCTCTTATGTTATTATACCTTAATTTCAAGATTTTTGTGGCGGAAAAAAGATTTGGAGATTCATGTTCCCTATGATACGCTGAAATAAAAAACGAACCTTTTCTGAATACATCTGACTAAAGATGCGAACCCAAAATGTGAACGCCTTTGAAAAAAACTCACTTAAAGGTATTCACACAACCGAAATTCTTATAGGAGATAAGAAAATGAAACAGAAATTTTTCGCAATCGCAGCAATCGCAGTTCTCGCAATCCTCGGTGTCTTTATCTTTGAATACGCAACCTTGGCACAACGTCCAGACCGGAACGCTCAGAATCAACAACGTGGAAACCGTCAGGGCGGTGAACGAGGCGGTAGGGGAATGCAACAGAGTATGATTAACCCCGTCTCTTGGATTAATGATTCTTGGGTAGACTTGACTTTTACTATAAAAGTGGATGATGAGTCGCTCGTAAAAGCGCGGCCCGTCTATCAGGCTGCTCGCGATAAGTTTGCCGCAAAGATGGAAGAGTTACAAGCATCCGGCGATAGACAGGCAGCTATGGCAGAAATGCAGAGTTTTACTGCAGTTGTCGGCAAAGAGTTCACAGCAGGGCTTCAAGAGGCATTAACCAAGGAACAGGCCGCTAAAGTCACTGAATTGATCAAAAAACGTCAGACGGAACAACAACAGCAGCGACAACGTATGAGGAATCGCTTCCGTGGTGGCGGCGGTGCCGGTGGCGGCGGTGCCGGTGGCGGCGGTAGATAGTCGTCATTTAAAAACAGCCGCGCGTCTTGTTCATGCACCTATATTCTGGGTCGGGCATACTTGCTTGACCCTCTTCTTTTTAAAGCATCTTGTGGTTTGGACTCAAGGTTTGTTCGGAATGCGCACAACACGAAAATCATCGACCATTGCGTTCTTCGACCCAATGGAGAATCGTCTCTCGGTTTTCGGTGTCGCCGTATTGCTGAAACCAACTTGCCAGTTGTTTACCCGTTTCGATGAGCAACGGGTCCATCTCTTCAGACCTGGATTTCAACGCGAGTTCATATTTTTCAACCGCTGCATCGGTCTGTTTTCGTCTGATTAAAGTAATCGCGAGGACACATCGGACCTCTGTGAGAAGATTAAGTTTCGTTCTGTTAAAACGCCGTCGGATCAGTTGCGATTCCAGCGACAACAAATTCCTGAACGCCGGCAGGTTGATCGGATCCCTCTGCAGGACCGTTTGAAAACCGGCGAACGCTTTTTGGTATTCGCCCGTCACAAGGTAGAGGTAGGCAAGCGTGTTGTAAATCTCAAGATTCCGCTTCGGTTCTGGTATCGTCTCAAATTCAGCGATAGCGGCGGCGTAGTTCCGTTGTTCCATGAGCACGTTTCCGCGTCGGATGCGCAGATTGATCTGCTCTTCCTTTGCTCGCAGGTTCTCCGGTTCTTGTGCCAAGACGCGCGACAACTCCACGCTGGCTCGTTCATAATCCCCCGCTCCTTGATAAGCATTCGCCAAACTCAGACGCAAATTCGCATCGCTCGGGGCAAGTCGGAGTGCCTTCTCGAGCAGCTGGATCGCTGTCGTGTATGCCTCTGCCTCGCTGAGGCTGCGCGCATAGTGATGATACGCCGCGATGAGGTTGTGTAAAGCGTGATCAGCGGTCGGTGTCATATTGTAAACGTGTTGAAATGCCGACAATGCCTCGGCATAGTCGCCTTTTTTCAGATATAACTCGCCAAGCAGGTTGCGGATGTGTATCTCGTCGGGATAGAGTTCCTTTAGTTCGAGATACGCATTCACGGCTTCATCTAATTCGCCTGCCTCGTCATGTGCACTCGCCTTTCGGGTGAACACATCGCCGAGATTTGTACGAGCGATGTTCAGCGTCGGCATTAACCGCAGCGCATTGCGATACGCATCAATCGCTGCATCCCATTCCTCACGATTTCGGAGTGCTACCCCGTAGTTATTATAGCATTTCGCAAGATATTGCTTCGTGAGTGCATCGACAGGATTAATATCAATGGCTTTCTGGTAATAGCCGATCGCTGTTTCAAACTGCCCGGCGTGAGCGTATCCGTTCCCCATCAGTTGGTAGGTAGGTGCATCGAGCGGATCCATCCGAATCACACGTTCAAAAGTAGCAGTAGCAGTCTCAAAATCTTTAACCGCTAACGCTTTGAACGCTTTCGCACGGAGGAGCTGGTGTAGGTTTCGGCGCGCCGCTTTATGGTACGGTGCAATATGGAGCGCTTTTTCAAACGCCTGTATCGCCTTTTCAGGCTCCTTTTTCTCATAGTAGAAGATGCCGAGTGTGTTGTAATCTGCAGGCGACGGTGTCTCGGTGATCCGCTTCTCGAGGAGCACTATCGCCTCATGAGTTTTGCCTGTTTCGTGATACGCATGAATGAGTTTCTCGATTGCCGGTTCAAAATTGTTATCTAACTGCCTACAGGTTAGAAAACTTGTGATTGCAGTGTCTGTATCGCCTTTATCGAGGTAGACGGTTCCGAGTAGATAGTGGAACCGAAGATGTTTCTGCTTCTCAGCATAGGGTTTCTGTTCAATCTCGGCTGTCAAGACTTTAACAGCAGTTTCGTGCTGTGGTGTATTCGGAGGCGTATTATAGAGTTTCCGTAACGTGGTTATATCGCGTTCGCTTGGATGTTGCGCCGTCGCTGTCGGGTAACTAATATCACCCGGATGTGGACTGTGCCCCCATAATCCGATGGCGTGTCCAAACTCATGGAGACAGACTGTCCGCATCTCTTCTTGCGAAAGTTCACCGATTGTACCATCGCCTTCCAACATGAGGATAACCTCGACGGTGAATGGAGGTGAGGAAGCGTAGGGACTGGGTAACCCGGTTTCTCCTACCCGCACGACCAGCTGTTTTGTATCGTGGAGGGTTTTTGCTGGGGTGCTTCTTCGCGTGAGCTCCGCACTACCGAGCCGCATGTCTTGGAAACCGTTATAAAGCGCGTTGTGTCCCCAACTGACACGGATGTTCGCGTTCTGAGGTGTCTCTGTCTCTTCAAAGCGGATGTTCCCGTCGCTGGCGACGTGCCACGTCTGCATCGCATGTCGGATTTCCGGTAGATACGGACTCTCTTTCAGAACTGGCGAGATATAGACCCGAATCGGCATCTGTGTAAAACGGGTAATCCGGCCCTGAGAAAAAAGCGTAATGTGATCAAAATAGTCGGTATAAACGGCCCCAGAGGCATCAGGAACCGTCGCAGCGTGAAGGTTAACAAGGCAGAAAAGTGTAAAAGTCACGACAAAAAATAAAACAACGAAAAGTGTCCGTAACATTCTCATCGGCACCTAAAACTCCTTAAATACAGATAGTAAGACCCAACAACCCATTAGCGGAATTAACTCCGACTCGCCAGTTTGTTTGCAAAGATACTGATTAACCCACCTAACATCACATACCCGAAAATTACCTCTAAAGTAACAAGGAAACGTGCAGCAGCGTTGTCCGACACGATATCTCCGAAACCGAGCGTCGTAAAAGTAACGACGCTAAAATAGATACAATCCCAAAAAGTTAACAGTTCCCCGCTATACGCACCCGTGGTTTGATGAAAGCGCGGGGTGAAGTTTTGCAACCATAACGACATCCACGACGGCACAGGGAATCTGTACGCAATCGCAAACAGAAAAACGAACAGGATAGACCATGCCGCCCAGAGTGCTAAACTCCGACCATAATCCGAACTCCAGCGCCACAAACGTGCGAGCACCGGATTCGCTTGGCTGAAGGCGCGAATGAACTGCTGGTCAGCAACATATCGTTTGAAAAACGGGTTCTCAACCTCATCGACGTGTCGGCTATCTAAATAGAACTCGGTCGGATGATGTCCCTTTCGACCCAGTTTGTCTCTGACAGACCGATAGAATGTATTGGAGATATACCGAATATCGCGAAACGCAACGACAGTCATAAACTGCGCCCCATTAAATTTAGCAGTTCCGAGAAAGGTGGCACTATTGAACACTGCTGTTTCGGGAAACCACGTTCCGCTGCAGTCAAGTATACCTTGGAACAGCGCCCTCCGGAAGTTGACCTCATTGTAGAAAGTCGTCTCGTGGAATACGGCGTTTCTGCGGAATTGAACCCTATGGAAGTCGGCAACGTTGTTAAATCTTGCCCGCCAAAAACTGACACTTTTGTGGAAGATCGCACTATGAAAGTCGGCGCGCCTTTGGAAGACAGCCTCACGGAATGCACAAGTCCCATGAAAAACGGCTTCATCGAAATCGAGGTCTGCCTCAAAGAGCGTACGCCGAAAATCGACATCTTTTTCAAAGACAACCGTCCGGAAATTTACGACACTTCTAAATGTACACCCGATGCAAGAGATATTCTTGTTGAGAAGGATTTGGTCGTTTTCGTCGCGTTCTAATTCGACAGAAAAAATATCGACAACGCCTTCGATGATGCAATTAGTGAGGATAATAGATGTTGCATCGCTCTGTAGTGCCTCAAGGAACACTCGTGCTTTAATGGTTTCGCCGTGTTTCTCGTACATCTGTATCTTTTACCGTGTGTTTTAGCGTCCAATAGTTGTGGTAATGTTTGACCAAGAACTCATGCCTTTCAAAAAAGTATCGGAGTCGAGTTCTTGGTCAAGGCGCAAGTGGTTGCTTAGAAATTTTTAAGAAGATCGGCAAGCGGGTTCTCAAGTATCGGTTCAGCATCAGGCTGCACAGTGGCATGGCTAACACCATCTTTAAGATGATAGACCTCCACATCGTCCGGCAGTAACCAACAGAGTTCTGAGACACACTCTTGAATCTCTGTTGTGGCATCCGGGGTCTTCACTGACTGTCGTCCAGCCGTCAATAGATTTTGAAGCACCGCTAAAAGATATGGACTATGCGTTGTCAGAACAATCTGGCTATCAATATGGTTCCGCATCAGCGCAAGGATATGCATGAGGTGTTTTTGTGCGATCGGGTGTAAGTGCGCTTCCGGTTCTTCAATCACTCGGAAAGTGACTTCGTTGTAAAGCACATTCGTGAACATATCTTGCAGGATCCGTATGACGCTTTGCTGTCCGGCAGAGGCACGCTCTAAGAGTATAGCATTTTCGCCAGTGAGATGTGAATAGAGCTCTGATTCAGAGACCGCGCTTATCGTTTCATATTCACTCTCTAAGATACGTGAGATATTCTTGAGTAGAAATTCTATGACCGGCTTATCAATGCTATCTGACTCGGCTTCCGCTCTTTCATCATAGATGTTGTGGAAATTCTGTGCACTGAAAATATCAAGGAACTCCTCGTTTTTTTCCAAAAACCGTGCAATGAGGTATAGATTCGCACGCGGACGGGTAGCAGCACGCGTCTGGAGATCGCTTTTTATGCCACCATAGAAGATCCTCTTAAGTGCGTCTGGATAGTTGACAGCGATATTCCGGTCGGCAGGGATGAACAGGCTATCTCGGTACGTACCGGCTAACTTCTCCGTGATGTCGCTAAGTCCTATTGCCATCTCCAAAATAAAAAGGAACCGTTCGTTCCGTTTAGATGCCCGCTCGTTTTCGGCTGAAGGCGCATCTGAAGGCGCATCCGTTTTTGTAGAGAGATCGGCATCTAACTTTGGTATTATACCACGAATCCGTTTTTTATCAAACTTTTTCAACTTTTCTTGGAGCGCGGCACAAAGATCTTCTATCTCCGCCATAACACCAGGGAGCCGGATCTCAAGTGTTTTTTCTGCATCTAATGTTAATGTAATCGAACTATCTGTTGTATAGTGGTAGGTGATTTCAAACGGTTTTACGGTATCGGCATCGCTATGGACCAGCGTTAACGCGTTCACATCGCCGAAAAACTCACGGAATTTATACGCAATTTGCGCATGAAAAACAGTTGACAGGTCCTCTGAAGCGGGACCCAGAGGGCCCGAGGGGTCGGTGTTAACTTCTTTGATGTATTGGCGGAAGTCACGAATGAGTTCGTGAAAAAAATACAGCAGCTTCGCAAGGACACTTTTGCCACTCGCAGTCGCACCAATGAAGACAATTAAGGTTTTATCCGTGTCGATTTCTACTTCACGGATATTGATAAAATTTTTGACAAATAGTTTAGACATAAAGTTTCCATGAGCGGACAGTCTCGTGATCAAGACCGCCCTTCCGTAAAGTTTAGAATCTGACCTACAAGAACAGGAAGATCAGGTAGGGATCTCTGCCCAGCCGCTACTCGTCCGGATCGCGTCAATAGCGATCTGGTAACGCCAACCGTCTCGGAATGTTAAGTACGGGTCGTGCGGACGGTCAGCGATATCCGCCAGGAAATCCCGAACGAGGGCAACCCATTTGTTTTGGATGTCGTCCCCAATACGCGGTAAAGCATCCGCTAACGTCTGTGGAACAGGCAACGCCTCGCTCGTTTCCGCCACATGTTTCGTGATAGGCGACAGGATGTGTCCGCCCCTCCCAACAAGCGTTCCACGGGTACCATAAAAATACCAACCACCCGTCGGGGCACGCGTCGGTACCCCTGGATTCGTACGCATCGTTACAAGGATAGTGTTTTCGCGCCCCGCTGTGTCTGAAGTTGCTAATTTAAAGAACGCCGAATAATCCCATTCTGCATCACACACCCGCCACTCAAGTTTCGATGCCTCTTCGGGTGTGATCTCCCGACGTCGCCATTCTCGGAAGTCCCGAATCTCGGGAACGACAGGTGCTTGCCTGATGGCAGTTTTCGCTTCACCGACAGCCGAAACGACCTTCATACCTGTCATCCGTTCCAACATACCGAGCCGATGGGTAAGCCCGTTGTTCAGCGCACCGCCACCGTGTGCCAAAGAACTCATCCAGTTCCACGGCTTGACTGTCTTTGAAGACGTCCCGCTTGAAATCCGGCGGCTGTATCCGATATCGATTGCCGTTAACTCGCCGATAAGATGCTGTTGCGTCAATAGTTCTCGCACATACGCAACGCTCGGATCGTATAGATGCGTCGCGGCGAAACCGTGTTTCAAACCGGTGCCCTTGATAAGATTGTAGATATATTCGGCTTCCACTGCCGTAAGTGCTAACGGTTTTTCGCTGATAATATGACATCCGAGTTTCACTGCTAACTCGATGACTTCCGTCCGCAGAACCGCAGGCGTTGTGAGTGCCACGATGTCCGGTCTGTGTTTCAGTAAACTTTCCCGCCAATCCGTTGAAGCCTCTGGTACACCCAACCCGTTCGCGACTTTCTGCACGACCTCCGGCTTGCGGGCACAGATCGCCAACACTTCAACCCCATAGTGCTGAAATGCCTTTGTGTGTCCTTCCGCCGACCAACCCGCACCGACAACAATCGCTCTTAATTTTTTCGACATTCCTGGTTTTTGTGTCTCCGCGCTAGCACAAACTATCTGGGCACATTCGGAAAGCATCACCACCCAGAAAACCTCAGCTTAACTCCGACTCGCAAGTTTATTGGCGAAGATGCTAATCAAACCTCCTAACATTATATACCCGAAGATGACCTCAAGCGTAACGAGGATACGTGCCGAGGTATTACTTGCGACAACGTCACCGAACCCCAGCGTTGTAAACGTGACAATGCTAAAGTAAAAGGATTTCCAAAATGTTAAGTGACCGTCTCCTTCGGTAACGGTCACTTGGTAGAAATGCGGCATGGTTTCCTTGAACCATTCTGGGAACCACGCAGGGGCTGGCATATACACAAATGAGAATGAGAGCGCAATCAGCAGGGACCAGAACGCCCAAAGCGCTAAACTCCGACCATAATCCGAACTACACCGCCAAACCTGAGCCCAGAACGGATTTCTCTCTTGAAAAGCCCGGATGAATTGCTGATCCGCTACGTAACGTTTAAAAAAAGGATTCAAAACCTCATTAATATCTTCGCTATCCAGGTAAAATTCCGTTGGCACCTCAGGCCGCTTTTTTCGTTTATTGTTAAGCCATTGCCATATCGTGTTTGACGTATAATTTACATCCCGGTAGGATGCTGCAACAGCGAACCGAGCCGAGGTGAAGTCCGTCTTTCCGAGAAATGTTGAATGATTAAAAATTGTAGTTTCGGAGAAGCGGGTTTGCACAAAGTCCAGTTTTTTCGTAAAAAAGACCCGACTAAAATGCGCAGCCGCTCGGAACGTAGCATTCCTGAAAACAGTATTTTCCAAGAATTCCACCGCGTTGAAATCAGCAACCCGCTCGAAACACGTCTGTCGAAAGTTCACCTTTCCCTGAAAAACTGCTTCTCTAAAGAAAACTGGTCCCTCAAATATTGAGTCCCCGAAGTCACAGGTACTTTGAAACACAGCACCACGGAAATGAACCGCCTCTTCAAAAACAGAATTCCCAAAAAAAACCTCCTTTTGGAAGTTAACTTTCTCAAATTTAAGGGTGTTTTTAAACGTGCACCCAATACAGACGATTTCCTTATTAACCACAGACCGTTCGCTAGATTCCATAGCGGACGCGGTTGAAAAAATGACGGCTCCCTCAATGATACAACTCGTGAAAAACACACTTTCATAGTCCTCATGTAAAATTGAGAGGAACGTTTTGGCATCGAGGGTCTGTTCAGTCCCATGGTAAACTTGCATACCTACAATCCCTATATTTTTCTCGAACAGCAAACGCGAAAATTTGATGTATAGATAGAGCAGAAGACGGGTACACCTTATAGAATTAGCGAGTTTACGATGCCCCTACCATCACGCTAAAATCTCACTGACAACTCGCGCTTTCTCTTCAACACCTGTTAACCGATGATCAAGTCCTTGGAACTTAAAAGTCAACCGTTCGTGGTCAACACCGAGTTGGTTGAGAATCGTAGCGTTTAGGTCGCGAACAGAGACAGGGTCTTTGACAATATTGTAACTGAAGTCGTCGGTTTCACCGTGGACGATCCCGCCTTTTATGCCACCACCAGCCATCCATATCGTAAAGCATTTCGGGTGATGGTCGCGCCCGTAGTTCTCTTTCGTGAGTGCCCCTTGGCAATAAACGGTTCGTCCGAACTCACCCCCCCAGACAACGAGCGTATCGTCAAGCATCCCGCGTTGTTTCAGGTCTTGAACGAGTGCCGTTGACGGTTGATCAATGTCGCGTGCTTGGTTACGGATGTCTTTCGGGAGATTCCCATGTTGGTCCCATCCACGATGAAAGATTTGGACGAGGCGAACATCACGCTCCATCATCCGCCGTGCAAGGATACAGCAATGCGCAAATGTACCCGGCGTGTTAACGTCAGGACCGTACATCTCCAAGATGTTATCGGGTTCCTGTTTCAGGTCTGTAAGTTCCGGGACGGAGGATTGCATACGGAACGCCATCTCATATTGCGAGATACGCGCATGCGTTTCCGGATCACCGACTTCCTCGTAGAGTTCTTCGTTGAGTTTAACCAGCGAATCGAGCATCCGTTTCCGAGCGTTTTCACTCATGCCTTCAGGATTTGAGAGGAATAGCACCGGATCGCCTTGACTGCGGAGCAGGACACCTTGATGCTCAGACGGAAGGAAACCAGCACCCCAAAGCCGATTGTAAAGCGCTTGTGCCGATTTCCTGCCTGTCCACGTCGCGTTCATCACAATGAAGGACGGAAGGTTTCTGTTTTCAGTCCCTAATCCGTAACTGAGCCAAGCACCGAGGCTCGGTTTGCCGGGGGTCTCGTTGCCGGTACAAATATAAGTGATCGCCGGATCGTGGTTAATCGCATCGGTGTGCAACGATCTGATAATGGCGATGTCTTTCACCATAGTTGCGGTATGCGGTAGCAACTCGCTCAGCCACGCGCCATCGCTGCCGTTGTCATGTTTTTGAAACTCGAAAATAGACGGGGCAATCGGGAAACGTTTCTGACCGGATGTCATCGTCGTGAGACGTTGACCCATCCGTACCGTTTCCGGGAGTTCTTTATCGAACCATTCACCCATCACAGGTTTATAGTCATACAGATCCATCTGTGACGGGGCACCGGACATAAATAGGTAGATGGCGCGTTTCGCTTTCGGCGCGAAGTGCGGGAGTTCCGGCAACCCACCCGTTTGCGGCACGGCTTGCTGTTCAAGCGCATTCACAAGCGTGTTCGGCAGTAATGAGGCGAGGGCTGCACCGCCGAGTCCCATCGCACATTTACCGAAGAATTGGCGACGCGTTTCCAGTTTGAGATATTCCTTAATCGGGTCCATTATGTCTCTCCTTTACGCCAAGATTTCATCGACAACCCGTGCTTTCTCTTCGACCCCAGTTAACCGATGATCCAATCCCTGGAACTTGAAAGTCAACCGCTCATGGTCAATACCGAGCTGGTTGAGGATTGTCGCGTTTAGGTCGCGAACAGAGACAGGGTCTTTGACGATGTTATAACTGAAATCATCGGTCTCGCCGTGGACGATCCCGCCTTTGACACCAGCACCAGCCATCCATATCGTGAAGCATTTCGGGTGATGGTCGCGCCCGTAATTCTCTTTTGAGAGTGCACCTTGGCAATAAACAGTCCGTCCGAACTCACCCCCCCAGACAACGAGCGTATCGTCAAGCATCCCACGCTGTTTCAGGTCTTGAACGAGTGCCGTTGACGGTTGATCGATATCGCGTGCTTGGTTACGGATGTTTTTCGGGAGATCGCCGTGCTGGTCCCACCCGCGATGGAAAATTTGGACGAGGCGGACATCACGTTCCATCATTCTGCGTGCAAGGATGCAGCAGTTGGCAAATGTACCGGGCGTGTCAACCTCGGGCCCGTACATCTCCTTAACCTTGTCAGATTCTTGTGTCAGGTCTGTGAGTTCCGGTACAGAAGTCTGCATCCGAAACGCCATCTCATACTGTGAAATACGCGCATGCGTCTCTGGGTCCCCGACTTCTTCGTAGAGCTCCTCGTTAAGTTTAACCAGCGAATCGAGCATCCGTTTCCGGGCGTTTTCACTCATGCCTTCAGGGTTTGAAAGAAAAAGCACCGGATCGCCTTGGCTACGGAGCAGCACACCTTGATGTTCAGATGGCAGGAAACCCGATCCCCAGAGTCGGTTATAGAGTGCCTGTGCACCTTTCGGACCGCTCCAGGTGGCGTTCATCACAATAAATGCAGGCAGATTCCTGTTTTCGCTACCGAGTCCATAACTCAGCCAGGCACCGAGGCTCGGTTTGCCCGGAGTCTCGTCACCCGTACAGACAAAGGTGATCGCCGGATCGTGATTAATCGCATCGGTATGTATCGACTTGATAATAGCGATGTCTTTCACCATAGAAGCGGTATGCGGTAGCAACTCGCTCAGCCAAGCGCCGTCGCTGCCGTTGTCATGTTTTTGAAACTCGAAAATAGACGGGGCAATCGGAAAACGGGATTGTCCGGAAGTCATCGTCGTGAGACGTTGACCCATTCGTACTGTTTCCGGGAGGTCTTTATCGAACCACTCACCCATCACCGGTTTATAGTCATATAGATCCATCTGCGACGGGGCACCGGACATAAATAGATAGATGGCGCGTTTCGCCTTTGGCGCGAAGTGCGGGAGTTCCGGTAGACCGCCAACCCGCGTTCCTGCTTGTTGTTCGAGGGCTTGAACAATGCCACTCGGTAGCAGTGAAGCGAGGGCTGCACCGCCGAGTCCCATAGCACATTTACCAAAGAATTGGCGACGCGTTTCAAGATGCAGATATTCTTTAATCGGGTCCATAGTTTATCTCCTTTGCGAAACTCCTACATTTAATCATCCTTTATTCAGGACCTCGTCCAGATTCAGGATTAGGTTCGCAATCATCGTCCATGTAGCGACTTCGACTGCATCTAAGGTTTCATCGGGTTTCGATTCACCGACAACAATGAGTGCTTTCGCTGCTTCCGGATCCGCTTTGAATTCTTCGGCGTGCGCTTGCAGCGTCTCAAGAAGCAGCGCGGCTTCCGAAGGTTTCGGCTCGCGGGCAGTCGCTATCTCAAACATAAAGGCAATCCGTTCCTCCGACGTTTCGCCACCCGCTTTGAGAGTCCGTTCTGCAAAGACGCGTGCCGCTTCAAAGAACTGCGGATCGTTCATCAGCATTAACGCCTGCATCGGTGTGTTCGTCCGTTCACGGCGGATTGTGCAAGCCTCGCGTGATGGCGCATCCAAGATGTTCATCTGCGGCGGCGGTGCAGTCCGTTTCCAGAAGGTATAGAGGCTTCGACGGTATATTTTATCCGCCCCCGTATCTTTAACAAAAGTGTCGGTATTAGACCCCGTAAACCCAACCGCTTTCCAGAGACCACCCGGTTGCGGTGGTTTGACACTCGGCCCACCAATTTGCGTATACAACAGACCGCTCGCTGTGAGTGCATTATCGCGCACGATTTCAGCATCAAATCGATACCGCGGCGCACGCGAGAGGAGAACATTATCGGCATCAAGTTCTAACTTTTCAGGTGTAACCTTCGCACGCTGACGGTACGTCGCTGAAGTGAGCATCAGTTTCAGCATCGCTTGCACATCCCATCCAGAGGCAACAAATTCGGTTGCCAACCAATCCAGGAGTTCGGGATGCGACGGCGGCGCACCTTGTGTACCGAAATCCTCTGCTGTTAAAACAATACCGGTGCCGAAAACGTTCTGCCAGAAACGGTTTATCGTGACACGAGCAGTGAGCGGATGTTTCGGCGACACCAACCATTTTGCCAAAGACAATCGGTTCGGCGGGGCACCCCTCACCATCGACGGGAGAACTGCCGGGGTCTCCGGCGTGACTTGCTCGCCTCGGTGTTGATAGGCACCGCGTTCGAGAACATACGCACCACGCGGCTCCGTTCGTTCCTGCATCACAAGCGTCGTCGTGATCGAACCATCCAAACTGTTCCTTTTCTTTCGGACATCCGCTAAATCCGCGTAGAGTTTTTTCAGAGCTTCGTCCTTTGAGACGTTCCTACGGTAATACTCCCGGATTTGCGTCTGTTGATTCGCGTCGCGCTGCCCTCTTTCGATTGCTATCGTGTCAACGATGTTCGCCGTTACCATCGGTTCATCGGATTCCACACGGAAGAAGAAACCGGATGGACCCGAATAGTTGACCACCTTTAGTAGGAGTGCATTGTTACCCGGATTCAGTTGGATTTGGAGTTTATCCGTATCCGGTGCTGTATCACGCTGGATATTGCTGGCAAGCACCTCTGTTTGGTTTACCCACACCTTTAAAGCGTCGTTACTACTCAGATAAAGCACCGCTTTCTGTCTGGTTTCGGAGGCAATGTTCCGATAGAGGTACGTCGCACTATTTTCACCGACGATGTCGTTATGAACCTGGTCATCTAACCAATGCGTCTGCTGTTGCCACGTCAACGTCTCCGAACCAACCGTGAATTTATCCTGTGTATTGACAGGCTTGGTCTCCGGTTCATAAACGTTGTAGAAGGCAATATTACCGTGTTCCGCAGTAAACGGACCAACGGAATGCCAGTTGCCAAGCGATACTTTAGAACCCATCGGGTAGATCGTCGGGACATCTGTAACGGCAAATCTGAACCGTCCGAAGTGATGTTTAGCGTGCTCAGATTCATGATTAAGTCGAATCCTTAACACACCACCTTCTTCACCGATCGGGTTTGCAAGCAGAAAGATCGCTTGCCGACTGTTACCCGGATTTTTATTGCTTTCGAGTCCCCATCCGGTTTCAGGTTTATCGTCAATCGCATTCACAATAACAAAATCACCATTTGGCTGTTCGTAGTCCGCCCAAGCTTGTACGACAGGGACAGGTGTCCACGGATTGTTTTCTTCGGCGGGTTCCGCTGCATCTTCTGTGGTCTCAACATTTTGTGCTGACTCGGGTTCCGCTGCTTCTGCTGCCGCCGTTTCAGAAGGTGTTTCTTCGGCTCCTTCCGCATCGGTTTCAGTTTCCGGTGGCGTTTCCTCAGCGACATCGGTCTCCGGCGCGGGTTCCTCAGCGGCTTCAGTTTCTGGTGGTGCTTCCTCAGCAACATCGGTCTCCGGCGCGGGTTCCGCATCGGTTTCAGTTTCCGGTGGTGTTTCCTCAGCAACATCGGTTTCTGGTACGACATCTTCTGCTACTGCTTCTGACACCTCCGCTGCTTTGGCTGCCTTCTCGGCTGCCTTCTCGGCTGCCGCCTTGGCAGCATTAAGGACCTCCGCTGCCTGTGAAGCAGGAACGACATCAACAGAAAATCCTGTCAGGACCACATTGCTGTTATCGCTGCGTCCGATACCACTTGCTGGCAGCGACTTGTCGGGGATACCCTCAAGTCGCAAGGCACTCCATTTACCGGATGGCAGTTCAGCAATAAATTCGTAGACCTCTTTATCTGGATTCGTGCCGCTTGCTAAAACGGAATTATCTTCCTGAATTTCAACTGTCGCGCCACCTTGTGAGAGGACAACGCTCGGTTTAATATGCGTCCACTGCGGTATTCTGTTCTCCCACGCGATTTGGGCAGTATCAATATGTGGCAGGGGACCTTTGCTCTGCCCATCTAAGTCGGCGATGCGCGCGTCATAGTTTGCGAGTTGCGTCTTCTGCTCCGGTGTCGGCAGTTTCACGACCGGCGGCGAATCCTTGCGGTTACCATCCATCGCATTCTCAGTAATGTTGTTGAAGTAGGCGTACAGTTGATAGTATTCCTTCTGCGTAATCGGATCATATTTGTGATCGTGGCACTGGGCACAACCGGCAGTTAATCCCATCCAAACAGTGGCTGTGGTGTTCGCTCTATCAACAGCGTATCGGACGTAGTATTCGTCGGCGATGGAACCCCCTTCGCTTGTCGTAACGTGGCTCCGATTAAAACCGGTAGCCACACGCTGATCAAGCGTCGGTTCCCGCAATAGATCGCCTGCCAACTGCTCAATCGTAAACTGATCGAACGGCATATTTTTCTTGAAAGCGTTGATAACCCAATCCCGATAGGGCCACATTTCGCGGTAGTTGTCTAAGTGCAGTCCGTGTGTATCGCCGTAACGCGCAACATCTAACCAGAAACGTGCCAAGTGTTCACCGTATTCCGGCTTCGCCATAAAAGTATCAATAACATTTTCATAAGCGTTTGGCGAGTCGTCATTAAGGAATCGGTGTATCTCTTCAAGGGTCGGTGGTAAACCGGTAAGATCGAAACTTAAACGTCGGATGAGCGTCCGTTTGTCGGCTTCACTTGCGGGGGTCAACCCCTCTTTTTCAAGACGTGAGAGGATGAACGCGTCAATCGGGTTTCGCACCCAGTCTTTTTTCTTAACAGCAGGCGGCGTTGGACGGACGGGTGTTGTAAACGCCCAATGCTCTTCCCAATTCGCACCTTCACGAATCCATTGCGTAACGGCTTCAATCTGCTCTGATGTCAGCGTCTTATTGAAGTCCACGGGCGGCATACGGTAGGTGTCGTCCTCGGATACGATGCGGAGATGCAGTTCGCTCTCTTCGGGTTTACCGGGGACGATTACAGGGTATCCGCTCGGTTCGGAGAACGCGCCCGCTTTCGTATCAAAACGGAGGCCAGCCTGCCGGGTCTTGGCATCCGGCCCATGGCAAGCGAAGCAGTTATCCGCAAGGATTGGACGGATGTCGAGATTGTAATTCAAAGTGGCTTGTGGTGTTTCGTGATGTTCTGCAGGTACCGAGGGAACCCCGAACAAAGCAAGGCAGAAACACACCAACGCAGCAAATAGTGGAACCGTACTTTTAGCGATCTTCACTGGAATTTTCTCCCTGTTTCAGCGTTATAGTCCGCAACTTATTCGTTTTCTATGCTAAAAATCTAAGCTGCAATTTCCTATACCAGATTTGGAAATTTGTGACGTTTCCTTAATCAAAAAGTTTAGCACCGTTGCCATATTTTACGGTACGGTCGCGCTTTTGTCAAACATTTTTCTACTTAAGTGGCATTCAGTTTTTATCAGAAAACATCCACTCCGTAAAATACCGATGTAATCTGTCTATTCCTCACCAACCTTCTCAAAAATGATAACATGCTGCCACGGTAGACCGTCAAGCGTCTCTATCCAAGAAAGCGGGTGCGGTGTCGCCTCCTTAATTACCTGCAATTCGCTCATTTTGTGCAGGCGTTTGATCGGCACATTGTCATCTTCCAAGCGGTATTCTACAAAAGCCACCCTACCCCCTGTTTTAAGACCACGGCAGATGTTCTGCATCATCTCATACGGATGCGAGAATTCATGGTAGACGTCCACCATAATCGCCAAATCGACCGAATTCGGCGGCAATTTCGGATCCGTAATCGTGCCTAAGACCCCTTTGATGTTGGTGATACCTTCTTCCGCCATCTTCTCAGCAAGGATGTCAAGCATCTCCTGCTGAATTTCTACACCGTAGACGATCCCTGTTTCGCCGATTTTCCGTGAAATCCGCCGAGCGATATAGCCTGTACCGACCCCTATATCCGCTACGACATCTCCCTCTTTGAGTTTCAACATTTCAATGAGGCGATTCGGCATCTCTTCACGTTCACGTTCCGGACGTTCTAACCATCCTGCAGCGAGATGCCCCATCACGTGTGAGATCTCGCGCCCCATATAGATTTTACCGATCCCGTCCCGGCTCGGTGTACGCTGTTCGTAGCGCGTACTCGCTGGACGCATCGGATCGGTTTCTGATTGCGATTCATCACTCGGTACAGTTGGTGCATGGTTCAATAGGAGTATTGCCCCTAAAATACCACCGAGAATAACAAACCCACGGCGTGTGTTCCCTGTTTTCTGACGTTTTCTGAACATCGGGTTACCACCTTCCGAGGTAGAGTCCTCGATTCTCCATCGGCATCGATACACGCTTACCTTGCTGACGTTGCGAATCAACGATTGCGAAGACCATCTCAGTGCTTCGGTGCGCGAGATGAATATTACCGCATGTCTCCGTATCGGTCTCAATCGCCTCAACGATGTCTTCAATACAACCGACGGTGCCGCTTTTCCGTTGATATGGCGGAAATTGCGCCTCCAAAATCTCGTTAAACTGCCCCTGCCGTTTGCGGAGGTGAAAACCGAGTCCGTTATTGAGTGCACGCACTGTCCCATTACTACAATTCACCTCAAACTCATAAGCCGTCCCGGGAATACTGATACCGTTGATACCGTTCTCAAAACGGATGAACCCCATCACAATCCCAGGATCCGATTCCGTGCGGTTATCCTCGAAATCGGCATCGTCAACTGAGACATTGCCTTGAACGTATTCAATCGGTGAATCGCTTGCCAAAAAGAGGAGCATATCCGCTGCGTGCGTGTATCCCCAGAGCGCAGCACCCCCACTATAAGCAATGATAGCCCGTCTCTCGCCGAGCTCACCGCTTTCGAGGAGTTCACGCATTTTGACGTATCCCGGTGTGTAACGCCGCTGTGTGCCGAGGTTAAACTTGATATTGTATTTTTCGCAAACCTCCACCATCGCATCCGCTTCTTCCATAGAAGCACAAAGCGGTTTATCGCAGTAGATGCCTTTCACACCGTTTTCCGCAGCGAACGCTGTAATCTCGGCGTGGTTCCCCGGACGCGTGGCGATACTAACAATATCCGGTTTCTCTTCAACGATCATCTCGCGATAATCCAAGTAATACTTCGGAATATCCCATTTGTTACAGACGTATTGTGCCTTCTCTTCAACAACATCTGCGGCAGCAACGAGGTCCGTCCGCTCGAAAGCGGTATAGCCTGCGGCGTGCGAATACGGCAAAGCACCGTGCGGCGTTTCACGGACCTCCTCATCAATCGTACCACCCATTCGACCACAGCCGACAATGCAAACACGATACTGATTCGTTCCCATTGAGTTTTCCTCCATTCAAGCAGGAGATGCGCCGTGCGCAATCCAGCCCGTAAGGTTATAGAAGAATTGAACGTCTCTCGAAGATACTTCCATGCTTCCCCTAATTGGTCAATTCGACAACATCTTGTTTAACAATTTCTTTCGTATGTTGATACGATGCCGTTCGCACCAGTTCCTGAACTTCAGGTGTTAAACGGTTGATAATAACTTCAGGCAGGCTCGGCTTACCTTCATATTGCGGACGATAACGAAGAATGAGGAAACGCCTGTCCCGATCCTTCGGTTTCCACCGTAAGACACCGTGTGTCAACAACTCAGAGATGACGACAAAATCGCCTGCTTTAGGTGTGATATTCGTGAAAACGTCGTCCGGTTCCGGATCAATACCGTCCGGTCCTGGTGTCAAAAGATCCTCAGGTCTCTCAAACTTACTCTTATGCGAACCGGGGATAACAATAAGTCCGCCATCACCCGGCTGCACATCGGTCAAATAAAAGAACGCCACGAAGTCGTTGCAGTAGATACGGTTGTTTTTGATCTCGTAGCGAGTGAGCCAATGCCGTCCTTCACGTGCGCAGTGTAAACCTGCTGGGTTCGTTCCCATCGGTTGTCTATCCGGGTTGTGCTGTTCAAGTGTGAGCGTTCCAGTGACAAACCGCGGTTTATCGAAGGTAAACTCTTTGATAAGGGACCAGATAGCGGGATGCACCGTCATCGCCTCAAGCGACCTATCGAAAGCGAAACCGTGTTCATATCTACCGCCTTTGCCAGGGACTAAGTCGCGAGGACGCGTCGTAAATCCTTCCGGACGTTCATCAACCGGCGTATGGATATACCGATCCACAGCCGCTTGCGCCGCCTTTAATGCTTCACCTCTGACTGCCCCCTTGATATGTAGGTAGTGTTTACATTTAGAAGTTATTGACATTTTGAGCATGGATTGGTATACTCTTTTCCATGAAAACTCAAAAGATAGATAAAACTCAAGACTTGCCTATGATGATTTCTGATGCTGCTTGGCAGAGCATCCACCCA
>JAJDTJ010000006.1 GCA_022827225.1 Candidatus Poribacteria bacterium | reverse complement strand
TTGACGCTCCAAGGATATGATGTAAAAGAGATTAGAGACGATCTCGGTCTAAATAAGTGTAAAGATAAGTTATCAGAGTCTTTTGATGCTCATTGCGTTGATAGTTGGTGTTTAGCATATCATGCTGTAGGGGGTGATAATGTCGTAGATAATACGTCTATATTCTGTATATCGCCTATACCTATCAAGCGTAGATGCTTACATCGTGAACAACCCTCTAAAGGCGGTAAGCGAAATAGATATGGTGGCACGAGATGTCTGAATACTGTCAAAAATGCCTTAGTCAGACACGTTAAACACGGACTATTGAGGGTGAGTGGACATCAAAAAGGAAAACTAACGCTTAGCGAAATAGATAGTAGCAAACAAGTCGTCCTTCAAGCGAAACCAGAAGACTACAAGATACTAAGACGACTCAACTTCAAATATAAAACCGCTACGACATCCCCGCGCTAAAGCACGGGGTTTTGTAGCGGAAGAGGTGATAAAATTTCGATTTGTTCAAAAATATCAAAAAGGAGACACAATTATAATGAACAGGTTTGAACCACGCGCTATAGGCATGATAACACTATTCGCAATTGTCGGTATCTTTGCAATTTCTTTATCTGTCGCGGCAAATTGGGATATCCTTCAAAAGCAGGATCCCGAAATTCGGGACTATATGTCTATCACTTTCACGAGTGCGAATAACGGTTGGGCAGTCGGTGTCGCCCCATTAGAACTCGACTACCCCGGTTTTATCGGATATACGACAGACAGTGGAGCCACATGGAATAAAGCCGAAATTGATATCGATGCGCAACTCGCCAGCATCTATTTTTTAGATGAAAATCACGGTTGGGCTATCGGTGAAAAGGGGAAAATTGTCGCCACAACTAACGGTAAAGATTGGGAAACACAAACGAGCAAAGTTGACAACCCACTTAAAGGAGTCTACTTCGTAAATAAAGATGTCGGCTTTGCCGTCGGCGCAAACGATACCATTCTCTCAACAAAAACAGGTGGACGCACGTGGAAGATAGTCCAAGGTGGAATAATGGGGGCTATCGGCGATGACGAAGCAACAATGTACAATGCTATTCAGTTTCTTGACGAATCGACCGGTTGGGTTGCCGGTGTACACGTCGTCCCGCAGGTAAGCCAAAATAGCGTGATTCAGAAAACCGAAGACGGCGGACAGACTTGGGTTAATCAAGAAACAGGTACAGAAGATGTGCTGGAAGACATTTTCTTTTTAGATGATAAGCACGGCTGGGCAGTCGGTGAGAACGGTCTTATTCTTCACACAAGCAACGGGGGCAACAAGTGGACAGCACAAGCGAGCGGCACTGAAGAAACACTTAGAAGCATCCGATTCACTGATCAATTTATGGGTTGGGCAGTCGGCGGTGACCTCGGGGTCGGTGTGATTGTACATACCAATAACGGTGGTAAAAAGTGGGAAGTCCAGGACCCGGGGGACCCCATGATTCGAGGGTTCCAAATGAATAGCGTCTTCGCTTTAGGGAAACAGATTTGGTTAGCAGGCGGAAACGGTGTAATCCTGCGTTTAAAATAAAACCCCTTGGCTTGATAGCACAGACTCTCGACAGCCGAACAACTCATATTTTCAATCGTTAGCCAAATACACGATGGACGGAGGAATAATTTTGGCAACATCTACATTTGCGACGCGGATGAGTCGACTCGGAACAGAATCCGCATTTGAAGTACTTGCCAAAGCCAAGCAACTTGAGGCACAAGGCAAAGACATCATCCATTTAGAAATAGGGCAGCCGGATTTTCCAACGCCGAGCAATATCATTGAGGCGGCGTACAAAGCCATGAAAGACGGGCATACCGGTTACTGCCCATCTGCTGGCGTGCCAGCGTTCCGAGAGGTCGTCGCACAGCATATAACAGAAACACGCGGTATCACAATACACCCAGACGAGGTTACTGTAACCCCGGGCGCCAAGCCGATCATCTTCTTCACGATCCTCGCTTTAATCGACGACGGCGATGAAGTCATCTATCCTGAACCCGGTTTCCCTGTCTATGAGTCTGTTATCGACTTCATCGGTGGAAAAGCGATACCCCTACCGCTGCGTGAGGAAGTAGGTTTCCGGTTTCGACTCGAAGACCTTGTAGACGCAATCTCTGATCGAACAAAACTACTGATCCTCAACTCACCTCAGAACCCAACGGGGGGTACACTGACCGCAGAAGACCTCGAAGCAATCGTCGAACTCGCTCAGAGACACAACTTTTATGTCCTAACAGACGAAGTCTACTCCCGCATCCTCTATGAAGGTGAACACCACAGCGTCCTTAGCCTCCCAGGTATGAAGGAACGGACAATTTTGATCGAAGGGCATTCTAAAACCTACGCCATGACCGGATGGCGGTTGGGGTACGGTATTGCACCACAAGCAATTGCCGATAAAATTACACAGTTAACTATCAACTCGAACTCCTGTACGGCTACCTTTACACAACTCGCAGGAATAGAGGCACTGACAGGACCGCAAACCTTCGTCAAGGAGATGGTTGCCGAATTTCAGCGACGGCGCAACGCAATTGTAGACGGTCTTAACGCAATTGACAGAATCAGTTGTATTAAACCGCTCGGTTCATTTTATGTATTCCCGAATGTAACACAATTACCGCTCTCATGTGAAGCACTCGCTGATTACATTATGGAAGAGGCAGAAGTTGCACTTTTACCAGGAACCGCCTTCGGTAAGTATGGCGACGGATACCTCCGGCTTTCGTATGCCAACTCGTTAGAAAATATACAAGAGGCATTAGGTAGGATCGAAACGGCTATTTCAAAATTGTAGCATTTTTTAAACGGGGTAAGTTATAAGTGGTTGGTTATAAGTAAGAGGGTTTAGGAACTCCCAACCGCTCTTTCCTATAACTTATAACTTATAACTTATAACTTATAACTAATTCAATAGGAACTTTTTATATGCCTCGTTCTTCTAACCCAAAAGCGACGGCACGTGTACCAGCCAGTACAACAAACCTCGGACCCGGGTTCGACGTGTTAGGGCTTGCGCTGCAACTCTACAGCAAAGTCACGTTAGAAACCACCGAAACCGAGACACAGGTCATCGTTAAGGGTGTTGATGCGGATAAAATACCGAGTACTCCAGAACATATAGCCTTTCAAGCCGTAGAACTTGTTTTCGACCGGAGCGGCAGCAAACGTCCGAAAGGTTTCATTCTGGAAATAGAAAATGGGATTCCCGCGATCCGCGGTTTGGGCGGCAGTGGAACGGCTATTCTCGGCGGCTTGCTAACCGCAAACGCGCTTTGTGGCACACCATTCTCCGACGCAGAACTCCTCAATTTTGCTACCGAATTAGAGGGACACCCGGATAATGTTGCCGCCTCATTATATGGCGGCCTTGTCGTTTCGGCGCAGGAAAACGCAGAAGTACATACCCTTCGGTTGGTATGTCCACCTATACTTTCTGTTGTGCTTGCCATTCCAGATTTTCCACTATCCACGGAACAGGCACGAGACGTACTGCCGACATCAGTAGGTTTCGCAGACGCGGTATACAACACCAGTCGCAGTACACTTTTAATCGCCAGTATTGTCACCGGTCAATTTGAGATGTTACGCGTTGCAATGAAAGATAGATTGCACCAACCCTACCGGACTTCACTGATTCCAGGGTTCAAAGATGTCGCAGAAGCTGCTACCACTGCTGGTGCCCTTAGTGTCGCTCTAAGTGGCGCGGGTCCCACCATTGCTGCCTACTGTCTGGAACAGACAGAACAGGTAGCCGAACAGATGCAATCTGCCTTTAAGAAACATCAGATCACCTCTGATATTAAAATCCTGAAGCCAGATGCCGATGGCGCAAGCGTTCATATTGAGAATACCCGAAAACCGAATTAGCCGATAGCCAATTTGCTGAAAAATAAAAGATGGCGAACTTTCATACAGAAAACATTGCGTCAATATTGAACCAATTCGATGCTAACATGGAGCAGGGCCTGAGTGCGGAAGCCTATGCAAGCGCACGCGCACGCTATGGTGCCAACAAGTTCGGTCCAGAGGAAAATATTTTCCCGATTCAAGCATTTCTCGGATCGCTGCTGACATGGCGCATCATCGTTTTATTACTTGCAACGGTCGTCTTAGTTGTTTCATTGATTACAGGATCGGGCAGCGTTACCCTTCAGGCAACAGCCGTCGTCGGGGCAGCTCTGATTATTCACATTGTATCTGCATGCCTGACAGTATACCGGATTCATAGTCGAAATGCTGACATTAACAGACGCATGGTCCATAGCATTAAAGTTATTCGACAAGGGAAATTGGAAAGATGTGCACCAGAAGATATTGTACCGGGCGATCTCCTCTCCCTGAACGCAGGAGACTACGTCCCCGCTGACGCGAGAATCATTGAATCCGAAGGACTCATGACCGATGAATCTGCCATCTTCGGGACTGAAGTTCCCGTAGACAAAACAAGTGCAGATCTTTCAGAAGCTGCTGCCCCACCAGAAAAGCAGAGAAATATGGCATTCGGCGGCACATACATTGTAGCCGGACACGGATCCGCAATCGTTGTCAAAACCGGAACACAACTGGAAATATGGAAGCAGCGTCAAGACGCACACCGGGCATCTGCTATAACCACCCTCGCTGAAAACGAAACGAAGGACTTACATACCATAATAAAAATAGCAGGTATTGTCATCGGAGCTATAGTTGTCACAATCGGTTGGTGGTTTGAATACCAGAACCAAACAACTGATTGGCAGTCCCTCATCCATTTAGGTCTCTTATTCGCCATTGCTTTCGCACCTTACGATGTCGTCGGATTGCTCCGATTATCATTCTCTAAGCACACCCAAAAGTTGATGGAAAAAGGGCTCATGCTGCGTAATTCACGGAGTATTGAGAAATTGAGTCGCATCACGACCTTTTGTGCAAATGAAAACGGTCTGGCGACGACACGTTCCCTGACAATCTCTAATATCTTCGTTGACGAGCAACTCATTGATCGTAATACATGGGAAACATGGTTGGACACTTTGAAAGATATGCCGCCTGAGGAACGACAACAAGCGATTTCAGCAATACCATCTAATGCGAAGATTCCACAAGGTGCTCCGCACTTAATATTCACTGCTGGACTCGGCACCTCTGGAGGTCAAGATACGGATAACACAGCCTTCGCCAAGAACACAAACCCCTCGGAATCCGACACTGACCAGTCAACCCTGTCACCGAAGGCTACAATCCAAAAAAATATGGAGCGACTCGGCTATCAACTTGATAGTATCAAGACTAAACTCCCCTTAGTGGATGCCTATCCATATACACGACACTATGGATACCAGATGCAAGTGTTCGAGTCAGCACCGGAAGATTATCTCAATATCATTTTTGGTGATGCGCAGACAGTACTTAATACCTGCGGTTCTGTCCTCGTCAACGGTGAAATTACGCCCCTATTCGACGACACGTACGAAACTTATGATAAAGTCATAGACTATCTGATTAACACGAAATCTCAAGTCTACGGTGTCGCTTTCCACGCCTCTGATGTCATCCTGAAACCTCAAGAGATGGAAGACAACCCTATCTTTTTGGGATTCATCGGGTTCTCTGTGAGCAATGATGAAGAAACAAAAACAGTTTTGAAATCCAGTCTTGATACCGGTCTTAAGATTATCCTCATTTCTGAGAACGGTGAACAAGAGACAGTTGATTTAGCGAAAGATCTCGGTCTCATCCATAACCGGAAAGCAGTCGCATCAAGAGAAGAATTTGAGGCAGTCCCGCGTGAAGAACTTGACGCTGAAACAGCAAATTGGTTGGCGTATTCGCAGCCAACCTGGGATCAACGTCGAAACATTGTTCTGAGTCTGAAACGGCAAAGGCACGCTGTCGGGTTCTTAGGACAAAATAGGACGGATCTACGGGCGATGAACGTCGCCGATATTACCCTCGCCAACAGCGGTCATGCATCACACGTTGTGCAAGCCGCTGCCGATGGATTAATTAACAGCAAAGGTTTCCAAGCCGTAAAGGATGCGCTACTTCACGCACGAGAGGCATACCGGAACACATCAGGCTTTTTACGTTGGAATTTTTCGTGTACACTTTCACTCCTTTTCACACTTACGATCGGAACGGTGCTACACTATCTCTATGAAATGCCGATGCCATTAACACTCACACAAATAATCTGGGTGCAATTGCTGTCAACCCTATTACCCGCATTAGGCATCGGCACGGAAAGAATATTCGCTGATGAAAGATACCATCGCCCTTCCACTTCTACAAGGTCGCGTTTCCTCTCAAAAACAACAGGGGTCGATATTATTTGCCGTTCTGTTACAATCAGTCTCATGACGATCATCCCTTTCTTCTTCATGCTATGGCGTTCCACCGCATTGTCGGACACAATTGGTGTCTCAACATTAATGACAGACGTGTTCTCCGCTGGAGACGAGAGTTCAAATTCAGCGGATATAGCAGTGGCGCGGACAGCAGCATGTACCACACTCATCTTTACACAGTTAGCGACTTGTTGGCAAGCACTGCGGTACTCATGGGAATCACTATTTCAAAGAATGATGGCGAACCCCTGGCTCCTGTTCATCTCCTGTGCGATTATCGCACTTCATTTGATAACCCTCTATGTTGAACCTATCGGTCAATTTTTGGGAATGGTGCCGCTGAAATGGGAATGGCAATGGACGCTCCTATTTAGTTTGACATTGCTCCTATTGCCGTTAAATCTGGCAATAAACTCACAACCTGAGGAAGAGTGAGGCTCAATAACGATCAGACCCAGAACCCGTAGGTCGGAATTCCAACGATAATACCAAAGATTGTCCAGAGACTACCGACCGTAAACTCTCCTAAGATCAAGCCTAAAAAGAAAGGGGCTATCTTCCTGTGCCGAACGACACCACCATATTGAAGGATCAACCATTTGATGAGCCAACTCATGAAAAGGCAGCTCCATGTAACATTCATCCCCCAACTCGTGGAGATAGCGAACCCCGCAGGATGAAAGGGCCACCAGACAAATCGCATCCGAAAGAACATCAGAACTGTTGTCAACAGGAAACCGATGCCCATAAATCCACTCTCAGCGATCCGTGTCTCTTCCGGGGCTTGTAACCATCCAGCAAGTCGGCGATACGGTTCTATCCCGAAAGCACTTAAAGAGGGCCAATAGGCGCGCACCTCCATCCCGAGTCGGTAACCCCGATCAATTAACGCCCAAAATCCTGCCAAGGATCCCAAAACCGTCGCAAGGACCAAGGCAAAGATGATACGGTGCATCGTCATGTTTGTCCGTTCCGCGATCTTAAAGCCCTCCAACTGATGCGGCATTGGATGGCTTCGATACGCACGATTGATGAACCAAAACATTGAGAACATAATCAGGTTATCTCTACCTAATCGGCGTGTACCGACTGTCCGAGTTAGAATTTCATCAGGACCGGAATAGTGCAAGTCGTGTACAGGGGTACCGAGTTCGGCACGCATCCGTGTCACTGCAATCGAAATCATGTAATAGATAACGAAAAAGGTAAACATCACCCAAAGCTCTGCCCCTCCATAATAACAGAAAAGGACAAGGAATATCATTGCAGCAATAAGTCCAATCGTCGCAGCGCGATAAGACATCGGTTCCGAGGTTTCGTCAATCCCTTCATCTTTTACCGTCTTAATCCCCGCAACGCTCCGCGCAACATGTAATAGATGCCTACGACTTGCCCAAATCGCTAAAACACAGAGCGCGAGGTAACCCCCCGACGCTTGCTCATTCATATACGGAAAGCGAGGCAGAACACGTAATCCGAGTGCGGCACCCAGCACACGCATCAACCGCCAATACCAGAAGAAAAACCAACATGAGAATGACAAGTCAAGCGGAATAAAGAATCCGAGTCCAATCGCAAATGGATAGAGCGAAAACGGTATACTCCCCATGGCGTTCCACGGACTCTCCGTAAAAATCTGAAAACTCCGCACACGGGTCCGGAATTCTGGTAAGATCGGATACAAAAAATTGAGTCCGTTCCAGAAGGCGAGTGTTCCCGCGATGCCAAAACCGAGCCACATCAACTTGTTCTGAAAAAGACGATTTCGAGGTGTTTCCGTCAACTGAAGCGGGAGTTGGATGATCGGATAACTTAATTTTTCATGTTCAATCCACTGTTTTCGGACGATTATATTGATGCAGAGCATGCCGAAGACCAACACAGTAATAAAGGCAGTCCACCAAAGCACAGGTGTCGCCCATCCAAGCAATGTATTAGCCGTATAGAGGGGCAACTCACCCTCATAATATCCACTCAATAGCGATGTATCGCTAACGGTGAGCCACTCAGGGAGAAACGGCACAAACAGCTGCTGCCACTCGTTTTCCGGAGTCGCAAACCGAAAGGCGTGTCCTAACATCGGCACCAAAATTTCGAGCATATCGTGTCCAGTAATACCTGAAGCGATAGAAAGCATCAGATAAACAATCACCAACTCGCTCTGTGCCAACGCCAAGTTTGGCACGAAACGGCGCAATAACTGGTTCACACCGATAACCACGAACAAACTGAAAATTACATTAAAAAAGAGGGAGATCGTCACAGGGTGTCCCGAATACCGAATCACCTCCATCTCAATGACCCAATAGCAGTTGATCGGTATCAGGATAACGGCAATAAGAATAGATTTAAGTGTAACACCGTGGGCGGGAACTTGTGATGACGCTAACGTAGCGGAAGTTCCAACTTCCATATAGAGTGTAACTCCAATAAACAAAAAATAATTTCTATGAATTCCAAGACGAACCGAGAGGCAAATAGTGCCTTTTCAAAGGAACATTTTGCAACACACCGGCAGATATATTTCAACAAATTTATCACAATCACTGTCGCGTGTCAATCTTTTAAACTTTCTAGAGCTTGGACACTTTTTGTAGCATAGGAGACCGTTAGTTTCGTATGTTCTCTTTGTAGCATAGGAGACCGTTAGCCTGTGTTCTGTTATTTTTTGGCAAGTTCTGTGCAGTGTCCAACGCGTAGAAAATCCCTTGACCTTATATTAGAATAGGCGGAAAATTTACTGCATTCTGAAAAAATACATTTTTTAAATTTTAGTTTGACAAAACCTTTTTCAGAGGGTAAAATTAATCTTGAATCTTGGAAGTCGTCGAACGCGACCGTTTACACATTTCGATTGCGAATATTTCTAACTTTTGTGAAAGGTTAATGAATGGAGTCAATAACCCCAAGCTAAAGCATAGGGTCTCCTGCCCGAAGATTGATGAGAAGCAGATTTTTGGATGCTTTAGAAAGAAATCGCTTGGATGAGCCACTAAGTATCCAAGAAGCACCAAAATCGTGAGGTAATTACAATGAAAACATTGTTCACTTTACTCGTTTGTTTTATGATCGTAACCTTGCTATCCGGTTGCAGCATGAGGCACGCCAATACAACTGTTGCCCCTGATCAACAGGATTCCCAAGAGCCTTTTGTTATAGTGAACCCCTATCGCGACGACCCAGACAATCCGAGTCCGCACAACCCATACATCAAGAAGCATGGGGATATCCCAGAAGTCCGCACCTATCTCCGATTAAAGCAAAAGTTGCTGAGCGGGACCCCGCTCACTGTTGATGAAGCAATAGCACTTTTTACCGCAGACCTATACCTTACACCATCCAGTGCAAAAAAGGAAACTCTAAAGGGCCTCAAAGAAACGAAACGTAGACACGAAAAACTCGGGTTTCCAGACGATGCTCCTGTACTCACCTACACCGGACGCGTTTCACATTTTTTTGACCGGGGTGTTGCTAATTACTACAACGTCAGAACGCTGCCAGATGGCACTCGAGTCATAAACGATTGGAACCTGCCAAATCGGAAAGTTATCATTCCACCAAAAGAAAAATCAAAATCAGCGGCACCCACCGCTGATCATGATGTAAATTCCGTTCCGACCGAAGATGAGGAGTAATCTCTCGCGACAATGCTCAACGGTTCAACGCTACTCAAATTGGTTTTCCTCTGCGCGATTCTATGTGCTGCCTTCTGGATTCGTATCCAGAGTGTTGACACGATACCTGAAGGACAATTCACCAGCGTTGATGCTTACTTCTACTACTGGCAAGCATCCCTGATTTTCGAACACGGACAACTTCCAGAACGAGACATGCAAAAATCAAACCCAAAATACCTGAAAACAGGGTTCCGCCAAATCGACGAAACCTTACAACTTCAGTAACTCCATTAGCTACTTGACACGTCGGCGGACTCCCTTCTTTCTTATCCCGAAAATGTGAAGTCTGCCACTCCTCCTAACACACCTCTCTTCGCGAGGCAAACCGCTTTAGAAACTACCCTCAAAATAACGGCCACCAAAAACTTTACATCCTTCCGCGGCAGAAAAATAAAATAGACTTTATTTTAACAACTCTCCCGTGCTATAATAGAATTTGTAATATAGGTTTGTAAGCTGCGCCGTAATTGCAGCTTGCGACTGCAGATCAGGAGCACACCATGAAACCACTTCGCGCGATGAAAAATCAAATTGAAAAATTTTTTTATAACGCCTATCAGCGGCGATTGGAATCCGAAGCGAACACGTGGAACATACCACGCCATATCGGCGTAATCCTTGATGGAAACCGCCGTTACGCGAAAGCCAGCGGACTCGACGATATCATTAAAGGACACTATGAAGGCGCAGACAAATTAGAAGAGGTCCTACACTGGTGCGACGAACTCGGGGTCGAGATCTTCTCAATATGGATTTTCTCGCTTGATAACTTCAAACGGGCAGCACACGAAGTCGAAGGCATTCTTGGACTTATTGAGCGGAAGATGCGCGAACTTACTACCATTGAAGGACTCCACACCAATCAGATTAAAGTCCGAGCAATGGGACAGATAGAGTTGTTACCGCCGAGCCTTCAAGAAGCGATTCGGGCGGCAGAAGAAGCGACGCAAAACTACGAAAAATTTATCCTTAATGTCGCCGTCGCTTACGGTGGACGCGAAGAAATTATCGAGGCTTTTCGCGGACACCTCAAAGCCGAGAGCGAAACCGGCAAATCGGTTCGGCAAATTGCAGACGAACTCGCTGTGGATAAGATTACACCATACCTATACACCTCAGACCTGCCGGACCCAGAGCTAATCATTCGGACCAGCGGCGAGGTACGGCTCTCAGGATTCCTACTTTGGCAGAGCGTTTACTCGGAATACTATTTCTGTGATACCTATTGGCCCTCGTTCCGTAAAATTGATTTCCTTCGCGCCTTACGCGCTTACAGTGAACGCAAACGTCGATTCGGAAAATAAGGAGAAACAGAATGAAAAATCAAAGATTGTTAGGCAGCTTTATCGTCTCGGTGCTCCTATTGGCTTTTTCGATATGTGTAGCAGATGCACAAACCGCACAGCAGATATGGGAAAAAGCCGCGGCTTCCACAGTTCTATTGGAAATGAAAGATGCCAGTGGCAGTGCAGCGGGCCAGGGAAGTGGTTTCTTCGTCGGCGAAGGGCTGATCGCGACCAACTTCCATGTTATCCAAAAAGCTTCAACGGGTAATGCGAAACTCGTCCATGATCAAAGGCGGTTTGATATCGAAGGGTATACCGCGATTGATCCAGAACACGACCTGGCGATACTAAAAGTTGCAAACCATATCATCCCAGCACTTCCGCTCGGTAACAGTGACACTGTTGAGATTTCGGAGACGGTTTACACCGTAGGTAACCCGCGCGGGTTAGAAGGGACATTCTCACAAGGACACATAAGCAACATCCATCCCGAGGGAACGCCGCGTGTGCATGGTAAAGTGCTCCAGTTTGATGCACCGATTTCACGCGGCAGCAGCGGTGGCGCGATTCTAAACAGCGCAGGTGAAGTGATCGGTATCGTCGCTGAAACGAGGGACGATGGACAAAACCTCAATTTCGCGATCCCCGTAAACGCCCTCAAAGCATTGATGGCACGGTCAGGTCCCGTGAGACCCCTCGTCGGAGAATCTGGTGTGAGTCCCAAAACCCCTATCTCATACTTCCTAAATCTGATTCTCCTAAGTGCCATCGTTTTCGGAGCCGTCCACTTTTTGCCGACGGTGAACGTCAATACCGGGGTAATAGCTATATCGGTTGCGTTAGGATTCGGGGTTATCAAAACCCTCCTCACGCTCCTTGTGATGCACATTCCATTTCTAAACGGAATAGGGAGTTTTCTGATAGCAAACCCACCTATTGACATCATTCATGCGCTCGGGTGTGAGAACTGCTTTGATGAGAAACTTGTCCACGCCTTAGGGTGTCCGACTCACTTCCCTGATTTATTGCTTTCGGTTGTAAAATTTCCGGCATCTCTCGTCATCACGGCTCTTCTGCTCGGAATTGGCAATAAAGTCGTCCCTGGATTTGAACTTAACGGATTTTTCAACACTTTCTTCGTGGCACTGCTAATTGTTGTCGGCGATAGTTTGCTACGCTCAGTTATCCCGTTTGTTTAAACCCTCATATAAGAAGGAGCGAATACATGCGGTTTGGGATATGTACCGGTTTGGAAAATGTCAATCGGCTTTCAGAAGTCGGATACGATTATATTGAACCGGGGGTCCGTTCGGCGTTGATACCCGAGTCGGACGAAATCGAATTTCAGAAAATCCGAGAGCAGGTGGCGAAATCGCCTTTAAAGCCAGAGGCGTACGCCGGGTTTATCCCTGGCGACCTACGCGTGGTAGGCGAGACCGTAGACTTCCCGCGCTTATCACGCTATGTGGAGACTGCCTGCCGGAGAGCCAACGAAATTGGTGGAGAAGTAATTGTTTATGGGAGCAGCGGTTCCCGAAACATAGCCGATGGGTATTCAGAGGAACGGGCATTGGCACAAATCGCCGAATTCTTGGATATGGCGGCGGATCATGCGGAAGCACACAACATAACTATCGTCATCGAACCGATCTGCTGGCGTGAAGGAAATATTCTCCGCACGGTTGCCGATGGCGTTGCAATGGCGAAACGCGTGAATCGTCCAGGGATCAAAGCATTAGCGGACCTCTACCATGTCTGGCAGGAAGAAGAACCGATGCAAAATATCATTGACGCTGCCGAATGGCTCGCGCATGTACACATCGCTGAACCCGTCAAACGTTCTTATCCAGGAAACGACGATTTTGATTTCACGGATTTCTTTACTGCACTCCGAAAAGCAGGATACGACGGGCGCGTTTCATGTGAATGTAAATTCGACAACTTTGATGAAAATATTGAAACGGCTTTGAAAACGATGAAGGCTTACGTTTAAAAACATCTCTAAAATATAGCGTTAACCCAACAGCCTTAGGGGGTGGCACTTATCCTTACACGTGAACAGGGCAGAGTTATTCGCGCACGAACAGGATTTTATGACGTTCAGCACGGCGATATTCTTCTGCGATGCACACTGCGTGGCACACTCAAACGGAGACGACGCTCAGAAACCGGACGCAGAATATACGCCGATCCGGTCGCTGTCGGTGACCAAGTTATCTTCACGCAACTGGATACCGAAGAAGGCGTGGTAGAGGAAATTTTGCCCCGAAAGACGAAGTTCTCACGGCAATACGCAGGCAAGCAGGACGACATCGAACAGGTTATCGTTGCCAACGCAGACCAAATCGTAATCGTTGGTTCTACACGCATGCCGCCCCTCAACTTTCGGACGCTCGATAGGTTCCTCATCTTGGCTGAGGCAGGGGACATGGAAGCGGCAATATGCCTGAATAAGATGGATTTAGTCGATACCGTCGAACGCGAAGAATTCACCACAACGTTTACCAATTATGAGAAACTCGGGTATCAAGTCATCTATACCAGTATCCATAGTTCTGAAAGCCTTGACGCGTTTCGACACGTCCTCAAGGATCAATTCAGTGTTATCGTCGGTGCATCGGGGGTAGGAAAATCGAGCCTGCTGAACGCAATCCAGCCAGATTTAGGGTTGCGGATAGGTGAGGTCGGGCTCAAAACTGAAAAGGGTCGGCACACGACAACACTCGTTGAACTTTTCCTGTTAGAAATTGGCGGCGAGGTCGCAGATACACCCGGCATCCGAGAGGTCGGCCTGTGGGGGGTTGATACAGAGAACCTCGAATACTATTTCCCAGAAATGGAACCCTACCTCGGGACTTGTAAATTCAACGATTGTGCCCATGTTGCGGAACCCGATTGTGCAATTCAAGATGCTGTTGCCTCCGGCGAGATACATACCGAAAGGTATCGGAGTTACGTCGTTCTGCGAACAGAAGGGACAGAGGCGTAGCATTCGCGCCCGCAGCACTCACCTGACCGAACCGCAAGGAAAATCAGAAAATGGAAAATGCCTACGCGCATAGTCCAACCGCTCTGGCACACCTATATCGATCCAGTCCGCATCGGTTCGTAACGCATATAGATTAAAGACTGTTGGAAAAACGTCTCGTTCCATAGAGAAGGTTTCCTGCCCCTTCGGAAACGCCTCGGCGATGCCTTGAGGGAAAAGATAGATCCCACCATTGACATATCCAGCACGGTAGGTAGATTGTTTTTCACGAAATGCCTGAATCTTACCATCATCATCCGATATAATTTCGCCATAAGGACGGATGTCGGGGACATGCACACTTAGAAGTACGCCTGCCATACCTTGCTGAAAGCGGTTTAACATCTCTCGGAGCGAAAAGCCTGCAAGCAGGATATCGCCATTCAAGACGAAAAAAGGCGATGTCCGAATCTGCTGCATCGCGTTCTGGATCGCGCCGCCCGTACCAAGTCGTTTTTCCTCTTTGGCATAACGGATACGCACGCCAGCATAAGTGTGCCCCACTTGTTCATAAAGCGTGTCGTGCAGGTGTCCCGATGCCAGAACGACTTCGGTGACACCCGCATCCGTCAAGAGTTGGAACTGCCACGCCAGCACGGTTTTCCCAGCGATCTCCAGCAAAACCTTCGGAACCGTTTTCGCCGCCTCGCCAAGCCGAGTCGCAAGACCGCCACACAAAATAATCGCTTGCATTGTTACCATTCCTTAGACTCAGGTCACGGACCCCAAATTTTTTAAGGTTTACGCGAAATCCCCGCGTTCGCTTGCAGGACTGGAAGCGTGGAAGATTGGAGGGGATCCGCACCCTTCCCTTCCTTCCATCCTTCCTTTCATCCTTCAATATCCGCTTTGTGCTTAAATCTTCTAATAACTCTCGGAATTGAATCAATACCTACACCGATCTATGTCCTGCGAAGCCGCGCGGGTTTTCAAATGCATCTATCCACAAATCACACCACGCTTGGTGTTCCGACAAGACAGTATCCGGATTTTTCCGGCTACGTACAATGAAATCAGGATGCGCTGTCCGCCCCGTGTGATGTCCTGTGGTCTGATAGCGCAAATCCAACGACCAACGACACCGGTCGGACGTGTTGGGTTCCGAACGATGCGGTGTAAAGCGGCTCAATAAAACGATGTCGCCGCGGTAGCATTCGAGCATGAGCGGTTCAACATCCGGCATCAACTCCGGTTTGATCATCGTGCCACCCTCTTTCTGATGGATCAGATACCCTATATCTTCAGTGATACCCGGCAACGCCTGCAGGCATCCCATCTCTACTGTGCTATCGCCTAACGGTAGCCAACAGGTGACGATCTCGGAGCCTTCAGCCTCCGGCATCATGACACCAGCATCCTGATGCCACGGCACGCCACCTGCCCAACTCGCGTTTCCGTCTACAACGGGTGGCTTCGCTCGTAGATGCTGAATCGGATTGCAAGTGATCTCGGGTCCAACAATGCCTTCGATAACATCTAAAAGGTTATCGTTCTGCATAAATTCAAAGATGGCTTCACCACGATAATGCATAATATCCAACCCACCTGCCATCTCACCGGACTGTGCGAGCAACAATCCGAACCGCTTGTCGAAAGGTTCATCTTCATGCAGGTCTCCGATTTTACCATCCTGCTTTAAGACGAGCGCGCGTTCCGAAATCCAGTCCGAAATCTCGTCGATCACCGGTTGGAGGTCTTCATCTGTTAGTGCATTTTTGACGATCAGGACACCTTGTGTCCGATAAGTTTCGCGCTGTTCTTGCGTGAGTCTCATAAAGAAAATTTTCTCCCGTTTCATGAAACTTTCTGTAAAATATTTAAAAAGTATGATACCATAATAGGAAAAATTCAACAAGGAGCATTGCAATATGAAAGGCAAACGGATTGTGATACCAGCGAAGCGTTCAGCGACGCTGGAAGATTTTGAACTTGACGAAACACTCGCGCCGAACCAAATCTTACTGAAGACACATTATAGTCTGATTAGTCCCGGCACGGAAGGCGCAGGATATACAGGACTTCAGAGCGGGACGCAGTTCCCACACGGTTCCGGTTATACAGCCGTCGGTGAAGTGCTAAAAGTCGGCGAAAACGTAACGAAATGTACCGTAGGGGATCTCGCCTTCTGCTATAGTCCACACGCTTCTATTGCTAAAACGGAGGCAGTGCTTTTGGCATTCAAGCAACCTTTAGATATAGACGAGAAACTGGTGCCCTTCGTCCGAATGGCAACGGTCGCGATGACATCGTTGCGCGTGTCATCTGCAGAATTCGGTGACACTGTTGCCATTATCGGCTTAGGATTGGTAGGCAACTCCGCATCTCAACTTTTTAACTTGGCAGGCATGAAGGTCATCAGCATTGAGCGAGTGCCGCGTCGGCTCGAAATCGCCAAGCAGTGTGGTATTCAACACCTGATTAACCCCGACGAAGAAGATGCACTGGAACGCGTTATTGCCCTAACAAACGGCGAAAAAACCGCAGTCACCGTTGAAGCGATCGGAAACCCACGGCTCGTCGAAACAGCATACCAATTGACCGGCAGAAAAGGTGAAGTTATCCTACTCGGCTCACCGCGTGGCGAATACGTCACAGATGCAACGGCGATCCTGAACTACAGCCACAGTATCGGTCTCGGTGCGATTACCCTTAAAAGCGCGCATGAATGGGTCTATCCGACGCTGCACTCCGGCGAATCGAAGCACTCGCTTGAACGGAATTCGCGCTTGGTGTATTCACTGATGTGTGAGGGCAAGTTCAAGGTAGAAGAATTGCTGACACACGTCATTGATCCAGAAGATGCCCAATCTGCTTACGACGGATTGACAGACCGGAAGGATGAATACTTAGGTGTAATCATGGACTGGACGTAGTCTTTTAACAGGACTCACGTCAATCACTCCGTACCGCTTTCGCCGCCTTCGCCGCATCGAAATGGCGAATTGCCGTGTCAAACTTGTCGCGGCACCCCGGGTTGCAGAACCCAACGACGTGACCGTCGTACTCGGTCAGCGAGTCCACTTGTACCGGTTTACCCGACCAGGGGCAGGTCTCGTTGATGCAGTCGGCGATGTTAAGGTCAGTCATCTTGTTTTGATTGTCCAAATTTTTGTTCCATCTTGTGTGCTTTGCACGTATCTGCAATTTCAAACCGGCCAACGCTCTTGGAATTGAGCGACCATCGCTTCGGGGGCACCATGCTGCGCCAAGAAGTCCAAAAACGCTTGGTAGAGTCGGCGCGCCTCTGCTGTATCCGATTCAAACCGGTTATTCGTCTGGGCAGGATCAGACGGTAAATGGAATAAAGATTTCGGAGCACCGCGGTTTTCCAAGAGTAGAGACCATGTACCATCGGTGATGCTGCCGTGCGGACTCCCACCATCAGGACTCCAGCCACCGACCCAAGCACCGTGTGTAATCGCATACTCGCGTCCAGTGTTGGTTTCCCCCATAATAGCAGGGAGTAGGCTGTTGCCTTCTACCTGCGCGCCCCGCTCCGCACCGAATACATCGAGGACAGTCGCAGGAATATCGACGATACTCGCAAGCGCGTTTGTATGGTGTGGTGTCGCTTCTGGATGATAAACCATGAGTGGGATATGGATAACCTCTTCATACATGCTCAGATTCTTAGCGAGCAGTCCGTGTTCACCCAATAGGAAACCGTGATCTGCCATAAAAATAATCATCGTATTTTCGGTCAATCCCATGTACTCAATTTTCCGTAGCAGCTGCCCGATCCAATTATCAACCAACGATGCCTCCGCACGGTAGAGCGCGTTGAGGCGTTCCGTTTCTCGTTCATTCATCGGATTAGGACCGTAGGGCGGATAGATCGGTTCTGGTCCGTCGTAATCGCTTGCATCGAAACGTTTCAGGTACCATTCGGGGGCATCCCACGGTTCGTGCGGATCGAAGGTGTCCACCATCAGATAAAAATTTTCATGCTGATGGTTCCGCTCCAACCAGTCGCAAGCCGTCTGCATAGTCTGCGCGACGAAAGTGTCTGCTTCGGTTTGCCGAAACGCTATATTTCTCAGATGGTTGCCGAGTCCACCGGGCAATCTGTTCGGATGTGTTCGTGTGTACTCGCGATACTGCAACGATTTTTTCGATTCATAATCGTAGGGCTGCGTCTCTAAATGGTCACCCTCTTGCCCGCGAATCCATTTCCATCCGGTGAACCCACGATAGTAAAAGAAACCGTTGTTGATATGATGCGGCGTATCCGCAATCATCATACTGACAACACCCGCCTTCGTCAAATCAGTTGCGATGACCGGTACATCTCGTTTGAGGGGTTCCCATCCTCGCCGACAGATGCTGACTTGCCCTGTCACGAGTTCGCCTCGGATCGGAACAGTCGGAAAACCACAGACATACGCTTTGTCAAAAATGACACATTTTTCAGCGAAAGCGTTCAGGGAGGGTGTGTATCCCTTTCCGCCATAAATCGCGAGGTTATCGCGTCGAAATGTGTCCGAAATAATGTGGATAATGTTCATATTAATGTCCTTTTTCGGTGAAGCTCATATTTACCCGCTATTATACATTGTCTTCGGTTTCTGATAAAGTTTTTTCACGGGCAGCCATCTGTACCACAGCCGGTAACAACCCGTAGATGCCCCAAAAAGGGACCCCAATCGCATCACCGTTTAAGAGGTTGTTGACCGTAAAATGCACCATCAAAGAAACCTCCGCCGCCATCAATCCAATCACAATAGAACGGTAAAAACCGTCGTCTATTGTTCGCAATGCCCGAAATCCGTACCGTAAGAAAGCGAAATTCAGCCATATCCACACGCCTAACCCGACGACTCCCAATTCCGCCATCACTTGGAGGTATTCGCTGTGTGCCCCGAGCTGGTATTGCGCCGTGTAACTCCCGACGAGTGCCACGTCTTCTTCATAAAGCATCGCGAATGCGCCGTAGCCTTTACCCAAAATTGGACTTTCAAGGAACATCACTAACGCCTGACCCCATCGGAGGAGGCGCGCTCGGTTTGAAGCATAACTGACATCCACAGCAGAGGAAACCCGTTCAATAACGATGTCGTAGACACCCGGCAAACTCAAACATACCACTAAAATAACACCCGCCGCACCGATAAACACGATCTTTTTATGCGTAACGCCTCTCCCGAGTTGGAGCAGCATAAAACCGACTGCGACGATGACAGAGAGCCAGACCCCACGCGAGAAGCACATCAGGAGCCCCATACCGAAACAGACGAACCAAGCAGTCCATAACACCCGGTCGTAGATACCGTTGTCAAACAGGAGACGACTGAGGCAGACGAGAAAGAAAATTGCAGTGAATGCACCGTAAACAGAGTAATTCGTAAATGGGGCACTCCGATAAGCACTCGTCCACTGCCAGGCATCAATATGGTAGATTAGAATGATAACTGTCCAAATGACAGCGATCGCAGCGGAAGGAAAGGTGGCAATAAACAGTCGTTTCAGGGCAGTCCTGTTTTGAATAACAGCGTAGACAATCACACTAAATAGGATATAGACCGTCGCACGCAGCGCGCCTTTGAGTGTACCAAAAAGATCCGGCGTATTGATGGCTGAGAGGAAGGTAACGAAGACATAGAAACAGATCGGAACCAAGAAAGGGAAAGCGTCCTCCGACTTCTCCTTCTGGAGCGCTCGATCCACTATTTTCTTTACAAAGTAAACGGCGACGAGTATACCTAATAGCGGTTCTGTCGGCGTTTGAATCTCAAAACGTCCGGGGAGGATATAGCGGAATGAAAACGGCAGCGCAATCAACAGAAGATAGACCGCGAGTTCCATACCCAAAAAAACGAGAGCGGCAGTTGCTGCCAACAAACTGAAAAGTGGGAGCGGCGTACCGGAGTATTTACCGATAATAACTCCGAACACAAGACAGACAACAAAAGGAAGGATTCGCTTGCCGTGCTTTAAAAACATTTCGGAAAGATTAACGGTCGCCGGTTAAAACTTCATTTTCACACCGACGCCGATTGCGGTGCCATCTAAAATCAGGTTAAGCGGGATAGAGCCGGTCGTCTCTACGGTATTGAGGATCCGCTTCACCTCAAGGTTGAGCACGAGGTTATATTCCCACGGCATCAGTTCTGCCCCGATAAGGACATATCCGGTCGGACCCGCAGAACTGTCGTCGAAACTGATACCCTGTGTTTCAATCAGGTCGATTGCGCTACCGCTAAAACTCGTCCCCAAAAAACCGACACCACCCCCCAAATAGATCGGTAGAAAATCAGAGAGCAGCACCGGACGGTAGATGAATTGATAGGAAATAGGAATAAGCGTAGCGGAGAGGTTCGCCGAGGTCGGTGGCGGAATATCAAGTTCCATCTGCCAATATCCGATCTCGACACGGGAATCTAATTCCGGTGTGTGTTCAAATACGACGGAAACCGTGGGCAATAGTCCCCCAGGAATCCGAGATACGCCGACACTCTGAAGAATATTGGTTAAATCGCCTAACTCCGGTTTGTATGAAAAAAGTGAAAATTGAAACGCTGGAAAACGAAGGTGTTCACCCAAAAAATCTCGGACAGGCGATGGTCTTAAAGGTGTGGTATCAACAGCATCCGTGGAGGTTAAGCAGGTCATCAGGAGTATAAGAGACATGAGACAGACAAATATCAGACGCATATCAGTAAGGTCCTTATCCGACGAATGCTGTAACGCGGTGAAGTAACAACGATGGGCGGGAAGACCCCGCCCCTACGTTGAAATGGAAGTTAGGCTACATCGATGCGCCCGCGGGGAGCAGAATGATTTCAGCTCGGCGATTCATAGATCTGCCAGCGGCAGTATTTTGTGAGGAGATAGGTTTGGTATGTGCCATACCGACTGCCTCGATTCTGGCGGCATCAATCCCTTTGGACTGTAGGTATTTCGCAGCTGAGTTGGCGCGTGCTTGTGAGAGGTCCCAGTTGCTTCTAAAGCCGCCGCGCAACACCGGCGTACCGTCAGCGTGCCCAGCAACGACAATTTTCGCATCCGATGCCATGAGCTGATCAACGACACCATCCAGCATCTCTTTCGCTTTGCTGGATAAACCGGTCTGCCCGCTGCCGAAATTGACAGTCGTAACCAACATCGGTTTCTTGGCTGCCTCTACTGCGTTCATAGCGACCTGTTCTTTCACAGCCATCAGTTCAGATTGAATCTGCTTTATCGCTGTACTGTTCGTTTGACCAGCCTGCCCTACAGCATCAATCTGTTTTTGCAACTCGGCATCTCCGCTTTTCGCGGCGTCCATCGCTGCTTTGCCCTGCATGTCAATCGACTTTGTTAGGTCCGCGCGGAGCTGTGCGTCCCCTTCTTTGGCTTTTTGCTCTGCACGCAGGATCGTGTCGGCATCGCCTTGCTGAGACGCGGCAATCGCCTCTTCTCTCGCTTTAGAGATCGCCTCTGTTGCATCTTTATTATTCTGATCAACTTTGCCTTCTAACATTGTTACTTTATTTGATATGTCAGAATCGGCTTGTTGCATCTGTGCGACATGTTCGTTCTTCCACATATCAAACTCTTCTTGGCTCAACTTGCCGCAGCTACTAACAACAAGTGCCACGCCCAGGAGAGCAATAATTGTGAAAGCGGTTCTATTTAGCATGGATTCCTCCTAAGTTTTTACAACAATTCAGAACATCGCTTGTGAAGCAATATTATTAAAGCGCGGTTCTCAAGTTACGTCCTAAATTAGATAGACGCTTTGCTCGGAATTCTTTTTAAATCCGGTTTTGTAATGTATATATACAGACGGAATAATCACCTTACCCAAGCGCAGACAACAATTTTCAACGCCAGAAATTGCACCGCGAATTTACAAAATACGGAAGACCTATAAGGAATTGACGCTCACAGGTGCTTCTATCTGTTAATTATATCATTTTTCTCTTAAAAAAGTCAAAAGTTTTTTTCACGTTTACCAACAACACGCAACGGATTTCAAAACCTTCTTGATTTTTCACGCAGGATAAGGTAAAATTCAGTATTCATTCCTCTCGGAAAGCGACAGCGAAAAACGTACTTCGTTAGCTGGACGAGATGAACATCTCCACGACACGAACAAATGGAATCCACAGCATGGGACAGATAAGCATTATTTTAATCGCAGGTTTACTCTTTCTTTTCTCCTTCGAACCGCCGCAAACGAGCCTAAACATCAGCGATATGCAGGTGGTCTTCTGGACGATTATATTGACAGGTCTCCCTGTGCTCATCACCTGCTTCGTGACGGCGTACGTCGCCCGGACATTTCCGGTAGATAAAGAACGGAACCTACCGAAACTCTATCGCCTACGACGTTTCATGATCGTCTTTGAGTGTATCAGTTTAGCAGCGTATTTGTGCAATCTCTACCTGCTGAATTTACCGGCATTGATTAACAAATACCTCGCGTTCTTCCCGATGGAAAATCTACGCCAAGCAGTCGCTTTACTCCCACTCCTAATTGGACTCATCTGTATCCGACTCGCATTTCACCAAGTGAGTCGCCTTCAATCGAGCCATTACCGCGAGATCGCAACCCTCCAATTCAAGTTCCTACTTCTTCCGCTGCTACCGATGTTCGTTTATTTACTGATAATAGACGCTTTGCAGTGGCTCCCGAATTCAGCGAAGGCCTTCATTATGGAACACCCGTATGTACTCATCGGGTTGATCCTACCGGTGATTGCCTCCGCGTATGTCCTCGCACCATTACTCATGCAGTTTCTGTGGAAAACAAAACCGTTGGCATCCGATTCAGTGTTGAAGGGAAAATTGGATCGTTTGACAAAACAGAGTGGTGTAAAATATCGGGACATTGTGGTGTGGCAAACCGGTTCACTGTTGATAGCAAACGCTGCAGTTGCGGGGACCCTTCCAGGGAATCGCCGAATTTTCCTAACAGATGCCCTCCTCGAATACTTTACAAACGAAGAAATCGAAACCGTCGTCGCTCACGAACTCGGACATATCCGCTACAGACATATTCCGACATATATGCTCTTTTCACTTTTCTATCTATTGAGCTACCCATTTTTCTACGTTTTCGTTGAGGTACCCTTGGTAACACATTTCGGCGAATCACAAATCTTAGCAACGTTATGTTCGTTAGTATTTCTAACCGTCTATTTTGTATTCATCTTCCGGTACTTGTCAAGGCGTTGCGAGCATCAGGCGGACCTATACGCAGTCGCACTCACAGGAAAACCGGAAGCGTTTGAAAACGCCTTGCTGAAATTAGCAGTGTTGAATTCCGTGCCGAAATCAATCCGTCGTTTCTTTGAAATTTTCAACACCCACCCGTCTATTGATCGGCGGATCAATTTCATCAACCAGTGGATAGAACAGCACACCGCGATTCAACGTTATAAAGGCTACCTGCTTGAGGTCAAAATTTTGATCGCATTGCTCCCGATATTCAGTATCCTTGCCTTGCTACTCTTCATGAACGCGTGACCCCATAACAGTCGCAACACCTCATCGTGGTAAGTTATAAGGGGTAAGTTATAAGTAAAAGGGCTTAGGCACTCCGAACTGTTCTTCCTTATAACTTATAACTGTTAACTTATAACCCTAAAACGGATTCATTCCTCTTCAGTAGCAGGATCCTCTTCGGTATTCCGAGTCTCGGGTTGCGTATGCGTTTCAGTATCCTCTTCAATCGCGAACTGCAGCCGCTCCACAATGCGGTGCAATGGCAATTCGTACTCTTCTTGGAGACGACGTTTCTCATCAGCGATGTGGAACGCGACGAGTAACGGAATCCTTTGCTCGTCAAACCCCTTTCTACGATAGGATTCAACTAAATTCTTGACAGAGTCAATGAGTTCAGTGATCGCTTCTGCCGTTAATTCCGCAGTCGGTTTGATCGTATAAGAAGTTCCGAGTATAACAAAGCGAATTGGCTTATTAAGATCTTGTTCTTGCTGTTCCATTATATCGTTATCGACCCCGATGAATTAGACCTGTAGATTTCCGAACATATCTGTAGAAACAGATTTTGGACTGTTGCGATAGGTCCACTGCCTATCGTTTCGGGGCTACGGTCTTGCAACTACGCCTTATACGTAGCAGGCTTCATCAAGCAAAGCG
>JAJDTJ010000033.1 GCA_022827225.1 Candidatus Poribacteria bacterium | reverse complement strand
GAATCAGACTTGGGGAGCATCCGAAACATTGTGCTGGCTACCATACCAAGATACTGCGATATATTACTGTAGTCAATGAGTTACCCGCGTCCAACCTATAGGTTCGGCTACCGTATTGGACAGGTTTCCCCGTCCTTTAGGACGGGGTCACTGACTCTTGTTAGTTTATAAAAGTACAATATAACCTTGATTTGAGAATTAAGTCAACAATTTTTTTACTTCGCGAGGATGACCGTGCCTGTTTTGAAGTTTTCGCCTACTTGGAGTTGGTAGACATAAACGCCGCTTTCCACGATTTCACCGGTTTCATCACGCCCGTCCCATGTGAGTTCCGTCGCACCTGGCAGTGCTGTCAGGGTTTTGACGAGCATTCCGTCAATGTCATAAATCAGGACTGTAAATTCGCCTGAAGCGTCTTCGATTGCGCGCGCTGGGAATACAATTTGATTGAAATCTGTGTCTGGCGAGAGCGGCGTGAACGGGTTCGGGTACGGCTTGGCGAAGATGCGAAGTCGTTTTTGTATGGGGTCGGATTCATTACCTGCTTCATCAATTGCGGTAACGGCATACGTAAAACTGCCTACAGGCAATATGCGCTTATCAATAAATCTATATCCAGGAACTTCGTCTTCGGGGGTTTGTTCTTGCTCACTTTCGGGTGAAGGTTCAAATGCATCTTCAGATAAAGGTTCAAATGCATCGATTTCAGATGTGCGGAACAGAATTCTGTACCTTATCACGTCGCGGCTGACACTCGGTTTCCACGAAACTTCTACCCCTTCGTTTGAGGTGATGATGTTAAGCATGGTTGGCGGTTGCGGTGCGGCGGTGTCCAATGATACGTTCACGGTCTGTATGGGGGACTGTTCCGATTGCAAGAGAATCGTCTTATAGGCGGTTATCTGGTATGTATGTTCCCCCGGAGGAACATTCACGTCCCGAAATGTGGTTGATGAACGTCCTTTAACATTAATAGGTGCTTCTTTATCCCGATAGATGAGATACCCGTTAACGTCAGGGTCCGCCGAATTTTGCCAGCGGAGCGTCACATCGTTTTCACCGGCTGTGTCGGCTTCTGCCGTGAAACCTATAACTGGCCCGGGCGGGACATTCGCGATGACCTGTAATGTAAACTTGTCGTTGTTGAGTTTCCCATCTGCCTGTCCTTCACGGATGAATTCTCCGATAGGAGCGTCGTCAAGATTGCGCAGACGCACCCTGAACGCCGCCGATAATGTGATGGTGTTCGGAGTCTGGCACTCAAAGGTAATTTCGTATCTTGAATTTTGCAGGTCATTGATAACGTTTGCAAGTTCGACACGTAGGATGTTGCCGCCGGAGACGATAGCGCGGGCTGCAAGCGGGTTCTGGTCTCGAGAGATACCTTTGAAACGGTCCGATTGGGTCAGGAATCCGGATGGCATCAGAATTTCGATGGTTTTAATTTCTTCGCCGAGTTCTGCCAAGGACCTATCTATGAGAAGCGTCACAATCAATGGTGCTGTTGTACTGGCAGGAACAACGCCCTCTGTTTGACCGACAACGTTTATTTCTCCAACGGAAGTCACCGCCGCGTATCCGTTTATAGAGATGAATAAGTTAACAACAAGAACGAGAATAATTGGTGTGTTTTTCATGAGACAGACTCTTTTTTAGAATATCAGATTTATTGAGAACCGCTGTGTTGTATTGTTCTGGAAGTCTCCGCTTAGGAGTTGGAACCCGTAATCGAGTTGAATAGCGGTACTGCTGATTGGAATCTTAGCGCTTCCACCGAAGTTCAGGGTTGTCGCGGAACCGCTACCGTTTTTTAGCCCGTAACCACTGCGCACAGCGATAGACTTGTTCAACCAGACTTCTACGCCGGTGCGTATATAGACCTCGTTATTACGGTTTGCGACCTCGAAAGTTCCGAGACTCCCTTTCAACAAGTTACTGACGACTGCGCCCTGTGCGCTCATCTCTGCGATAGATTCAAGCCTATATGCCAAACCTGCCCGAATGTTAAGAGGCACCGTACTTGTATCAGCATCAGATATACTTATATTTGCTGGAAGTGCATTCTCTGCGGAGACTCCGATGCTCAGGCTCTGAAGCGGCTTTGCGATCACGCCGAAATCAAAGGAGACCGCTGAGTTAGATGTTTGCTCGAAGTAAGGATTTTCGACGATGAATTCATTCGTCTCATCGAAAGATATCCCGAAAACTTTCAGGTTCGCGCCGATGGCTAATTGCTTGAAAAGGGTATTGCCGTAGGAGACACGCACCGTCTGCTCTTGATAGATTTCGGAATCTTCTGCGAGGACACCGAAACTCGCCCCGATCGAACCTATCTTTCCGAGCGGGATAACGGCGTTGATACTATTATAGGTGATGAGTCCATTGAAACGTTGTGCGGTTGTCGCCCCAACTTGGATTTTATCGATGTAACCTAATCCTGCTACATTGTAGTTCGCGGCGTTACTATCATCGGCGAGTGCAACGAATGCCCCGCCTAAACCGAGAGGTCTCGCGCCAACGCCGATGTCGTTAAATGCAGCGTAGGTGGCGACTGGAGAAAGCGTCACAATGAATAGGATCAAATGGAGTATGTGTCTCAATCTATTGTTTCCTTTAGCATAAATCATAATCGTCTATATTACTTTGAAATCAGCATTTTTTCTATTTATGAGTGGGTTGGATTCATGGAAGCGTTACTTCGGTTTCCCAGTCATAGGGACAAAGCTGACTGGCGTGACCTCAGTCGCCTCGATAGATGGCGTTGAACGTTTTCCATCTTGGAATTCTTTCCGAATTAGGAGCAAATTTTGTTCAGAATCGCCGACTGGTATCACCATTCTGCCGCCCACCGCAAGTTGCTGAACGAGTTGTGAGGGTACCTTCTTAGGTGCTGCTGCGACGAGTACTGCGTCATAAGGGGCGTATTCTTGCCAACCATAACGTCCATTCCCTTTTTTCAGATGAACATTTCGATAGTTGAGTGCCTCCAATCTTGTTTTTGCGCGTTTGGCGAGTGCGGGTATGATTTCAACGGAGTAAACTATCTTTGCTAGCTCTGCAAGTATTGCTGTTTGATAACCACATCCGGTGCCGATTTCAAGAACTTTTGAAGTCGGAGTCAACGCCAACAGGTCTGTCATAAGTGCGACAATATACGGTTGTGAGATTGTTTGGTCGTAATCAATCGGCAGCGGTCCATCCTTGTATGCCAAGTTGAGATGCTGAGGTTTCACGAATAGATGTCGTTCCACCTTTCTCATGGCGGCAAGGACTTCAGGGGTATGAATACCACGCGCTTCGATCTGATTTTGGACCATTTTACGGCGCAGTGTTGAATGGTTTTTGTCGAACAACATTTTTAACGCTGCTCCGGATGTTGATTTTAGGTGTAGGGTTTAGGTAACCTAACCCGTACATAGTATCCTTCTAATTGCCTACACTTATGTGATAAGGCATCAAGAGAAAAACCCTCTGTTTTGTAACGATGTTTAGGAGTTTTATAGTGGTGTTCAGGTCTGCGTATCGAGTGTTAACACGTAGCGGCGCGTCAATTCCGGCTGCTGTATCCTTGGCATCATCGTTTTCAAGTCTGCCGAGAGGATGTGTCATAAATGGGAACTGAAGGTTGCTGAGTGCTTGTGAAAGCCACGTTTTTTTAGGGAATTGAACGATTTCAAGGGACTGTGTTTCCAACCCGGCGTGTTGACGTGCGATTGCAATCGCGAGGTTTAGACCGCCCAACTGATCTACCAGTCCGTTTTCCTTTGCTTGTCTACCTGACCAGATACGCCCCTGTCCGAGTCTGTCTACATCTTCTACTGTTAGGTTGGTTCGTCCGTCTGCCACCTTTTTGACGAAGTCGTCGTAGATTTCTTGGATCTGTTTCTGTACAATCGCCTGTTCTTCAGGTGAATAGTCCCCGTAGTCTGTGTAAAAATCGGCGTGTTTACCGCGTTTGAGGATTTCTTTTTGGATGCCGAGTTTTTCGTAGAGTCCTTTGAAACTATACTTACCGCTGATGACCCCGATGGAACCGGTAATCGTCCCAGGTTCGGCGACGATGGTATCTGCTGGAGCCGCTATATAATAGCCGCCTGATGCTGCGACATCTCCCATGGATACGATGAGCGGTTTGACCGCTGTGAGTCGTACCAATTCACGCCATATTGTATCGGCTGCAGAGACAAGTCCACCGCCACTATCGACCCGCAACACGACTGCCTTAATATCATTATCGTCTTTGACTTCTCTGATAACCCGAGCGATTGTATCCGCCCCCATTACTTGTGTCCCGAGAATCGGATCAATGAAGCTATCGCCGGTCAACATGAGCCCCTTTGCTTCAACGACGGCAAGTTTCGGTTGTGGGGTCTGCCAATCTTGAGGATGAAGCCTACTGTTGGCGTATTCGCTAACAGAAACTAAGTCGGTGCGTTTACCGGTGAGTTCCGTTACGACATTGTGTAGTTCGTCTTCATAAACGAGGCGGTCTACTAACTCGGCAGCGAGTGCTTGGCGTGCGGTATAGGGGCCCGCATCAATCCGTTTTTTAACAGTTTCGTGGTTCCAGCCGCGGCCTTCTGCAATGATATCTACGACTTGTTCATAGAGGTCATCAAGAATGATGTTCTGGATTTCGCGCTGTGTTTCGGACATCTCTTTTCTTGTGAAGGATTCGGATGCCGATTTGTACTTGCCGATATGTTCAAGATCCGCTCTGACGCCTATCATATCTAACGCGCCTTTATAAAAAGAACGTTCTGTCCGTAAACCGACCAGACGGACTTCAGCAGACGGATGAATAAGGATACCGTCGCATGTCGCAGCGACGATGTAGTCGCCGGTGGAGCAGTTAGTCAAGTAGCAAAGCACAATACGTCCGGATTCTCTAAAGCTCAGGATTACATCTGACATTTCTTGGAGTTGTGCGATGCCATAATCGTTCCCGTTGATACGAATGAGTACACCAGCAATATCATCATCCCATTTTGCTATGGGTAGAATTTCTTTGAGAGCGCGCATTGATAAGTCAAGGAACATGCGATGTCGGAGCAGCGGTTTCGTTGTAGGGGTGTTAGCGTATTGGAAATAACCGACACCGACTTGTACGTCTCGATTCTTATCAAAGGTGTTGTCAGTCCCGATGCCCCAATTCCCGATATTTATACCGAAACGGACATCAAAGCTCAAGTCGTTATTTAGGGTGCCTCGTAACATAAGTTCACGGATCGGGCGTATTTCTAAGGCATAGCGGAATTTGAAGTCTTCTACACCTTGTGTCTTTTGCATGTCGATAGAGAGTGTTGTCCGCCATGTTCCGGGGCGCAGGGCGAATCCGAGATCGTAGGTGCGTCCGAGTTTCTCAGCGAGCAGTGTTGGTCGATTCAGATCGCGTGCCATCGCACCGATTGAGAAGTAGCGTCGTCGGTACATCAATCCGAGAGACAACGCCCGAAATTTGTCGTAACCGGTGTTATCCGAATTCATCCAACTGTAGCTCGTTCCCCAGTAGAGTCCGTTTCCTAAAGGTCGTCCACCGGAGAGTGTGTAGCGTGTAAAATCTGTATCAGCGTCGGCAGTAACAAATTCCATGCCGAACCCGGCACCAGGGACGGCTAAAAAGAAAGCGTCATCGCCTACCCAATCGCTTTGATATGTGCGAAGGTAGTATAGGTTTAACCCGCGCCCTGTGCCGAGACCGGACGGATTAAAGAAAGTAGCTAAAGCATCGTCGCTCATAGCGATAGAATTCGCTGGTAAGTGCGTACGCACCTTCGGTGGTGATCCAGCAGCACAAAGCGTACTCATTCCATAAATGAAAGCTGCTGAGATAACAGCCTTCCTAATGTATGCTAAGTACTCGATAAATGGAGGTGAAACAGTTAATATATGTTTCATTGCCTATGGATTTGCCAGTCGGTAGGTTACGCCAACTCAGGGTTCAAAATCTATACTATAGAATTATAGAACTATAGGATACCACAACACTGCGAAAAATTCCAACAAAAATACTAAGACGGACGCAAGTTTTATATTTCTGCCACATATTAGGTGCCACTCAACCGCGTTAGCAAATAGATTCTGGTGAATTCCGTGTACGTAGCACTAAGCGCGCCGAGCATATTGTGGGAACAATTCATCGTGTATTTCGCTGCACTGTTGGAGATGGATTCTCCGGTTCTCATCTGCAGTGTCCACCATCGTAGGGAAGAACATACCTGCGCCGGTGTCGATTTGGTACCCGCCCGCCGAATGGACGCTTAGATACTGATGTAACGTCTCTAAATCTGGTTCGGTTGTGCAATGTTGTGTGCAATTCATGGTGAACATCCGTCGCCGTGTGCCACCACCGAACGATGCGTGATAAGTGTCGTGATTGAAAATCACGACATCGCCGGGCGTGGTTTCCAAGGCGATACTGGTTGGAAAGTCGCGAGGCGGGATGCCGTAGAGTGCCTCCGATTGATTCGGATCAATCGTCTCTGCTCTGACGAAATGTGTGGGATTTTGGCTGCCGGGGATAACCCGCAAGCATCCGGTGTCTTTCGTCAAATGGTCGAGGTAGAAGGTTACTTTACACGCAAAGAGCCTTCCCCAGCTCCCATCAGGGTGCCATCCGGTGTCGCCAGAATAATAATTTCCATCACCGCCAGCGTAGTTGAAGTTCTCGCCGATCACGCCACCGATAAGTCCCTTGAGGCGTTCATCATCAAGTAGGGTACAGAGCCGCGGGCGATGCTCAATTGGGCCACCGAACATAGTCCGACGTGTGCCATCGTGGTCTTTCCCGCCCCCAAATTCCTGAATTGTGATTTCAAATTCTTCTGTAATCCATTCCATCTCGCTTGGGGAAAACATTCCCGGTATCGCGAGGTAACCAAACGTATTGAAAAAATTCACTTGATGTTCTGTCAGTTTCATTTTTTTAAATTTCCTTGCGGTTCGGTCAGGTGCGTTTAGATTAAGCAGTCTGTTTCCGCTATGGATTGTTCGCACTACTCCCATCGCGCCCAGGTATTTGGGGTGATGTAACCTTCGTCAATATATGGATCTTCACCAGCGACAGTGATAACGCCTCGGTAATTCCGCTGCCCTTTCCAACCTAACCATGACGCTGTCGAGCAGTAGTGGCTGACAAGGATACGCCGGAATGTATGACTACGGTTCTTTTTAGAACGGTGTAAGAGGTAGCCGTTGAAAAAGAGGACACTGCCCGCCGACATTTCGATCGGAATTTCGTTAGTATCATCGAAGCCAACAGCTTCGTGGCAACTGTCGAATTCATGGCGTTTGTTGTGTGGCACCCTGTCATAGATTATACCAGATCGGTGGCTATCCGGCAACACCCAAAGGCAGCCATTCTCGGTTGTGGCATCATCTAAGGCGATCCAGGCACCGACGAGTGACCGATCGCGTGTCGGGATCGGATGCTCGTCCTGATGCCATGGATTCCCCGTATGTCCGGGTACTTTGCTTAGCATCATCGACTGCATACATTTTACACCACCATCCCAAAATGGGATGTGTGCCCCGACAATTACTTGAAGTACCTCGCGAATCTTCGGATGTTCGATGTAACGCCGTACAAGTGGACTAAAGACGTGCGGTTCGCCAACACACATGATTCTATCTAACACTTCCACTTCGCTCGCTGTTTTCGGCATCGCTGGGATTGCATCACAAGCGTAATCGCCGCGAAAGATTTTCAACATCTCCATTTTCAGTGCGTCGCACTCTTCGAGTGTAATCAGGTCAGGAAGCATTAAATAGCCGTCATTGATATATGATTTTGTCCAAAGGTGAGATTGTTCTATTTGCATTTCGGTCCCTCTTGTAAACGCGGTTTAAAATTCCCAGGACTTACGCGAAATCGGAGAATTGCACCGATTCCGAGGAAGTGCGTAAGTCCTAATTCCGGTTATTCTGCTCGAATGATCCGCCATGTATCCGCCTCGTTCGCGAAAACCAACGTCACTCTGCCTGATGTCTGTTTAACCTGTCCATCCGCCTTCGTTACGTATTGCAATGTATACCCTCCCGTAACGATTGCGGTGTCGTCAACGATGTTCGGGTGGATGTCGATGTTGGTCAGTGTCATGTCAATCTGATGATAGGTTTCAAAGAATTGTGATGCCTTAGTTTGAACGTCTTGATATGTGCGTCCGTTTGATAGATATGTCTCTGAGAAACAGGACATAACCTGTGCCAAGTCAGCCATATCGTATCCAAGTTCATATCGGTTTAAAACGCGTTGGATAGTCTCCTTGGTTGTCGGTTCTGTCTGATTTTTACCGGTTTGTGTTTCGGTCGGTACGGAATGTCCGACGGATTCGGGGGGGATACCTTGCACAATCTGTTTAAGCGTATGTACTTCCGGAGCGGGGTACCCCCAAACTTCGATCTCCATAACGCGTGCGATGCCTTCTACATCGTAAACGGGTCGCCTGCCTGCCATGTGTTGATAGTTCCGCACGGTATCATTTGAGGAGACGGGAACAAGCCTTATTTTCTTTGCGATTAAACGGTCCCGGATCTCATGGTCTCGCTTACCTTTGGTGTTATTTCGGGCTGTATACTGCTTATCTCTCGTATCGCCTGACTGTATAAGTCCCCACCCGGTGCCGTGCCAATACTCGATTCGGTAGTCCTTTAACCCGAATTGTGGTGCCGGATATTTTTCGGAGTCAATCGTCCAGACAACGATCTTGCGAATGTCAACAGGTTTAGCGAGTGTCACGGACACGTAAGGACGCTTGTTTAGGTCTGAAGTGCGGAGGTGCTCTAAACTACACCCCCAACCGCTGCCTTCGTCCCATGTCTCGGAGGTGGTGTCACCATCAATGACCTCCTCGGCTCGGTGATTTGGAACAGATTGCGAAGCATCTGCCGTGGCACCGTTTCGACTGAGTGCAAAGTTGATAAAAGGTGGTGGCGGTTCTAAAAGATGTTCCTGCAAAGTTTGCGATTTGCAACCAATGATAGAAAGTAAAAGCGTCAGATATAGAATATACACACGAAGCATCGTTAACCTCCTTTGTTTCACCGCAGCACTGCCAGTCGTCCAAGTAGCTGTGCGGTCTGTTCTCCGGCGACAGCGCGTATTCTGTAAAAATAGACACCGTTGGCGAGCAGGGCGCCATCGTCATCTCGTGCGTCCCAGCCAGATTCGTTGTACCCTTCGTTTCTAGAAGCTTCTGTCAGCGTCTTGACCTTCCGTCCAGATATGGCGTATATCGTTATAGAGACTTCATCTGCATCCAATGATAACTGATAGGTAAAAGTTGTCTCTCGCTTCAACGGATTCGGATAGTTATGAGCGTCCCAAATCTGGAAAGGCGTTTCCTCTGGTGAAAAATCCGTATCGTGCTTTTGGAGTGTCCGATAATCGAAATCTGTTAGCCAAGCGGCTTCAGCGTTTAAAGTGTTCAACAGTTCCGCTTCAATCGTTTGATGCGAGTACCCAAAAAGTGGGATATATTCTTTAATGGCTTTGATATGCGGTTGTATTGATTTTGAGAACTCTGTTGCACTGATAATTTTGGCACGGATTGCCTCCTCTGTTTCCGTTTCGTAGCCGAGTATGATCGCTTCTACTAATTTGGTGCGACTTTCAAATAAGAGCACCCATAACGCCATCAGGTGAACAGCGTCGCTTAAATCTTCAGCTGCCTCCAGATCAAACGGTTCTGCGATTTCGGATGCTGCTCTAATCTCGTTAGCGGCTTGTTGTTGCGGTGCCAGGAGTGCGGTGAATCGGTTGGCGGCGTATTTAGCGATCTCTAATTCGGGGATAGCCAACGTATCCTTTACAGCCCGGGGTCCAATAAGTGTCCAGAATCGCGTTGCGAGTCCTGCCGAACCACTTCCATAGGTGCCGCCCACGGTTAGGGAGCTGGCGTAGTCTAAAAAATAATTCGCCATGTTCCACCCATTTACCCTTAAAGCGTTCAATATCTGTGGTGCTGCTTCGTCTCCATATCGTGCTATCAATTCATTAAGAAGCAGTTGAAAGTAGTCGAGTTCAATGTCCCAATTGAGGCGTGTGCTGACGAGTCTATCGAGATATCCTAATCCCTGTGTTGCGCCTTGAGCGGTAAATCCACCTAATCCGATGACTTCGGGATTATTGGCGAGGTTCCGGACACCTTGTACGAACAGATCACTCTCGAGCATCCAGAACGGCATAACCTCTTCGACTTCATGTGATAAGACGATAAAACGGTGCCCAATTTCACCGAGTTCCCTGATTTGCTGGATAGGGACCCCCGCATCTACGATGGGTTCCCCGTCTGCCCCCCATTTTCGGGAGAAAATAGTTCCTTTCGGCAACTGCCGTGCATAAATACCTTCGGCGTCTTTTAGCCAACTGCTGTCATATCCAGAGATATAGAACTTGAAATCAGGGCGGACTTCCAGCGCAGCCCTGATAATCGTAAAATAGACTTCCCAGAGTTTCGCTTGTCCCTGTTCTGTTCTGTCGCCGCAATCCGGGCAATTACATGCTCGCGTTTCGTGTCCCCATGATCTAAGATGGAAACCTGCAAGCGTCGGATAGGTACGTACAATTGCCTGAACCAGTTCCTTTGTGAGCGTATGAAATTCGGGTTTTGACCAGCAAAAGGGTCGATAAGATACCTCGTTCCGAGATGCCCCGTAAAGTACCGCCGGTCCGAGGACATCGGGACGTTGCCGAATCAGTGCCTCTGTCGGCTCTCCAGTTACATACATAAAGAGATAGGCATCAATACCGCGCCGTTTGAGGGCATTAAACCGGTTTTTGAGTGTTGCGATGCGTTCCCGTCGTTGTGCTATCGGTTCATCTTGTAGCGCTTCAAATGCCGGTGTCTCAACATATTTGAAGGCAGTCCCGAACCCATCTTCGATACCTGTACCGGTCCAAACGCCTTCGCCGCCACTCATATTGATACGGTGCCGCGCGAGCCAATTCGGATCTTCTATCTCTAATACGGCGCGCACCGGATAAAATGGCGCGGATGTCTCATCTATAAACGGCACGAGCAGTGCTTTTGCTTTGGTAACCGCGATCTCCGGATGCACAGGTGTTAAACCGGTTAACGCCGTGATACATCTCTCAATGAAGGCGTACGCGCCGTAGATAACGCCTTGCTCGGTGTGTGCTGTTACAACGATAACGATCTCAGTTCCGACCTCAACAGTTTTGATACGATAGCCTTCATCTCCAAGTTCTTCTCCGAGCGTGAGTTCTACATTCGCTTGTAGTCCAGCAATTGTAGGGTTTGATTTCGGCGTGCCTAATACAATCACCGTCGCTGTTTCTGTTTGTTGTCTATTGGTTCGGATGTCGAGTTTAGCACCTGTAAATTGTAGAATAAAATTCTGGATCTCTTCAGCGGCGAACTGCTCCTGTTCTGTGGAGTTTGCCCCAATTTGGATGGTTGCCCTCGGTTCACCAGATACTGCAATCGGGATTTCATTACTTTTTGCTGGTGTGCCGAATGTCAGGATACCGAGCGCGATAATAAGTAGGCAAACGCCTCTCTTATTTTGTATTGGATTTAGAAACAACGGGCGACGCGCTTTAATGAACATGTTTACCTTCAAATCCCTGAAAGAAATAGACAGCACAAAAAGTCAGCACGAATCCGATGACGAACAGCACCTTCGCGAGGCGGTTCAAGTTTGCCTTTTGAAGGGTATATTTACCACGGAACCCATCCATAACGACGTGGAGCAGTGTGCCTACAGCGAACGCTGTTACGTAATCTGTGAGTTCTGCGAAAACGCCGCGAAGCAGTTGCTCTCCGATTATTGCGCCTATCACCGGTCCAATTATCAATGGTGTTAACCTCGCCAATGCTTTAACGAATGCCTGATCCCTGAGGAGCGCGACAGCGATAAGTGTCCCAACTGGCAGCCGATGAAACAATATACCGAAAGCGAGGGCGATGCCGAGTCCGTCTTCTCTCGCTGCGATGACCAAATTGAATCCATCGGCGAGTGAGTGAATCGATAAACCGAGGACTGTTAAATTAACACTCCATCTGTGCTCTCGGTTATCTATGTGCCTTTCGTTTTCATTGTGTCGATGCATCGTGAGGTATTCCACACCAGAGATGAGAAGGAATCCGACCCACATCACAAGGATCGTGGCGTACCCTACTTCTGTGTAGAGGTGTATCATCATTACCAAAACGATGCCGAGGACTGCACCAGCGGTTAATCCGAAAATGTTGCCAAAATGTTTTGGCTGCACTTTGGATACAAAGGCGATTCCTGCACCGAGTGGAATCGTTACCACCGCAATTGCCAGATAAAGTGTAAGCATATTATAAATATAGCAAAATTCGGATTACATTGCAATCTAAATTCTGGATACCTATTCGTCAATTTTTGAATTGACCTGTTTGTGTATTAATGGTATAATATGTTTTTACAGTCATGCAAAATGGCGTAAATTAGATCGGGGCGGGTTTTATTTTTTGTTTTCGTATTTCATAAAGGATTAAATGCGGATGTTAGAAAAAATTTTTGATGTTATTATCGGTTTTATGCTCAATAGGGACTTGGAAAAGGAGATGGGGGGTCGACAGAAACTTTTTAAAGGGAGGATCGCTGAGATTCCTTCAAAAATCTTTGATCGGTTCGTCGATTTTATTGTTGGAACGCGATACTCTTATTACTTGGAGATGCGGCGGAATATGCTTGAAGGCGGCGTGGTTGAAATTCCTTCAAATATTTTTGATTGGAAGGCACTTGAACGCACGAGTGGCTACCTGCGCGTCTATATGGAGGATTTCCATGATCGATTCATGGAGCACTATGACGGCAATTTTCCAGATGAAGATTTTAAAGACTGGTTCCGTTACTTTCATATCGAACGTCCTGAAGAAGAGTCGAACAAGAAATCTGTTTCTGAAGCATTGCTCGCGGACGATTTACCGAGAGTTTGAGGATAACCTACCGAGATGCCGGATTTGGTAAGTGTTTAGCCCGGCATCTCGTTGTAAGTCTTACCATCCAACTCCCTACCTGTTTTTGATTTCCGTTTGCCTCCCCACTGCTTGAAAAAGAACAGTACTCCAGTTTCGGCGCAGCGGTCTCGAATGTCAATGACCCATTTTTTCTGCATCTCTGAGACACGGGGACGGCCCCTTACTGGATTCCATGTAGATTCTGTCCACTTGATCTTTGATTGGATTGCCATTTTTTCTATACGTTTCCTCGTTTTTTCATCCAGAAATAGAGAAAACCGATAAGTCCGCCAACAACTCCAAAGCAATAGAAAGTGTAATAGACCCATATATTCAGCAGATATGTTAGATATTGGATGCCGACGAAAATGGCGATAGCCAGAATGTTAAAGATGAAAGGCAGCCAAGCTCCAGTAACCGCACGTTTTTGGACAAATTCTTCAGCGAGTGGCAGACGAGAACGCGGTTTTGGGTAGAAAAGGACGTAATAGAGTAACGTAATGAATCCTGGCAAGACGTAAAATATGCCTGAAACTCCCCAGATGAAGGTAGCAATGCAAAACATAACAAGTGTACACGGTGCAACAATGTAGAGGAGCGCTGTTGCCTGTACACCGCGCCACAAGTCACTCGGTGTTGGTAGCGGTACAAGCGTGAACATCCACGACGCTTTATAGTGTTCCGAATATCTGACAGGTAAGATAAAGCAACCGATAAAACTTATACCGACAAAACAGGTCATCATAGAGAAACCAGGGCTTAAACCGACTGCATAAGAATCTTGGATCCACTTGAGAGAAAACAGGTTATCTTGGCTAAAGGCGACGATGATGATAATAATACCAGCAAACGAACTGAGAAGTTGGCGTAAGATGTGTTTATCACGGTACATATATGCTGTACTGAGACAAAACCCTGCACGGATAGTAGGATTTCGGAACAGGTTCGCAAACAGCGGCGTTCTCACCCGCAACTCAGATTTCTGTTGATTGCCGGATTCCAACAAGTAAGAGAGATATTCCGAATAACTCTTTGCGATACTCCGAAGCGGAACCAGTACCAAGAAGAGCGTTGAAACGACAGCCAACCCTGTTAAAATTACATCTCTGAAAATATTGGGCCCCTCTATTTCTCCGAGTGCAAGCGATACTGCCCCGGCAAACCAACCGTTCGGGAGTGCGTAGAACCATTTCAGCACCGAAGTTAATTTATCTATTCCGCCATCTGATAATGAGAGCGGTAAACGGGGAAGAAGAATCCATACGACAGGGAAAAGCGCGGGTAGCGTAAATTGCGCGTATTGTGCGATATTTCGGAGACTTTTTTTCGTATAAAGTTTCGTCAGATAGCCTGCGAAGACAGTCGTCACGCCAATCGTGAAAAAGCCGGACATGAAAGCGATAAACAGATAGACAGGCGGGAAAAAGTATAGGAGTTGGGAAGACTCCCGAACATGAATCCAGATACCAGCGATCGCAGGTGGCAGATTCAAGCTGCCTAATAACAGTGCTGTGTACGTGAGTATCTGCGTCAGTTTCACAAGAAAATAGGTGCGCGATGAAACGGGGGTATGTGCTACAATCGGATAGTTTATAGGACTAATAAGGATATCAAAGTATGGGATCGTCCAAAACCCTATCATCGCCATGGATGTCGTGATACAGATAAGCGCGGAGGTGAACACACCTAAACGGAGAAGCATCGTAGATGCCATTGAAAGTCCGATGAAAACGAAAAGTGCGCAAGTCACACCGAGCGACAGGTTGACAAAGCGTTTCCCTTCAAGTGCGCGTTTCTCGACCAACCTCTCCGTTTTTAGGAGGTGTCTATACTGTACTGCCGATCCACCGAGCAGCGTTACGATTTTATCAAGCATTTATATTTTCCTTGACGCATTTTGTTTTAGAAAATGGACGCAACTGATAAGTCCACCCACAACCGTGACACAATAGAAGCCGTAATAGACCCATATATTCAGCAGATACGTTAGATATTGGATGCCGACGAAGATGCCAACAACGAAAATACTGAAAAAAAAAGGAATTATAGTTTCGCCTGCCATCTGGCGTTGGACAAACTCTATGGCGAGTGGTAACCCAGAGAGGGGTTTCGGATAAAGAATAACGAAATTGATTAAAATGATGACGATCGGTAAAACGTAAAATATACCTAAAACGCCCCAAAAAGCGGTCGCCATACAGAGCATGAGAAGTGTACACGGCGCAACCATATAGACGAAAGCGGTTGCCTGTGCGCCTCGCCACAGGTCATTGGAGGCGGGGAGCGGTGCAAGCGTTAACATCCACGACGCTTTCCAATGTTCCGAATATCTTATCGGTGAAATGAAACAGCCAATGAGACTGATGCCGACGAAATAGGACATCATAGAGAAACCTGGGCTGAATCCGATGGCGAAGGAGTGACGCATCCATCCTTGTTCAAATATGACTATGAGCATAAGAACGCTTCCGAGTGCAGCGAAAAGTTGCTTCAACAGCGTCCTATCGCGGCGCATATACGCAGCACAGAGGCAAAACCCGGCACGGATGGCACCGTTTCGGAACATTCTTGCAAGTAGCGGCGTTTTCACTCGGATTTTAGCCTTTTGCTGACTCCCGGATTCCAGGAGATAGGAGAGATATGTTGAATAACGCTGCGCGATACTCCGAAGCGGAACGAATATCAGAAACAGCGTTGATATGACAGTCAGTCCTGCTGAAATCAAGAAGCGCAGTTCTATTTCTCCGAGCATCAGCGAAATAGCTCCCGCGAACCAACCGTTCGGAAGCACATGGATCCATTTCAGAACCGAAGCCAAGTGCTCTTCTGGTATGTATGGCATCAGACGCGACAGGAGTATCAGTGCTACCGGAAGGAGTGCTGGAAATATAAACTGCGGGTATTGTGCGATACTTCGGAGGATCCGTTTGCTGTAGAACTTCGTCAAATACGCCGCGAAAACTGTCATCACACCAATTGTGAAAAGACCGGACATATAGACGATCGGCACGTAAACAACAGGAAAAAGGAGCCGTAGCAGAGAAAAATCACCTTTATGAACCCAGATACCCCCGATTGCAGGCATCAAATTCAAACTGCCTAAGAGCAGAACTGTGTAGGCGAGGATCTGTGTCAACTTTACGAGAAAATAGGTTCTTGATGACACCGGCGTATGTGCGATGACGGGATAGTTTATCGGTGCGAGAAGAATATCAAAATATGGGACTGTCCAGAGGCTTATCATCATCATAGAGATCGTGATACCGATAAGCGAGAAGGTAAATGTGTCCATCCGTAAGACGAATGGCATAAATGTGAACAAAACACTGAATATAAATCCGATAGTACAAGTCAAAGCGAGTGACATATTGGATAAGTCGTTTCTGCCTTCAAGTGCTCGCTTGTCTACCAATTTTTCTGTTTTTAGCAACAACCTGTACTGTATTGGCGAGGCACCGAGCATTGCCACGATTTTGTCAAGCATCCGGAGCGTCCTCCATGACAATCCGAACTGCCTCCTCTGTTTTTTCATCAATTCCGGTTGTTTCGGTAAGTTGCGTGAAAATTTCGTTGAGGGCGCGCTGATTTGTCTGCTGCCGTAGTTCCTCCACTGGTGCATCGGCGATGAGTTTGCCAGTATTGATAATCATAATTCTCGGACAGAGCGTTTCGGCGACTTCGAGGATGTGTGTGCAATAGAGGATCGTTTTGCCCAAATCGGCAAGTCGTTGTAATAGCGTTTTCATGAAGGTTACCGTTCCAACATCCAGGTTGGTGAACGGTTCGTCTAAAAACAGGACATCGGGGTTGTGCATTAGGGCTGACATAATGATACACTTCTGCCGCATGCCCTGTGAAAAGCCGCTTATCCTTTGGTTCGCCTGTGCTTCCATGTCAAACAGTCTCGCGAGATCTTTTATTTTTTCTGCGATGAGACCTTCTTCTAAGTGATAGAGTCTGCCGATTAACTGGAGGTGCTCTACCAAAGAGAGGTGTTCATAGAGTTGTGCCTCCTCAGGCACGTATCCGATGCGCTGTTTTAATTTGAGTAGCTCCGTTTCGGCACTATATCCTGCCACGGAGATTTCGCCGGAGGTCGGTTGCAGCAGACCGACGAGCATTTTAAGGGTTGTACTTTTCCCGGCACCGTTAGGACCGAGGTAACCGACGATTTCACCTTGTCGGATTTCAAAACTAATATCGTCTACTGCTGTGTTTTGTCCATATTTTTTCGTGAGATGTGAAACCTGAATCATTTTTTACTGTCCCCGCAATTTAAAATTATTTTAACCCAAGTTGCTACCTTTATCCAAATAGCTGCTTTATACTCGTTGCGATAACAAACAAAAGCACTTTCAACTCAAAACCGGCTGCTGACACCGCATGAATCGACTTGGGGAAAAGTTGTTCAATGAGACTGATT
>JAJDTJ010000067.1 GCA_022827225.1 Candidatus Poribacteria bacterium | reverse complement strand
AAATCCGATAGAATATCTCCTAAGCAGAGAAGGAGGTCCATTTTTTACGTTCCTTTCAAAACTTTTGTCTGTTTATGAAAGGATACCTCTTTTTCTGCTTTAAAACACCTTAATTCTTAAAATTGTCCAAACTTTAGTATATTATATGAGGAGGAAGAATAAGTGTTCTATCAGTTATCACGTCCACATTTTGGACAACTACAAGTGGTCTTTGTCGTTATGGCAATGGTAATAGCCTTTGCAGCTTCGACACACGCGGACCTCAGCGACCCGACACTGTCCGTCTACTATAGTTTCGATGAGGATGGCGCTGCCGTCAAAGACGGTTCGATTCACGGTAACGATGGAAAAATTGAGGGAAAAGTGGAGCGAGAAGATGGCGTTTTCGGGAAAGCCATCGTTTTAGAACCGAATACATGGGTGGACTTGAACGGACCGGAATTTAAAAACGCACCGGTTGAAGGTTTCACCCTCGCTGTCTGGGTAAATCATAACAATTCACCCGATCCACAGAGCATCTTCGATGCGATTGGCACCGACCACGCGAGTGGTCTCTTCCACGTCGAAATCCGTCCCGCCGGATTCAGATGGTTCCACCGAGATGGTGCCAATGCAGAGGTCTTCAATATCAACCCCGGTCCCGTTATTGACGGTGGAGAGTGGGTACATTTCACCGGCACTTATGATAGCGGTAGCGGCGATGTGAAAACCTACGTTGACGGGAAGATGACGCACGAGGCGAAAGGGAACGGCGAGCTTTCAGACAACTGGGGTGTCTCAGCAGCGATCGGACACCATAAAAACGGTCGCTGGTACGATGGCCTGATGGACGAGTTCTATATGTTCGGTCGCGCCCTGCCCGAAGATGAAATTACAGCGCTGATGAATGGCGAACTTTTGGCGGTCGAACCCGCGGATAAACTCGCCACAACCTGGGGCAGTCTTAAATCACAACGCTAAAATCTCGGATTTCATCACTGATATAACCAAACGGCTCGAACACAACGTTTTTCTGTGTTTGAGCCGTTTTTTTCTGTCAACCTACCGGCGCGGCGCATATTCCCAATCGAAACGTTGTCGCCCGTAAAGTGTGCCATTAATTTCGGTCTGGTGGCAGATGAGGCACCGATGTGCCTCGGTAACACCGTGCAGTTCATGTGCTAACTGAATCTCTTCTGTGTTATGCACGTGGCATTTGAGACAGGTGTAACTCCGGTAGTCCGTATCGGCATAGATGGCGATTTGATCTGCGACCTTCCGAACGGGGTAGGTGTATCCATCTTCGGTATCGGTGACTGTCCACGCATTTCCGGGTTCCTTGATTGAGATAGGTGCAGTTGTCGGGACCCTACGTTGATTTTGTAAGAACCACCAGTGCAAGTCTTCAGGAATCGTGTCCGACGTATCCAAATCTTCTGGAAAGGTTGTGCTGACATGGAACAGCAACCGTTCAGGCGTATGACATCTTGCACACGGCACGTCATGGACCTCGGTGAGCGGGAAGAATTCGTCGTGTTCCAGTTTCTGTTGTCCGTGAAGTACGATACTCACAAGCAGGATCGGTGCAAGGATGAGGTGGCATCGGAGCAGCACTTGACGCGTCTTGCGGGCCGTTAGACTCACACCGACTCCGGTACCTAAATTCAGCAAGGCGAGCAGGAACGTCAGCCATGAGTGCCACATGAGCGGTTGGAACGCTGAATGATATAGTACCAAGCATAATCCCATAGACGCGAGGCGTTGGTGGTATTTCAACCATGTCTGGCGACTGCCCCACCGAATCCATCGACTTCGCAGAAGATAGAGGCTGGCAATAACGATAGCGATAGCACCGATGATGCTAATCGTATGTCTCGCTTCACCGAAGCTACCTGCCTGCCATATACATACCGCTGAAATAACAGCGGCACCGACAATGCTGTGCCCGATTTGGATAAAGACTTTCATGCTGTCAGTTTAGCATGGATATAAGGTGAAGGCAAATAAAAAATCTCTGGTGCGTGATACAATACGGACAGAAGCAAGTTGAGAAACTTACTTGATATGCTTCGCAAGAGCGCGAGCGCGAAGAAACACCCAAGCAAAAACACTCGCTCCTACAGAAGAAAATGTATTCATATATACAAAGTGAATATGTAAAACTAAATACCCCTGTCTGAGCTGCTGTAATTAGTTGCGTTGTTATAGTAAAGTCTATAATTGTTTGCACACGTGATAAAGAGTGTCGGGTTGGGGAACCCAGCCCCTACAAGGGTGTTATATGGGTTTCTATTGCGGAGTGTAACATATTTTTGGACTTTATTTTAACAACTGAAATTTAGCGAGTGCAAGGGTTATCCGCTGCTTCCCTTTTTTAAGTATCACCTGTTTCGGTTGGATATCGTAGACAACCGTATCTCCACCGAGTTTTGTACCGATGGAAACAATGCGAACGTTACCTTCTCTCGTTGGCTCTTGTAAGATAGCCGTTGCCTCGATTTTTCGGCCGGTTGGCACATGCGTTCCTATGAGTCGATAAGTGGGCACTGCCGCTGTCAGTTTCCATCCGAGGGGTGCGAAGAGGTTGTTCTCAAGAATTGTTTGAAAAAAGCGTTCCTGGGGGGTTACCTGTTTTGGTTTTAGATGCGCGTAGAGCTTTTCGTTCTTTTTCACAGGTTTCTTGCGCTCAATATCTTGGATAACGTAAACCTTTTTAGGCGGACTTTTCTGAAGTTTGCGGAACCGAATATATGAAAATGTAGCCCAGCAAAGCAGCAGAATACTGACGACACCGATGTATTTCAAAATCTGTTTCATTTGTGAGTGTCTTTCCGCTCAGGTATTGTTTCAAGATATTTCGAGTTTTCTACGATATTGGGGGGGTAGCGAATCTCCCAAATTTTGACTGCCCTTCCCGCGTAACGGGTAGTGTCCTCAGCGGTAGCGTTATCGTCTTCTGGATAGACTTGAACGAAAGCGTCGCTGTGCACACTGCGTAGGAATAATTTGACAACCAAGCTGTTCCAACTGTGCGGAGAAAGGTAGTAGATGTGATCCTGCTTCGTTTTGGCATTGAAGTGATGAAGGATACCGCCATTTTTGTTTTCGACCTTTCGAGCCTCGTCTGTTTCTGTGGAAACTTGCGATGCATGCCTGTGCGTATTATGGGTGGCTTCTTTGGATTCTCCGCCGTATCGGATATACGGAAGTTTAACGGTTTTTTTGTTTTCAAGGTGCGCCTTGACCGTGACCGGAACGTGATGGAAGTCAATCTCCGCGGAAGTGATAGCAGTGTTTTTGTGTACCGGCACCAGATGGTAGTGAGGGCTGCCGATGGGCGCGCGGGTGACAAGTGGGACCATAGAAAATGAGTGTTTTAGTTGTTTATGGGTGTGTGTCTGTTTCGATGCGGTGTACAGTACATCTTCTTCTGTGAGTAAAAGGTGCGTTGCGTTGTGCGTTTTGAGAAATTCCAAAGCATCCCGTTCGGATTGTGCAGCGGCAACGTGTTCTTCATAGAGGTCTATCCAGTGCATGATGTAGTGGTCAGCATCTATGACAGTTTTGACACCACCGAGTACGTTGAGATAGTTGCCGTGGCTCCATGCACTCGCCACAACAGCGTCCCTTGCGTAATGTGTCATGAGCCATTGGCAGGCGTTTGCCATCGGTGTTGCTGGACTGGGGAAGACAACCTCAGGTGTTATTCGTGTGGCGTGTCCTCGGAGTGCAAGTCCGTGTCGGGCGGAGCTGCCGGGCGGTTCCCAAAACAAGAGAAGAGCGAGACCCGCGAGGAGAATACCCGTTTTTATCCATACCTGTGAAGTGAAAGGTATTGATGGAACTACACGAGACTTTTTCGGAGCCAACTTTCTGACAGGCTGCTTATGCTTTCTCCTTCGCGTTTGTCTCTTTTTCTTTAAGACGTGAGAAGATGAGGCTTCGGCACTATTTTCCATCTGGTCTATTTTTGTGTGTGTTTTTACGCGTTGTGCAAGTCGTGTTGCGACGAACTGGATAGCTACAGCACTGAAGAAGACGAGTGGCACGCCGACAAAGAAGTCGTAACGTTGTGAGTCGCGAGCAAGCCCAGTCCATAGGAGAAGCCATGTGCTCATTGCGATGTAGGTGTATTCATGTTTTACAGATATTGTGTGGCGCGCAGCGACACCGAGGGCAGCAATCGGTGTAAACGCGACTGCACCGTAGAAGATATATTCACAGACAACTGGCGACAAGACGTGGTACAAATATTGACGAAGAAAGGTCGAAGCCGTAAAGAAGATAAGCGTTGCCGTAAGGAGAACGGCTTGCTTTCCCCAAAGCCTTAGCGTCCCTGCAATAAGGCAACCACTCGCTAGGAATAGCACACCCCCATAGCGATGATACCAATAGACATCCGAGGGCGAACGGAGCTCACCTATCGTCTCCATAACAACAGCATCACTGAAAGGGACGACGCTTTGCGTGAATGTGCCCCGTTGGAACACAAGATAAACCAAACCGACAAGGATACATACTGCACAGAGGACAAGCGATATGGCACGCACCGAGATTTGTTCTGCGATGAATTTCGCGAAACGATGCCCACGGGTGAGGTAGTATCGGAATGTCCGGAACCCGAGTATCACGAGCGGTGGAAACAATAGGAAAACTGTCACGTGGTTTGAAAACCCGCCTCCACTGTGATACGCTGGGCAGAGAAGATAGAGCCACGGCACAAACGTTGATACCCAGATAATGTATTCTTGGAGGTGTTCTTCGGTGTCAGTTGTGAGAAACCGCCAGAACTCAACGGCAATAATTGCCATAACAAAGCCGCCGAATCCTTCCCAACTCAAGCCGCCCATGAGGACAAAAACGCCAGAGAGCACCGCGTAGATGTATCGGCTCCGTTTTTGCGGTGTGTGTTCTTTACAGAGATAGAGCGTGACAGCAAGGATACCTAAGAGCCAGCACCATCCGTCTCTATCACTGAACCCCGCGCTACTCCGTTCAATGCCGCCGGGCATCACTGCTAAAAGTATGCTGACGATAAGTGCAACACTGAGTCCAAAGCGGACATAAAGGAAAATGAACAGCACAGCAGTCCCGATGAGGAAACAAACCATCGGTGCGATGCGCTGCACCTCATAGAGGGTGACGTTCGGAAAAAACAGTGTTATTGCTTTATACGCATAAGCGAGGGCATAAGGATATCCATGTAGCGTCTCTGTTAAATCTCTACCGAGCGGTACCCAGCGATGGGTTTCCACTTTGGGCAGCCCGCCCTCCTTCGCGATGGTATCTGCGTGTGAATAGTAGAGGTACGCGTCGTTGGAAGTAAACTGCCCAATAGGGAGGTTGGGAAGTCCCTGGAGGCGTATCCAAGCGCCCACGATCAAAATTAGAAGGAGCAGCCCGTAGGTCCCGATGTGTTTTGTGAGGCGTGTCAGTTTCATTCGTGGTCTGGTGGTCTGTGTCTCGTCCATGTCATGCGTCGCTCTACGTCTAACGGTTGGGTTCAGGCGGTACGTGCCTGTGTTGTGGCTCCGGTGCTGGCTGCTGTGCCGGTGGATGTTCAGTTTCCGGGGGTAGCCCGAAGATACGTTTCACCTGCTCTGCCGCCTTTGGATCTGCTTCTGTCAACTTTTGCATCCCTTCCGCTGGACCATATTTCTCTAAAATTTTCAGTGCTGCTTCAAAGCGTGCGGGGGTCATCTGTGCCGATTGCATCTCCGACCAGAGTCTGTTTTCTATATCTGTATCTGTCGGAAGTTCTGGTAGTTGTGGGGTAAGTCTGCGTTCAAGTTCTGCTTGAATCTCCGTATCGCTCATGTTTGCGAATTTTTCAAGTTCTCGGAGTCCCTGCTGAAACTGTTCCTGCGTCTGAAGTGCTGCATCTCTTGCAGCGGTTTGGAGAGCATTCTTATCATGGTAAGCGGGAACAACCCCAGATGGGTCTTGCCCGTGTTTTTCCTCATACCACTTCTGCCATTGATCAGGCATCTTCTCACCGAGGACGTCTTCATAGTTCTCCGAAGTTATCTGGATACCATCAAATTCAGTGACGTATGAATGGTCCTCCAACCATTTCTCAGGGTTATAGGGTGTAGGTTTTTCAGAGAGGATATTGTACTCGCCATCAATGTAAACAATTTCGATATCCTCCGGTTCAATCCCTGTGTAAAGCAAATTATTCCTTTGCTCTTTTGTCAGCATGGACCCCCATGTGGACATACCGCCACCCTTACTAATACTAACAAAAGTTGTTTTACCTATTGTGGGAAGATATTTATCTGGGTAGCGGCTTGGGAAAAAAACAGAAACTGCCGGTTCGTTCGGGTACTCTCCTCGCACCTTTTTCGTAATACTATCCTCCCATATTTTTCTTTCTATGTACCCCTCTTCATAGGTTTCAAAATTATTGGTTATTGGAATGCCCCAATTTCCTGACTGCCACTGAGTCGGTTCATCTTTAAGTCTGATGAGATTTCGACGTAAACCCAGATAATAACTATAATCTTTGAATTCTTTAAACTCAACGCCTTTATTGATGAATGTTTGCAACCATTCTGTGGCTGGATAATGCTCGTCCCAATCCGTTGACTTCGGATACTTCTCAAGATATTTTTCACCAAATTCGGAGATGAGTGCCTCAGGCGTTTGAGGTCCCTGATAGTATCGCTGTGCCAGTTCCCGTTTTTTTGCCTCAACATAATCTTCAGAAGTCATGGGGACCGCTGTTTTTGGCGGAGGCATTTGCAATTGTTGGAAGTACGCTGCGATTTTCCGACTTGCATTACGGTTCATTTTGCGTAGGTTTTCAACTGTCGTGGGTAATTCTGACCATTCCAGAATAATTTCCGCAACACTTACCTCTGTTCTTGCTTCTACCCATTCTTCCCAATTCGTAACAGTTTGTCGTTCTGCTTCGGCAATTTTTTCGGGAGAGGCGAGCGGATGCAAGCGCAGCCGGGCTGCTGCTTCAGCAGGGGCTAAGGGAACTTTCCTTTTATCATGGGTAAACTTCGCGCGATGGAAGAGAAAGGACCCAGCACTTATGCCAACTAAGACGAAGACTAAGAAAAAAAAGTGTTTAGGTTTCATGATACTTTCCTTTTTTAACCGTTCGGTGTTCCGGCAGAAACACCGAACTGACGTTATGAGTGGACATAGAAATCTTAATCAATATCAATCATACACACTGGCATTACTACTTGCCTCATAAAAACTAAAATCCGTGGATGCTGCTGTAGCACCATGATCATAAACATTCGACCCAGTGAAAGAAGAAAAACGAGATACGTTAGCCCCCCGCCCAACCTGATCAGCCACATAGGCTTTTTTGATGCCAGTAACTTGGTAGCTTTGCGATGTTGACTTAAGTGTCTCAGTTTTATAGGTGCCTTTGGCCCCTTTTTCTATTGGTATCTGACTTTCGGGGAGATCCAATCCCAATGTAATTTCAACTTCCCTACCTTCCTTTTTTGACCATGCCGCAGCTTTCGTTGCTGTGTGTGTAGTGAATTGAACGTCAAGGATGAGAGAATCACTCTGAGAGGCGTCCGGAGCTCGTTCATTCGTGTTTGTCTCGCCGGATCCTTCTATGATTTTGATTATATCGTGTCCCCAGCACGCGAGGAACCAGTTATCACAAGTATGATAATCATCGTGATAGTAAGTGGACCGCACACTGCTATCGCCTCTAATTGCTGTTACTGTCGCAGTCCCCTCTAATCTATCAGCCTCTGTCCAATCTGGTAGTTCAAAAGGGGAAACACTAACAGAGGCATCAACGCCACGCGCATCAACCGAACCGGATAATGACCAATGTGAACCATAATGCCTAGCACTATAAGATGCCTGTGTGTTGTCATTGCTATATGTCCAGTCGCTTGCATAAAATCCGCTTTCGCATACCCCATTGGTAATCGGAAGGAGTGCCAGGGCTGCGATGGCGACGATAGAGAGGCACGCCAATGTCATTGTGATCGTCAAATTATGAAAACGCATAAAAAATCTCCTTACATTATTTGCGAATAGAGGCCGTAGGACGCTCCTACTTGTCCCTTTTTTATCATAAAATGTAGTGTCATAAACACTTCTATAACAAACAGTGATAGGATCGGTACTATCGCACCAGAACTCCTAAAATCGTCCGAAACTTAGTAGTTTATAGTAAAATCCACAATTATCTTTACATTGGCGGGAGGTTGTCCATCAAAGTGTAAACATATCTTTAGACTCTACTATATAATATAACGAGTTAAGACCGTATGTCAACATGATAACTGTTTTAACATACGATTAAACGCTGCAATTTTTGACAATAAAAATTGTAGATGAAGTTTCCAAACATTAACGTTTGCAGGGACTCACAACAATTGCGGGGTTCCCTAATTAATTGCCAACACTAACTTGACCTAAATCAGTCCGTGTCGTCATTTTGGTTAAAAGTTATCTCTCGTTTTTAACCATTGCCGAAACAGGATCCGTGGAATTTTGCTTCACGGCTTTTTTCCACTGTGTCCTCACACGTTTTACTGTCTCCTCAACGGTAGAACGAGAGATGCCAATTGCTTTCGCAATTTCCGATAGAGGCTGTTCATCCAAATACCGTTCCATGATTTTTCTGTCGTTCTCATCCGAGAGGCAGCTCATCAACGCATCTAAGTTAAGCACAACAGGTTTCAACCATGTAATGAGTCGCTCCCACCTTTTCTGAACTGATCTCACTGTCGAGCCTATCGTTTGCGCTATCTCTCTGGGTCTGAGTCCGTCAAGCCTGAGTTCCACGATTTCTCGATCCTTATCAGGGATTAGGCGGAGGAGTTGCGTTACCAGATACCGATTCGTTTCGTTTTGATCGGCATCTGTTTTCAACAGTGTTGATGCAAATAAAGTATCTCTTTCGCTAATTGAAAGGTTGTCACGCGATTCGATTGCCAAATGTCTCATCCTTCTTTCTGAATTTCTAATCTCAGCAATCGCTAAATTCCTCGCAGTGCTGAGCAACCATGCTAACAACTTCTCTGGTTCTCGGATTTCCTCCCTCTTAGTGAAGGCTATAGCGAATGTTTCACTGGTAATGTCGTCGGCATCTACGGCGGGATCAGGATGATTCCGCATCATTCTGCTAACGTGAGCGTATACCACTGGATAATACTTTTTGAAAACAAGTGTAAATGCTTCTATGTCACCAGTTTCTAAAAATCGCCGATTTAAACTAACGTCGTTCGCCATTCCAATTCCTTACCGTTTGCTGAGTGGCAATTTCATGATTGCCTTCATATATACATGACGCGAATTCGGAGCGAATTCCGACACAAATTTTATTTTTTTCCAAATTGTCTAAAGCATTGATTTATTTTTCGGTTTTACTATAAACACAAACCATTGCTTTACTATCTCTTAAAGACCAATTTTTTTAGACCTTTTCGTGCATAAAATGAACAAAAAGTCATAAAATGAGCTTGATATAAGAAATTTCTTCATTATATCGGCTTAATCGAATCAAGTTGAGACACATGACAAGGCAGGACGATTTAGTTTTCGGTTCCGATCTTGGTTTTGGTTGACATAAGTTAACGTTTAGATGCAAGATCGCGAGTGCCAAGAAACACCGTTTTGCTTGGAGTATTTGCTTAAGAAACGCCCAAGCAAAAACGGTGTTTCTGCGGATTTCTTGTAAGCAAAAACACTCGCTTCTACCGGGGAAGCATAGTCACAGATATAAAGTGAATATGTAAAACTAAATGGCTCTGTGTTGAAACTGTGAGATATTTGACACATTCCACAGATAAGGGTATAATTAGAGCAGGAGGGAAAGGATAATGGCATTTAGTGATTTCAAGACACTTTCCGAAGTGCTGGAGAAATTCAGGATCATATACACGGAAAACGACTTCCTTAATGTTGAGGAACCCACAAATCCTTCAGAACAATTTCTGCAGGATTTTGAGTTTTGCAGACAGCACATTGATGTTTTTGCGTCCGAAGCGGCGAGGTGTGAGACGATTATCTTCCCAATTTTAAAGGAAATCTATAAACAGTACGCTGACGACTACGCGCTTTGGATACAGAAACCTATCACCTACGATGAGACCTTGAGTGGAACTCCAGATTATCTCATTTCGACGAAATCGGAATTGGGCAAACCTGTTGTCGGGATACCTTTGATTGTGCTGGTTGAGGCAAAGAAAAATGATTTTGAACAAGGGTGGGGACAATGTCTCGCTGAGTTGGTAGCTGCACAAAAGATAAACGATGCACCAGATTTCCCCGTCTATGGTATTGTGAGTGACGGAATATGGTGGCAATTTGGACGGCTTATTGGCGATGTCTTTACCCAGAACCGAACGAGTTTTGGCGTGGATAACCTGCCGATGCTTTTCGGTGCTGTTGATTCGGTATTTAAAGCAACAACAGAAGATGTAAGGTGAAGGCAAGATAGCCGATTAAGTCAACCGATTTTCAATACACGATTTTCAATATAAAGGGCAGCGGATGTAAACTTTTTTTTAAGTTTTCTCGTATAATATGTTATAATTGACCAAGATTCACGGATAGGAGGAGAAACAGATGAAGCTGCAATCTATTTTCCTGCTGTTGCTGCTTCTTGCAGTGGTGGCGTTTGCCGGATGTTATACGCAACTCGGTTACCATGCGTCTTCAAATTTTGAACATGGACAACACTATAGAAGTGTGAGAGATGCTGGAGCGGAGCACACGTCCGAGACAGAATCAGAAGAAACCGAGCATGCGCATGACACCGAGGCAGAATCAGAAGAAATTGAACGAGAGCATGAAGATGCTGAAGAATCGGAAGGTTATTACGGACGACGGAAACGGACTTCGCGTACTGTCTATGTCTATCCGGATAGGTACAACACCTATTGGACACCTTATGCATACGCATATCCATCCTTTTTTTATTACCCCTACCACCCATTTTACGGATACCGGTATTATTACGGATACCGTGCGCCGTATTACCGCTACTATAGCGGTTATTATCCGTACACAAACGTCTATCGTCGGTATCACAGTGGAAGTCGGTATACCCCGCTTTCACGGCGGACGTATAAAAAAGGCGATTTGCGGCTCAACAATCGCCGTTCTCGGAGTTCACGCAGCGTAACTTCGCCAAGATCGAGATCCGAGCAGCCGCGGCAACGCCTAAGAAATCGGAACAAAAAATAAAGGAAAAATTAAAATGGAGGAGTCGGAACGATGAAACGAGTTGTATATGCAAGTCTTATCTGTTTATTGATCGCTGTATGCTTTGTGTCTCTCAGTTCGGCACAAGTAGAAGAGATGGCGATTGGGAATACGTTCGGTGTCGGGGCGCGGACGATGGGGATGGGCGGTGCTTCACTTGCACTCGCTGATGATTTTACCGCACTCTACTGGAATCCGGCGGGGATGGCACAAATCCAAAAGTTTGAGTTTTTTAGCAGCTTCTCACACAATCGAGCAAGCGCGAATACATATTTCACCGGCGACGAGATAACGACAACGAGTCGATCCCAGATGCGCCCGAATGCTATCGGGTTTATTTATCCGCTAATGGCGAGACAAGGCGGTTTGGCAATCGGTTTCGGGTACAATCGTCCGCAAAATTTTGATTACCAGACTGCGATTACCGGTATCGATCCGAGTTCGGGAACCGATTTCAGCGGACTCTCCGTTGATGAAATTGACGCGAATAGCGGCGGGATTGGAATATGGAGTTTTGGCGCGAGTGTCTACGTTACAAAACGCGTTCTGGTTGGCGGTTCGTTGGATTTTTGGAGCGGTAATAGCCTAAATCACTTGGATACAACGGCTACTGACATCGTAAACATAGACAACGAACTATCGCGTTTCAGATACGACGACGAGGTTGATCGAGAGTATTCAGGCATAGGCGGTCGGATCGGGGTTCTTGCGCATCTGACGGATAATATTAACCTCGGTCTAACACTCGTTGCACCTACTGAGTTAGGCGTTGACGAGCTCTGGTACCAATCGACTTTAGAGGTTTATGATGACGGAGAGAAATGGTCGGATTCCGCAAGTGGGTCTCAAATCTACGACATTGAGCGTCCCTTTGAGGTTGGTGCAGGTGTCGCTGTGAAGTTGTTAAACGAGCGGTTGATTTTGGCGGGCGATGTCCAGCTCACCGACTGGAGACAGACCCGCTACGACCCGGCTCCCGCTGAGGACATTTCAGATGACAACTTTGAAAAATACTATGCCACAACGTTTCAAGTACGAATCGGTGCGGAATATCGGATACCTGTTGTTGACACACACATCCGGGCTGGCTATTTTCGGGATACGGTGCCGTTTACGGATGCCGAAATTGAGGATGCTCGCGATTTCTTGACAATTGGTATCGGCAAAATCTTTGAGGACTCCATAAAGTTTGATGTGGGGTATATGCTCGGTACGTCGCAGCGGAGCAGGTATGAGTTGACCACAGAGCGGCGGACGCATCGAATCTTCGCTTCTGCTGCATATCGATATTAGGTGTTTGGGTTTTTTCGGATGTGAGATAAAGAAACGGGCGGTGTCGAAACACCGCCCGTTTCTTTATTTTTAACTTGTTAGCGAATGCCATTAAACGAGTTGAATGTACCCCATCTGTGTGCCGTCTCCTTTTCGGAGTTCGCCTCTGATGATGCGGGTGTAGCCGCCGTTGCGATCTTGGTATCGGGGCCCGATGTCATCAAAGAGTTTTCGTAGCACAAAATGCTTGTCGAGCGAGGAGGCTTCCTCACCTCTACCGGGTTTGTAATGCAAATCTGACCCGTAAAGCATTTTTGAGGCTTGTCTGCGTGCGTGCAGGTCACCGCGTTTAGCGAGCGTAATTAGTTTCTCTGCCACGCGACGAAGTTCTTTGCACTTGGGCAGTGTCGTCCGGATCTGTTCATGTTCAAATAGTGCGGTGGCTTGGTTGCGAAAGAGAGCCTTTCGATGGCTTGACGTTCTTCCCAATTTCCTGCCGCGTTTTCTATGGCGCATCGTCTTCCTCCGTGTGTGCTTTGTCGTGAAGCCTTAGATTGGCGGTTGCAATGGCACTTGCGCCATCTCATCTTCAGCGATGTCCGCGTCGTCTATATCGTCTAAGTCCATTCCGAGGGCAAGTCCCATGTTGGCGAGTTGTTCTTTGATTTCGTTTAGCGAAGTACGCCCGAAATTCTTATATTCCAACATATCCTTTTCCTCTTTTACGACGAGTTCGCGTATGGTTTTAATGTTTGCGGTCTCAAGGCAGTTGCTTGCTCGAACTGAGAGTTCAAGTTCAGAGACCGGTTTCGCTAAATAGCGGTTTCGTCGTAGTTTTGCCTCATCAATTTCGGGTTCCGGCTCAACGTAGTATTCATCGAATTCCGTAAAGAGATCGAGTTGCTGTAGCAAAATAGTTGCTGCGCGTGTGACAGCCTCTTTCGCTGTGATGGTAGCATCTGTCCAGATTTCGAGGTTGAGTTTATCAAAGTTTGTCATATCGCCGACGCGCGTTTCTTCGATCCAGAAGTTGACTTTCTGAACGGGTGAGAATTTTGCGTCAACCGGAATTACGCCGATGTCCTGTTCTATGGACCTATGTTCTTCTGCAAAAGAATAGCCTCTTCCAGTTTGGGCGTGAATCTCTATATCTAAACCTTCACATTCGTCGAGCGTTGCGATATGCTGGTCAGGGTTGATAATCTCAACCCGTGCGTTCGGTCGAATATCAGCAGCGGTGACTTCTCCGGATCCTTCCGCTTTTAAGGTCAGCGTTACCGGTTCATCTGTTTCTATCTTAAGTCGTATCTCTTTGAGATTAAGGATAATCTGTACAACGTCTTCTACGACTCCCGGAATCGTTGCGTATTCGTGTTTTACCTGTTCAATTCGGACTGATGTAATTGCCGCTCCTTTGATTGAGGAGAGGAGGACTCGACGCAGTGAATTGCCGAGCGTGGTACCAAATCCGCGCTCGAAAGGTTCAGCGGTATATTTCGCATAATCGGGCCGTAAAGTTTGTAGATCAGTTTTTAGACGCTCAGGCATTTCTAAATCGGATCTTATCATCGATTTTCTCCTATAGGGTTAAACTGGGTATGAGAACACACACGAACGAAGCGGCACCGCGCTCTCAGATTCGACATCTGTTGCTTAATTCTGTGGCGGTGTCGTATGTTTGGACATCCCTTAATTTTCTGGAGCATCTTAATATACGCATTCGATAGTATAACCTGTTGTATATTCATGAGATACTCAGGCTTCGATAACGCACTAAATATAGAGATGTGCCTATCGGGAGTAAAGTTCAATGATGAGTTGTGTTTCGAGGTCTACGGCGATCTGCTCTACCACCGGTGCCCCTTGAACACGTCCTTCCAGTTTATCTGTGTCGATTTCGAGCCATTCAGGTGCCCCGCGATGTCGGGAATATTCCAATGCTTCCTGAATGGTTGCGAGGTTTCGGCTCCGTTCACGTGGTGTGATGACATCACCAATTTGCACGATATAGGAAGGGATATTAACGCGCTTACCGTTGACAGTGAAGTGGTTATGCTTCACCAATTGGCGGGCTTGATTGCGCGAAGTCGCAAAACCGAGCCGATAAACGACATTGTCTAAGCGACGTTCGAGAAAACCAATTAAATTCTCGCCAGCAATACCTGATTGGCGTGCGGCTTTGAAGTAGTAACTCCGAAATTGCTTTTCAAAAACACCATAGGTGCGTTTGACTTTCTGTTTCGCGCGTAACTGCCGACGATAATTGTCCCGACCCCGACGCGGTGGTGTCTGTCCGTGTTGACCTGGTGGATAACTCCGCCGTTCAAACGAACATTTCGGACCGTTACAGCGCCGCCCTTTCAAAAATAGTTTTTCGCCTTCGCGTCGGCATAATTTACAAACTGAACCTAAATATCTACTCATTCGATTTCCTCAGTATCCTCAAACCCGTCGTCTCTTCGGTGGACGACATCCGTTGTGCGGAATAGGGGTCACGTCTTTCATTAAACTGATTTCGAGTCCTGCAGCGGCGAGTGCCCTTATAGAAGACTCGCGCCCGGATCCGGGCCCTTTGACTCTAACTTCCACTCGTTTCATGCCGTGATCCATTGCTCTGCGGGCGCAGGCTTCCGCTGTCTGCTGTGCCGCAAACGGCGTTGACTTCCGGGAGCCCGTGAAAGTCATACCAGCATTCGCCCAAGCAACGGTGTTGCCATTTAAATCTGTGATCGTTATAATTGTGTTATTGAAGGTTGCCTGAATATGGGCTATACCTTCTGGAACGTTCTTGCGTTCTCGTCTTCTACCACGCAAAAGGCTTCTCCTTTCGGTTAATAGTTGTCAGTACGATTTTTTCTGCGAAAAAATCTTTCAGTCGTCGGTTGTCAGTTAGAGGAAGTTATCAGTTTTCAGTACGATTTTTTCTGCGAAAAAATCTTTCAGGACTCAGTTAAGAGGCTTTGGAATTATCGAAAACCTCTTGTAACTGTTAACTGTTAACTTTTACCACTAACCGGCTTTACGTGCTGTCTCTTTGGCTTTTCTGCCGACGGAGATCGTCTTCGCTTTGCCTTTACGGGTCCGCGCGTTCGTATTTGTACGCTGACCACGAACCGGCAACTGCCGCCGATGGCGTAAACCGCGATAGCTGTTAATGTCCATCAGGCGTTTGATGTTCTGATCGACTTCTCGCCGCAGGTCCCCCTCAATTTTGTAGTTTTGAATCTTGTCCCGGAGTAGACTAATCTCGTTTTCAGCGAGGCTATCAACTTTCTTCCCCGGATCAATATTAAGGTCATCAACGATTGTCGAAGCGGTGTAACGACCGATACCGTAAATTGCTGTCAGTGCGATATCTATCCGTTTGTTTCGGGGTAAATCAACCCCAGCTATCCTTGCCATGGGTCTCCTCCATCTTCTGGGTTCCTCCGTTTTCTCCAACCTTCGCTCGAAAATATGAATTCTCGATAATTAAGGCGTACCGGAGTATGAGCCGGAGGTGTGAACACGCTATCCTTGGCGCTGTTTGTGCTTCGGGTTTGAAGAACAAATAACGCGAACAACGCCTTTTCGTTTAATAATTTTACATTGGGCACACATCTTTTTAACAGAAGGTCTGACTTTCATAAGAACCTCTCTCAGTTAAAGCCCCCTAACGCCGTCTACTTTTGAGTTTTCGGTCTTTTAGGAAGCCTTCATAATGCCGGACGGTCAAGTAGGATTCGATTTGTGACATTGTATCCAATACGACACCGACAACAATCAAAATAGAAGCGCCATCCACCATGCTTGCTCCGATGTTGAGCCGTGCTGTGATAATAATCGGGATCACAGCGATAGCGGCAAGAAAAACTGCACCGGGCAACGTAATCCGAGTCAGGGTTGTATTGATATAGTCTGCTGTCTGTTTGCCTGCCCGGATACCAGGAATAAAACCGCCATATTTTTGCAAGTCCTCAGCCATTTGGACCGGGTTGATTTGCACCGCTGTGTAAAAATAGGTAAAACCGATAATTAATAACGCATAGAAAGTAAGCCACAAGGGGGTCCCTGTCCCTACCAGTCCGAGTGCAGTTGATCTCCATTCCCAGTCGGGTGGAAGGAAGCTAATTGCTGTCTCCGGAAACTGAATAAGGGTGATCGCAAAGATGATTGGAATCATACCTGCAGCGTTAACTCGCAGCGGCAGGTGTGTTGATTGGCCGCCAATCACTCTACGTCCACGTATCTGCCTACCATATTGTACAGGAATCCTCCGAACAGACAAGGTGATAAAGACAGTCCCTGCAATCGCTACAATGATAAGTCCAACGAGAACCGCAAGGTGCGCGATCCCAAAGTCTGCTCTCGTAAAGAGATTCCTTATAACCGTGGTAACACCGCCTGGCAGCCCTGCGATAATCCCGACGGTAATAATGAGCGAGATACCCTGTCCAATCCCACGCTCGGTGATCTGTTCACCGAGCCACATAACGAAGGACGTTCCCGCCGTAAGGGTCAGTACTACCAGAAAATGCCACCATAAGTTTGGGTTATCAACGATGACACCAGCTTGCTCGCTAATCGCTCCTGGGTTCCGGAGGACGATACTAATGGTTATTCCTTGGATAATGCTAAGTAGGACAGTACCATATCGTGTGTACTGCGTCATTTTCTTCCTGCCATCGGGTTCTTTAGAGAGTTTCTCCAACGAAGGCACGATGACACCGAGGAGCTGCATAATGATTGAGGCACTAATATACGGTTGTATACCGAGTGCGAAAATCGTCATCTGACTAAACGCGCCACCAGAAAACAGGTCTATGAACCCAATGACGTTGCCCCCACCACCATGCATGAGTTGCTTAAAAAACGCTTCGAGTGCCGCATCGTTGATACCCGGCAGTGTAATATGGGCACCGAGGCGGTAGACAATCAAAAGCAACCCAGTAAAAATGAGGCGTTTCCGCAATTCCGGAATTTTAAAAGCGTTTTGGAATGCCTTAATCACTTATTTCATGTCCTCCTGGTTGCAGACTCTCAAGCAGCGTTATCTGTCTTGCCATGTAAGCTGAGCACCTCAGTCGTCCCGCCCTTGGATTCAATTTTCTCAATTGCTGATTTTGAGAAACGGTGTGCTTGTACTTTCAATTCTTTTTCGAGTTCACCATCTCCGAGGATCTTTATCAGTGCATTTTTGCGTTTGATTAAGCCTGCTTCTCGAAGGGATTCGGGAGTTACCACTGCAGCATCAGCGAAAAGGTTGAGTGTTTCTACATTGATAATATCATATTCGAGGCGTTTATGTCCAGTCCGCCGGGGTCCGCGCTTCGGCAGTCGCCGCACGAGTGGCATCTGTCCACCTTCAAACCAAGCCGGAATCGAACCTCCGGATCTCGACTTCTGCCCCTTATGACCGCGCCCACAGGTTTTACCGTAACCTGAGCCGGGTCCCCTCCCCACTCGCTTTCGGGAGCGTTTTGACCCAGGAGCAGGTTTAAGTTCGTTCAGTTTCATTGGATTGCTCCGTTCCTTGATGGCTATCGGCTTTCAGCATTTAAAAGGTTTCTGATTAAATCAAACACATCTTTGCTGTCTGCTGTCTGCTGACTGCCAGTCTTTAGCGTTTTTGGCGTAATTCTTCAACGGTTAAATCGCGTAAACGTGCGACTTCGTTGATATCCTTGAGGCTCTTTAATCCGAGCATGGTTGCTTCGGCAATATTTTTGACATTCCGAGAGGACAGGCATTTTGTGAGTGCGTCTCGGACACCGGCAAATTCAAGGATCGCACGCGTTGCATGCCCTGCAATAATTCCTGTTCCGGGACTCGCTGGTTTCAGCAAAACTTTCGCCGATTTAAACTCACAGGTAATTTCATGGGGAAGCGTACCGTTGATAATGGGTACCCGAATCAGGTTTTTTCGTGCATCGGCGAAACTTTTGCGGAGTGCGCCTGCGATTTCACTTGCGCTGCCGAATCCGATCCCGACAATACCGTCTCGATTTCCGACAACCGTGAGTGAGTTAAAACTCGGTGTGCGGCGTCCTTTACCGACGCGCATCACCCGGTTGATGGTAATCATACGTTCCTCAAATTCAAATTCATCCGGGTTGATTTTTTCTTTTTGCAAAAAATTCTCCTATCCGGTTCGAGCTCTGCTCCGCGGATATATGCGGTACAGGAACCGGTTTACGGCACGTTTAGAACTTCAAACCGCCTGCTCTCGCGGCTTCTGCGAGGGCTTTAATACGCCCGTGGTAGAGGTGTCCGCCTCGATCAAAGACGACCCCGTCAATTCCTTCCTGCTTCGCTTTTTGTGCAATAAGCGTGCCAACGCTCTCCGCAGCCGCTATATTTCCACCGTTTGATAAGTTCTCTTTCAACTCCGGCGACAAACTTGAGGCTTCGGCGACCGTCACGCCAAGCTCATCATTAATGAGTTGGGCGTAGATATGTTTTAAGCTTCTGAAAACGGCGAGTCTCGGTCGAGCGCCCGTCCCACTTATCTTCCGGCGGACGCGCCCGCGGCGACGTTGGTGGTTCAACCGTTTCTTTTTTATAAGTCTCAAGGGATCTCCTTATTACCGTAGGTACAAAGATCGCGAGCGTAAAAAAAATACCGTTTTTGCTTGGGCGTTTCTTGTAAGCAAAAACACTCGCTCCTACTTAAAGTTGACTGGTACAAAGATCGCGAGCGTCAAAAAAATACCCAAGCAAAAACACTCGCTCCTACTTAAAGTTGACTGGTACAAAGATCACGAGTGACAAGAAATACCCAAAAACACTCGCTCCTACCGGGTTTACCGCATCGCGTACAAGATATAACACGACTAACCAACGGCAGCTTTCCCTTCTTTATCAGGGACGCGCTCGCCATCGTAACGGATACCTTTACACGGTTTATAAGTGTCCGGTTTCCGGATTTGACGAATAGTAGCTGCCACCTGTCCAACAAGTTGTTTATCAATCCCGCTAACGACAATAGGTGTGTGTGCTTGACCATCTATCGTCTCAGAGGCTTCAACACTTAACGTTATCCCCTCAGGTGGTGTGTAAGTTACAGAGTGTGAATAGCCGACATCAAGCACCAAATCTTTATCACGGTTGACTTCGGCCCGGTAGCCTGTCCCGACGACTCGCAGTTTTTTCTCAAAACCGTCTGAAACACCGGTAACCATATTTGCTATGAGGCTACGCGCCAAACCGTGCAAGGCTTTGTCCTGTTTAAGTTCACCTGTTCTTTGGACGGTTAAAACGTTCTCTTCAAGGGTCACACCGATCCCGTCTGGGAGTCCCCAATTCAGGCTTCCTTTAGGTCCCTCGACTTGTACATCATTCTCATTTAGAGCGATCTGTACCTTGTCGGGTAAGTGAATCGGTTTGAGTCCAATACGTGACATTCTATTTCTCCAAGTTCGTTGAGAGCCATGTGTCGCTACAAAACCTTACCAGACGTAACATAGGACTTCACCCCCAATTTTCTCTTTCCGACACTGGGGTGTGGTTTTTATTCCGTTAGAGGTCGATAAAATGGCGATGCCAAGTCCGCCATAAACTCTGGGAAGACCATCAGATTTTGCGTAAATCCGTCTCCCGGGTTTACTGATACGTTTGAGGTTTGTGATGACCTTCTCTTTTTTCGTATCGCCGTATTTTAAATAGATTCTTAAGATCCCCTGTTTGCCATCATCAAGCAGGCGATAGTTTCGGACGAACCCTTCTTCAGTCAAAATACGTGCGATTTCGGATTTGACTTTTGAAGAGGGTATTTCAACGCGTTCATGTCCTGCCATGTTGGCATTGCGGATACGGGTCAGCATATCAGCAATCGGATCGGTCATCGACATGAAAGATTCTCCTTATTTGATTCTGTGTTGTGGATAGCCAGTCGAAGTTTTGTGCCTCTGTTATCGGGCTAGATAGATTTCCGTTTACTACCAGCTCGCCTTTCGGACTCCCGGAATTCTGCCGGCGCGAGCGAAAAGACGGAAACAGATACGACACAACTCAAACTTGCGTAGATACCCGCGCGCCCTTCCACAATTTTTGCAACGGTTATATTGTCGGGTTCGGAACCGCGGGGTTCTCTTCTGTTTGGCAATCCATGCTTTGCTTGCCACAGTGTAAATGCTCCTTTGCTTATTTATCCAGGACGGTATCATTAGAAATGTCTGGATTTTAGCAGCTGGCTGCGTGTCAAGTTATTAGGTATTTAGGCGTCGAGTTGCTGATAGCCTTCTCTTTAGAGCCGCACCGTGCTATTCTCGGAACGGCATACCGAGCAATCTTAATAACTCTCGCCCTTCTTCGTCTGTTGGTGCGGTCGTAACAACGGTTACATTCAACCCGCGTATATCGTTAACTTTATCGTAATGGATCTCGGGGAAAATTAACTGCTCTGTCAGACCGAGCGAGTAATTACCTCGCCCATCGAAGGCATCCGGTGAAACGCCCCGAAAATCTCTGATTTGCGGAAGAACGACGTTCACGAGTCTGTTGAAAAACTCGTACATTCGCTGCTGTCGTAGCGTAACTTTGCATCCGATAGCAAAGCCTTCTCTGATTTTAAAGGCAGAAACAGCTTTCTTGGCATGCGTGATAATTGCGCGTTGTCCAGCGATGAGTGTCAATTCTTCAACGGCATCTTCGAGTGCTTTCGGGTTCTGTAGTGCTTCCCCGACACCGATATTGAGTGCAATCTTCTCCAACTTCGGAATCTGCATGACATTGTTGTAGTTAAAATAGTCAAACAATGCAGGCATGACTTCGGTTTGGTAAAATTCTTTGAATGGGCTCATGAGCCGTGTATCCTATCAAAATAGCATGTTCAGTGAGGTCTGTTCGGTACCAGTTCCAGTACCCGTATTTTTACCTACTCAACCTTTTTGAGATTAGAAATATGAATAGTCCCTTCGCGTTCAACGACCCCACCTTCTCCCATTTGACTGGGTCGGAGATGGCGTTTAAGGATATGAACGCCTTCAACGATTGCGCGTTGCTTTTTAGGGTACACCTCCAAAACAACGCCTTGTCTCCCTCGGTCTTTTCCGCTAAGGACTACAACTGTGTCATCCTTCTTGATATGCAGTTTCGCACGTGACATCATCGTCCTCCTAAATTACCTCCGGCGCAAGTGAGACGATTCGCGCGAAGGCTTTTTCTCTGAGTTCGCGTGCGACGGGTCCGAAGATGCGTGTCCCACGCGGTTGATTCTGCGGATCAATGAGAACAGCAGCGTTTTGGTCGAATTTAATATAAGACCCATCTGGGCGCCGGTACTCTTTCGTTGTACGGACGACAACTGCGCGGACGACTTCGCCGGCTTTGACCTGCGTATTCGGTACTGCTTCCTTGATACTTGCGACAATTACGTCCCCGACGCGTGCGTAGCGCCGTCGAGTACCACCGAGGACGCTGATGCACATTAGCTGTCTTGCCCCGGTATTATCTGCGCAGGTTAATCGCGTATATGATTGAACCATTTTTGTATCCTCTTCTACGTTTTCAAAACGCGCTGTTTTGGAAACGTCAGAGTTTGGATGAAAACCTTCCTCTCAGGTATCAGAATGGCGGAAGGACATCGGTGTTTGTCCTTCTTAAGCGTTCCCGGTTTCTACGGCATTGATAACCGTTTGGACGCGCCACCGCTTACGGCGACTCAGCGGTCGCGTTTCAACAACCTGAACGACATCACCGACGTTACAATTATTCGTTTCATCGTGAGCCAATATTTTCTTCGTCTTCCGGACGACCTTCTTGTAAAGCGGATGTTGATACCGCCGTACAACCGCGACGGTAACAGTTTTGTCCATACTGTTACTCGTCACAAGACCTGTCCGAATTTTACGATGCCTTCGTCTTTCTTCGTTCAAATTTAGTCTCCAAACCCAGTCAAAACCTATGCGTGTGTACACTTTAGAGGCAGACGGTTTTAAAAATGAGTGAATTGGATAGCGAAGATCACTTTTATTCTTCGGTTTCTGACTGCTGCGTGCGTGCCCTGAGAACAGTTTTCACCCGCGCAATATCTTTGCGAAGTTTACCGATATGGGTCGTGTCTTCTTGTTGTCCTAAGATGCTTCTGAATCTTTGGTTAAACAAATTTTCCTTGAGCACCTGTAGTTCACTTTCCAATTCTTCGTTAGTTCTTCCTCGTAGTTCATCCGCTTTCACGTTTTGTGCCTCCTTACGTGGCCTCAAAACTCCGTTACACGTTTCGATGTAGGTACTTTTTTCGCCATCAGAACTGCCGACGAAATTACGGATTCCGTGCAACGAATTTAGTTTTGATAGGTAGCTTGTGGGCGGCTCGTTCCATCGCCCCTTTAGCATCTTCAAGCGAAACGCCGCTGAGTTCAAAAAGGACTCTCCCTGGTTTGACGACAGCCACCCAGTGTTCTGGGGGTCCCTTCTTGCCTTTACCCATACGCGTTTCAGCAGGTTGTTTACTCAGTGGTTTGTGCGGAAAAATTTTTATCCAGAGTTTACCGCCACGGCGTACATATCGCGTGATAGCGATCCTTGAGGATTCGATCTGGTTGCTGGTGATCCAACCGGCTTCCATTGCTTGCAAACCGTATTCCCCGAAGTTGATTTGTGAACCGCGGAGCGGTTTTCCGCGCCGTCTTCCGCGATGCACATAGCGACGCATCACGCGTTTTGGCATTAACACTTTGATGACTCCTTAAAATCGATTAATCTGATGATGCGTTATTAGAAGAACGCTGGTTACTCTGACGGCGCCTCCGTCGACTTCTACCGCCCGACTGGCGCGAACGTCCATCTTGAGATCCGGAGCGTCTGTTATTGCTACGGCGTCGCTCGGAGCGTTGAGAGCCTGTGTCTTCGCGCCGTCCGGATTGACGACGTTCTGTGGTGCCGCCCTTTAATTCGTCCGGAACGCCTATAACTTCACCTTTGAATATCCATGTCTTGACGCCGATTTTACCGTAAGTGGTATTCGCTTCAGTAAAACCGTAGTCAACATCGGCTCTTAGGGTGTGCAGTGGTACGCGCCCTTCAATGCTTGATTCAGTGCGAGCGATCTCCTTGCCGTCTAACCGACCACTGACCATAATTTTTACACCCAAAGCCCCGGCTTGTATGGAACTCGTAATATTGCGACGCATCGCTTGCTTAAAACCGGCGCGCCGCTCTATTTGGGTTGCGACGGCCTCTGCTACAAGTTGAGCATCAAGTTCTGGTGCCTTGATCTCCGAAACATTAATACGGACGGGGCATCCGATCTCTTTTTCGAGTAACGCCTGCAGTTTCTCAGCTTCTGCCCCGCGGCGTCCGATAACGATTCCAGGGCGAGCTGTATGAATATTAATGCTACAACGGTCAGCGACTCGCTCCACTTCAACGCGCGAAATACCTGCCCGTGCAAGCTGCGCTTTGACGAACTCCTGAATCTTGAAATCCTCATGGAGCCACTTGGCGTAATCCCGTTCGCTGTACCACTTCGAATCCCACGTTTTAATGATACCTAAGCGTAATCCACGGGGGTGAGTTTTTTGTCCCACGCAAACCTCCTGTCAAATTTTATCTGCCCCTTCGCGACGTGGAGGTAAGGTGGGTCTATGATTGGTGCCGTATAAGCCGATACACCTTTACTCACCATCTTCTGTACTCTCCTCATCAACGACGACGATAATATGACTGCTCCGTTTCAAAATCCTGTTTGCCATACCTCGTGCTCGGGGACGTATCCATTTTCGCGTAATGCCTTCATCAACACGAATCTCTTTGATGTATAGATCTGCAATATCAATGTTAGGGTCTTGATATTGCGCATTCGCAGCCGCTGACTGAATCAACTTGTAGATGATAGGCGAGGCGGCTTTATGCGTAAACCGTAGTTGACTTAACGCGTCTTCAACGTATTGATTACGAACCAGATCGGCTACCAAACGCGCTTTACGCGGTGCAACCGATGCGTTCCTAATTTTAGATCGGGCTTCCATCAGTATCTCCTAACAAAAGCAAGTTTCTATAGACATATCACCCGTACAGGGTGAAGAATAAACAAAAAATTATCTTGGACCCCCTGCATGAGAACGGAAGGTGCGAGTCGGCGAGAATTCTCCGAGTTTATGTCCTACCATGTTCTCCGTAATATACACGGGAAAAAATTTTTTACCGTTGTAAATTGCCAAGGTATGACCGACCAACTCCGGTGTAATCATCGAACGACGGGACCATGTTCGGATCACCCGTTTCGTACCAGAGTTTTCCATAGCGGCGACCTTCTTGGCGAGTTTTGGGTCTATATAAGGCCCCTTTTTGATAGAACGTGCCATTGTGTTTCTCCTCTATCCTATAAAGCGTGAACCGTACTTAGCGAGACAGTCGAGTTAATCTTATTTTCGTTTGCCGAAAATATATTGGCTCGATTTCTTCTTCGGATTTCGGGTCTTGTAACCTTTGGTTGGAACACCCCAAGGCGTAACTGGATGTCTACCACCGGAACTCTTACCTTCGCCGCCGCCATGGGGGTGGTCAATCGGGTTCATCGCGACGCCTCTGACCTTTGGACGTTTGCCGAGCCATCTTGAGCGTCCTGCTTTACCGATAACGATCTGGCTGACATTACCGACCTGACCGAGCGTTGCCATTGACTGTACAGGGACGAGCCGAATTTCTCCGGATGGCAGGCGGATCCGTGCATATTTTCCCTCGCGGTCAACCAACTGTGCCGCAGTCCCGGCACTGCGAACGAGTTGCCCGCCCTTACCCGGCTTCATCTCAATATTGTGTATTGAAGAGCCGAGGGGTATCCTGTCAAGCGGTAAGGCGTTCCCAACGCGAATTTCAGCGTCAGCCCCTGAACTAAGCATATCACCGACCTGAATACCGACAGGTGCCAGAATATAGCGTTTTTCACCATCAACGTAGTGGAGCAGGGCGATGTGTGCTGAACGGTTTGGGTCATATTCAATCGCTGCGACTTTGGCAGGAACCCCAAATTTATCGCGTTTAAAGTCAATGACCCGATAGCGGCGTTTGTGTCCACCGCCGCGCCGTCTGACCGTCATACGTCCAGTCGAATTGCGGCCCGCTTTCTGTTTGCTCCCTTTAACAAGAGACTTCTCCGGTTTACTCCGCGTAATCTCTTCAAAAGTATAACCCGTCATAAAACGGCGACTTGGGGTTACCGGTGAATATGTTTTAGGCACTTTGATTTCCTTTTTTAATAGCTTTCAGATACAAGAGTCTTATCCGTATGGAGCGGACCTCTTTGCTGATTGCTGATTGCTGATTGCTATCCCTATATAGTTTCAAAGGCTTGGATGCTTGCGCCCTCTCTTAAGGTAATGATCGCTTTTTTCCAATGCGGTTTTCTGCCGCGCTGGTAACGCAACATTTTCCCTTTCGGTTTGCCTCGGACGTGCATCGTACGCACCTTGAGAATATCGCCTTGTATATCAAACAATTCTTCGGCTGCGCGCCGAATCTGCGGTTTCGTTGCCTTACGATCAACGACGAACGCGTATTTGTTCTCTTCGCGAAGGAACGTGCTCTTCTCTGTAATTAGCGGTTGCAGTATAACCTGATATGCGTCTTTCATCAGTCTTGTCCTTCCGCCTCTGAACCGGTGTTCACGAATTTGGCTTCGAGTTTCTCTGCGGCGTTTTCCGTGATTATGAGTGTATCATGCCACAGAATCTGATAGACATTAAGGGTATTCCATGTACAGCTATGAACTTGCGGAATATTACGGACAGAAAGATGGATATTGGTGCTATGTTCATCAAGGACGATCAAGACCTTTCCGTGAACGTTCAATGCGTTTAGCATATTGATTATATCTTTCGTCCGCGGTTGTTCAAGCGTGAAATCTTCAATGAGAACGCACTGCTGATTTTGGAATCTATCCGCCAGGGCGCTGTGTAATCCGAGTCGCCGGACCTTTTTCGGTGTGTACTGACGATAGCTACGCGGTTTGGGTCCGAAGGCTACTCCGCCGTGAACTCGATGCGGTGCTTTGGCATCTCCAGCCCGCGCTCTACCTGTCCCTTTTTGGCGGAAGAGTTTCCTTCCACTGCCTCTCACTTCACTCCGGGACTTTGTGGATGCGGTGCCTTGTCGCTGATTCGCGAGGTAGGCAACAACACACTGATGAATAACGGGGGCGTTGACTTCAACATCCGTGAACGCCTCGGCTAACTCCTTCTGGTGAAGTACCTCTCCTGACCTATTGTGTACGTCTAAAGTTGACATATTTATATGCTCGTATTGTTTTGGCATTCGCTGAATGACAATTGCCTGTCTATGATTTCGGTGCCTTAGCTGCTTTTTGAATCAAAAGCAGACCGTTAGGGGGTCCAGGTACCGCTCCTTTGACGACCAACAAGTTCCGTTCGGGATCGGCTTGAATGACGGATAAGTTTTGGACGGTGTGCCGCTTGGCTCCGTGGCGTCCTGCCATCCGTTTACCTTTAAAAACACGGGAGGGTGTTGCGCTTGCGCCGATCGAACCGGGGCGTCGGAGATCCTGTTCACCGCCGTGGCTCTTCCTACCACCGGCGAAATTCCAACGCCTTACAACACCAGAGAAACCGCGTCCTTTTGAAGTTCCAGTCACATCAACGAGTTCACCCTCGGAAAAGACACTTGCATCTACAACGTTGCCGATGGATATATCCTCAAGACTCTGGACCCGAAACTCGCGAAGCACAAATGTCGAATCAACACCGGCTTTTGCTAAATGCCCACGTCTGGGCTTATTTATGCGACTCTCTTTCTGTTCGCCGAAACCTAACTGAACGGCTTGATATCCATCTTTCTCTTGCGTCTTGAGTTGGACAATTGGGCACGGACCTGCTTCAATAACGGTAACAGGTACTGCTTCTCCTGAATCTTCAAAGATTTGTGTCATGCCGACTTTACGGCCAATAATTCCGTTAACCATTTTTTTTCGCTCTCCTCCTTTACGATTCGGAAATCAGGGGCTGGTTCCATACGCGTCCAAAGCGAGTGACTTCCGAACCACCGGAGTGGAGAACAATCATCTCTCCGGCTACAATAGCGTAATTTTAACATCAACACCTGCGGGCAGGTCCAAATGCATCAAGGCATCAACGGTTTTAGGTGTCGTCTCTAAAATATCCAACAGCCGTTTATGAATCCGCATCTCAAATTGTTCACGGGATTTCTTGTCCGTAAAAGTTGAACGTTGAACGGTATAGATGTGCTTCTTCGTTGGCAATGGAATCGGTCCGGAGACAACTGCCCCTGTCCCTTTCGCTGTTTCTGCTATCTGCTTCGACGAATGGTCTAACAACCGATAGTCAAATGCCTTGAGTCGAATGCGAATTTTTTGATTGTCCATCTTTTGATATCGCCTTCACCAAATTTGAACGTTGTTGATTGACATTTTCAGAGCATGTCGTAACGCCTGTGTTTTGGTGTTCTAATATTAAAGGCGGAGTTTACACCCCGCCTGATCTGTTATTCAAGTATTTTGGAAACAACGCCGGCTCCGATAGTTTGTCCACCTTCTCGGATAGCGAATCGGAGTTGTTCTTCCATTGCGATGGGTTTCGACAATTCAACGGTAATCTGTGCGTTGTCGCCGGGCATAATCATTTCGATGCCTTCCGGGAGGTCCATCTTACCGGTTACGTCGGTTGTTCGGAAATAGAACTGCGGTCTGTATCCGGTAAAGAATGGATTCCAGCGTCCGCCTTCCTCTTTAGTGAGGATATAGGCTTCGGCTTCAAATTTGGTATGCGGCGTAACGCTATTGGGGACTGCCAAAACCTGTCCACGTTCAACATCTTCGCGTTCAACACCACGGAGTAGTGCCCCGAGGTTGTCGCCAGCGCGTCCTTCGTCAAGGTTCTTATGGAACATTTCGACGCCTGTGATAACGGTGTCTTGTGTTTCACGGAGTCCGACGATCTCAACTGGGTCTCCGATCTTGATGACCCCGCGTTCGACGCGCCCCGTAGCAACTGTGCCACGTCCACTGATGGTGAAGGTGTCTTCAATGGACATCAGGAACGGTCTATCGGTATCACGGATAGGTTCAGGGATGTAGCTATCAACAGCCTCCATCAATTCAATAATTGACTGACACGCTTCGCTTGTCGGATCTCCATCGGCTTCCATAGCTTCAAGGGCAGACCCTGTAACAATCGGAATATCGTCTCCTGGGAACTCATAATCGCTGAGCAATTCTCGGACTTCGAGTTCAACGAGTTCAAGCAGTTCTTCATCATCGACCATGTCTGCTTTGTTGAGGAAAACGACAAGAGAGGGTACGTTCACCTGCCGTGCGAGGAGTACGTGCTCACGCGTCTGGGGCATGGGACCATCAGCGGCAGATACGACGAGAATGGCGCCGTCCATCTGTGCTGCCCCGGTAATCATATTCTTGATATAGTCAGCGTGTCCTGGGCAATCGACGTGTGCGTAGTGCCGATTTTCGGTTTCATACTCTACGTGTGCAGTATTGATCGTGATACCGCGCTCTTTTTCTTCTGGTGCCTTGTCAATGTCTTCGTAGTTCTGGACGTAATCAGCATCGGCAAGTTTAGAGAGTACCATGGTAATCGCTGCAGTTAGCGTTGTCTTACCGTGGTCAACGTGCCCGATCGTCCCGATATTAACGTGTGGCTTAGTCCTTTCAAACGTTTGCTTAGCCATTTTTATCCAAGCTCCACTAAAAGTTTATTATTTTCGAGGTATAAACACGGTTTTCCGAAACTGTGCCTCCCCGTTTCTGTAGGGTGCCCCGACGGTTTTGCGTAGGGGTTCGCCGTTTAACTAAATCTTATGTCCGCTTATGGGAAGTTCTAAACTCCCACAGTTCGGACCCTTGACAACCGTTTAACAATTACGAGTTACGATTCGTTGATGAAACGATGTCCTCCATGACACTGGTCGGGACTTCGTTGTAGTGTGCAAACTCCATAGAGTAGTTTGCTCTACCTTGTGTAAGTGACCTAAGTGTTTTGACGTACCCGAACATTTCTGAAAGCGGAACGTCAACCCGTATAACCTGAATGCGAGATTTCGCCTGTATTTCTGTCTCCCGTATCTGTGCGCGACGTGCATTCAAATCGCCAATAACTTTACCGAGGTACTCGTCAGGGACGATGACCTCAACTTTCATAATCGGCTCAAGAAGTATCGGCGTTGCACGTTTCATGGCATCTTTGAAGGCCATTGAACCTGCAATAGAGAACGCCATTTCTGATGAATCCACGGCGTGGTATGAACCATCAACGAGTTTCACTGCGACATCAACGACCGGATAGCCGGCAAGAACACCGACGTTCATAGCGTTTTCAATGCCTTTTTTCACTGCTGGAATGTATTCTTGCGGAATTACGCCGCCTCTGATTTCGTCAATAAATTCAAAACCACTCCCTTTTTCAAGGGGTTCAACTTCAATCACGACGTGCCCAAATTGACCTCTACCGCCCGATTGACGTACAAACCTTTCTTCAGCTCTGACAGGATTGCGGAGCGTTTCACGATAGGCAACTTCTGGGTTCCCTACATTCGCTGAGACGTTAAACTCTCGCACGAGCCTATCGACGATAATTTCGAGATGCAGCTCCCCCATACCTGATAGCAATGTTTGACCGGTTTCGGGGTCTTGATGAACTTTAAAGGTCGGGTCTTCTTCTGCGAGTTTGGAGAGGGCGAGGTTAAGTTTGTCAATATCGGACTGTGTACGGGGTTCAACTGCGATGGACATTACTGGGAGTGGAAACACCATAGTTTCCAAAGTGATGTGCGCTTTCGGGTCACACAATGTGTCTCCCGTTGAGAGATTTTTTAGACCGATTGCGGCAGCGATATCGCCGGCATAAACGGCTTGTATCTCTTCACGCTTGTTGGCGTGCATTTGCATCAAGCGCCCAATCCGTTCGTGTTGTCTCGTTTGGGTGTTATAGACTGTATCACCTTTTTTAAGTACACCGGAATAGACCCGTAAATAGGTGAGTTTCCCGACGTGTGGATCTGTCATAATCTTAAACGCCAAGGCACAGAACGGCTCGTTCTCGTTGGGATGCCGTGTTATCTCTTCTTCGGTTTTCGGATCAGTCCCAACGATCGGCGGTACATCTGTCGGTGCAGGAAGATAGGAGACGATGGCATCTAAGAGCGGTTGTACCCCTTTATTCTTCAGAGCTGTGCCACAGAGAATAGGTACAATCTTACCGGCGATCACTGCGTTACGGATACCTGTTTTAATTTCTTCGGGTGAAAATTCGATACCGTCTATATATTTATGCAGGAGCCCATCATCGCAATCAGCGATTGCCTCTAACATCTGATCACGATATTCGTGTGCCATATCCTGCATTTCTTCTGGAATGTCTGTTTCTTGGATAACGGTGCCGTCCCCGCCGGGGTCTTTGTCGATGTCCCAGATTTGCCCTTTCATAGAGATGAGGTCTACAATTCCGGTGAATTGTTCTGCTGATCCGATAGGTAGCTGCACTGGAACAGCGTTGGTTCCGAGCCGTTCTTCCATCATTTCGACGGTACGGAAGAAGTCAGCGCCGGTTCTGTCCATTTTATTAACGAATGCGATCCGCGGGATATTGTATTTGTCTGCTTGTCGCCAGACGGTTTCTGATTGGGGTTCAACGCCGCCGACAGCGCAGAAAACGGCGACTGCTCCGTCAAGTACGCGAAGTGAACGTTCAACTTCGACGGTGAAATCAATATGCCCCGGTGTATCAATAATATTTATATGGTGTTTTTTCCAGTGACAGGTCGTTGCGGCGCTTGTAATGGTAATACCACGTTCCTGCTCTTGGACCATCCAGTCCATAGCAGTTGTGCCATCGTCGACGTCACCGATTCGATAGAGCCTACCGGTGTAATACAAAATACGTTCGGTTACGGTAGTCTTGCCGGCATCAATGTGTGCCATGATCCCGATATTTCGCATGTGGGGCAGTTCTAAGCGTTGTGGTGTGCTATTTTTTGTATCTGCCACGGTTGAACGACTCCTTCTTTACGCTGTGCATATTTCTGCAGTCATCGCGCTTACACTGTTACCATCGATAATGCGCAAAAGCGCGGTTGGCTTCCGCCATTCGATGCTGTTCCTGTTTTCTACGGATCGCGCCGCCTTCGTTGCGCGAGGCTTCAAGGATTTCACCTGCAAGGCGTTCTGCCATGCGTCTTTCGCCCCGTGCACGAGCCGCTTGAATAATCCACGTGAAAGCCAAACGTTGTTTCCGTTCAGCCTTGACATCAACCGGAACCTGGTAGGTCTGACTTCCTACGCGCCGAGGACGAATTTCGAGTACCGGTTTCACATTGTTAATCGCTTGACGGAACACGGAAAACCCGTCTTCATCTGCCCGATCTTCAATGATCTTGAAACTTTCATATAGGATGGCTTGCGCAGTGCTTTTTTTCCCATCCAACATGAGGTTGTTGATAAACTTTGATACGAGCTTACTGTTATAAGTTGCGTCGGGACTGACATCCCGTTTACTGATGTTTCCACGTCTCGGCATCCGACTCTCCTCCGTAAATTATTCAGGCGTAATTATTCGGCGTAATTATTCAGGCGTAATTATTCGGGCTTCCTTGCCCCATACTTTGAACGCCCTTGTCGGCGATTTTCAACACCTGCTGTATCAAGCTGCCCGCGAACGATATGATAACGTACGTTTGAGAGGTCCTTGACTCTACCGCCACGGACCAAAACGACCGAGTGTTCTTGCAGATTGTGATCAATCCCCGGAATGTAACACGTCGCTTCGTAGCCGGTCGTGAAACGCACACGCGCCACTTTACGCAGTGCGGAATTCGGTTTTTTCGGCGTAATCGTTTTTACCTGTAGACAAATACCACGCCGTTGGGGGCACTGTTCAAGGACTGGTGATTTCGTTTTCTTTCGTGATCTCTTGCGAGGCTTTTTAATTAACTGATTAATCGTTGGCATTGCATACCTCCGGTATAAAATTTCTGGCTTTTTTGGCTCTGTCTTTTTCCTAAAAGGTTTCCGACATTAAAAAAACCCCGCGCGGGGCATTACAACTTCAGCAGAACACATTAACGTGAAATGTCAAAACAACGTTAGAATGTTTCCCGATAGTCGCCCCTTTCTTGAAAAAAGATTTGATAGGGTTTCCAAAGTAAATATTATACACTGTGAAAACCTGATTGTCAAATTTTATTTCAGAAAAAACGTAAAAAACAGTAAAATTTCACTAATTTTTTAGTTTTTTAGCAATTTTCCACGTAAAATAGTGCTTTTAACGCTTAAATTTTCGTCGACAATCGCAATATCTGCGATTTTACCGGTTGCAATTGACCCGACGGCTGCAGCAACGCCTAAATTTTGAGCGGGTGTTAACGTCGCCATCGTTAGCGCCTCACTTAGCGAATGTCCCCAATTCACGACATTTCGGACGCCCTCCATGAGCGTAATGGTTGCCCCGGCGAGACGTTCCGTCGGTTTGCCGACATCAAGCCACATTGCGCCATCGCGGACGTATTTCTCTGTGGTACCTGCTTCAAAAGCAGTATCGCTTTCGGAGATTGCGCCTTCATTAAGGCGGTAAGCATCAAGTTCTGCAACGTATGTCGCTGATGTCTGCCACTCTTCGGTCGGAACGCCCGCCAGTTCTGTACAATCTGTGATTAGCCCGACCGATTGAACACCTTTTTGTTCAATGAGGTTGTTCCCCCAAAACGGGTGGACGTGATGTTCGTCAACAATGAGTTCGGCATGAATATTTGGGTGGGCGATCACGGCTTCAACTGCTCCGAGTTCGCGATGATGCATTCCGCTCATACCGTTGTAAGTATGTGTTGCGCGTGTTATACCTGCATCAATGGCTGCCATTGCTTGTTGATATGTGGCGTTTGTATGCCCCATGGCGATGACGATGTCGTTGTATGCATCTGTCTTGTAGGTTGCAAGGTGCTTGATAAACTGGAGGTTCTCATCGTTTTCTGGGGCAACAGAGATCACTTTCAACGTCCCGTCAGAGGCTGCCCACATGGCGTGGAATTCTTCAAAGTTCGGTGGCGTAATATACTTGGCGTTCTGTGCACCGTTTTTCGCGAGGCTCCCGAATTTCCCTTCAACATAAGAACCTAAAATCCGTGAACCGTCTGCTACAGGTTCATCAACGACGTGTGCAATCGCCGTTAAAGCACTATTAATTTGTGCCATGCTCCCCGAAGATATACCTAACACGAGCGAGGTGACACCGTTGCGAGCATGCGCCCGTGCGATTGTCGCGATGTCTTCAATTTCGCCTGTCATCGTATCACAGCCGCCACCGCCGTGTATCAATCCATCAATTAATCCCGGAATTACAAGGCAGTTAGAGGCATCGATAACCTGTCCTGACGGTTGACGTGTCTCTGTGGTGATTTCTGAAATTGTGTCATCTTGAATAACGATGTTCCCCTGTCCGAAGTGTGTCGGGGTATAGATGTCGCCATTCACTATGGTAAGTGTTTCCATTGCTCCAAACGTGCCTTAATTCCGCTAAATCTCCTCTGATACCCACAAAACACTTTGGGCGAGAAATCGCAGAAAGGGTTCTACTTTAAAATCTCTCTGATGTCCGAGAGAGGTGTAACAGACGCGACCGCCGTTATGCAAGCGTGTCCATGCTACCGGTTCCGAGTGTTCATCTGTCCGCCCCATCAGGAGTAGGGATGTATCCTCACGAAGTGATGGATTTTTGTAAAGACTCCCATAACAGTCAAACGCCGGAATCCGCTTGAGAATAGGATGTTCCGCCTCCACTATTTCGACACGCGTCATCGGTCCGTGGCCGTAATGTCCCTGATAGTCGCCGCCGAGAACATCTTTGTCAAATGCGAGCCAATTTTGATACGCGTGGCTGGCTGTCCTGACACCGACAAGGGGTCTGCCTTGTTCACAATAGTCTTGAAATCGCTTCAGGGATGCCCCTTCGGTATTAAGACGACGCGTAAAAACCAACAAGGCATCTGCGTTATCCAATGCTGCCAAAGATGGATCATCGTCCTCTGAACTGTAGATGATTAGATCGGTTTTGATTGGATAGTGTTTTTCAACAAACGCTTTGAACGCCTTTAAAGATGCTTCAGAGTCATATTCAAAGGAGCCAGAGAGCATACACAGGTTAATCACGGATATTTCCTCTCTATCTTCTTTCTAAAAATAGGAAACTGTACGGATACGGGTTTTTCTTATCAGGTGCTCTGTCAATGCGTTTTACTTCTTGCCACGCCTGCGTATCGAATGCTGGGAAATGGACATCACCTTCAAATGTAGCATGGATCTGCGTGATATAGAGCCTATCGGCGTGCGGTAAAAAAGCTTGGTATATCGGTGCGCCACCGCATATCATGAGTTCTTCTGTTTCTAATGCCTCACAGTGTTTAATAATATCGTCTACTGCATGTGCGACGATACAGCCTTCTGGAGCCTTGTAATCTGTATTCCGCGTGAGAATAATGTTGAGCCGCTTTGGTAAAGGCTTTTTGAGGGTCTCGAAAGTCTTACGTCCCATAACGACGGGTTTGCCGAGGGTTATGTCTCGGAAATGTCGCTGGTCGGCAGGCATTTGCCACGGGATGTCCGGCCCGTTGCCGATGAGTCTATTTTTATCCATCGCAGCGATCATTGAGATCAACATTTTACGGTTCTGCTCCTTCCTCTGATAGTGTCAATTCTTCTTCGAGAGGGTTACCGTTTTGTCCTGGTTCCGCGAAGTTATTTCCGTTCTGTTTTTTGTATTCCATTGTTTCCCCGCTCCGCTGCATTATATATTGGGTTGTAACGATGTGTGTGATTTCTGCTGCGAATCATCTATCAGAAATGTGCTCAGGTAATTGAGGTTTCAGAAATTGTTTTTCTTGAGGTTCAACTGCCAATTCTGCGATAACAATCCTGTCGCCAAGGTTCTTTACTTCCTCAACTTTGGCTGTCTCATCGGGTGCAAGGTCTTTGAGCAGAAAATGGAGGTTCTGTATCCTTTTATCCGTATCGATCTCATAGTTTTCCAAAATCAAGATACGTTCTCCAATTACATCTTCAGTGATTGCATGCGTGTTTACGGTCCCTTCTGTGTGCTTAATCTCAACGGGTCCAATGTTGATTTTAAATCCTTTCGCTTGTGAATCTATGTTGCCTTGAAGTCTACAGTAAGCTATGATTTTGTCCCCGAATCGAAAAGTGCCTGAATTATCAAAAAGTTCGGATTTCTCTCCGGAATTCATTATTTTGAAATCGTAGAATTTGGAGACATGAAGTTTGATGAATTTTGAGACTTTATGTTTTGTGTCGAATGCTCTTAAATGGATGACAACGTAGCCGTTGATTCTATTTTCCCCATGGATTTCAACAGTTTCGTCAGGTTCGGCAACTGGGAAGAATCGACCTCGAAGTTGGATGACGCGTGGCACAATCTTTTCGCCTGTGTCGATATTTATATGCAGTGCTTTATCGTCGATTTTAACTTCAGCGATTTCAGATGTATCTGGCAAAGGGACAAACACAGTAACCATGTCCCGACTTCTAAAAACACCGTATCCACCGCTGGCATCTCCGCAACCTGTGAGCACTACTATAGGACTTATGGCGAGAAGTATCAGCCCTTTTATTTTTTTGATCATCTTGATTCTCCTATTAAACATTAGACAATCATAGGTGCGCGAATCGCATCGTGGTGTTGATAATTTTCTAACTGAATGTGCTGCATTTTGAAAGCATCAATAGACTTAATCTCTGGATTTAAAGCGAGTTGCGGGAGTGGATAAGGTTCGCGTTTCAATTGCATTTCGACGGCTTCAAAATGTGCATGATAGATGTGAGCATCCCCTAACGTATGGATGAATTCATGAGGCGTTAAGTCTGTTACTTGAGCCACCATGTGCAGAAGGAGGGCATACGAGGCGATATTAAAGGGGACACCTAAGAACATATCACAACTCGGTTGATACATCTGAAGCGACAACTTGTCATCCGCGATAAAAAATTGAAAGCACATGTGGCACGGTGTCAATGCCATCTCCTCTAATTCGGCTGGATTCCACGCCGTAACAATATGTTTCCGGCTATGTGGGTTTGTCTGGAGTTGTTCGATAACCTTGGCGAGTTGATCAATTGACCCTTCTTCAGTTTTCCACTTTCGCCATTGGACACCGTATATCCGTCCAAGGTACCCATCACGTCCCCAGGCATCGGCGTTTGCGTTCCATATCTGTGTTCCGAGTTTCTCAAACTGCTCGGCGTGATCGTAGCCGCGCAGGAACCCTAAGAGCTCGGCTTTAACGGATCGGAATGCGAGTTTCTTGGTCGTTACAGCCGGAAATCCGTCTTCCATGTTATATCGCATCTGCATCCCGAAGATCGCTCGAGTTTTCCCGTTTCTGCCCATTCGGTCGACACCGGTATCCAAAATCTGCTGAAGTCCTTCAAGGTACTGTTTCATCTGATGCCTATTGATTGCCAACGTTTGCCATTGGCACTCCTTTTATACTTAACGCACGTTATGCCTCGCGGTTAAAAACGCCTCCTACAAGGGTGTTCATATCGCTGATAGCAGAAAGTTAGCGGTCTGTGCTGCCAAACCCGCCTCTTGAAGCGGCGGTCATCTGTTCGACTTCGTTCCATTCCGCTGTCCCTACACGGACAAAGATCCCTTGTGCGATCCGACTGCCTCTCTCAACATTGACGATTTCGTCCGTGAAATTGTAGACCTGAATTTTCAATTCGTCTTCCTCGCCACAGTAGTCGTTATCAACGATCCCGACACCTTGCGGCATCATCAGTCCGAATTTACGGGGTGTACTGCTCCGCAAACAGACCATTAGCATATAACCCGGTGGCGTTTCGACGATGACATTCGCAGGGATGAGGACAATAGATTGCGGCGGAATCTCTGCGGACTCTCGACAGATAAGATCAAAGCCGACGGAGCCTGCTGTCTCATATTTCGGCAACGAAAGCGTTTTATCTATGCGTTTGATTTTAATTTTCATTGTTATTAGGGTACCGCGATTCCGACTGTTTGGCATACGACGCGATAGACGGAGGTACTTGCCGTGATGAAGAGTGTTTTCCAATCATCACCGCCCCACGCCAAGTTCGCTGCCCGCTCAGGAACGAGAATAACGCCGAGGTGGGTGCCATCTGGTGCGAAGACCCAAATCCCGCCTGGCCCGGTTAGATAAACATTCCCTTGGACATCCACCTTCATGCCATCAGGTTTCCCGTTGTCTCCTTCTTCTTCACCGAAGATGCGATCGTTAGTAATAGTGCCGTCAGGTTGAACGTCAAATGCGCGGACATGCATCCGTTCGGTATCGTTAATATAAAGGGTGGATTCGTCGGGTGAAAAGCAGATGCCGTTGGGTCTGTCAAAATCGTCAACGAGGAGGGTCAGCGTCTCGTAGTCGGGTGATAAGCGATAGACGCCTTGAAAATCGAGTTCCTTTTCTGATTCCGCTCCGTATGCTGCGCTGAGTCCGTAGGGTGGGTCTGTAAAATAAATGCTCCCGTCAGATTTCACGACGATATCGTTGGGGCTGTTGAGGCGTTTACCTTGATAGTGTGAAGCGATTGTGAGTATCTCTCCATCGGCTGTTGTCAGCGATACGCGCCGGTTGGCGTGTTCACAAGCGATGAGGTGTCCACCTTTATCGTAAGTCAATCCGTTTGATTTACCAGATGGATCGCGGAAGACAGTCATTCCGGCGTCTGCATCCCACTTCCGCATTTTATTTTCTGGAATGTCGCTAAAGAGCAGGAACTGTCCGGTCGCGTGCCAGAGGGGCCCCTCGGTAAATTGACACCCCGTTGCGATTTGTTCAATGTCTGCCGCTGCATCAACTAAATCTAATAATCGTGCGTCGCGTACGTCAAGTGGCATATTTTTCCCTCAAAATGTTACACCTGTGTAACATTACGTGTTAAGAAGCGTCGTGTGTGAACCCACACGGTATCTTGCTTCTAAGGGGGTTTTCGTTAAAAAGTGCTGTCGCGAAAATTACTTAAAAGTGTAACATTTTCTGTTAGGTGCTACCGCTGAAGGAAGCGTTAAGTTTACTATCAAGTCAAGATGCATAGCGTACGGAAAGTTAAAAATCCTTGACAACTATCCTTTTTAATGTTAGGATACTCTAAAATATAAGTATGGAATTTTATGTAGTGATGATGTGTCTTGCACAGCATCCGTTTAAAGTAAAGAAAGTGCCTGGGGCGATTCGAACGCCCGACCTTCAGCTCCGGAGGCTGACGCTCTATCCAACTGAGCTACAGGCACATAAGGATTTCATAAGTGAAATCGGTGCTAACGTCTGAGTTCTTAAATATTTTAACAGATTCAATATCTTTTGTCAAGTCTTTAACGAAAAAATGCAAGGAGGCGTAGGGTGAAACGTAAATTAAAACAACTTTCAGTGCTGACGGTTTTAGTCGTCTTTCTATTCAGTTTCGCGCCGGATATTGTAGAGAGTCGCCGCGGCGGTTTTGGTGGCGGACGGAGCTTCAGTCGTAGCCGGAGTTTTAGTCGCAGTTCAACGCGTCGGAGTTCTACACCGAAACGTTCTTATAGTAGTACACGCTCAACGACGCGAACGACCCGCAGCACAGGTAGCACCTACAACAGAAGTAGTTCAACGAGAACTACCGGTACACGCACCAGCACTGCGGCACGGCAGAGACAGACGGCTACAAGCAGAGCAAAAGCGACGACACCAAATTCGACTCGAAGCACAACGGCTACGCGGAACGCATCTCGCAGCCAACAACGCACAACGACTGCAGGAAACCGGAAACAGGTCCGGCAACTCAAGGCAGAAAACCGTACTTTGAAACGCCAAGTCAGAACAGCCGATCGTCGAACCGCAAAGGTCCGGCGAGAGCAACGTTCTACGATTACGCTCAACAATTACCGTGGTTATTACCCAGTCATGGGGTACCCAATATACAGCATGGCAGCAGCGCAGACGTTTAACAACATGATGTTCGGTATCTACTTCCATGACTACTACAACCACGCGATTCAACGGAGTTACCTCTGGCACTATCACCATCGGAATTACGATCGGTCACACTGGAGTGCCGAAAAGCAAGCCGAATATGAATTTTATCGGGATTACTACGAAAGTCAAGGTGTGGAACCGAACCCGAATTACGTCGATCCCGGAACAAATCGCGATGAAGACTATGCAGCAAGTTATGTTGAGGAAAACCCGGATAAATTTTATGGCGATAATGTGGAGGTCTTCACTGTTGACGAGTTACCGGATGAGGCAGCAATCAAAGAGGAACTCCTCGCAGCTGCTGAAGGGACCCCAACGGTAACGACGACCGCTGGGACAACAACGCCGGCGCGGGCACCACCCGCGACACAGACTGTTATTGTAGAGAAAAAGACCTCCGGGGCAACTTGGTTCCTCCTTATCTTTGGAAGCCTCCTTGTTGTTGGTGTTATTATGTTAGTGATGTATAACAAAGGCTACTTTTAAGGTGGTAATATGGCACTATTTGGTAGAGGCAAAAAAGAGGGAAGATCCCTGTTCGGTAGGCGCAAGGATGCCGACCCTAAGAAGCCGGTACGGCACGAATTGGTTGATATTCCGATAGACAGCATGATCGAACTCTCCGACATCATCACTTATGAGGAGACCGGAGATACTTCGCATGTCTTCAAACTTGTCAAGCGGAAGAAGTATGAGGGTGACAGCCTTCGCCGCTATATGTATCACCTCCGAGACGTGGAAGAAGAGGTGGTGCTCGGTGTTGACCATATCGCCGGAACAAAAGAGGAATATGAGGTTTCTCGATGGATCGTCGATGACGAGTGCGAACTCGGCGATCCACTGCCGGATCATATAACGCTCTATTTTCCGGATCCGGAGAACGAAAACGAGGACATTGCTGTTGAGTACACGCGACAGGATGTTGTTCCGGCAACTGTAACTGTTACGGATGCCGAGGGTGAAGAGAAATTTGATGTTGAGTTACACGAATACGCCAGTGGTGATGACGCGTTTATGTCCATTGAGCTCTGCGGGAATTGGCTCACCTTTTATACCGGTGTACTCATCAGGCGTTCCGATATAGAGATTTATCCAGCGATGGAACCCGCGTCTAAAAGTAAATAGGTTCTATTTTTCGTGGTATTTACGGCTATCATTGTAGGAGGTAAGGGCAAATGAACGTTCAAGATATGACAGACGCTGAGGTGTATGAATTAGCACTTGATATCCTTTTAGACAAACTGGGCCACGCTGGGTTAATTCAGTTTCTGCAGCATTGTAAACCGTGCACCGGTGATTACACCGTTGAACGTCAGAAGCGGATGAACGATGATACAACGGATGTCAAGACTATCGTCAAGCGAATTCAAGAGAAACAGGCACTAATACGGACAGAGAACGTGAATCCAAAAAGTATAGACGATATGTCGGGCATTGAGATTTATGAGTTTGGGCTCAAGGCGATCTCACTGAAACTCGGTCCTGTTGGAATAGTCCGATTCGTTCATTTGTTTGATGCCGACGCATACACTTACGCTCTTGAGAAACTCAAATTGCCTAATATCAATGGACGTGCCCTGAAAACAATAATAGAACCAGAAACTGAGAGTACTTAGACAGGCAAATGCGAGTTCATGCCAAAAACTTGAGAGTCTATCTTGATACGTGTTGTGTAAATCGTCTCTTTGATCATCAGACGCAAGTCCGAGTCCAGCGTGAAACTCAAGCGATAACACAAATTCTTGGTTATTTTTTGACAATGAGATGGGATTGGCTTAGCAGTGTGATTTTAGAGGATGAAGTAAACGCGGACACTGATTCAGAACGACGCTCTCGAGTAAAATCAGTTATGGAATATGTCCACTACACGCTTTCCATAGGGACATCTGAAGAAACAAGGGCTGAAGCACTCGAAAATTTGGGTTTTAAGCATTACGATGCGTTGCATATTGCGTGTGCTGAAAGTGGTGGGGCAGATGTCCTTCTCACGACAGATGACAGGATGTTAAGACTTGCGAAACGTTGCCACGCACAACTCCGAGTCCGCGTTGAAAACCCCCACACATGGTTACAAGAGATAAATTGACATGTCAAGACAGCATGAAACACAATCACAACAAAATCCGTATCCCCGCCCGATTTCTGCATGTTGAACGTCGGCACCTGGAAGAAGAACTCTGAAACAGGCCTGTCAGGGCACTAAATGAACAACAATAGAAAGGAGAAAACTTATGGGACCGCCAATCACAAAACTGCTGATAAAAATAGAGCAACTTGAATGGGACTTGGCAGAGGTGAAAAAGGAGTTGGTCAAACTTCAAGGGCCCTTTATGAAGTCTCTTACACCTGAGGAACGTTTAGCTGCGCGGTCTGCAAGAGTCCAAGCAAAGAATAAAAGGCGGCGTTCGCTACGCAGGAAACGTGATCCCGAAGCTAAAACCCTCACGGCTGAGGAACTTCAGCAGCTTTCGCTGGAGGAGGGCATAAATCCAGAGGACAATCTTTTTAGTAGTGCCATCATTGAGGAACAGGAGAAGCGAAGAGGGTAAATTTTTCTTTTTAACGCCGCATGTTTACCAAATTTTTAACGCCGCATGTTTACGAGATAAATCCCAGCTGCCACGAGAACTGCACCGACGAGCAGATGGAACGTCAATTCGTCGCCTAAGACCAGATAACTAAAAAAAACACCCGAAAGCGGGGTTGCAAAGAAAAGCACGACCAATTTACTGGCACTATATCTCTCAAGGATCGCTGTCCATGCTAAGAAACAGTAACCAGCGATAACACCACCTTGATAAAGGAGTGCGGCAGTACTTGCCAGTGTCAACTGCATCGGTTCCCCGCGTTCCCATATCAAATTCATTGCGGCATAACACGGGAGACTCAAACTTAAATACCAGACGAGAAGCCGATACGGGTGTATTGCTTGAACGAGGAGTTTTGTCACGACAACGCGTAATCCCAAGAAACATCCGCTGATGAGGACAAGTATATCGCCAAGAAGACTCGTTTCGCCTTCTCCGAGATTCGGGGCGACGGTTATGAAGACACCACTGAAAGCGACAATGATCCCCAATGTCTTGGCAACAGAGAGTCGTTCACCGGGAATCCAGAAATGCGCGAAGAGCGCGGTGAAAAACGGATAGACGTTAACAAAAATGGTTGAGCGTGATGCTGTTGTGAATTTGGTACCGGTGTTCAAACAGATAATTTGGATTATGAAAATCGCTGTAAGGAGCAGCAATCTTGCAAATTCACCACGGCGCAAACCGAGTGAGACATGACGGTAAAATGACCAAACACAGACAATAACAAGACCTATGACAAAGCGGAAAAACGCCAACGCCATCGGTGGGAAATCTTGTAAACCGACTTTTATTGCGGGTGAATTTCCGCCCCAGAGAAAAGCGAGGAGGAGACTAAGGGCAATAATCTTCCCGTGTGGCTCCTCGCTGATAACATTTGGTCTTGGTGCTTTTTCAGGTGTCTCGTTTCTATGCAAAGGGAACGGTCATCCTCATTAAGTTAGCGTTCTTTAGTGGATCGTACTATCAATCGTAGGCGCCCGGACGATGGTTCCCCATCAGGCGTTGTTGACGTTCTGTCGCCTGCTCCAGGATAGCTGTGTCAAACTGAAACCGGTTCAGGTAAGGCGGGAATTTCTGGGTTATCATACGGTTCGCGTAATGCACCTGTAATAGGTAGCGCGTCTGATTGCTACGGTTTGCTGTGCCGCGATGCCAAACCTCACTGCGGAAAAGCACAACATCCCCGGCATTACAGAGGATACTCTGTTCCTTAGCACCTTTCCATTCCGTTTCACCATCGGGTCGTCGTCCGGACAGATGGCTACCGGGAACGAACTTCGTTGGCCCGAGGTCTTCGTAGAGGTCGTCAAGATAATAGTGCGCGGTAGTAATAAAAATTGGTACTTTAACCCGCGGGTCCTGTAAAATATCTGCTGGCAGCGAGATCGGTAGCCAATCTGTGTGGAGCCCTTGGTCAGGACGCCCTGGCCCTGTTATCCAAGCCGTCATGCCGATGACGTGGCAATCGGCACCGTGAACCGCCTCCGCCAATTCTATGACCGGTGATTTATCTAAGTATCGCAGGAAGACCGGGTCTCGGTTGAAGGCGTTATTGATATGTTTGTTAAGAAAACCGCTCCCGTTTTCCGGGACGCTGTGTCGGTCAAAACTCTCAGGGCGTGCTGTTAGTCGATCCATCGCTGCACGCAGCTCAGCAAGTTCTTCCGTGTCAATAACCTTCGGAAGATAGGCATACCCATCTTCTTCCATCGCCTTGACTCGGTTTTCGAGATCAGGATAAGCAATGAGGGATAAGGCTTGGCTCATTGTTCTTTTCTCCTCCATTTATAGAAAAAGCGGAAATAGATACTTCCACAGATGTATTTTACAACTTTCGAGACATCCTGTCAACTTTTTTCCGAACAAAACGTTAATTAAGTGCATCCAAAATAGTGTTAAAACAGATAACGTTAAACGAAAAAGGAGAAACTCAAATGAAAAAAGAAAAAACATCCCCAGAAACTCATGAATCTCTTAATAAAGACACTGCTATCCGCGTCTTGGGGGTCGTCATGGAATCCTTGCCGGGTAACTTATTTCACGTTAAATTAGAAGAGAACGACCACAAAGTCGTAGCATACCTTGCTGGCAAACTGATGCGGCACAAAATCTGGGTGCTTCCCGGTGATCATGTTACTGTTGAACTTTCTCCGTATGACCTAACGCGCGGACGTATTATCTGGCGGAATCCGGGGGCATAGGTGAATTTAACAATGGAAGGTATTGTCATAAAAGCGAGAGGGGGTGCCTACGAAGTACAGGTTGGCGACCGTTGCTATACCTGTACGGTCCGGCACCACCTCATAGAAGAAGAGAAGCGGCGTCTCGATGAAACGAAAGAGATGCCTTATGTTGATTTCATTGCGGTCGGCGATCGAGTCGGTATTTCGATACCGGTACTGACCGAGGATAACGGGTACATTGAGGAACGTCTCCCACGCGAGACGCAATTTGGACGTATCCGAATGGACGGTTGGCGACAGGTTATCGTTGCGAACTTGGAGATGCTGCTCATTATCTTTGCTGCCCGGCACCCGACCCTGAAACTGCGGATGCTTGATAGATTCCTCGTCACTGCCGAGGCTTCTGATGTAGAACCGGTTATCTGTATCAACAAAATGGACTTGGCAAAATTGGAGAATGTCCAGCGCGAACTTAAATTATATGAAGAATTAGGGTATAAGGTAGTTTATACAAGTATCGTAACTGGACTCGGTGTTGATGAGTTAAGAGAGACAATGGGGGACAAGATTTCTGCGATTGTCGGTTCATCAGGGGTCGGGAAGTCCTCTCTTCTTAATGCGTTACAACCCGGGCTCCGATTACGCGTCGGTGAAGTAGATGAACGTATCCACAAAGGGCGGCATACAACAACAGAGGTGATGCTGCTACCGCTTGCGTTTGGTGGATTTGTGGCAGATACGCCCGGCATCCGAACCCTTGGGTTGCTTGAAGTCGATGACGAACAGGGATTGGATATCCATTTTCCTGAGATGCGCCCATATATTCCAGAGTGTAAATTTGCGGCATGTACACACCAGCACGAACCGGCATGTGCTGTCAAAACGGCAGTTGAAGTCGGTAATATCAATCCACTCCGGTATGAGAGTTATCTCCGGATTTCTGGATTCAAGGAGGGGAGATATGAACGAAACTCAGATAAAAGAAGATCGGAGCGAAACACGAGAAGACGCAAACGCTGATCTTGAGAAGTGGGAAGCTGCTATCAACAACTTGCTACGCATTATTGAGCGGAGTGAACGGAAACTCAGATACTTCCAGAATAGAGTGAAACAGGCGAAATTCATGGATCGTCCGAACCAACGTAAGGTTCGCATAGCTGGCGCACAAGTTGGGACACACTCGGCATATTTGGAGGGACTGCGCAGCGAATTGCGGCAACTGGAACGCCTCTACAGCGGCGGCATCCGCCTCCGACAGACCGCTGAGAACGAACTTCGCCAAATTTGGGGCTGGATCAACCGTCCCGGCATCAGGAACCTTCTTTATTCAGCACGGGTATCGTTTGAAACGTTTCTGGAGGATTGGCAGCGTTGGGCAGCCGACGCGGAAACGCTTCCACTCGCTATTGAAATCCGAACCACCCGTTTCCTCATTGGGTTTATGCTGCTTAAGCGCGACGCGGACACTGTTACGATCCGATTCGTTATCATTCGACCAGACTATCGCGCTCGCGGTTACGGCACTGATGTACTCATTGAGACTGTCCGTTACGCGTTTGAGGTACTCGATGCTGAGCACGTTACCTTAGAAGTGTTCGCCGACAATGGACCCGCACTCACCTGTTTTGAGAATGCAGGATTCCAATATCTCAGTTACACTGACATGACGCGGCAGACTTACACGATGGGGATTGAACGTAGCGAATGGGCAGGCGATAAAGTCGTAGACGAAGCGGATGTTGCGCCACAGTTGAGTGCACCGCTCGGATTGTTCTTTGATTCCGAAGAATGATTTTCTTGCCAAAACTGAATCGAATTGAAAGGGACAGGGAAGACACTTCTCTGTCCCTGATTTTTTGCAGAATAATTATAATCTTACCGAAAGTGCATCCAAAAGTGTGTTAAAACAATCAGACTGCACATCTCACTTTAAACTTTTATTTTTCATTTCTGGTTCCTGAAACAACATAGCACGGAGATAATTATTGATATGGGGACAAGTCGATTTTTTTGCGTTATATCTATTCTTTTATTAACTACAGTTCTCTTTTTGTCAAGCGGTTCTACTCAAGATTACACTCGGTGGCGACTGCCTGAGGGGGCTATTGCGCGCTTTGAGAAAGGCGGTATCGGCGATTTCGCGTACCTTCCCGATGGCAATCGGATCGCTGTTCGGAGTGCAATCGGTCTCTGGATATATGATGTTCATACAAGCGAGGAACTGGATCTATTCACGGACTTGGGGACAAAATTGAGATGGAATCTCATGGTCCTGAGTCCGGATGGAAAGACCCTTGCCGCTGCAACGGATCGTGAGGTCGTCTTATGGGATCTCCAAGCGAACAAAGTAGATAAATTACTTGTGGGACACAAAGATAGGATCTATTCGCTGGCGTTCAGTCCGACTGGGGAGATCCTCGCTGGTGGGAGTCGGGATACGACTATCCGACTCTGGGATGTTAGCACCGGTGAGTTGAAACAGACCTTCGTAGGACACACGGATATGATCCGTCTGGTGGCGTATTCAAACGATGGAAAGACATTAGCGTGCACGAGTTGGAAGGACTGGACAATCCTTATTTGGGATGTCGAGACTGAAGAACTCCTAAAAGCCATTACAGGACACACCGATAGAGTCTCACGTATCACGTATGCTCCGGATAGTCGGACGCTTGCGAGTGTCGGTTGGAAGGACCATGCGATTCGCATTTGGGATGTCGAGACCGGAAAGCTCCTGAAGACCTTTGTTGGACATACAGATCGTGTCAGCTCTATAATCTATTCACGAGATGGCGCGACACTTGTGAGTGGAGGTGCGGATAAAACGATTCGTATGTGGGATACCGGCACCGGTGAGACAATAAGGATACTTAAGGGGCATACACAAGTAATGTATTCACCGGATGAAGAGACGCTTGTCAGTAACGGATACGACGGGACGCTGCGCTTTTGGGATGCTCACACTGGGGAACTTCTGAAAACCTTTACTTCACATAGCTTTGGAGCGAGGTCATCATTGGCTTTTTCACCGGATGGTGAAACGCTTGCAATTGGTAGAGGAGCCGACCATACAATTGTGCTACGGGATGTCCAGAGTGGACAAATGGTGAAAACTCTCAGGGGTCATACGGATTGGGTGCTTTCAGTGACCTATTCACCGGATGGTGAATCCATCGCGAGTGGGAGTTGGGATGGCAAAATCCGTTTTTGGAATATTAGCACGGAAGCACTTCTCAAAACTGTTCCCGCTCACACGGAAGGGGTGCATTCTATCGCCTATTTACCCGATGGCAAATCCCTCGTGAGTGGGAGTTGGGACAATACCATCGGTTTGTGGTACGTTGATACTGGACATCTCCTGCAAATGATTACTGGAAATATAACAGATGCCAATTCATCTATCGGAGTCAGAGCCATCACACTTAACCCTGATGGCAGGACGCTTGCTGTGGCAACTGACGAAGCGGAAATTCGGTTGTGGGATATGCCCACGGGTAAAATCAAAGCAACCCTTACGGAACATACAGATAGAATTGCTGCCATCGTATTTTCTCCAGATGGCACGATGCTCGCAAGTGCGGGTGAAGGCAGCAACCTCTGTTTGTGGGATGTCCGCACGGGGAGCTTGCTACATAATATCGAAAAGGCAAGGGGTGCTATCTATGGCATCGCCTTCAGTCCGGATGGACAAATAGTTGCCAGCGCGAGTTGGAAGACCATCGAGTTGTGGGACACCACCACTGGTGAGTATAGAGGCACTTTCACCGGTTATCCGGGCTGGATTCGAGCAATAGCGTTCAGTCCGGATGGCAAAATGCTTGCTAGCGGTAATAATGGTACGGTTATTCTCTGGGATATGAACCAGATTCCAGTTCCTAATCAATAGCGTATTGTGGAGCGTTTTGTATTTGCTGAAAAGCGAAGAGCTGTTAAAAGGAAAAGCTTGATGCTAACAACACTCATTCACCGAGAACTACTTGACAACCTGATGACGTTCCGCTTCGCGGCAGCCGTTTTCATTACACTATTGCTTGTGGTTACAAATACGGTTGTGCTTATTAAGGACTATGAGCGACGTTTAGCAGGCTACGACGATGCAGTTAAAATGCATCAACGCCAACTCCAAGAAACAAACACCTATTCAGCAGGTGAAATGTATGTTGACCGTCCGCCTAACCCGTTAAGCATTTTCAATGTCGGATTCGACAAGCGACCGGGAAACGAGGTTAAGGTATCACACCGATATGTTCCATCGCTGTGGGATGCTCGTAGGCACGGTTCGGATAATCCGTTTATGAATATCTTCACCTCGATGGATATTGTCTTTATCTTCAAGGTTGTCTTGAGCCTGTTGGCACTGATTTTCGCTTACGATGCACTTGCTGGAGAATACGAGGGAGGGACATTACGTCTCGTCTTAACCAATTCCGTTCGTCGCGGGCATATTCTGCTTGCGAAATACGTCAGTGCGATGCTGTGCCTGCTAGTGCCGTTGCTGATGAGCCTTCTTCTCGCTGTGATTTTGCTAACGAATTCCGCTGTTATCTCCCTAAATAACCATGATTTTCTGCGCATTGGCGGAATTATTTTGGCCTCTGTTGCGTATCTGTCGGTGTTTTACCTCATTGGGATCCTGATTTCGGCGGCGGCGCGTCGAACAAGTACCGCCTTGATGCTCGCTATGTTCGTTTGGGGGTTTTTAGTGCTAGTCTATCCAAATGTGACGCTTGCTGTAATCCGACGTCTTGAGTCACCGCAGGCACGCACGGCATCCACCTTCAATCAAATCCAACAGATCTGGGAGGAATTCGATAGAAAACGGAAACACTTCCTCGCCACTGATGCTTTCCCAGGGGAAGAGTGGCATTTTAGTGTTATAGGGGGTGGATCACTTTACGCAGGGTTTGAGGATGACCCTGGACTTCTACGGCATAACTACATAAGTTACACGGATTTTGAGACACTTAGCGATGAACATGAACCCAAGATCCCTCACGCCCAGAATTATTTCCGCTTCCTCGGTCGATTGGTTACGGATACAGCAGACCGAACGTGGCTCGTCCGAAAGCCAGCATTGGAAAACATCTACATTCACCCCGCAAAAGTGGAAAGTGCTTGGTTAAAACTCTCACCAGTCGGACTTTATGATGCCACAACACAAGCGTGGGCAGGCACGGATATGCACGGTGTCAGAGATTTTTTTGACACTGTGAGACAATACAGACATCAGGTGATCGGCTATTTCTACGATAAAGATGTGTTCGGATCTCGAGCATGGTTTTCTGCGGACAAGGGCGCACCGGATTGGGGCAGCTTTCCACAATTCTCTTTTCAAAGAGTTGATACGAATATAAACGCCAAACGAGCACTGCCGGATGTATCCTTACTGCTCATGATTAATGTAATCTTGTTTATCATAATATTTCTGATTTTCATCAAGAGTGAAGTGTAGGATGGTTATCAGTAATCGGCTGTCAACCGTCGACCATTGATATATGGCATGCACATCTCGCTTGAATACCACAAGGACCCTTTGCTGATTGCTGATTGCCGACAGCCGACAGGCATAAAAAGATGTGGCATATCGCGAAACGGGAACTCTACGATAATCTCAATAGCCTTCGGTTTGCACTCGCAACTGTGTTGCTTATTGGCTTGATGTTGACCAACGCTGTTGTGCATCTTCAGGAACATCCGAAGCGGGTCCAGGCGTATCGCGACGGAGTCGCCGAATACGAGGATCGTTTAACGGCTTTTGCGGATGAAAGTTTGTATAGACTCGCGCAAAAGGGACCTGGTGATCTTCACAAAAAGCCGTCCTCGCTCCGTTTCTGCGCAGAAGGTAGTGAAACTGATTTACCACGAACGACAGAAGGACTCATTCGTTGGACCACTCAGACATTGGAAAGTTTCTGGATACTCAGATATCCGCCAGTGAATACCAGTTTAGGGAGTTTACGTCCAGATGCTACCTTAGTGGATTGGAGTTTTATCATCGGTTACGTTTTGAGTCTGATAGCCCTGCTATTCACCTTCGATTCCATCTCTGGCGAACGTGAACGTGGTACCCTGCGGTTGATATTGGCAAATGCAATTCCGCGTCACACTGTCCTAATTGGAAAATTTTTGGGGGCATTGATAAGTCTCAGCATTCCGCTTACGCTTGCCGTATTGATGAACCTTTTGACAATTTCTACATCAAGCAATGTCCACCTTGGGGCTGAAGCATGGGGACGTTTAAGCATTATCTTCTTTATTGCGCTGCTGTACACCTGTCTTTTTCTCGCGTTAGGGCTGCTCGTTTCGGCGCGTGTGCAACGGAGCGCGGTGAGTCTGGTGATCCTCCTATTGGTTTGGGTCTCTCTTGTGGTTTTTATGCCAGGGACGCTCGCTGCCATTGCAGGGGATTCCGCATCGCCCAAGGCGACTCACGGATTTTATGAACATTCATGGCAACTGCATTATGCGCTTGAGGATCAATATTCGTCCCGTTGGCGGGAGGCACGTGGAGATTCAAGAAAAAAAATGGAGGTGGATGGTGCGTTCGTCACCGAAGACGTTGAACAGCAAGAACACTTGCACGAGGCACGCTTAAAACAACAGGTTTCACAAGTGAATCAAGCACGCGCCATCACCCGATTGTCTCCTGTCACAATTTTTCAACACCTGCTTGAAGCCTTTGCCGGAACGGGTTTCGAGCGGCATCTGCAATTCTTAGAGAATGTGAAAGTTTATGCCCGTGAATACCGAGAATTCGTTGTTGACACTGATAAAGCGGATCCGGAAAGCCTCCACATCATTGGGGTTCGTGAAGGGATGTCCCAGAAACCTGTCAGTCCAGAAGCGGTTCCCAAATTTGAAGACACACTCAGTTTCAGCAAGGATTTCAATACTGCAGCAGTTGATCTATTGTTGTTAGCACTGTTTATTATAGTCCTGCTATCGGGAGTATACCTTGCGTTTGTACGCGTTGAGGTGTAATATAGATAGGACTTAGGCAAAAACAGTAATTTCGGTATCTTTAACCCCCTAAATCCCCTTATCAGGGGACTTTAGAGTAAGCACGAAAATAAATTGACACTCGACAATAACAATACCACATTGCCCGATCGTAGGGGCTGGGTGACCCAGACCCTACGATCAATCAAGCGTCCAAATAATTATGGGCTTTACTATAAAACGGAACTGCGTAAGTCCTAAACAGTAAGGAAAATTGATATGAGAACAACGCGTTTTTTTTATTCTATGTCTATTCTATTGTTAGCTACCGTCCTCTTTCTACCAAGCGGTTCCGCGCAAGATTACACCCGATGGCATCTTCCTGAAGGCGCGATCGCGCGTTTTGGGAAGGGGACCCTTACCGATTGCGTCTATTTGCCGGATGGTCATCGCCTTGCTGTTTTGAGTTCGATCGGCACCTGGATATACGATGTACGCACGGGTGAAGCACTGGATCTCATCACAGAACCGTTCACCGAAGATATGCGCCTCAGCCCCGATGGAAAGACGCTTGCTGCTGCAAGTGACGGCAGCGTTTATTTATGGGACCTACAGGATAGGAAATTGAGAAGTGTTCTTATAGGAGACACACATAGGATCGGTTCATTAACATTCAGCCCTACTGGAGAAACGGTCGCAGGCGGAACTTGGAACAATGCGATTCAACTGTGGGATATGCACACCGGTAAGCCGTTAAAGACCCTTATAGGACACACAGATCTTAACACAAGGTCTATGTCTATCCGCTTTATCGCGTATTCAAATAATGGAAAGAGATTGGCGAGTGTTGGTTGGGAAGACAGAACAACAATTCGTATTTGGGATGTGGAGACTGGACAACTCCTGCAGACTATTACTGAGCTTCCGAAACATATCTACAGTGTCGCATATTCACCTGATAGTCAGTCCCTGGTGGGTGGGGGTAGCGATTCCAATATTTATCTTTGGGATGTTGGTACTGGAGAACACCTAAAAACACTGGTTGGACATACATCTGGCGTTAGTTCTGTGGTCTACTCGCGAGATGGCACGACCCTTGTGAGCGGCAGCTGGGATAAGACAATCCGCTTTTGGAACGCGAGTACCGGTAAACTCTTGAAAACCCTTACCGGACATACGGATGGTGTTGGTAGTGTAATGTACGCACCAGATGCAAAAACCGTTGTGAGTATGAGTCACTATGACGGAACGATTCGTTTTTGGGATGCGGAGACAGCAAACTCCTTGAAAACGATCGCCGGACATACCGGCTCTTTTGGGAGATCGGTGGCATTTTCACCGGATGGTCAGATGTTTGCGTATAATGGGATGCCGGATCATACTATTTCGCTGCGCGACGTACAGAGTGGGCAACTTCTGAAAATCCTTACTGGCCACACAGACATTGTTAATTCGGTGCGGTTCTCACCAGATAGCAGCGTGCTTGCAAGTGGCGGTTGGGACGGTAATATTCGTTTATGGGATGTGGCGACTGGGCAGCTCCAAAAAACGATCACCGGACATGAGAAGGGGGTGCCGTCTATTGTCTATTCACAAGATAGCGCAACACTTATGAGCGGCAGTTGGGACAATACAATTCGTATTTGGGATATTGGGACGGATAAACCCCTTAAAACCATTACAGCGAACATTACAGAACTGGAAAACGAGGGTGTCACAGCCATGTCGCTGAGTCCAGATGGACGAACGATTGCCAGTGCAACTGGTGAGTTGGTGATTCGGTTATGGGACGTGCACACCGGTAAACTCAAAGCCTCGCTTGTCGGGCACACGAATAGGGTTGCTGCTGTCGCATTTTCCCCACGTGGCACTGTGCTTGCAAGTAGCGGTGATGGTGGTATAATGCATTTATGGGATGTGGAAACAGGTAAACTATTGAATACCTTTAAAGAGCCTACAAGAAGCAGTGTTTTGTCTGTTGCGTTTAGTCCGGATGGACGTATACTTGCGAGTGGATGTTTTGGAGTGATTCGGTTGCGGGACACATTCATTGAGCGAAGCACAGTTACGCTCACTGGACACACGACCTGGGTCCGAGCGTTAGCGTTCAGTCCTGATGGACGTATACTTGCCAGTATAGACGAAAGTGGTGTGGTTATGCTGTGGGATATGAACCAAGTTACATGGCAATAGCAATTTGCAAAGCGGAGCTGCATCACTTTTCAACCCGAAAAAAATATTTTTTCATTTTTTTTTCCAAAAACGTGCAAAAGTGCATCCGAAAATGTGTTTAAGTGAATCATTGTCATTTTTTAATGCCGATGATATCCTAATACCGCTTTATTGCGGTAGAGAGAAAAAGGAGGAATTTGTTATGTTAGCAAACCAGAGGAGGTGTGACACTTAGTGTTACGCCCTTGTGGTGTGACACTAAGTGTCGCACTCTTTGGAAAGGGACGGAGGGTTAAACTCCCTCTGTCCCCCATCTTGAAGGCTGTCTTTGGATCGCGTATGCAGTCCTAATCCAGATTTTTATGGTATATTTTTGGTATTTTTGATATAATACGGTTTGCCAGTGGTTAGCGTTATCGCTTTCTTAGCACCGTTTGAAACTATAAACACAAATAAAGGAGGAGGTACCGATCATGTTAAAATTAAGTTTGAGCCACGCTATATTTCATCCGAACCGATTCGGTTCAAGGCGATGGTGCCTCTGCTCATTATCGACACTTTGATTGAAATGGCATAGGCGCAATCGCCTCATATCTGAGGGAGTTGCTCTATCTATGCCCAAATTTAATTCAGATTTTTGGGAGATTCCGGTCCCACCCGAATTTTTTGACCAGCTCACTACCGAAGACTACTTCTGGTATCGAGCCCCTGATGACGAATATACGGAGGCGCAGCGTGCGAAGCGGCAGGCGGTCTTGGAACAGATTCGTCAGATTATCGCGAAGGAGTTAACCGAACGTCAAACCGAGTGTATCCAGCTCTACTTTTATAAAGGCAAAACGCAAGAAGAGATTGGAGATATTCTCGGGATTTCCCGTCGTGTTGTGAGTCAACACCTCTTTGGTATCACGCGAAACGGGAAACAGATAGGCGGCGCGATTAACAAAATCCGAAAGGTATGTCGAAAATTAGGAATAGAATTTCCGTAGGTGCGGGACACAGGATCTATATGTAAATCTTAAGAGTGCGATTCAACGCGAGAGGGTCCTTCAAGTTGACCCCTCGCGTGGAAGCACTTCATCAGCGGTCAGCCATCAGCAGTTAGCAGTCAGTAAGCCTCAGGATTTGAAGATCCCTCCTACACGAGGATTGAAGACCTCTGGTGTATCAGTCCTCAACCGATTTCCTTGAACCGATAACCGACCCCGTGTACCGTCTCAATATGCTTACCGAATTCACCGAGTTTGCGTCGTAAACGACTGACATGCGTATCCACTGTCCGATCGATGCCGTAATACTCCTGTCCCCAGATCACATCCATGAGAATATCACGTGTAAAGACGCGTCCGGGTGAGCGTGCGAATAGGGTGATTAATTTAAACTCGGTGGCTGTCAAGTCTATTGGACCGTTCTCGGTAAATACCTGATGTTTGTCGAGATCGATTATGAGTCCGTGTGTTTCAATCTGTTTGGTGTCTTCTTGGTGTTTACCGGCTTGGAGGCGGCGTAGTACAGCGGACACGCGTAACACGACTTCTCTTGGACTGAACGGTTTTGTGATATAATCGTCAGCACCGAGTTCTAATCCAGCGACTCTATCCTTTTCTTCCGTTTTCGCGGTTACCATCACGACGGGAATATTTCTGGTTCTTGGATCGTTTTTTAGTAAGCGACAGACAATCATGCCGTCTACTTCTGGAAGCATTAGATCGAGTATAATGAGATCTGGGGGTTTTTCAACCGATCGGTGCAGTGCATCGGCACCGTTACGGACGTAATCCGTTTCAAAACCGGCTTCTTGTAGATTATATCGCAGTAACTCCGCGATATCACGTTCATCTTCAACAATTAGAATCTTTGCGTCCATTTAAAACTTCCTTAGCGTCAGTTTTTGTTATCAGTTACCATTTTAACACAATAATGCGGATATTGTCAATTTTATAGACAGGACGGAGTGTGTAAATATTTTGTCAACCGAAAATTGATAACTGGAAGCTGAGGACTCCTGCGTGAGAAAGAAAAATAGTGCAAACAATCCGAGAATGTGCTATTATGTGCATCGTATCCCTAAAAATGCGCGAAACCCGATGTTTCTTTAATCTTCGTAAACGAAAAGAGGTGAAGACCTATTCAATCGGTAAAAAATATGTCTATGCTATTGACGTGGATTTGGAGATTCAGTTTTAGTTTCATCTGTCTGCTTATAGGACTTACTTGGTTTTCTTATGACGTTTTCGGTATGCGTGGGTTCACAGCGGAAAATGCGATGACGCAGCAACGATATGAGACCGATTTTAAAGAACGTCTCTCAGTGGAAAGAAGTCGCCGTAAGTTACGCTACCTGACGGAAGAACCGCACCTCGCTGGCACCGAAAATAGCCGTAAAGTTGCCGAATACCTTCGTTCTGAATATGAAAGTTACGGTTTACAGGTTCAGGTCTATGAGTACCAAGTCTACCTTCCATATCCGCTTGAGGTACATGTAGAGCTCGTCTCACCGACACAACATCTCGCTGTTAGCAAAGAATCCGGTTGGGAATGGGACAAAGATTCTTATGAAACGGAGATTGTCCCTGGATACAACGCCTATTCACCCGATGGTGATGTAACGGCGGAACTCGTCTATGTCAATCGGGGGTTACCGGAAGATTACCGGATTCTTAGTGGGCGCGGTGTTTCGGTGGAGGGAAAAATCTGTATTGCCCGGTATGGTGGCAGCTACCGCGGTGTGAAGGCAAAAGTCGCAGGCGATAACGGTGCTGTTGCGTTGATCCTGTACTCAGATCCTGCGGATGACGGCTATATGCGTGGCGATGTCTATCCACGCGGTCCCTGGCGTTCAGCCGATGCGATCCAACGCGGAACGGTAAAATATATCTTTCAGCATGCCAGTGACCCGTTAACGCCAGGTTGGGCAGCCACCAAAGACGCTGAGAGGCTACCGATCGCCGAAGCCACCGATTTGCCGAAAATTCCTGTTGTCCCGATCGCTTATCGGGATGCCGAACCGTTTCTGAAAGCACTCGCTGGTTCTAATGTCCCCTCAGAGTGGCAAGGTGGCTTACCTTTCGCCTATCACATCGGTCCCGGACCTGCGAAAGTGCACATTAAAGTGCGTTGCGAACACAGCACGCGTCCGATTTACAACGTCATTGCGAAGTTAGCAGGAACAGAATATCCTGACGAATGGGTAATCTTAGGGAACCATCACGATGCTTGGGTCTACGGTGCGGCGGATCCGGGAAGCGGGACAACTGCGCTGTTAGAGGTTGCGCAATGTTTAGGTGAACTGGCTAAGGAGGGCTTACGTCCGAAGCGGACAATCGTTTTTGCATCATGGGATGCTGAAGAATTCGGTATCCTCGGTTCCACAGAATGGGTTGAGGAACTCAAAACGGAAATCCAACGGAAAGCGGTTGCTTATCTTAACGTAGATATTGCTGCAACTGGTGCCCGATTTTATGTCAGTGCAACGCCGTCGCTGCGAGAATTGATACGCGATGTAACCGAAAACGTCATTGATCCGAGGACGTTGAAACCGGTCTATGAAAATTGGAGAACGACACAAGATCGGGAGATACCCCAGATCGGCAACCTCGGAAGCGGTTCAGACCATTCTCCGTTTGTCGGACATGCGGGGATTCCAGCTGTCAGTATGGGGTTCGGCGGTGCTTATGGTGTCTACCACGCGATGCAGGATAACTTTTACTGGATGGAACATTTCGGGGATCCGACTTTTCAGTATCAAGTGGCGATGTCCAAAATTTGGGGAACGCTTGCCCTGCAGCTCGCCAATGCCGACCTTCTACCCTTTGATTATGAAACTTACGCGACCGACCTGATGGTCCCCTTAAAGTTGTTGCAGAATTCCGGTTCGGAAATCAAAATCGCTAAAGAGGTTAAAGTGTTAGATGAGTTACTTACCGAGTGGCAGCAGGCTGCAAGTCTATTGAATCGGGGACTTACGCGTTACCTTGATTCCGGTAATTTTTCTGAAATCTCGGAGATAAACCGACAGCTGTATCAATTAGAGCGGCGGTTAATCGATGAGGAGGGGTTGCCGCTGCGTCCTTGGTTTAAACATCTTATTTATGCCCCCGGTCTGAATACAGGTTATGCAGCGGTCGTTTTTCCGGGTGTTTTGGATGCCATTGAGCGAGGCGACAGCCCGCAAGTCCATGCCGAAATTGATAGACTTACCGCAGCGTTCACACGGATGATTGAAGGGATTAATGCAATCCGAGAAATGCTGTAGTACGACAATACGGGCACCTTTTACAGGCGAGGTTATACGGCATTCTACTGGTCTTCGCTATCTATCTCACCACCGTCTGCTTGTCCTGTTTCAGGCACAACGGCAACCGCCGAGACCGCCATTAACACGACAGGATCACCGATTTGGAAGGGGCAGTTATAGTCGGTTTGGACGAAGTAATGCTGTCCATCTACTTCAACGCGATGTGTATAGTCGTGTCCCTTGAACGCCTGTCCGACGATACGTCCGATTTTTGCGCCGCTACTCCAAGAATCGGATGCCAGCATCTTTAGACATTCTGGGCGGATTGATAGGAGTGCCTCGCCTGTGGCTTCACCGTCCACCCTTACGCGTCCGAAGGGTGTCTGTGCGACCCCGTTTTGTACGTATGCCTCAATGAAGTTGGTCTGTCCGAGGAAATCCGCGACATAAGCGGTTTTTGGTTGCCGATACACTGCTTCCGGTGTCCCGACCTGCTCAAGTGTTCCGTCTTTCATAACTCCCAACCGTTCTGCGAAACTCAAGGCTTCTTCTTGTGTATGTGTGACGAGGACGGCACTAATACCTTCCGCCTTTAGAAGCGTGCGGACTTCTTCGCGCGTCGTGTGTCTTAACCCTGGGTCCAGGCTTGAGAACGGTTCATCTAAGAGGAGCAGTTTAGGACGTGCGATGATGGCGCGTGCTAACGCAACGCGCTGCTGTTCGCCTCCAGAAAGGTGATGTGGCAATCGGGATTGCAGGTCTATCAAGTCAACCATCCTCAGGACTTCTAATGTTCTCTCGCGTCGTTCCTTTTTGGTTACCTTTCGTAGGCCGAAGGCGACGTTCTCAAAAACATTTTTGTGTGGGAAAAGGGCGTAGTCCTGAAACACGAAACCGATACCGCGTGATTCAGGTGGCACATAAATGTCGGTGCTTGTGAGTATCTGTTTGTCCATGGCGACTGTTCCGGCATCTGCCCGTTCAAAACCTGCGATGATCCGTAAAGTGGTCGTCTTTCCACAGCCGCTTGGGCCCAAGAGCGCGAAAATTTCACCCGGATATACACTGAAACTGACGTTTTTAACGATTGGCGGTTGGTTAGCGCCAAACCGTTTTGTGACTGCGTTTACTGTAAGTAGTGGTGTAGGCATTTACATTGTCCAGTCTAAAGTGTGTGTCCTGCGCCAGACGACGGCATATAGAGGTTCAGCGCGAAGCTAATGAGACTTAAAATGCTACGCGGGATATAATCTCCCAAAACGAGTCCAAGGAAAAAAGGGATCGCTTTACGATAGATCTGCCAGCCCCAAAACCGAAGGATAAGGAACTTGATGAACCAGCTCACCATTACCGGAAACCAGAAATAGATCAATCCGCCCCAGGATGCCCCTGAAAGCACGTATCCCGATGGATGGAGTGTCCACCACAACAAGCGTGTCCGCAAGAAATGGAGCAGAAAAACGAAACCGAATCCGCCGCACATAAAAGTGATGGCACTGACATCCGGTTCTTTCGGATGCTGAAGCCAGCTCTGAAGTGGGTTAAAGCTCTCCCATCCGAAGCGTCCGACAACACCTTGACATTGTGCCAGCACACCGTATTGGTATGCCACCTGCAAATATGTCCAGAACGTTGCTAAGGCGCCGACTCCGATAGCGAGTGCCATCCCGAAGATTAGGGTTTTGCCCGGCATCCGGGAACGTTCGCCGATCCGTAGCGATTCGATCTGGTTCGGCATCGGATGTGAACGGTTACAACGGTTGAAAGCGTAAAGGAAGGTCATGATCGTAAGGTTGGCGCCCCCCAACTGCCGTGTCCCGAACATCCCGACCATCATCTGCCGTGGATTGATACCGATAACTTCATGGTAGGGTGGCCCGAGTTCGGCGCGTACGCGCCCTATCGCTATGGCGAATGCGATGAACAGTGCATAAAAGGCACTTATTGCCCAGAGTGACATCCCCGCTGCGTAACAGAACCCGAACACGAGTCCAACGCTAAGTAGCGTCAAAATTGCGACTGTGCGGTAAGAGAGTGGCTCTCTACTATCGTCGCCGTGTTCACGGCCAATAACGTGCCGAAAGAAACGGACGAAGTGGCGGCGCGCCATCCAGAGCGTCAACACAGCGATACCGACCCAAGCCCCGGACGCTCGATCGTTGAGATGTAGGACGCTGATATTTGTGACACCGACTGCACTCGCGATGACCCGTTCTGCCCGTGTGAGCCAAAAGAAGAACCACGTTGAGAATGCGAGATCAAGTGGCATGAAGTAGGTCAGTCCGACAATCGCGAGATTAAAGGACATAGAGGCATAACCGATAGCGTTCCAAGGACGTTCAGTGAAATGTCGGTCGAGCCTATAGTTCGGAGGTAGTGCTGGGATGACAGGAAAAATGTCGTGTAACCCAGCCATCACGCGTAGGAGTGCGGCGATTCCGAATCCGAACCAGAGGGTCCGGGATCGGAAAAAATTGCGGTTCGTTGTCATCTGCAACGGCAGTTGCGTGAGTGGGAAGCTGAGTTTTTCACGCTCCATCCACTGCTTGCGGAGGAACAGTCCTAAACAGAGGAGTGAACCGTAGAGGATAAAAATAAAAGCTGACCAGAGGAGTGCGGGTCTCACCCAGATGCGGAGGTGCTCTAGCTGATAGAGACTCGATTCGCCTTCGTAATAACCGGCTAAAAACTCGAATTGGTGTACCGTGAGCCACGGTGGAATATGGTGGAGAAAGAGTTGTGCCCATTCGTTCTCCGGACTTGCGAACCAGAAGGGGTGTGCGAGCGTTCCCATTAGGATCGCCATCATCGCATGCCCGGAAATGGTGGACACCATAGTCACCATGATATAGATCAGCAGCAATTCTGCTGGTGTGAATGCGATACGCGGGGCAAATTTTCGGAGTCCGACGTTGAAGGCGATGAGAACAACAAGGGTGAAGACTGCGTTTGAAAAGGGTGAAACGAGCGTATAGACTGCATACCAGAGTTCGCTGGCGATCCCCACCCAGTAAGCATTAACAATGACTAAGATTAATCCGACGACGATTGCCTTTTTTGTGACGACATCCGGCGGGTTCGGAGTTCTGGAATTCATTCTTCGGCTGCTGTATTGGGTTCGACAAGTGTATCGGCTTGCGTCGTTGAAGGCGGTTCCGTATCCTCTGGTGGGGTGAGGTGCTTCGCGACTTCATCGGCTTTAATGATACGGATTGCCTCTTGTAATTGCCGATCATATTCTAAATCGACGACCTGTTCAATGCCGACCTGAAGATTAAAAACCTGTTCGACGCTCTGGGTCAGCCATTTTAGGCTGACATAGATCCGTTCTTTTTCGAGTTGCTGCTGTAGTGTTGGAAGTTCAGCTTCAAGCAAGGAGAAATCTTTCGGAATTTCACCTGGACGTGTGTGGTGGTCATCAATCCATTTGGTGATGAAATCCCTGAATGTGTCGCTCGTCTCTGCCTTTCTGAGCATTTGGGCTTCTACGTCGTCAGGTTCATCGTCGGCGATAGAGACTTGCGGCGTGATGCCGGCATCGTTAATCGAGGTGCCGTTTGGTGTATAGTAAGTAGAGATCGTCAGCGACATTGCGCCGCCGTCTGGGAGTTCAAAACGTTTTTGGACGACACCTTTACCGTAAGTTTTCTGTCCGACGAGGAGGCCGCGGCGTGTGTCCTTGATCGCACCTGCCACGATTTCTGAGGCGCTTGCGCTATATTCGTTGACGAGGACAATAAGTGGGATCTCAAGTGGACAGCGGAGGTGCTGTGTTGCTGAGTATTCCTCATTAAATTCACTGTTTGTTTCGCTTTTTGTTGATACGATAAGTCCTTCATCAATAAAGCCGTCAGCGATGTGATATGCAGCGTTAAGCAAGCCGCCTTGGTTGTCGCGTAGGTCCAAAATAAGCGCCTTCATATCAGCGGCTTCGTGTGCTTTAAGTGCCTCGTTAAATTCTTCTTCTGTCCCGTCTGTCCGTCTGCTGCCGATAAAACTGGTGATACGGATATACCCGATGTCGTCTTCAAGCATCGTTGACTTAACACTACTGATCGAAATGCGGTCTCGGGTGAGGGTCACATCGAAAGGGTCAAGGAACTTACGTTGGACAGTGATAGTCACATCCGTATTGAGTTTACCTCTGAGTATATCAACAACATCGTTAAGTGTCATGCCGGTTCTTTCACTGAGGTGTATCCGTTTGCCGTCAACTTTAGTAATATAGTCGCCTGCCTGGAGTTTCGCGCGTGAGGCGGGTGTATTCGGGAACGGTTTAGAAATTTTGATGAATCCTCGATGGTCTGGGTAAATCTGAATACCGAGTCCGCCATATTCTGCATTGTATAGATTTTCGACCGCCCGCTGATGCTCGCGCTCGGAGATGTAATACGTGTATGTATCATTCAGGGCTGCGAGCGCGCCTTTAACCGAACCTCGGTACATCTCATTACTATCTTCTATCGGTTTATAGTAATTCGTTTCGGCAATTTGGATGGCTCTTGTAATCGTTGCGCTTAGGATATCACGGGTGATGCGTCCGTCCCGGCTCATCGCATCTTTTTGACTCGGATTGATAAGTAGAAGTGGGATACCAACCGCAACGAGCAGGACAATGAAGGACAATGTGTATCTTTTCATGACAGTTTTCCTCAGTATTTTGGGATTTAATTGTTCAAACTATTTTAACACGGATTCAAGATTAATGCAATATAATTTTTTTGTTAGCCGTCTTTTTGAAACCTACCGATCCTCAAGTGGTTGGGTCTTCCAGCGATTGTGAAGCCACAACCACTGTTCGGGGTATTTATAGATATACGTCTCCAAGTGTTTCAGCATCTGTGTCGTGTAATGTTTCACATCGCGTTCAAAGTCGTCTGTCGGTTCGGGCTGAACAGCAGGTGAAATATAGACGAGGTGCCGGTCATCGGGTTGGCGAATGCTGAGTGAGAAGATGAGCGGTGCCCCGGTTTTCAGTGATAGAACGGCGGGACCGCGGGCTGCTGAAGCAGGTTTCCCTAAGAAATTAACGAAGATGCCTTCTGGTCCGGCGTTTTGATCGGCAAAAAATCCGATCGCTTGGTTATTTTTTAATGCCCGCAATGTTTCACGGACAGCCCGATTTCGTGGAATCAGTTTCAGGCTTAGCTGCTCACGGTGTCGCCATAAGTAAGTGTTGAGTGGATCGTTTTTCAGTGGAAGAGCGATGGCTTTCGCACGATTTGGAATCAGTGCACCGTATACGAGGGATAGGAGTTCCCAGTTTCCGAAATGTGCGAGAAATACAATTGCCCCTTTCCCCGCCTCTAATGCCGTATACAGGTTTTCTCTCCCTTCTACCGTGACCTGATCCCAGATACTCTCAGCGTTAAGTTTGGGAAACCGCAGGAATTCGACGCACGTTTTGCCGACATTGATGAAGCTCGCCTTACAGGTTTGCTTGCGCTGCACTGCCGTGAGATCGCTACCGAATACCATCTGTAAATTATTTAAGGCGATCTCGCGTCGTTTCTTGACGAGAGTGTAATAGAGCAGCCCTATGCCGCGCCCGATCTGCATTGCCCATCCTTTCGGCAGGCAGCGGCACCACCAACCGAAGGTAGCCACTATTGCATATACACACCTGTCTTTCCACACGCTCCGCTTACTCGACATTCCATATTTCCTTTGTCTGTAGTACCTGATAATAGATAGAGTATACCATATCCATGCGTCTATGGCAATGCATTCGTTGAGCAACTCTGATCCAGTCTTGACATAACACCAGAAAATGTATAAAATGGTTTCGTGATAGGGAGGCTATATGTTATGTTAAATTCAGTCAACGCATCAAAGACAGATAACCCGCAAATGCCGACGTTCCAACCGATGGGACTTGGCGGTATTCTGGATTCTACGTTGAGTCTTTACCGAAATAATTTTCGACTGTTTTTAGGGATCGCCGCTATCTATTTCGTCTTAATAGCGGCGCAAGAGTTTATCGTCGTCTTTTTATTGGAAAAATCCGACACGCCGAATCTTGAGGGTTTTATTTTTGATGTTGATACTGTGTTGGACGGGTTTATCAGCATGTTAGTTACAGGAATATTGGTCGTTGCATGCAGTGAAATTTATTTACGTGGACCGGTCACAATTCAAATTGCCTTACGACGTTTCAGTTCTCGATTTTTGGGATATCTTGGTGCTTCGTTGATCTATTTATTCGTCGGTTATATGTGGATGCTGGATTCATTGGGAAATTCAAGTCTGGTCAATCTGTTCCGCATCGGCTTTTTTCCGTTTTTATGTTTCTATTTGATCAGTTGGGTTTTCTACGGTCCAGTCGTTTTACTTGAAGAACCTATAGCCGTGCAGGCACTGGGACGCAGCAAGAGATTAGTTCGCGGCACCTGGAGACGGGTTTTCGGAATAATACTGGCGATTACACTATTTTAACCCAAGTTGCTACCTTTATCCAAATAGCTGCTTTATACTCGTTGCGATAACAAACAAAAGCACTTTCAACTCAAAACCGGCTGCTGACACCGCATGAATCGACTTGGGGAAAAGTTGTTCAATGAGACTGATT
>JAJDTJ010000136.1 GCA_022827225.1 Candidatus Poribacteria bacterium | reverse complement strand
CAATCAGTCTCATTGAACAACTTTTCCCCAAGTCGATTCATGCGGTGTCAGCAGCCGGTTTTGAGTTGAAAGTGCTTTTGTTTGTTATCGCAACGAGTATAAAGCAGCTATTTGGATAAAGGTAGCAACTTGGGTTAATTTATATCATTCCGTTTCTGAATCAAGCGCTATAGTATCATAGGGTGTTCGGCACACAAACTAAAAGTTTATGCTACAAAAGAGATACAGTCTCTTTGAAACGAACAGAAAAAAATTGTCCAAACTTCAGTAGAAAATTATTCAACCGAATTTTATACCAGATCCAGATTAAAGGAGTCCCTATTATGATTACAAATACACGAAAGTCTTTCCTACTCATCATAGGATTGTTATTTTCCTTGTTTGCGTGCGACTCTGAGCGAGGCGGTTTCTTAGTGCCCGATAATATTTTAATCCAAAACGGGCAGTCTCCAGTTATTATGGAAAATGGTGAGATCGCTAATGCTGCAACTCCTTTTGAACAGAACCTTTTGCCTATTCTCACGGCGAAGTGTGCGTATTCTGGTTGCCATATTGCTGGCGGACCAAAAAACCTTGATTTCAGCACCTATCAAGCTTTCATAAAAGGCGGAGATGCGGGTCCCATATTCATTCCGGGCAATGCGCAAGGAAGTACCATTATTGATGAAATCGTCTCTGGTAGGATGCCCATCGGTGGTCCGCAGTTGTCCGATACGGAAATCCAAAGTTTTAGGGATTGGATTAATAATCAAGAGGCAGCTGCTGGTATGCCAGTTGATGAAGCACCTCAGCCACAAACTCCAGAATCCACTGACGGTACAGTTTCTTTTCAACAGGATCTTCTGCCTATTCTCACGGCGAGGTGTGCATATAGCGGTTGTCATGATGCTAACGGTCCCGACGACCTCGATTTCAGGACATACCAAACTTTCATAAGAAGCGCAGAGATAGAGGATGTATTTGTCCCAGGTAATGCCCGAAGCAGCGATATTATTGAAGAAATCGTCTCTGGCAGAATGCCTCCTGACGGTCCTCCTTTGACTGCTGCGCAAATTCAACGCTTCAGAGATTGGATTAATCAGCAAGATCCCGCCGATTTTCCTAACCTCCGCTACGACGATGACGACGATTATGATGACGACGATTATGATGACGACGATGACGACGACGACGATTATGATGACGACGATGACGACGACGACGATGATTATGATGACGATGATGACGATGACGATTATGATGACGATGACGATGATGACGACGACTAAAACAAGTCCAGTACCTTTGTTGTTTCAAAACGTCGTAGAGGCTGGTTTCAAACTAGCCTCTACGCTTACTTAATCCCACCTTCTTTTTATTTTATAAACAGTAAGCCCAAACCCATTTGCATTTGGCAGATAGATGCTGCTATACTATTTCCAATCGCTTTTACTCTTTAAAGGCTGATCTTAGCGTATGCAATTTATCAAACACTTTTCGGAAATAGATGAAACAGACCTGCCTCACGTTGGTGGAAAAGGGTTGAACCTCGGAAAATTGGCGCGGGCAGGATTCCGGGTGCCGAAAGGTTTTTGCGTCACCACAGATGCCTACCGGTTTTCTGTCGATCGTCTCTCGGAACAAGCTGTGGGTGCTGTTAAAGACCTTGCGTTGGCACCAGAACTTATTACGGAAATCCAAGCAGCACATGAGAAATTGCAGACAGCCACAGTCGCCGTCCGTTCCAGTGCAACCGCGGAGGATTTAGCGGAAGCGAGTTTTGCCGGACAGCAGGATACCTTTTTGAATGTAGCGTCTGATGAACTTTTAGATGCGCTCAAAGCGTGCTGGGCATCGCTCTGGTCGGAACGCGCCATCGCCTATAGAGAGACACAAGGGATCGCCAATGATAGATTGGCAATGGCAGTTGTGATTCAAGAGATGTGTGAAGCGGATGTCTCCGGTGTGCTTTTCACTGTCAGCCCACTGCGTCCGGATGTCGCGATTGTTGAGTCGAATTGGGGATTAGGTGAATCGGTTGTTTCCGGTGCGATCATGCCTGACAGTTTCCATATATCGCGAGAGACAGGTGAGGTTATGGCACGGAACATCGCTACAAAACGCGAGATGGTAACCGATGCGGGTGTTCGTCAAGTGCCAGATGACCAGCAAGACGTTCCGAGTCTAACAGACACTCAACTGCAGGCGCTCACACAACTCGGCATGCAAGTTGAAACGCTTTATAGGCAACCGATGGATATTGAGTGGGCACTCTCGAACGGGCAGTTTGTCCTGTTACAGGCACGCCATATTACCACGCCCTCCAGTCCTACCACGTCTCCTACCTCTGAAGCCGATAAAGCATCCATTGAGAAACTTCGTCAAAAGGAAATTCAGGTGCTGGAGACGCTTGCCGAAGCGGACGGAACTGTCTGGTGCCATTATAACCTCGCTGAAGTGCTACCTGCACCACTGCCGATGACGTGGGCGATTATCAAGGCGTTTATGTCGGGTACCGGTGGATTGGGACAGGCGTATCGCGGTTTAGGGTTTCATCCGAGTGAAAATGTGGATAGCAACGGTATTCTCGATCTGATCTGCGGACGTATCTATGTTAATTTGAATCGTGAGGCGGAACTCTATTTTGACGGATTCCCGTTCGCTCACGATTTCAATACCTTAAAACAGAATCCGCAGCAGGCGATGTACGCACAAGCACAAACCGACATTAAGCGAAGCACCGCATCGTTTTGGTTGAAACTACCACGCCATATTATTCGTATGAGCAAAGCAGAGATGCGGCTACGACGCATGCGATCAGATTTTGATCAGGTGCTAACAACGGAAGTGTTCCCGACGTTTCAGACGGAAGTTGAAACAGAACGAAATATGCCATATACAGTGTTATCGGATGCGGAATTGGTGGCGAAATTCTGGACATGGCACGCCAAAACATTGGATGATTTCGCACCGAAAGCACTGACAGCTACGCTACTCGCCGGTTTTTCACTTCAACGGTTAGAGGCAGCACTCCAGAAATCTACGAATGAGACTGTTGCAAAGACGCTTGCAAGCCGACTTATTAGCGGTTTGTCCGGTAATCTTACCGTTGAAACTAACGAGAAACTGTGGCAGGTAGCAACCAGAGACTTGGCACTTACTGATTTCCTGAAGGACTACGGGCATCGTGCCGTCGGCGAATTTGAATTGGCAGTCCCGAGGTGGCGCGAAGATACAACCTACCTTGAACAGGTGATCGCATCTCTTCAACAAGAGACCCCCGAAACAGATGGACAGCGACATTCCGGGAGACAGGTAGAACAACGTGCATCTGCGGAACAGGAACTCAGTACACTTCTCGACGACAAAGCGAGTTCGCGGAAACTGATTGAAAATGAACTCGATTTCACGAGACGCTACATGCCTTTCCGGGAAACCGCAAAATTTTATTTGATGCTCGGCTATGAACAGATTCGGCGTGCCTTACTTGAATTAGATAACCGCTATGAACTTGAGGGCGGCATTTTCTATCTGGTCCCGGATGAATTAGAACACCTGATTGCTGGCGACGATTTCAGCGATACTATCGCCACGCGAAGGGCAGAGCGAGAACTGATGTTACAGATTGAACTGCCAGATGTCATTTTCAGTGACGCTTTGGTGGAGATCGGCGCGCCGGTGTCAACTGAGGTGGCGGAGACGTACACTGGGGTCGGCGTTTCCGCAGGGGTTGCACAAGGAAAAGCCTGTGTACTCCTGACACCCACGGACGTGCACCCGTCTGACCGTGATTATATTCTCGTATGTCCGTCAACTGATCCGGCGTGGACACCGCTTTTTTTCCACGCAGCCGGATTGGTAATGGAACGCGGTGGAATTCTATCACACGGGGCGGTTGTCGCGCGAGAGTATGGCGTTCCCGCCGTCGCTAATATCCCGAATGCCACTCGGCTTATCGCTGATGGACAGATGCTGCAGGTTGATGGGAATCACGGAAGCGTCTCAATTTGCAGTGAAGACCTGTAATAGGGAGAACGCAGATGCTACTCGATACCTATTCAGAAAGACGACAACAAAAACACAGAAAGACGCGCAGCGCTTTTCTGATATCGTTGGTGTTACACACCATCGCGATAGCAGTTATGAGCATCGGTTATATCCAATGGTATCGTCCGATGTCGCCTTCGGAACCGCTCGTTTCGGAAGCGATTTCGGTAACGGAATTTCAACGTTTTCATGTCAGTAGTACCCGCAAACGTTCGATGCCGGCGCGGCGTTCCACACCTACGCCAACCGAGAATTCGCCTGCCACCAATCAGAACATTGCGAAACTAAAACATTCGGCACCGCCAACGCTATCAAGTGCGTCGGTTCCGGTGTTAAGAACAGATGCGCGGCTACCGATGGCAGAGACGACACTCCGTGAACAGCCGACGGAAAAACCGGCATGGAAAACGATTGCAACTGCACAGGCACAGGCACCGACAATCGCACCTAAACCCAAAACCGTCCAAGGGCAAACTGCGTTAGATGAGACCGCAGCGACTCAGGGACCCGCAGCGCCTATTAATAGAGACGCACGGATGGGGGAGGCACTCGAAGGCATCGCGGAGAGCATCGCCGATGCTGAAACCGATGAGGCGGTTGATATCGTTTTTCTGCTTGACATTAGTGGAAGTATGATAGATAATATCCGTGCAGTCGGCAGGCAGCTGAGTCGAATGGTAACGGTATTTCAAGAGAAAGGTGTTGACTTTACGCTCGGCATCGTTATCTTCAGGTATCTCGAAAAGGACACGATTATCCATCCTCAAACACGAGATGCCGAGAGATTCAAACGGTTGCTAACGACGCATGTTGTTGCTGGTATGGGTGATGAACGCGCACACAACGCGATTGTAAAAACGATTCGTCGCGTCGATTTTCGTGAAGGCGTGAACCGTCGGTTTGTGCTTGTTACCGATGAACTTACTAAAGGCTCTTATACGCTATCAGAAGTATTAAAGCAGTGCTTTCAAAATAACATCACAATAGATGTCATCGGCATTAATCATACAACGCATCGAGCACTAACAACAAAAACTGGGGGACTCTGGTTCCCTATTCCAATCCAAGAGTAGCAGTCAGCAATCAGAAATCAGCAGTCAGAAGAACAGTTTTCAGTTCAGAAATTAGTTTTAACAAAAACATAGCCCGTAACGAGGTGGAGGGGTTTTTGCTGGGGCGTTTCTTTGGATCTACGGAAAGGCATTTCAAAGGTCCAACCTACCTCAACGAACCGTAAGGAACAGTAAAAAAATGAAGTGGTCATTGAATACTTATCAAACCTGCCAAGAGTGGGAATTAGGACGGATACTTGACACTGCCGAGGCAACCGGCTATCACGGTGTCGAATTATTAATGGACTACAAGCAGAAACACGGATTTGAGTGGGATACCCCAAGAGAGGCGTGGGACGGATTGAAGGCACAGGTCGATGCGAGTGGCGTTGTAATCTCCTCGCTGACGAGTTGCCAAAACTTCCATTCCGAGAACGCCGCCGATCGCGAGGAGACCGTCCGGCGCGTTACGCGCGTCATCGACATGGCGGAATTTATGGGATGCGACCATGTCCGTGTGCTTGGCGACCGGTATACCGAAGATAATCGCGATGCAGTCGTGGGGTACGTCACAGATGGATTGAAGGCACTCGGCACCTATGCCGGTGAGAAAGATATTACCGTCTCCATCGAGATGCACGGCTCTTTCACGGACCCTGATTCGGCGATGGAAGTAATAGAAGGTGTAAATCTCCCAAACGTCGGTTTCGTTTTCAATTCCCAATTTGTGCGGTGTGATGCTGGCAGCATTGAACCGCTCTTTTCGCGTGTCGCTCCGCACATTACCGCAGTGCATACGCACCGGGTTGAGGAACCGGCGACGTTTGATCTCTATCGACAGATGTTCCAATGGCTCAATCGCATCGGCTTTTCAGGCTACATCTCCAACGAATGTGCTTATACCGGTCCTGATCCTGAGAAAGTGCTTGCCCTCTACGTCGGACTTTTCAAAGCATTTGTGTAAAAATGAACACGCAGCAATCAGCACATCTCTATAAACGGGTGGCTATTCCAGAGGCATTCCTGAACGAAACAGATGGAAAGGCGTGGGGTGGCGATATCCGTATCGGTGATCTGACAGGCGATGGCACTGTCGATCTTCTCGTGTATAAATCGATCGGAGGCATCCATCCCTGCTTCATCGGCGCGTTTACGCTGGAAGGTGAACCGCTCTGGTCAATCGGTGATAAACACCTCGAAATCGGAGATACCGATACCAAGGATACCTATCTGACGGTGCTTTCACCTGACCGGCCCGGGCCCGTCGCTATCTATGACATTGATGCAGACGGACAGGCGGAGGTCATCTGTTTTTGGATAGATACGGATGCGCCAGAGGTAAGTAAATGGGATCTGTCTGCGATCCGCCTGATGATTTTGGACGGTGCAACCGGGGCAGTCAAACGGAGTGCAGCGCCAGAGGCGTTGCGTCAGTGCAATGCATACGCTGAAGGTGAACGCCACATCCCGAACTATGTCCATCAGCGGCTGATGATCGCTAACTTCTCTGGAAACGCGCAGCCACAGGATTTCGTCGTCAAGGTCGGTGTGAATCTACTCGCCTTTAACCACGAGTTGGAGCAACTCTGGCAGTATACCGACGAGTGGTTCCGCTATCCGAAGCATTCGGCGTATATTCCGGCAGTCGGCGACTTTAATGGCGACGGACTTGATGAGGTCAACGGCGGGAATTTTGGACTCGCTGCCGACGGCACTGTGCTCTGGAATCGATACTTCGGTGAAAACACGGATTCGGTCCTGGTTACCGAGTGGAATGGTGATAAACGGGCTATCCTCTCCGGTGGCGGACAGGTGGTTGATGCCGAAGGACATCCGATTCTCTCGCTCGGTTTTGATGTCGTCCCACACGGGCAAGAGATTCGGTGCGGCAAATTGCTCTCGGACGTATCCGAAGATGCCTTGGTCATCCGCTATAACGGACATCATCCGGACCTGATGGTGGTAGACAAAAACGGACAGATAAGAAACCGATTTCGTGTCGATGAGACACCGAACAACACCGGGCTGGAGGTTATCCACTGGCATGGGGCAGAGGGTCCCGAATTGATTTATAGTCCCGCTGCGCTTTATAATAGTGCCGGAGAGAAGGTGGTAACGTTCCCTGAACTCCCGCCGCCGACGGGGGGCAAAATGGGGTGGTACCACTGCTTTCCAGCGGATGTCTGCGGCGATGCACGCGAAGAGGTTATCCTCTACGACCCGTATAGCGATGCGGTCTATATCTACACACCGCCGCCGTTTCAATTTGACCTATTTGATAAGTATCAGCACACCGAGCGACAATATAACACACGGTTAATGGATTAAAAACATGAATACCAACGGGGTCAATAAATTTCTACTTATCTCGATTGATTGTTGGCGGTATGATGCGCTCGGGCGGACGAATTCGGTTCTCAATACACCGAAGTTCGATCTACTGACGCAGGATTTTTCGCTTGCTGATAAGTTTTTCGTGACAGCACCTGCGACGCGTCCCTCTCATACCTCCTATTTTACAGGACTCTACGCGTTCGAACACGGGGTCTACGGACAGACCTACCTAAAAATGTTTGAGGGCATTCCGAACCTGTTCCAGATATTCAGTGATGCCGGTTACCATATCACAGGACGTTCCGAACGTCCGGATGTGTTCCGTTTCCTCGACTTCGAGCCGTTTATTACATCAATGGACCCGAACGCGGCGGCACAACAACTCGGTTCGCTTGAGGCTCTGATGCAGCACCTCAAGCAGCCTTCGGATGTCCCGCAGTTCTGTTTCCTACATTTTTGGTATACACACGGTGGTTACGGCATGAGCGGGATTCCGGGCGCGCCGAGCCTCAAATGGCTCGTCGATAACGGTCGGACAGATGAGGCATTGCGTTTCTACTACGCAGCAGCGACGCATATCCTCGAATTTAAACTCGTTGAAATCCTGAAGCAGCTCCGGCTTCCGGAGTGGGCAATCTTCATCTTCGGAGACCACGGCGAGGGGATCTGTGAGGAGATTATCGCACACGGCGACACCCTCAATCAAAACGTGCTACACGTGCCGCTGTTAGCACATATACCACGTGTCCGGGATATGAAATTCCCCGACGCACCGATCTCAGCAATTGATCTGTTCCCGACGATCCTGAACCTTGCCGGTATGGATGTGGATTATCAAGGCTACGGACAAGACCTACTCTCTCCATCGGCGTTTGATGCGAACCGATTGGTGTTGTCGGAACTCGATAGTCTCTATGGTATCGGGTTTCTGAGTAAAAACAACTTGGAGATGCCGCACCACCGCGTGACTTCTCGGACGACAGTCGATAACATGGAGATCAACAGGTATTCGGAAGGCGTTCGGCTCTGGTCATTGACGGACGGTGAACATCTCTATCGTGAAGATGAAGAGACGGGTGAGTTCGTGTATCGGCACGTTTTGAATGGCGAGGATCTCACCTGCGAAGACCCCGACCGTTTCCGAGACGCTTACGACGAGATATTGATGAATTCCAATTACCAACATCTACAGGCACAAGAATCTACAACCGAAGAGACAGAGATTTTAGAGGGGAGGCTACGGAATCTGGGGTATGTTGAATAGGTTCGATGCTTGCCATAGTCTTCCGAGGGAACCTGTACATGAAGATTTTTGCGTCTTTCATTGCGTGCCTTGCCATTTTCATTGGTGGTGGATGTGCTGCAAAATTGCATCAGGAAGAACCGATCATCCTCACCGATATTGTCAACGATGTTGAAGCACACGGTGTCCACTCAAAATACAAAGGACAGAAGGTTACGATTACCGCTGCCGGCAGAATTTATCCAAGTTCTGATGGTACGCCGCCGAGATTAGAACTGTTTACGCACCACGACAGCGTCTATTTTTTTATCATCGACTCCGACGCTCAGCTTGTGCTCAATCACTACTATTCAAACTACATGCAGAGTGATCTGGCACACATCCGAGGGCATACGACCTACACCTTCACACTTCTTATCAAAAATATTTCCGAAGACACCACTATACACGGAAATCGTTTTTTCATCGTTTGGGCTGATGTTCCTGAACATACAGCGAAAGCCGATATTGAAGTCATTGACACGACGCTCGAACAGATTGTAGCTGGTGATCCAAATTATGTTGGGAAAACAGTGCGGCTTCAAGCGACTGTTTCACTCGATAGGCTCAATGCGTTGCTGGGGATTCAAGATGATGTGGATCCGGAACTGGTAAAAGATTATTCAGGTGCAATGACGCTTGCCACAAATGATAGAAATGTGACATTTTGGATTGTAGATGATGCTGCAGGAGATGGTCCGTTTCCGCCTAACCTCGAAAAATATAAAAACCATCAGACGTATCCATTCACACTCTATATTGAGCGGATCGTGAGAGATGAAAGACAGGTTGAAATCACCACAGGCATCGCCGACGATTAAGGCGACCGTATAACTTTCAACAAATTCCTAATTGCAGAAAATATTCCATTTTTTTTGCATTCTCTACAATCTTGTGATATAATATATAGCGTTGCGGACGAGGTAATCTGTTCCCAGTGCCATTTTCAGTTTATGGGAGCGACCGCTATGTTTAAACATCGGTTAAATCAAATTAAAAATGAAAATGTCGGGATGTTTGACCTCGCTTCTATCGGGATAACGCTTGCGCTTGCGATCTGTATCGGTTATTTCGGTGGTAAGTGGCTCGGTGGGAAATTAGGCAACGCTGCGGTTGGATCCTATATCGGTTTCGGAATGGGGGTTGTCGCTGGGTTCATGGAAATGTTTCGCTCGGTGGCACGCTGGAACCGACGGCTTAAAAACATGGAAAAACAGCGCCCTATCGATTCACGCCAAGCGCAGGACGCTGAGGAAGAATAATACCTGAAAGTATTAGGGATCTGGAGATTTCGGCAGCCGTGGTTCGCCGTCACTTTGACAAAGGAGTCAGTCACAATGGGTCCCGTTTTGGAATTTGGTGACCGATTTATCCGCCATACCTACGTCTTGACGATCTGCCTTACCGTAGCCATTGCGGCAGTGTTGTTGGTCTTCAAACGTCTTGCGCTCCCGAGTTTTTTGATTGGCAGTGCCATCGGTCTAAGTCTGTTTTGGTCGCTTGAATTTGCGGTTCGGCGACTGATTCGGCCCGGGAAAACGCAAAAAACAAAGTACTTATTCGGATTCATCTCCCTTGGCAAATACGCAGTGCTCGGCGTGTGTCTCTATTTCTTATTTAACAAAGTGGAATGGATGAATGTCTATGCCTTCGCTGGCGGGGTTGCCTTAGTACAAGGTGCCATCATTATCAAAGCGATCAGTTTGCTAATGTCCATTCTTTCCAATAAGGGTCCCAATCAATCGTGAGGTGAAGTTTTCAAATTGAGAGAAAGCACGCAAAACCACCGCTACCTTTTAAGAGACATAAAATAAAACATGAAAAAGCTATCGTTTATCTGCTTGGTTGTGGGACTCAGTTTGGCAATAGGAGTTGGGAGTTTCGCAGCCGACAACGGTCACCGTAGTTTGTTCTATCCGATTTCACGACTTTTACCCGATGAAATAATCCCTGAACCGACGCGGTGGCATCAGCCCGATCTCATCCCCAACACATACTTTGTTGTTCTCGTCTTAACACTGTTTTTTATTTTCGTCACCCGGAAATTGAAGCGGCTCCCTGAGGGGAAAGGACAAACGCTTTTAGAGGTGTTCGTCGGCGGAATCATGGATTTCTTCGGCGGTATTTTAGGCGAACACGGCAAAAAGTATGTCCCATTCGTTGGCTCCTTTTTCATCTTCATCCTCTTCTTGAACTTCCTCGGAGTCATTCCGGGTCTTCAACCCCCAACAGCAGATTTGAATACAACACTTGCACTCGGTATAACGGCTGTATTAGGTGTTCAAATTATTGCTATTAAAGAGAATGGAGTCGTCGGCTACCTCAAGCACCTGGCGGGCAATCCACCGTGGTTAGGTGTTTTGATGTTCCCACTTGAGGTCATCGCGCAACTCTCTCGCGCGGGTTCGCTCGCTATCCGGCTTTTCGGAAACATTTTTGGCGAAAAATCGGTTGTTATTGAATTGACAAAACTCGCCGTGGGCATACTTATTCTTGATGCTATTCCGTTTATACCGGTTCAAGTCCCGATGTTGTTCTTTGGATTGTTTGCTGGCTTTCTGCAAGCGTTTGTTTTCACTATCTTAACATCCATCTATATAGTGATGTTTATTGAACATGATGAGGCACACGAAGCACATCATTAATTCGACTCAATCGGAAGAAGGTCCGGCATTTATGCCAACCCTCCGAGTCTTTAAATACATGTAAGCGCGACCCTTAGGTCACGATTTTTTAAAAAATAATAATAGGAGAACTTCCATGATTTATTTAGCAGTGTTGGCATTTGGTGTAACATTAGGGTTGCCAATCGCCGTCATTTTCGCCTCAAGAGCACAAGGAAGTGCCACAAGCACCGCTCTTGAAGGTATCGCACGTCAACCGGAATCCGCACCGCAGATCCAAACGGCAATGATTATCGGTTTGGCACTCATTGAATCACTCGTTATCTATGCCTTGTTGATGTTCTTTATTTTACAGCTCAACAACCTCCCAGACAAAGGTATGCTGATAGAATTGATCCGCATTTCAGCGGAACAGATGGGTGGGAATTAGTAGCATCAACCGCAAAATCAATCACCTCAAATCTCCACAATGTTGGGGCACCCTGCAGATTGTCCCAACTTGCTGGAGTATCCGACAGCAGAACATAGGAAACTTATGCCAAAAAAGATATACGGATTTTGCTTCATCTTCATGTGCGTATGCATTACAAGCGTATTCGGTGCCGAGGCACCCGCTGGCGAGGGAGACCTACTAACAGGACTTGGAATTGATCCGAAAATCATCATCATCCAAGTCATCGGTTTTCTGGTTGTGCTTGCGGTACTTTGGAAGTTTGTTTTCGGCAAGGTCGGTGGACTTTTAGAGGAACGCAGGGAAGCAATCGCCACACAGATTGAGCAGCTGCGAACAGATCGAGAAGAGTTAGACCGTCTCACCGCAGAGACGCGTCAACGCTTAGCCGATATTGAGACAGAAGCGCAAGCGAAGATCCAAACCGCGATTGATCAAGGCAATGCCGAACGTCAACAAATCCTTACACAAGCACGCCAAGAAGCGGAAGCCGAAGTCGCAAGAGCCAGAGCCGAGATCCAGCGGGAAAAAGATGATGCCATCTCGGAACTGCGAGGCGTTGTTGCTGAACTCGCAATTGATGCCGCAGGCAAGATCATAAGTGAAGAACTTAACGCAGAACGGCATCAGCATATCATTGATGCATCCATTCGTCGGTTGCCAGCGGATTCTCGTTAGCACGGATACCGTTTAAGAACGTTATTTTTTGGTACAGTTTTAACACTGGAGTCCCACCTCTCACTGGGAAGGCAACACGTGCTATCGAACTATATGATAGGTAAAAACCGATTATGAGAGACATTCGGGTCGCTAAACCTTATGCCCGCGCGCTATACGAGGCAGCATCGGAACAAAATGCTTTGGCAGATATTGTCAGAGATATAGATAAGCTACGCGAGTTGATTGAGCAGTCTCAGGAATTCGCACAATTAATCTCAAGCCCTATCTTGTCTCCGCAATTTAAGAGCGAGACCTTTCAGCAGATCTTTGCCGATGCGACGCATCCGTTGACAATCAATTTTCTCAAGTTACTTGCGTTGAAACAACGTGAACGCTATCTCATCGCGATAATGGATGTCTTTTCAGCAATCGTCGATGAAGCTGCCGGTCGAGTCGTTGCGAAGGTGACGACCGCTGTACCGCTAACGCCAGCACAACAGGAGCAACTCAGACAGCAATTAGGTGTATACTCGGGAAAACAGGTACGCTTGGAGACCGAAATTGATGCGCAGATTCGGGGCGGGTTTATTGTAAAATTAAATGACACTGTCTTTGATGCCAGTGTCGCAACACAACTTCAACATTTACGGCAACGACTCGCACAAGGCTAACGGCACTACCGCCATCAGCAAGGAATGTTAAAATATGGCAAGAGAAGTCCGACCAGACGAAATATCAAATATCCTTAAACAACAGCTGCAACAGTTTCAACAGGACGTGGATGTCTATGATTCCGGCACGGTGCTGGAAGTCGGCGACGGTATCGCACGGGTGCATGGGCTTGCCAATGCGATGGCAAGCGAAATGATCGAATTTCCGAACGACATCTACGGCATCGCTTTCAATCTCGAAGAAGATAACGTCGGATGCGTTCTGTTCGGTGAAGACCAACTTATACACGAAGGCGATACCGCCAAACGAACCGGAAGTCTACCGGAAGTGCCCGTCGGTGAAGCACTCCTCGGACGGATTGTTGACGCACTCGGTCAACCGATTGACGGTTTAGGCGACATTGAAACAGAGCACCGACTCCCAGTGGAACAGAAAGGGTTGGGCATTGTTCAACGCCAACCCGTGGGTGAACCGCTCTATACAGGGCTAAAGGCTATTGATAGTCTGACACCGATTGGGAGAGGTCAACGGGAACTTATCATCGGCGACCGGCGAACCGGAAAGACTGCTATTGCGATTGACACTATCCTGAACCAGAAGGATACAGATGTCTACTGTATCTATGTCGCTATTGGGCAGAAAGGTTCTACTTTGGCACAGGTTGCGTCAACGCTTCGTGAGCATAACGCGCTGGAATATACCACTATCGTCTCTGCGCCTGCGAGTGCACCGTCCCCGCTTCAATACCTTGCACCTTATTCCGGCACAGCGATGGGTGAATACTTCAGAGACAACGGCAAACACGCGCTTATTATCTACGACGACCTGACGAAACACGCGTGGGCATACCGCCAGATGTCACTACTTTCACGAAGACCCCCGGGTCGTGAAGCGTATCCGGGAGATGTCTTCTACCTACACTCACGACTCTTAGAACGTGCTGCGAAACTCAGCGACGAGCTCGGCGGCGGTTCCCTCACTGCCCTACCGATTATTGAAATCTTTGAAGGCGACTTGACGACCTATATCCCGACAAATGTTATTTCTATTACCGATGGACAGATATACCTGACAACGGACCTGTTCAATCAAGGCGTACGACCGGCTATTGATGTCGGTTTGTCTGTGTCCCGTGTTGGCGGCGATGCGCAAGTTAAAGCCATGAAATCGGAAGAGGTCGCGGGGACCCTTAAAATTGATCTCGCGAATTTCCGAGAAGTCGCAGCGTTCGCACAATTTGGGTCGGATTTGGATGCCTTAACGCAATCCCTACTCCTACGCGGCACACGTCTCGTTGAATTGCTGAAACAACCGCAATATCAACCGATGCCTGTAGAACGGGAAGTCGCTTCTATCTTTTGTGGTAGCAATGGCTATCTTGACGATGTTCCGGAAGCGGAAGTCGCACGGTTTGAATCCGAATTCCTGCAATACCTGGATCGGAATCACGCAGAACTCCTCACGGAAATTGCAGAAACCGGTCTACTCAGTGATGAAGGGCTTGAAACCTTACACAATGCTGTCAAGACGTTCAAGGAAAATTGGAGTGACACACCCGTATCAATGCCGCAAGTAGAAGCGGCAGACACGGTAGCAGCGGACACGACTACAGTAGCAGAAGATACTTCCACAGAAGCAGCAGACACGTCCATAGAAGGTGAGTAACCATGGCAACGTTACGAGAGATTCGGCGGCGCATTGCCAGCATTAAAAATATTGAGCAAGTTACCGATGCGATGCGTGTCGTCGCTGCGGCACGGCTCCGTCGTGCGCAAGAAAATATTCTGGCGACGCGCCCTTATGCGGATAAACTCAACACGATTCTCGGTCATTTAATCTCACAGGCAAACACCGAAGAGGAAGCGTTGGTCCATCCGCTGCTTGAGACACGCGAATTAAAGCATGTCTGTATCGTCTCTGTCTCCGCCGACCGAGGGTTGTGTGGCAGTTTCAATAGTAACGTTACTCGGACAACCACACAACGTATAGAATACTATCAAGATAGTGGCGCGGATGTAACGCTCATTTGCATCGGGAGACGAGGGCACGAGCATTTTGTGCGCCGCGGATATGACATTACGGATTCATACCTCAATATTTTCCGTCAACTTGAATTCCAAACAGCCGTCGATGTTGTCCACGAGTTTGAACATCTCTATACTGACAAAAAAATTGACAAAGTTGAGGTCATCTACAACAATTTCAAGTCTGCCATTCTCCAGACGGTGCTTGTTGAACAACTTCTTCCATTAGAACCTGAAATGCCAGAAGGTGATGAACTCTTCCTTGATTATATCTATGAGCCGGGACAGGTGGAACTCTTTGAAATGCTACTCGGAAAACACCTGAATATGCAAATGTGGAAAGTGCTTTTAGATTCCAACGCGGCAGAGCAAGCGGCACGAATGGCGGCAATGGAAAACGCAACACAAAAGGCGAAAGAACTCATCGACGAGTTAATTCTCCAGCGCAACCGAGCACGTCAAACGCAGATCACAACAGAAATTTCCGAGATTGTAAGTGGCGCAGCTGCATTGGAGGGGTAAAAGTAGCCATCAGCGGTCAGCGATTAGCAGTCAGATAGAGAACTATGGTTTAACAAACATTCTCTTTGCTGATAGCCGATAGCCGATAGCCAATTACCGATAGCCGAGGAGGTTTCAGATGCCCATCAATGTCAATAAACAGATTGAAGAGGCGATGGAACGTGGCGAATTCTCAAATTTGCCCGGTAAAGGCAAACCGCTCAAGTTGGATGTTAATCCTTTCTTGACCCCGCAAGCTCGAATGGCGAACCGGCTTTTAAAGGAGAACGGATTCGCGCCGCGGTGGGTTGAATTGGAAAAAGAGATTAAACAGGAAAAAGTACAACTTGAAAGGCTCCTCACAAACCTGAAAGCCCGTCGTGAACGGTTAGCTGCGCTTATACAGCGACACCCGGAACGGCACCGAACAATCAGTCGGACTTTTGAGCAGGAACGTACGCGTAGTATTGAACAGTACGGTGAGAAACTCGATAACCTGAATCGGAAAATCCAGCGTGTGAATCTCCTGATGCCAACCCGAAATCGGCAATATGCCTTGGTGAACAGAGAAGCAGCACTGATTCGTTTTCAGGAGATGTGTCCAAGTTTATTGGAAGGTAATTAAGCCAGATGCGTAAGGCTAATCCAAACACACATCAAGACTGCAGATCGTTGCTTCAAAAAGCGGTGCGCCGTGGTAACCATACGCTTGTCGCTAAAGTTGTAGATCATCTTTATGAAATTGATGACATAAAATGGTTGAAGCGGCGGGTGGGGGTGATTATCGTGGAAGAGTGCTGGCCCCTTATTGGAGAATGGGAACTACCCGAAAAAAAGGAGGAGCAGCGCGCAGCAATACGTGATGTACTTCGTCAAGCCGCTATATATCCAAAATTTAAAGATGCCACTGGACTTGGATCTCTGGCGTATGCGTTGTCGGAAGGCGACGATTCAGTATTAACTGGTTCCGATGAAGATGTTGATATTAAACATGTAAGTGCCGCTATTCAACGAGAAAAAAAATACTGGGAATGGATCGTTTCCCAGTGTTCGTCTGATTCAGTGAATCGCCTTGTGAAACGTGCCTTTGTTGCTTATCGAAAAGGCGGATGGCCTTGGGACATGGCTTTTATACAAGCAGCAGCTTATCTAGCTGTTACAGATGCTCTACCCAAATTACAGGCGGGATCTAAAAGCGAATCAAAATTTCCATTTTGGGTTGCTTTGGATAAACACACTCCTCAGGGAAAGGCAGCCCTTAGTAAGGCTGCAAAAGAAACCGGCTTTCCATGGAGGCAGCTGAATTGGGTTAGTTTTTATTGCGAGAGCGGTCTGGTTCATAACCTCACTCCGTCTCGATGGTGGGATAGAGAAGTAAAATGGCGACTTGGTAAAGTAGGACTTTCACTTAACGAGGCAAAATTGATGTGGAAGGAGGCACGACCAGTATTTATGGAATTGCTGCAAGGCGAATCAAAACGTCTTGAACAACATATAGGTATAGGAGGTAGTGCTAAATCTAACAATACCACTGATGGTAAACAACTTCAGTTGTTTGCACAACAAGAGGAAACAACGGTATGATAATTGGCAATGACATTCAGTCTTTAGTCAATCTCTTATTAGAAAGGAACGTTTCATTATATCATGCCTGTCAACTAATTGATTTTGAGTCGTATCTTGCTCTTGGTGGTATACCTTCACGCGCTTTGCTTGAAAATAAAGAATTGCCATTTACGCCTTTTGAAACTGATACTATTGACAAAACAAATGAAGTGTGGGATAAAGTTTTTGGTAACTTGAAGGAATTTGGCGAAATTTTCGCCTCTGGTATGCCTTGGCCACCAACCGTTTATGGGCCCATACAACTTCAAATAAACCCATCAGCTCTGTTAGAAGCATCTGATGTTGCTATATGTCTACGATCTGCCGGGGCTGAAGGATTCAATCGTGAGTCGGAGGGACTGACAATTGACGAAATTGACAGAGTCTTCTATCATTCTCGTAATGCCCCGTTTCCCGAAAGTACTAGGGTGAAATCTCAGCGTTTATTAGCTGAAGAATTCGGAAAAACAAAACCCCAGTCCCCCGAAATCAGTTGTTCGTTGCCAAATCAAGTGCTACCACTCGAATACATCATAGCCACGCTGGTTGATCCGTATGTTTTGAATAGCCGGAGTTTATGGGATATTGTTTTAGATATAGTTGGAAATAGTCCGGACCTAAATTGTCGAATTGAATCACGACATTGTAAAGAGAGTTCAAGAGAATGTCTTTACAGTGAAATAGCCGAATGTGTCCGTGAAGAAATTCCATCTCTATATAATCTTGCTCGAGATAGTACCGTTAGTTCTACTTTGCGCGAGTACGCGGGGCAAGTTGTTAAGAATTCCGAGGCGGAGCGGCAATTTAACAGATATATTAAATATTTGATGCATGGCACACTCGGACCAATGAAAACAAAAACGATATTTGATTGATATGCAACAAATCCGTTTGCATTACTCAACTAAAAAGGAATCTCACATGAACCAAGGAAAAATCTTAGAAGTTGTTGGTGCCCGTGTAGACATAGATTTTTCGGATGGCACATTGCCCGACATCCTGAACGCTGTTAAAGTTCAACGTTACGACGGAAGTGAACTTGTCCTTGAAGTACAACAACATTTAGGCGAAAGTCGGGTGCGTGCAGTGGCAATGGACACAACTGATGGCTTAGTTCGCGGTGCACTCGCAACTGATACTGGCGGTCCGATTACTGTGCCTGTCGGCGATGCCGTGCTCGGTAGAGTTTTCGACGTAACAGGTCAACCCATTGATGAAAGAGGCGATGCCGGTGAATCCGAAAGATACTCCATTCATCGACCCCCACCGCCGCAGGCTGAACTTACGACAGCCACTGAGATGTTAGAAACAGGCATCAAAGTCATTGACTTGATCCAACCGGTCGTTCGGGGTGGAAAAGTCGGATTCTTCGGTGGTGCTGGCGTCGGTAAAACTGTTCTGGTCGCCGAACTGATCTATAATATCGCTACCCAACACGGTGGTTATTCCGTCTTCTGTGGCGTCGGTGAACGGACACGCGAAGGGAACCAGTTCTGGCTGGAACTCGACGAATACGGCGTAATTGATAAAACTGCGATGGTCTTCGGACAGATGAATGAACCGCCGGGCGCACGACTTCGCGTCGGACTCGCCGGACTGTCCATGGCAGAATATTTCCGTGATCAACAGGGGCAGGACGTTCTCATCTTCATCGACAACGTCTTCCGATTCACACTCGCAGGCGGTGAAGTGTCAGCACTCCTTGGACGGATGCCCTCTGCTGTCGGATACCAACCAACGCTCGCAACCGAAATGGGTGAATTGCAGGAGCGAATTACCTCTACGCAACACGGTTCGATTACCTCGTTCCAAGCCGTCTATGTACCCGCTGATGACTATACTGACCCTGCCGTTGTTTCAGTCTTCGCACACCTTGACGCTGTAACGCGATTGGAACGGAGTATCTCCCAGAAGGCGAGATTCCCTGCCGTTGACCCACTGACATCAAGTTCGCGTATCTTATCAGCAGACATCATCGGTGAGGAACATTATCAGACAGCCTTCAATGTTAAACAAGTACTACAGGAATACGGGGACCTCCAAGACATCATCGCTATCCTCGGTGTAGATGAACTGTCGGATGAGCAGAAATTGGTTGTTAACAGAGCGCGGAAAATAGAGATGTTTTTGACACAACCGATGTTTGTCGCACAACGTTTTACGGGGACACCCGGCAAATATGTCAAAATTGAGGATACTGTTCAAGGTTGCCAAGCAATTCTCAACGGTGATTGCGACGAACTCCCTGAGCAGGCACTCCGCTACATCGGCACCATTGACGAAGCGTTTGAGCAAGAAAAAAGCAGCGACATAGAAGAAGCGGCGGATTAATTTTCTAACTATGACCCCTGATCGCCGCGCCACTTCGTTTTGCGGCGGTGTCTGGAGAATTCCGACGCGACCGATACTGCCTGCGTATTTATCTTAAAGGGTGCACATATTCGTCAAGGTACCCACTACCTAAAGGTAGGGGCTTGTGCTTCATAGCGACCGCGATTTTCTCAAAGAGTCCACCGTCTTACTGTCGCTCCACAATAGCGGCCAGGTTTCCAGCTATGCACCGAAGTGCCTGATGTTATGTGACATGTGATTTTTCAACGGGGGCGGACGTTACTCCTGCTCCCCTATACATGCAACGGATACCCGAAAGGGTTTTGTCAATATAGAGGCGTGCGGGCTTTTACATGATTGTCTCAATTGACGAGCGTTCCGACAACACATCAATCACAACCCATGCCGAACATTGCTTATTTAGACGATTTATTTTTATAAAGGTTTAGGTTATTTTTGCTATAAACCCTTATACCGTCTACATCCCGCAAGCTAAAGCATGGGGATTTGACGGGAGAGCGTTAAATCACGTTAGAGTTAATCAAAAACCATCGTGAAACGAAGTGGAACGATGCACAGAGGCCCATAATTAAAAAATGTTAAACAGAAGTTTTCATCTCGAAATCCGGACACCGGAAAAATTGATTTATGAAGGCGAAGTAACGAGCGTTCAGGCACCCGGCGTTGAAGGTAACTTCCAGATTCTGGCGGGACACATCCCTTTTCTGACAGCCTTAGATGTCGGTGAGATTCGTATCACTGAATCGTCGGACACGCCGCAGTTGATGGCAACGACGGGTGGCGTCTTTGAGGTGCTACGGACGGGTGTGACTGCCTTGGTTGAGACTGCGGAGTGGGCATCCGAGATTGATGTCTCCCGTGCTGAGCAGGCACGCGACCGTGCCCAAGCGCAACTCGCTGCGAACGCCTCCGACCTGAACCGCCCGCGCGCAGAAGCCGCACTTGACCGCGCAAAAAATCGCATTAAAGTTGCAAGTAATTTGTAAGCATCGCCACGCTACGTCCGTTTTCCAATTGAAAACCCCAGGTGCTCTTTTAAGGGAATGATTCAAAATGACAAAGAACTCAAAACCAAGAGGCACCCATGCCAATACCCAATTTTCCCAGCAAACATAAGTCGCACCCTATAGTCACACCACAGGAGCATGTCGCTTATTTCCGTCAACAAGGTTTCATTCCCAATTTCCCGATCCCCGAAAGTGTCATTTTCTGCTATGAAGGAAATCTTCTTGAGCGTATCACCAGTGTTGAGAGTGTTGAACAGGTTCATGGAGTAGGTGGGGGTTTCTATCTACTGACCGACACCGACAATCGCGTCGCAGTTAGCGGCAATAACGGCATCGGTGCCCCTGGTGTCTCAATGCTTCTCGAAATTCTGATAGAACTCGGGGTTAAGCGATTCATCAACATAGGAATTGCCGGAGGATTACAAAAAACCTCTGATATTGGCGATGTTGTTGTTTGTACCAGTGCTATTCGTGATGAGGGCGTTTCATACCACTATTTGGCGGACCCTTCAGCACCTGCCCTGCCATCCGAAAATCTGACAGCTGCATTTATGCGGACTCTCAAGGATGATGGCATCCTTTACACGCAGGGACCAACTTGGACGATTGACGCTTTCTTCCGTGAAACGGTCGGAGAAATTCAGCATTATCAACAGGAGGGGGTTGTCACGGTTGAGATGGAAGCAGCTGCTCTATTTGCTATCAGTATACTGCGTGGTGTAGACATGGCATCAGGATTTGTTATCAGTGACTCAGTGGCAGAATTAGTGTGGCATCCACAGATACTCGCCCAAGAAACACATGAGAGCCTATTTCGTGTGTATCAAGCAGCGCGCATAACCTTACAACAGCAGGTCTAATCAAACTTTATAGTAAAGTCCATAATTATTTCGACGCGCGGTTGATCGTAAGGGTTGGGTTACCCAACCCCTACAATGGGGCAGTGTGGTATTGCTATGGTGGTGTGTCAATTTATTTTCCTGCTTTACTATAATGGAATACTATAGTTTCGACAATTTCGGTTAGGTCCATGCCGGATTTTCAACGCATCTCTGATTTTTTTCAAAGCTCCTTCCCTTATATCCAACTGTGACAACTTCAATTGGGGAGGCAAAAAGTTGCCTCAGTCTGTGAGGTAGATGTTCATCAAGCAACACGCGCATCAGCAAACTCCAGAGTCATCTGCAAGTAAGCCACTGCCTGCTCACGTGAAACTGTCGGGAAATCGTCAAGGAATACATCAAGCGAGTCGCCTGCGACAAGGTGTTGAATCAGGCTTTCAAGCGGCACGCGAGTCCCCGCAAAAACTAAGGTGCCGTGCATCACTTGTGGATCTTGGGAGACAATTTGTTCTGTTTTCATCATCTGTTCCTCTATCAACCAGCCAGACTTCCCCTCGATTTTGTCTCGGCATCCTCCGCCTCCATTTTATCATGTTCAACAAACAGTGCGTCAGCAATCTCCGTGAGTGCCTCATCTGTCAAGGGTGGAATATCCAGCAAAGCTACCTGCTTTATGATTTCAGAAGCGATCACGTGTTTTTCAATCTCAGGAAGTTGGTTGAATGCTTCCAGTATGTTTTGTGGAGTTACCTGCATCTGAGACCTCCGTTCAGCAAGAACATAAAGTTTATGTAAATTATAAGCAATGCCTTGACGCAATTCAAGGTTTTCTTTAGGTGGCTACAAGACTATTTAGTTTTCTTTTTTTGCCTGTTTACCTTATTCATCCTTACACTGTCAATGTAACCACATCCTGCTTTACGATCTCCTTGATATGTCCATACCCAGCAGAAGCCACCAACTCCAACGTCTCTGGCGATAACCGATCCAGAATAGGTTGCGGAAGGTTATGCGTACCAGAAAATTGTGGGAAATACCGCAATACCAGAAACCGCCGATCCCGATCTTTCGGTTTCCAACGCAGTACACCGTGCGTCAGCAACTCCGAAATAATAACAATATCCCCCGCCTTCGGTGTAATATTGACAAAAACCGGATCGTCAAGCGGATCAATACCGTCCGCCTCGTCGAGCGTCAGCAGCGCCTCCGGTCGCGAAAACTCACTCTTATGCGAACCGGGAATTACGATAAGTCCGCCATCTCCCGGATAGACATCCGTGAAATACGGAAAACAGACGAAGTTATCGCAGTAGATACGTCCGTTATCAACTTCGTAGCGTGTGCTATACCATCCGTAGTCATCGCGTGCACAGTGGAGTCCGCCGGGGTTCACCTTTGCGCGCTCACCCACCTCCCATAAGTCGTGTTTATCGTGTTTCAGCGAACCTCTGCCAAACCGCGGCTGATTGTCTGTCAATTCCTTGATAATCGGCCATAATGCGGCGTGCATCGTTAAACACTCCAACGATTTATCGAATGCGAACCCGTGTTGATGGAGTCCTTTCTGCTCAAAACCGGGTGGTAACGCATCAGGCGGTGTCGTGATATATCTATCGACGGCTTCAGCGGCTTCCGCCAAGGCATCGCCGGTGATGACGTTTTCTAAATGGAGATACCCTGTTACATCAAACAGATAATGTTGTTTCGGTGTCATATTTTTAATATACCTTGTGGTTCGGTTAGGTGGGTTGGTGGTTTTACGTCTCTCTCCGCAGAGCCGCTTTCCACTTCGTTCCAAGGATTTCTAATTTTCCTTGCGGTTCGGTTAGGTGGGTTGGTGGTTTCACGTTCCTCTCCGTAGAGCCGCTTTCCACTTCGTTCCAAGCTACGCGTTACTTTATTTTTAATTATACCTTGCGGTTCGGTTAGGGAGATTAGTCCATCGTTATTTCTCGCGCTCTTCAATAATTGCGCGACTAAACTCGTTCCCTTCGGGCGGGATGCCGTTACGTACCATCCGCGCTTGGAGTTCTTCAGCAGGAATAGGTTCCCCAGAGATTCCCATCTTCTCAAGGATTTTGCGAGCAACTTCCGCGTCCTGCTTTCTGTTCCGAAAACTATCAGTCTCCAATTCATTCACGATCCAAGACAGACGCAATGTTATGTCTTCTACCGCTTCTTCTAACCGAGTTAACCGCTGGATGATTGTTTCAGATGTTTCGACCATAATCAAAATCCTCCTGTAGAGACTTATAACACATTGAGGGCGTATCAGTCTATAGTGTAGCAAAATGTGTGGATCGAGTAAGTCCTAAGATGGATGGTGTTGCGTTGAAAGGACACATCTGTATTCTACACAATTTACATCCGTTTGTCAAGTCCGTCTGCAAATATTTCGTCACTCCCGAAATCGAAGTAATGGGTTCGTCCTGCCTTACAGTGCCATATTAAAATCTGTGCCGGTTACATTGCCTTTCACATACGCATCACGGAAGAGGGTCTGGCGTTTCGGAGGCATCTCTTCAAATAACGCTTGCGGTGGTCTGGACAGGGTCCACCGCTTATCAATCGAGTTATACGCGTTGAAGATAGCAACCCGATCAGTGTCAGGGTTTTGCCAGGCTTGTCCACTATGCGTAATTGCCTCCGTAAAGATAATGACGGAGCCAGCAGGACAGGAATAGGTATCCCAAAACTTCCAGCCTTGTGTGTGGGCAACCTTTGGTGCAGTATACGCTGCTTTATGACTGCCTGTAATGAACAGTGTGCCGCCGTCGCCTTTTTCTACAGGGTTAAGTTCCCAGACGACGCGCGTCAAACCGCTATACGCTTGACCGGGTAAACACTGATATTGGTGGCAATCCCCTGGCATCCGAAACATACCGTTTCCGTTATGCGGACTAAACGTGAACGGAGGATCGTCTGTTGCAGAACGCAACGCCATAAAACTCATCTCCATGCGGAAACCGTAACAAGTGTCTGAAGCGAGATAGGGGGATGCGAGAAACTCGTTTCCGAACGCCACCACAACCGGATGATCTGTTAACTTCTCCAGAGGACCGCCGTAAGTTGATCGATGGTGTGATGGGATCGATTCAGGTTCATTTTTTAAGCGGTAACAGAAATCACGCATTTCCTCAACCTCCGACTCTGTCAACACACCCGGCACCAAGAGCCATCCGTTCTTGTCGAAGAGGTATTTCTGTTCTTGCGTCAAAGGGATAACGGGTTCACCATCGGCATTCGTCTGTGTAATATCAGCAGGTGTTGTCGCCAACGGATTCCCGAAATCTTTGTTGAATTTAATACCGAATTGTTCTACCATAAGTGTTTCCCCTTGTAATTGCACATGGTGTCGGTACATTGCCGCCGCAGCCTGTGGTTAATGAATACGTCCACCCGTGAAATAGTCTGGGTTCGCGCCAAGTTTCGTCAACAACGGTGCCGTGATCTCGTCAAGTCTCTCAATTACATTAGCAGACAGAGAATAGTTAAGCACATTCAGGTTTTCTGCCAATTCATCTACATTTCGTGTGCCGACAAGCATACACGTAATCCCCGGTCTCGCCATCGCCCAAGCAATAGCGAGTCGAGCCATTGGGACCTGCTCAGTCTCTGCTATTTCCCGGATAGCCTCAAGAGTCTCAAACATCTCTTCCTCGGCACCCGCTTCGCCGTGCGAAGCCTGCGGACGATCCTCCCGAAAATGGCGGAACCGGGCGTGCACCGGCGGTATCTCCTCTGCGCTTTTATACTGTCCTGTCAAAATCCCTTGCAGCAGCGGCATATACCCTAAGATACCGACATCATGCTTTCGACACAACGGCAGCAATTCCGGTTCTATGGCGCGGGACAAGAGATTGTAGCAGAGCTGGTTCACGGCAATAGACGCGCCCGTGTCAAGTGCCGCCGTGAGTTGCTCCACACCGAAGTTACTGACACCGATCGCACGGATGCGTCCATCTTTCTGTAGGCGCGTTAGTTCAGCCATGCTCTCTTCGATGGCAATCTCATCGTCGGGCCAGTGAATCATATAGATGTCAACGTAATCCGTTTGCAATCGCTGGAGGCTCGCTTCACAATGTTCACGTATCGTAGCGGGGTCGGGTCTGCTGACTTTCGTGCCGATAACTGCTTCGTGTCGTCTGCCCTTCAACGCGACGGCAAGTGCTTCCTCGCTGCGTCCGTTGTTATAGCCTTCCGCCGTATCAAAGAAGTTAATACCGGCATCCAACGCTGCATTCGCGACGGCAGTGACATCGGACTGCGCCTGGGGTCCCCAATAATCGCCACCCCCATAGGACCAACAACCGATTCCCATCGGTGAAATCTCGATTCCAGATTTTCCACACGTTCGCATCTCCATTTTTCAGCCTCCATGATGTATAAATCGGGTAAGAGAACGTGAAATACAACCTATCCGAGTTCCGCGCAAAGTTCTGTAATCAACGCAGCGTTTTCACCAATCTGATCACCGAACTGTTGATACATACCGAGCAGTAGCACATCAATCGGTTTAGAATGTTGCAAAGCGAATTTCACCTCTTCACGTATCTGCTGTGGGTTTCCGATTGTCCTGCCCGCTGCAAGCACCTTGAAGAGGAGGCACGGTTTCTCTGTGCGTTGTATCGCCTTGCACATCTCATCGCGATCCTCGCGGGCATAGATTTCACCCAGAGGCGCGTAACCGAACTTCTCTCTAAATTTTTCGCTACCGCCGTGGAGGTTGTAGAGTCCAGTCATGTAATAGTCTATATCCCACGCTTCGTCTTCGGCGATGTGCAGGAGCCTTGGATCATGCACGGATAGACCGACAAGAACGCCGGTATCACGGATCCGCTTGAGAATGTCATGGAGATAATCAAGCCTATTTTCGCGCAAACACCTCTGCCCGACACCGCCGCCGTGTGGTGCCATACCGAACGGTTTGTGTTTCGCCGCTTCAAAAACATGGTCGGGGTCCTCGTACCAGCGTGAACCTTGGCTGAGGCAGAACCAGCGGATCGTACCCCCTTCATCTCGGTAACGCTGTAGATCGGACATCGAGCGTTCCGTCATGCTATTCTGCCAAGCATTGATTCCGACCTGTTCTGCCCGTTTAAGCGTTGCTACGACCCGTTCCGGTGTATGATACGCCTGCTGATGCTGTGACAGGAGTTGGTTAAAATGAGAATAGCCGTAAATCGGGTTATCCCCGATCACCAATTTACTAATCTGATGCTCACAGAATGAGACTTTTGGTAAGGTTGTCACTGTTTATCCTCCAAGCGATAGAAGGTGCCTTCAAAGCACGACTAATCGAACAAGAATCCTTCCAAAACGGATGCGTCAATGGCACGCACGAGATGCATCGTCAAATCCAACGCTGCCATATAGTCATCAGTGTTAATGATTGAGACGTGGCTATGGATATAACGTGACGGCACACCGAGTACAACGGACGGCACACCTCTCCCGAATTGATGAATCGCGCCGCCATCTGTTCCACCGGACTGACGCACACCGATTTGATACGGTATCTCATGTTGCTTCGCTGTTTCAACTACAAAATCCGCTAACTTCGGATTGACAATCATTGATGAATCAATAATCCGAATTTGTACGCCGCCGCCGAGTTTCCCTTGTGTATTTCCGACGCTTAATCCCGGGGTATCATCGCCGGGCGGTCCCTCAAGTACGATAGCGAGATCAGGTTCCACACTTGCGACCATTGTCCTCGCGCCTCGCAATCCGATCTCTTCCTGGACACTTCCCGCGCCAATAACGGTGTTCGGGTGCTCGTCGAGCCGCAAAAGCGCATCAATCACGATCGCGACCCCGACACGATTATCAAACGCTTTAGCAGTGAGCAACTTTTCATTTTTCAACCGCATAAAGGGACCGTAAGGTGCTATCGGACAGCCGGTGATGACACCATATTCTTCTCTCGCTTGTTCCTCGCTCTCGGCACCGATGTCAATAAAAAGGTCTTTTATGTCTAAGACCTTATCACGCGATCCTGAGAGCAGATGCGGCGGTGTAGAGCCGATAACGCCGGGTATTTTTCCCAATTTCGTTGTGATATTAACCCGTTGCGCTAACAGCGTGTGTCCCCACCATCCGCCGAGCGGTAGAAACTTGACGAACCCGTTATCTGTGACATTTTGTACCACAAAACCGATTTCATCTAAATGTGAATCGAGCAGGATCCGTGGGGTTTCGGCACTGCCAGCGCGTGTACAGAAGATACTCCCTAATTTGTCGGTCCCTATCGGACCCACATCAGCGACAGCGTTCCGAAAAACATCCCGTACTTCCGTCTCATACCCGGGAATGCCGTCTGCCTGTGTCAATGATTCAAGTAATTCAATTGAAGTTTCGTTCATATTTGTATTCCTTTGGCACTTGTGCTATAATTTGAGCGTATTATAGCATGCTTGATGTTTTGTTCCAACTCTTAAGTGTACCTCACATCCAAAAAACTGAAAAACAGCACACTTGACAGCCGCTTCGCAATCTTGGTATAATATATACGGAGTTAGATAGGCACAAACACCTTGTTGTTTTGCTAATGCCTTACTGAGCGAAGTTACCCCAAAAACTTTTGTATACATGCGAAATTAGTGGGTCCGATATAACAGGTTTCATGAAAATACCAAATGCTGAACGTGCTGTCGTGGATATTCGCAAATTGCGGGATTATTGTCTAAACCCTGAGCATAATGATGGCAAACATAAAGCACGCCTATTTTGGGGTGCACTTGGAATAACTGCTGACAATGCAGAAGAATTACGTGATGCCTTATTGCAAGCAGTCAAGGCACAAGACGCACAAGTCGGACAACGGGATATTTATGGACAACGTTACATCGTTGATTCTATGTTCGCTTGGCGGAACAGACAAGCAATAATTCGGAGCGCGTGGATTATTGCACCAGATTCAGAGGTACCAAGACTGATAACTGCTTATCCATTATAAATTCAGGAGGAACACTGTGAAATCCAATTTTTTCAGTGCTGCAAATATAGGGGATTTGCCTGATTATTATCTAAGGCAAGGAAATGTAAAGAAAATTAAACTTTTTGATGTTGTTGCGCTCACACATGATCTGCCTGAATATAATCTGTGGCGAGGGCAGGTCGGTACAGTAGTCGAGATACTTTCAAATGGTGATGCTTATGAAGTTGAATTCAGTGACCAAGATGGACGCACTTACCAATCCCTCGGGTTTCGCGCACCGCAGCTAATGGTCCTTCACCACGAACGAATGCAAAAACCACCAATCCCTATTAGTGAATAGCTACGCACAAGCTAATGCCTACGTTCTCATATCTCTTTACGAATGTTTTGTAGCAATCCAAGTGTTGCTGTGAAATAGTTGACAATTAATGGATAAATTACAAAAAATACATTGCCAACGAATCTACTTGGAAAATGGATGGTAAATAATATGAATGAAATCATTCAAAATCTAAAAAAAATTGAAAAGTGGGTCGATTTCAGTTCGCCGCTGCCGGATTTTGATACGAATACGGAATTTATGAAATTCGCTGTTGAAATCATGAACCGATGCCTGTACCTGCTCAAAGCGGGAGCAGCTTCGGCACCAGATGCAGAAACAGCTAACAAAGGATATACCAAAAATGAGGCAATAATTGTAGGACACATGGTTCGGATCACAAAACTATACGAAGGGGTTCTAATGCATATTTGTAGTCATCATCAAGAATTAGCACATATTTTTTTTCGCCTCATACTTGAGACTGCAATAAGAATGGAGTACCTCATTACATCAAAATCCCCCAAAAAATCCTTTCAAAGTTTTATTTTAGCTTCCTACAGACCTGAAAAAGAAATGCTTCAAGACCTGGAAAATAGTGCTAAACAAAGACCACTAATTCCGATTGAGAATAGGATGAAAAGGAGTATTATATCCTGGCTTAGAAGAGATGGAATCAACGAAAAAGAATTGTTCAATAATACCATTTGGAATGTTGACGGTAAGAATTTTCGAGATATTATGAATGCATTCGCCCTGGATTCCATGTATTCCTATGGATTCGGAATTGCGAGTCATCATGTCCAAGGTGATTGGCTTGATATTGCATATTATCATCTTAAACAAGATGGAGAACGATATTACACGCCTGACTTATTTTTTGCCGAACCGGATCCGAGAATTGCATGTCCGATAACCGGCGTTTGTCTTGACAGTCTTTTGAAATATCTTAAGTGGAATAAATCTGATCCTGATAATATAATAAGTCCCGTTGTCGGAAAACTACGTGAACTTAATCTTGCCCTTGATGAGGCACATGAAAACACACTCGGTGAATGACTTACACTGTAATCGCATCTAATTTAACAGCAGTCCACTGGTAGATTGTACGAAACTTAAGCACTGTAGGCTTACCCAGAGCAAAAAAAGAATCTCAAAGATGAACGTGATCGAATTGATTTTAAAAAAAACACTTCGGTTAATTGGCTTAGTATTGATAACAATCCGCCAAATGGCGTATTAGCCAATACTGCTTACGCGAAAACACAAGGAAAGATCATGAAAAACTACATGCGCATTTTCATACTCCTACTTGCCACTACCGCCTGTGCAAGCGCAGAAGATTATAGCGACGACCCAATCCGAACCCTACTCCCCTTTGACGCAATCCCTGCTATCACTGACCCGCAATTCGTGTCAGCCAGCGAAGCGAAATTAGACGCAGATGCGCCTGTCATCGGCGTAACCTTCAACGGTGAGAGCCACGCCTATTCGCTCTATCTGCTCAACGGACACGAGATTGTCAACGATGTTGTCGGCGGATTGAACATCGCCACCACGTGGTGACCGCTCTGCAAAACGGCTATCGTGTATAGCCGCGATCTTGAAGGTAAGACGTATACCTTCGGTGTCAGCGGTAAACTGTGGCGAGATGCGCTGTTGATGTACGACCATCAGACGCGTTCGCTCTGGTCACATATCACCGGGGAAGCGATACAAGGACCGCTGAAAGGGAAGCAGTTAAAGCCGCTCGCCTCCATGCCGCAGATTGCATGGAAAACATGGCAGACAAATTATCCGAATACACGCGTGCTTTCAGTTCCGTTTAGAGATGGTATGCGCGAAAGTCTTAGCCAGGACACATATCAGCGGTATCACACCAGTCAAGATACGGGTGTAAGTGGAACGGAATACACTGATAACAGACTCCCCAATAAATCGCTCGTGATTGGTGTTCAAGTGCAGACTAAAGATGGTGCGCCGGGGCGCGATGGCGTTGATGGCCAGGATGGTGCTGATGGACAGGACGGTGCCGACGGTGGACGTGGCGGTGATGGTGGACGTGGCGGTGACGGCGGACAGGACGGCGCTGATGGACAAGATGGTGCTCCTGGACGAAGTGGTAATTTCGATCCCTATAACACACAGTTTCGCGCGTATCCATTGACACACTTTGCCAAAACTACCGTGATTAACGATATGATTGGTGAAGTGCCCCTGCTAATTTTTCACGATAAAGTGTCGTTCGCAACGGCTGTCTTTAAGCGGAACGTAGCGAAGGATGTGCGTACCTTTAGTTCTCAAGATGGGCATTTTGTAGAGGACAACACCGGAACACGCTGGAATCTGGTCACAGGTGAGGCAACGTCAGGTAAAGATAAGGGAAAACGTTTAGAGCGGGTACCCGCCGTTAATATTTACTGGTTCGCGTGGGCACGGTATTATCCGCAAACAACAATCTACCGTCAGTAGTGTTCATTGAGGGTATGTGCTGAGTATCGGGCGAGGTTACCTCGCCCCTACGCTTAACACACCCTAAACTTTAAAGTAGACGAATTAATCATCTAATTCGACGACTTCGCCTGCCATATTCCGATGCATTGTTGGACGTATGACTAATTCAGGGATGTTGCTCCGTTGCGGCAGCGTTGCAATGAGCAGTATCGCCGCTGAGGTTTCGTCAACGTCTACCATCAGCGTGCGCGCCTCAGCATCCGGGGGAATCGGACGTTTATCCAAAATCGGCGTTGCCACCTCACCCGGAACTATGACACTTGCGCGGATACCTGTGTTCCTCAAATCTGCGTTGAGGAATTCCGTGAAGTTGATAACGCCTGCCTTCGCCGCACCGTAAGCGAAACCGCTAAACGGACCCGGGGTAACCGCCGCAAGCGATGAGATATTGATAATCGTCCCCGATTTCGCTTTCAACATCGCCGGTACAACCGCCTGCGTACAGAAGAAAGTCCCAATCAGGTTTGAATCAATCACCGAGTGTACCTCTTCAGGAGTCGTGTTCAGGAGCCGCCGATTGTGTGAACTGTGTCCGGCATTATTCACCAGCACATCAATCCGTCCGAATTTTTCAAGCACATCGGCAACCATCGCTTCAACAGCGTTATAATCAGAAACATCCAATGTGTAACTTACTGTCGTCCCACTTACCTCAGTAATAGCAATTTCAGCTTCAACGGACGCTAATTTCGACGCAGTTCTGCCGATAATGACAACCGTCGCACCTTCTTCCGCCATCATGAGCGCAGCACCGCGACCGATACCGCTCCCGCCACCTGTGATAATACAAACTTGCCCTTCTAAACGCATTCTTGACCTCCGTTCGATAAAACCGGGTTCCAATTTTTTTTCCGCTATTTCTAATGTCTTGGAAATACAGATTAGCAGAATTTGTTAAAATTTTCAAGCGTTCGGCGGCATCGAAAACGCTTGACAAAAATCAAGAAACGCTTATAATAGAAGGAGGCTTCGCGATTTGACCGAACACCATGGAGGTTATCCCAATGTCCTTAAAACAGCATATTCATAATAAAGAACCGATTAAGATCGCCGGTGGTGTCCCCTTCGGGTGTACCCGCGATGAAATGGCAGCCGTTCTCAACAGTGACAACTACGATTTAATCAGCGTTGACCATCAACACGCAGCAGCAAACGAAGATAAACTCGTTGAATACTGCAAGATGGCGGACGAATTCAGTGTCGGCGTACAACTCCGCATCAAACACACACGTCACGCTTACCTGATCGGCAACATGTTGGATTTAGGGCCACTTGCTATTGTCGTACCACAAGTCGAAACAGTCGAAACGGTAGACGAAGCGATTGACGCGTTCTACTATCCACAAATGGGAAAACGGAGTTGGGGACCCAGCAGCGGGTACGGTATCCATCGCGGCATGGATCGCCTCGAATACGCCGAATGGTGGAACAACACCGGTATCCTCATCTTACAGATTGAGTCTGTTGATGCCGTGATTAACGTTCGTAAATTCGCAAAGCCGGGTGTGGATATGGTAACCTTCGGTGAGAACGACCTCAATTTTAGTATAGAGTCGTATCCGAGCGCACCGTTTAAAAATCTTCAAGAGTGTATTGCCCATGTGGAAATTCAGTTGGCAGATACACACGTCAAAGTAGGTGCCGGACGCTCGCCATCGGGTTCATTGTAGGAACGATTTCTTGATTGATAGCGACAATCTTAAACGAAGAATCTCTTTCACAAACTTTACCTTACGAAAAAGCCACCAAGGAGCATTATAATGTCAAAACGGATTAAAATCGGAATTATCGGGTGCGGCATGATATCCGGTTCACACGTCAATGGCTACCTTGCCCATCCGCAGCATGCCGAAATTGTCGCTGTCTGCGATACAGTAGAGCCGAATGCCAAGCGGCGGCAGGCGGAAGTCTTGTCGGGCGCAGCATCACGCGCCGAAACCGCAAAAACCGAAGCAGAAAAGGCGGAAACCCCAGAAGCACGCGAACAATTGAAAACCAATGCTGCTCTCTGGGCAGCATACGCGGAGAACGGTGTCAAAATCTTCAGCGACTACAACGAGATGCTCAAGGCATGTGATTTAGATGCCGTCAGTCTCGCGACACCGCCGTTTGTCCATGAAGCACCCACCGTTGCAGCTGCACAAGCCGGAAAACACGTCTTCTGCGAAAAACCGATGGCACGCACAGCGACAGAGGCAAGGAATATGCGTGATGCCTGCGACGCAGCCGGTGTTAAACTCGCATATCAGAGCGGCGGTACGTGCCTCGACCCAACGAGTTATGCCATCCGAGATTATATCACTTCTGGAAAACTCGGCGATGTCTACTACGGTAGACTTACCAGTTACCGCGTCCGCGGCAGACCGAATGTAGATATGTTCGGCTTCGGCAAATGGTTCCTTAATTCTGCCTATAGCGGCGGTGGCACGGTATACGACACAGGGGTCTACGACATCAACCGTTCCATCTATCTGCTCGGTTCGCCACAACCTGCCACAATCAGCGGCATCGCCTATCGTGGGATGCTCCCCGAATACACAGGTGAAGAGATTAATGACGTTGAGGAGCACATCTCTATCTTTGTCCGGTTCACCAACGGCATGTCCTTTACGTATGAACACGGCTGGGCAAGCAATATGGCAGGGCAACCACAAGGTATCTTCATCTTCGGTTCCAAAGGTTCGTTCAGCGGCAATAAACTGTTCATGGAAAAAGGGAAATGGGATACTGACGATCAGGGCAACCGCAGGCGTTATCAAAGCGATCTCGTCGAAACGCCGTTGGAGATGCCGAAGAGGGCATTCCCCGATAAATTCCGAGATTTTCTCGATGCCTGTACCAGCGATGCCCAACCCGCCAGTAATGGCGATGTCGGTTTGAAAGTTACACAGATCATGAGCGGTTCGCTCCTGTCAGCGAAACTTGGACGCGAAATTAGCGTAGAAGAACTTTACGAGATAGAGGCACTCCGCACGGAACCGACACCAGGTTGGCCGATTCCATAATGGCACGCTCAAAGCATTTGACAGCAGCATTTTTTTATGCTACACTTATGAAGTATATCAAGGTGCTGTTGTCCCAATAACAATATAAATGATACGGAGGATTAAATTTGAAAAGTTTTGCGTTTTTTGAACCCACCACCCTCGCGGAAGCGTCTCGCCTGTTCGCAGAAGAGCACGCGCAGCTCCTTGCAGGCGGCACAGACCTCGTTATCGGCATGAAAGCATACACCGAAACGCCGCAATCGGTGATTAGCCTACAGAAAATCCCCGGATTGGCGGGTATTACTACGGACGGCGATAGCATCACCATCGGTGCGATGACAAAGGTACGGGAAGTTGAGTTGTCTGGAGATATTCAGCAACACCACACGGCATTAGCGGAAGGTGCCTCAGAAATCGGCTCTATCCAGATCCGAAATCTCGCGACCCTCGGCGGAAATATTGCCCACGCCTCTCCAGCAGCGGACACGGTTGCAGGATTGCTTGTCGCCGATGCACAGGTTGACATCGCAAGCGCTGATGGCGAACGGAGCGTACCCATCAACGAACTTTTCACCGGACCCGGACAGACCGTCTTAGCACCCGGCGAGATTATTACACGCTTCCGGCTCCCGAGTCCTGCGTCCGGTTCGCACTACATCAAGCACAAGATCCGTGAAGTCATGGATTTGGCGTTTATCGGTGTCGCTGCTGCCGTCAATCTTGATAACGGGACAATAACGGATGCCCGCATCGGACTCGCTGCAGTCGCACCGACACCGATTCGCGCAACGGCGGCAGAGAATCTCCTAAAGGGCAACGAACCGACACCGGAATTGATAGAACAAGCAGGTGAAGCCGCGGCAGCCGGATGCAGCCCGATATCTGATCTACGATGCTCGGCTGAACATCGCACGGAGATGGTCAACGTCCTAACGAAACGAACCGTCCAAAACGCTTTAGCGCGCGCAAGAGAGTAACAAAACAAGCATTCATACCCAACGCGAGAAATGATGCTCGTAATGTATACGTCAAGGAGAAAAATATGGCAAAACATCCAGTGACACTAACGGTCAACGGTGACGAACACGATCTACTTATTGAACCCCGTAAAACCCTATTGGCTGTCCTTCGCGATACGATCGGCCTGACAGGCACTAAAGAGGGGTGCAGCACGGGTGACTGCGGTGCCTGCACCGTGATCGTTGACGGTAAAGCCGTAACATCATGCATGGTACTCGGTGTCACCGCCTCTGGAAAAGAGATTACCACCATCGAAGGTTTAGCCAGTGACGGTGAACTCCATCCCGTCCAACAGGCATTTATTGACACAGGTGGCTACCAGTGCGGTTTCTGCACGCCGGGTTTCATCATGGCATCGAAGGCACTCATAGACGAGAATCCAGACAGGACTGAAGAGGAATTCAGACACGCACTCGGCGGGAACATCTGCCGCTGTACAGGATATACGAAAATTCTCGAAGCAGTTCTGCAAGCCGCGGAAGAAATCCGCACAACCGTAAAATAGCCAATATTAATTAGGAGAAAACATGGCAAAGACACATCGTGGAGCAGGCATTAGACACCTTTATGTTGATCCAAACGGGACCGTCCACCAAGGCGAATATAACAATGGTCGTGGCACCTGTCCAGTTTGTGAACGCACAGGTGTGAAAGTGCTTTACGAACGCGAAGTTGGCGAGAACACCGTAAAAGTCTGTAAAAGATGTAATACCGCCATCGGACGCGGTAAACTTCACCATCTCGTTGCAAGCACATAGTAGTTATAAGTTATAAGTTATAAGTTATAAGTAAAGAGGTGTTAGGGGTCCCTAAACCCTCTTCCTTATAACTTATAACCTCTTAACCTACTACCTCTATCCAAAGGAGAATTGAATGTCAGAATATAGTGTTGTCGGACAGAAGGTAGCACGTGTTGATGCGGTCGAAAAGGTAACAGGTGCCGCCCAATATGGTGCAGATGTCCATCCACCTGGCATGCTCTACGGCAAGATTGTCCGTAGTAAACACGCGCACGCCAATATACGCAGCATTGACACCAGCGAAGCCGAAAAACTACCCGGGGTCAGGGCAATTATTACACAAGATGATGTCCCTAGTGGTCGTAGAGTCTTCGCGACCGATAAAGTACTTTACTTAGGGGAACCGCTCGCTGCTGTCGCTGCAACCGATCCGGATACCGCTGAAGAAGCCGCTGAACTTATTAACATCGACTACGAAGTCCTGCCGGTTGTTCAGGACGTTATGGAATCCATCAAGCCGTCCGCCCCGCGCTTGCACAGCGATGATACAAAAGACGGACCGAGTCGACGCGAGATTACCGGGCAAATCCGGCAGCTTTCCCGTGATAAAGAAAACGACCACAGCGACGAAATCAGCAAACTCGAAGCAGAATTAGAGAAATACACCGACGAAGTTTACTATAACATCTCCGCGGAAAGCCATTCCGAAGCCGGTGATGTCGAAAAAGGGTTCGCGGAATCCGATGTCGTCGTCGAAGATACTTATGTAATTCCGCGTGTCCATCAGACTTACATGGAGCCGCACGTCTCTGTTGCAAGCGCGGACTCATCAGGTAAGGTTACCGTCTGGGCATCCACGCAGGGACCGTTCGCTATCCGTTCCGGTATCGCTGGCACGCTCGGTATCCCGTTGACACAGATTAACGTCATCGGTACGACGATGGGCGGCGGTTTCGGTGGACGTTTTGGCGTGATCATCACGCACGTCCCCGCTGTGCTACTCTCCCAGAAAACGGGTCGTCCGGTCCGCGTTCAGATGACGCGCGAAGAGGAATTCATTGATGGTAGACCGGCACCCGGATGCGTTATCAAACTCAAGACCGGTGCCGCGAAAGATGGACGTATCCTTGCACGGCAGGCACTCGCCTTCTGGGATTCGGGTTCCGTCTCCGGGGCATCCATCGGCAGCACAATTCGGGTCCGCGGGGTCTACAAGATTCCGAACCTCAAAGTAGACGCTTACGGCGTTCACACAAATAAATCCGGGACCGCTGCCTACAGAGCACCCGGGGCACCACAAGCGATTTTTGCAGGCGAATCCCAACTCGACGAGATCGCGGAACGCATCGGCATGGACCCTGTTGAGTTCCGCCTCATGAACATGCGTGAAGAAGGCGATGAAGTTCCGGCGGGTGGAAGTGAACCCAAAGTCGGCTATAAAGAGACCTTGGAGGCTGTCGCTGATGCCGCCGGATGGTGGGACCGAGAAGCCGGTGAAAACCAAGGCTGGGGTGTCGCTGTTGGAGATTGGACAAACGGTTGCGGCCCTGGGGGTGTCTACGTCTCCGTTCATGAAGACGGCAGTGCTCGTATCTTCCATGGGTCAATGGACATCACAGGAACGGATACCGCGATTACGCAGATTATCGCAGAGATCCTGACAGTACCGTATGAAAGCGTCACGATTCGGCGCGGCGATACAGATTCCGCTCCCTATTCGACAGGGTCAGGCGGCAGTGTTGTGACATTCACAATGGGCAACACCGCCAAATTAGCAGCTGAGGACGCACATCAGCGGATTCTCGAACTCGCCTCCGAGCGGCTGAATACGAATGTCGAGAATCTTGAGCTGAAAGAAGGTGCTGTCCACGTCGTCAGTGCGGAGCCGCCGAAGTCTATCTCATTAGGCGAACTCGCAGCGTATAGCCTCTCCACGACCGGCGGTCCGATCGTCGGAAAAGGCTCTTTCGCGCGGCAGCCGAGTACACCCGCACTCGCGGCACAGATCGCTAAAGTTGAAGTCGATCCAGAGACCGGCAGAACCCGAGTCCTCAAGCTGATCGCATCCCAAGATGTCGGCTTCGCTATCAATCCGATGGCGGTCGAAGGGCAGATTGAAGGGGGAACCGTACAAGGCTACGCATGGGCAATGATGGAAGAGATGCAGTACAACGAAAACGGGAACGTTAACCCCGGTTTCGTCGATTACCGTGTCCCGACCTCCGCAGACCTGCCAACGGTGGAGTCTGTCATCGTTGAAGTGCCTGCCCCGAACGGTCCTTATGGTGCCAAAGGTGTCGGCGAACCTCCCATCACGCCGACGTTGGCGACAATGGCAAACGCTGTCAAAGATGCTATCGGCATACGGATTAATGAGTTACCTATCAAACCTGAAAAGGTTGTTGATGCCCTAAAGAGCAACGGGCATGGCGCGTAGTTCGCCACACAGGTATATTTGCGAGGCATCCGTGCCTCGCAAACCCTAATATAGATTAGGTGTACAGGAGAAGTGCAGCTACCTAAGTTGCCACAAGATGTCAAAGAAAAAACACGTAAAAACTACCGTACGAGGACTATTCAAATGAAACACACAACACAAATCAAACTCGCGAATCTAAAAGATATAATTTTGGCAGAAACAGGCATTATCAAACCCGATGAAATTAGACAGTTAACCGTTGAAAATGCAATCGTTGATACTGGAGCAACTCGGCTATCGCTACCTAAACCGCTTATTGAAAAACTCGGTTTGGAACCCATCGGGAATACACAAGCGCGAACGACAAATGGTATCGTCAGTCGGACTATCTATTCAACGGTTCAATTCACCGTTTTAGCGCGAGATGGAACGATGCCGGTAACAGAGCTTCCAGAAACTGTCCCCGTTCTTGTGGGACACATCGTTTTGGAGATGCTTGATCTCTGTTTAGACATCAGAAAAGGATTAATTCACAATCCTGAGCACGACGGTGAATGGACCGAAGATCAGCTTTAGCAAGTAGGTTAGAAAGGCAAAAATTTATGTTTGGTGAAATTAGAAACGAACACGGTGAACGCCTTGATTATACCTTTCACGAAGGCAACAGCGACAGAATTGTGGTGATCGGACACGGCGTTACAGGCAATAAAGACAGACCGGCACTCGTTGCTTTAGCAGAAGGGCTCGCTGCTACGGGTATCTCTGCGCTGCGCTTCTCCTTCTCCGGTAACGGTGAATCGGAGGGCGCATTTACAGATTCCACTATCACTAAAGAGGTCGCCGATCTCGGTAAGGTCATTGACGCACTCAGGAAATATAAAGTCTGCTATGTCGGGCATAGTATGGGCGGTGCAGTCGGTGTGCTGCGTGCCGCCACGGATGAACGTATCGAAGCACTTGTCTCGCTCGCGGGGATGGTGCATACCAAAGCGTTTGCGGAACGCGAATTCAGCGATGCTATACCCGACGAAGGTTTCATGTGGGACGAACCGGAGTGTCCACTCTCACAGGCATATATGGATGATATGGCAACGATTGACAGCGTCGCAAAACGTGCCAGTAAATTTGCTGTGCCATGGCTACTCGTTCACGGCACAGAAGACGACATCGTTCCAATTGAAGATAGCCACGACATCCTTCAATTCGCAAACGAAGAAACAGAACTCCTTGAGCTGCCCGGCGTAGACCACGTCTTTTCTGGCGACGGCACGGCTATCATGGTCGAAAAAGCCGTCGCGTGGATTGACCAAAACCTGTAATTGAATAGAAAATATGGCAGGAATGAAGGTTCGTAAAAAAACGTGCAGAGCCTTCAGTCGCATTGGAATTCACCAGAAACCATCGTGAAACGTAGTGGAACGATGCCCAGGTAGCCATAGTTAAAAATAAATGCGTCAAGCACATTTAGGGTATGAAAGCAGAGTGAATTTGGGGAGTTACTACACGCCGCCTGAAATTGTAGAGACAGCGTGGAAGATGATCGCGCCATATCTGCGTTCACAAACCACTGTCATCGATAGCGCGTGCGGATACGGCGATTTTCTGAAAAATCGCGGGCAGACTATCACAATCGGATGTGATATAGACGAAACCGCAATCGGTATCGCCAGAGAAAACAGCGATAAAGTCCGATTTTTTGAAACGAACGCTTTGCACAATGTATCGAGGGCAAAATTCGGTATCCCTGAACAGTCCTATCTGATTGTTGTCGGAAATCCGCCCTATAACGATAAAACATCTCTGATTCGCCAAAGCATCAAGCGTGTCGATTTTGATATTGATGACGACCTCGCGTGTCGGGACTTAGGCATATCGTTCCTCCGATCATACAATAAACTCAGAGCAGACCTTGTTTGTGTTTTGCATCCGCTGTCCTACTTGATTAAGCCAACCAATTTTAAACTCTTAAAGGATTTCACCGCCAACTACAGATTGATAGAGGGTCTACTCATCAGCAGTTGGGAGTTTCCTGAATCCGCAAAGCACACGCCTTTCCCGATTGTCCTCGCGCTTTACGAGAGAGACACGCAAGGAATGGCGTACAACTCTATCCGTTCCTTCCGCTTTCGTATAGATGGTCAAAACGACTTTTGTCTCAGTGATTTCGATTATATCGCCGGTTACGTTGATAAATATCCTAAGAAGCCACCAACATCTGATTATACCTTGTTTTCATCGGTGGTGGAGGGCACCCATCACCCCGAAAAAGATGATCGGCTTTTTTTTTGGACCCTGCGAGACATCAACGCATTAAAGCGAAACCGCACTTTTGTTGAAAACCACAGCGCGAATACAATCGTCATTGACAAACGAAAATTGGATTATTATGCATACATAGATGTGTTCAAAAGAAACCTGCATAGACTCCCCTTCTATTTCGGGAATTGCGATGTCCTTATAGATGATAACTTGTTCAGGCAATACAAATCTGCTTTCATCAGCGACACCGTTAACCATCATCCGTTCCTGAAAAGGCACTTTCAAATAGAGCCAATAGAAAAGCAGCAAGCAGCGTCTGGATTAGATATGTATTTCAAACTGTTGTTCGGTGAGCATCACCTTTAGCGATCTACAGGTCGCAATTTTGGAGAATTAGAACTATGTCAACACCGCGTCTCTCAGTCTCAACGTGGAGTTTGCATCGGCAGCTCGGGAAACCCGGATTCACCGGCCCCGCGCACGGCATGCAGATCCCGACCGAAACCCACAATAACGGACCCATCTCACTCTTGGAATTACCGGCACGTGTCGCCGAATTCGGCATCCACACCTTAGAGATTTGCCATTTCCACCTGCCTTCTGTCGAGAAGTCTTATCTCTCCGAACTCCGCACGGCACTTGCGGATGCCGATGTCGAACTTTTTTCTCTACTAATTGACGATGGCGACATCACGCACCCATCCGATGCGGAACGCGACATCGCTTGGATAGAAAAGTGGATTGATATTGCTGGCGAACTCGGTGCGAAGTGCGCACGCGTCATCGGTGGCAAAGCAGAACCGTCTGCGGAGACTGTAGCACAGAGCCGCGATGTCCTTGCACAACTCGCCAAACGCGCTGAGACCGCAGGTATCCGGTTGATGACCGAAAACTGGTTCGCCATATTCTCTACCCCCAAAAACGTCAACACGATTTTAGACGGATTAGGGGGTAAGGTAGGACTCTGTCTCGACTTCGGTAACTGGCGTGGCGAGGCAAAATACGAAGACCTTGCTGCGATTGCGCCGTTAGCTGAATCGTGTCACACCAAAGCCCATTTCGCAGCACCGCGTGAGATGGACACGGAAGATTACGTGCAATGCCTCGAACTCACCCAAAAAGCCGGTTTCGCCGGACCGCATACGCTCATCTACGACGGACCCGGCGATGACGAATGGGAAGGCTTGGCACTGGAGCGCGAAGTCGTGAACCCATACCTCAATTAGAGACGATGTTTCAGCACCCTACACTGCCCAACAGAGAGGTAACGGATGCTATGCAAACGAATGATCGGCTCGCAGACACCGCACGCTGGCTCTATTACGCGGAGGAAGATTTGATAACCGCTGAATTTCTTTTAAAGCAGCCACACCTTCCACCGCGTCAAGCCTATTGGTACGCGCAACAAACTACAGAAAAAGTACTAAAGGCACTCCTAATCTTCCTACAGATTGATTTTCCCGGAACGGATGACTTGAATATTCTGTGGAATCTGGTGCCTCACAATTGGCAGTTCAAAACGGTTCAGTCAGACCTAACGGACTTAACTGGCTGTGTGGCTGATGTCCGATACCCGGGAGATATGCCAGAACCCATGCAGACAGATGCATCCGAGGCTGTCGAACAAGCACGATCCGTCTGGACATCTGTATCTACTGCGCTCACAGAACACGGTTATCATCCAGAGCAAGACCTATAACTCCTTGGAAAATATGAAATCAGCAACATTACGGATAAAATTATGTTTACACTCTCACAAACGCAAAATAGTTTAACAGTCGCTTGGAACGGACAGCAGGTCTTAGGCTACCATTTCCCCGAAGATGGCAACCGCCCCTTTTGCCACCCGTTGAACCTTCCCGGTGCGCCGCCGCTCACGATGAACGAACCCGGCGACCACGTGCATCACCAAGGCTTATGGGTCGCATGGAAAAAGGTCAACGAAGTCAACTTTTGGGAACAACCGGGACCCGGTAGTGATCCAACCGGTTTCGGTAAAATTATCCATCAGCGGATTGTTTCGCAAAATGCAGATGCCGACAGCGCAAATCTAACAACAGAGAACGCGTGGATCGATTGGGAAGGCACGACACATCTAACGGAACAGCGTGAGATAACCGTCCATACACCGACAGCAGACGCAATGCAGATTTCTGTGTCGTTGACGCTTCAACCGAACGCGCGCGAAGTCGTTTTAGACTTACGACGCGGCGAACCCGGTGCAGACGGCAGATACTACAGCGGAATGGCAATCCGATTCGACAATAGCATCACACCGGGCAACCTCTTAGATGCTGACGGACGCACCGAACCGATGGACATCTTCGGTCAACAGAGCCGGTGGTGCAGTTTCACCACACAACACCCGACTGACAACGAAACCTACGGTGTCGCTATCGTTGACCACCCCGATAACCCGCGCTATCCGACAACGTGGTGGGTCCGCAACCGCGAGAACTACTGTTTAATCCATCCTTCACCCGTCTATTATGAACCGTTCCGTCTCGCACCCGATGAGACCTTGAACTTGCAGTATCGCGTTGTGCTCTACCGCGGTCAACCCGATGCAGCATTATTTGCCTAACGTGAGTTTGATAGATAGCAAATGCTAAACATCAATAGACGCTTTCGTAGGGGTTAGGGCGCCTAACCCTTTTCTGAAAACCGATAGCCAATAACTTTAACCATGCCAATCTCTTTTCTCTTTACATTTTTTGGAAAATAGCATATACTTTTAGCCAGTATGTGAGAAATGTTTATTACCCAAAAATGCGAAACAAAAATCTTCAATAGGAGGGAAAGGCTGTGCAAACACCAACGACTGCTCTTGAGGAAACCGGTATCGGCTCCATCAATGTCGAACCCATCCCGCCAATAGAAATAGACCAAACCGAACTTGTATACCACCAACTCTGCCCGGCTGAGGATTTTGAGGAACTCGAAGGCAAACCCTTCCATGTCAACGGCACCCATCTCGCTGTTTTCAAAACAGGCGATAAATTTTACGCTGTTGATAACCGTTGCCCACACATGGGGTACCCGATGTCAAAGGGGAGTGTCCGTGACGGGGTGCTCATCTGCCATTGGCACCACTGGGAATTTGATCTGAAATCTGGTGCATGTTTCTTGGCATCCGGCGATGACCTGAAAGCGTTTCCTGTTGAAGCCCGGGAGGACGGTTATTTGTACGTCGGGTTAGCGAAAGGCGAACGCGAGGCAGCGAAACAGCGTGTCATCGCAAACGGTAAGCGTGCACTTGAGCGTGGACTCAAAGACCGCAGTACCTTCTTTATCGCCAAAGCCGTCACAGCACTTAGGGATGCAGGCGCGACCCCAGCAGAGATTATTCAACAAGGACTCCACTACGGCGCACACAAAAGTAGTGACGGCTGGTCGTCAGGTGTCGCGATCCTCACACTCGCAGCGAACCTGTGGGATGACGTTGATCCAGATGACCATAACCTGTTTCTCGTACACGGATTAAGCCAGATTAGCCGTAGAACAAGCGGAAGTGCACGTCCTTACCGCGCCCCCTTCCCGCGAGTGAACGAGGAACACGACCTCGAAACGCTAATGCGATGGTTTCGTTATTTTATCGATAAACGCCACGGCGGTGCAGCCGAACGCATCTTGCTAACGCTGAATGACCGAGGCTACGATAAATCTGTCCTCGCAGACTTCGTATACACAGCAGCAACCGATTACTACTTCACCGGCGACGGACACGCCCTCGATTTTGCAAATAAAATGTTTGAGGCACTCGATTACGTCGACTGGGAAGGCTCACACGAAATTTTGCGTCCTATCGTCGTCGATCTCGTCGGTAGAACACGGCATGAGGAGACCTCCAGATGGGCTGACGCTGTACCTGTCTTACAACCCGTCTTTAAGAGACTCGATAGTATATGGAAAGACAACCAAACAAACGAGGCAGAACTCGATATTTCTGCGTTTGCACAAACGCTGCTTGCAGACGAGTTTGAACCCACTGTTGCGGAGGTTGAAGCGAAACTTCGCGCCGGTGTCAATCCAACCGACATCTGTCGCGCCATGACTTATGCCTCAGCGGTTCGCACTGCACGGTTCCATCTGAAAAACGAAGGCGACTGGCACGATGTCGCCAACATCTACTCGTATGCCCACGCCTTGTATCACGCTTTCCAGTATGCACCGAGCGCCAACCTCCTGCGCGGCATTTTCCACGGTGTCGTCTACTTGGCATACCTGCGCTGGTTGAACATGCCCGCCGCCCGTATTCCGAGGCCCGGTCAACGCCTCGATGAAACTTACGCCTCTCCTGACAAAATGTTAGATCGACTCCAAGAGTTCGCTGACTTCCAAAAAGTCTACGAGGCAGAAATTCTGGTGAACCAGTATCTCGAAGAGGGACACGATGTTGAGGCATTGAAACGAACACTTGCCCACATCCTGCTCCGTGAAGATGCAGAACTCCACATGTTCCAAGTCCTTGAAGTCGCCTTCCGGCATTATGATCTGACGGACGACTTTGAAGAACAACGGATGCATCTCTTGGCAGCGACGCGTTACATCACGGCACAGAAACTGATGAAGAACATTCTGTGGTCCACCGAGAACGCAGAACGCCTCGCACGCGGTGAGTTGCTGAGCGAACGCGACGATGATTAACTGTAGAGGGCGAGGTAACCTCGCCCCTACCTTTCGGGCTGGATCCCCACTACTTTCGCGGTAGCGCGGTAGGAAGAAAGCCCGTCTCTTTTTTTCTTAGAACCCCAATCATGGAAAAAATAGAGCAAAGATCCAGTTTTACAGATCAGTTTGGAACTATTCCTGACGTAACAAGACGCGACTTTCTTGCCAAGGTAAGCAAAACGGCACTGCTCGCGAGTTTGGGTATGTTTGGCGCAGGCTGTGAAGCCGTTGATCGAGGTCTGATAGACAGGGGGCTCGCGCCTATTGTTTTGGAAGACCCACAAGCAGCCGGACTCCCGAAACCCGACATGCTCGTTCACTCGGAAATCCCTTTTAACGGTGAGTTTGCGCCGCATCTCCTCAACGATAATGTAACCCCCACGGAACGACATTTTGTTCGCAACAACAGCGGCATCCCAGAACGAGCCGTGAATAAAGATCTCCGCGGATGGAAATTGGTCATAGACGGTGAAGTCCATAAAGAACTCGCACTCTCAATGGACGATTTGGCACGTTTCCCACAAGTCACTATGGAAGTCGTGTTGGAATGTGCAGGTAACGGAAGAAGTCTGTTTCAGCCGGAGGTTAGCGGGACCCCGTGGCAACGCGGTGCGGTCGCTTGTAGTGAATGGACCGGCGTACGTTTGCGCGATGTCTTGCAAGCCGCGGGTGTGAAGCCGAGTGCTGTCTATACCGGAAACTACAGCGAAGATCTACCCAACGACGGCAGCGAACCTTTTTCACGAGGCATCCCGATTGAGAAAGCGATCGATGAACACACGCTCATCGCTTTGAAGATGAACGGAGAAGTGTTACCAGCCGCCCACGGATTCCCCGCAAGATTGATTGTCCCCGGATGGATCGGGAGTGCAATGCAAAAGTGGCTTAATCGTATCTGGGTGCGGGATACGGTCCACGACTCCGAAAAGATGAGCGGCTATTCCTATCGCATCCCAGCTTATCCGATAGCACCAGGAGATACACCACCTGTTGAGGATATGCGTATCGCGACTGCATGGCAGGTTAAATCCTTGATTACGCAACCCCAATCGTCTCTGGAATCCAGTACTGGCACGCCTATAAAGGTTCAAGGACACGCATGGGCAGGCGAAAATCAAATTGATAAGGTCCTTGTCTCTACAGACTTCGGTCTGCAGTGGCAAGAAACCCAGTTGATTCAACCATCAAACAGATACGCTTGGTCCCATTGGGAAACCGAACTCACATTTGCAAACAGAGGCTATTATGAAATATGGGCACGCGCGTATGACAGTACAGCTGCCGCGCAGCCCTTCACACAACCGTGGAACCCCAAAGGCTATCTCGGAAATGTCATCCACAGAGTACCTATCTCGATAGGTGCCTAAACAAATTTTCTAATTATTGGATTTGCGCTCTGCGCTCCGGCTTACATTAAAAACCGGTTTTGGTGAGTCCACAGTTACGATAAAATTTGCACGATATAACATCAAAACCGTAGCCCGTAACGTAGTGGAGGGCGGATTTAAGAAACGTACTTGCTAATTCAAACGCACGTTATTTAACCGCAAGGAAAATAAAAAAAATGAAACTTGGTGTTATGTCTGACAGCCACGACAACATCCCGAATGTCAAACGCGCTGTCGCACTTTTCAATGAAATCGGTGTCGATCTCGTCGTCCATGCAGGCGATTTTATCGCACCGTTTGCCATTGACCCATTAGGGGACTTAAACTGCCGCGTTGTCGGTGTATTCGGTAATAATGACGGTGAACGCGTCGTCGTTGCAAAACGATTTGAAACCATCGGCGGTGAGGTACACCCGAACCTCGCAAGCGTGTCGCTCGGTGACAAGAACATCGCCGTGATGCACTATCCCGAACTCGCCATCCCCATCTCCAAAAGCGGCGATTACGACATCGTCGTCTACGGCCACACCCATCAGATAGACATCCAAAAGGGGGAATCTCTATTGCTCAATCCGGGTGAAACAGGCGGATGGACAACAGGAAAAGCAACGGTTGCCGTTGTAGATATCGCGACACTTGAAGCAACAATTCATGAACTGTAGAGACAGTGGTAAACGGTTTCTTATTTAAATTATAAACGGCTATAGGTGCGATTTTACTTGTGTTGAATCAAAACTGCCCAATGGTCTTCGGTCGGCGCAGAGAGTACTATCCAATGGTCTGCGGTCGGCGCAGAGAGTGCTATGCTGTCGCTGAAGAGAATTTCCTTTTCCTGTATCCATTCGCTTTTAGCGATATTTAGCCATCTGACTGTTACCTTTTTGCTATCTGTCTTTTCACCTTTACTCAGGTTGAGATCGACCGAGCCACCGTTTGGGAAGTAGACAGCGTACTCCTGTCCCGGATTCGCGAAGGTATACGCTTCGTTTTCTGCTCTCTTGGAAAGTAGGTCATTATGCGGCTCACACTTAAACACATCCACTTTGGCTGTGAGCATTCGCATACTCTTGAGACTCGCTTGCGCTGTTTTGCTTAAACCGAGTCCGTTCGGCGGACGGTGGAACCGTGCTGATGCCAATCCACCGAAGATGTTTCGCCAGAATCGCGCTAATCCATCTTGTGTTTTACCGTATTTCCCGGTATCAGCGCCGTAAATCTTAACATTATTGATAGGACGGATCGGTGAAAGTTCTGCCCGATATCTCTGTGCATTATCCCAATGCGTCTGACGCTTCTGAGTATTATTCTGTGATATATCACAGAATGAGTAGGTTTCTGGATGATCTTTTGTATTTCTATGTTGACTATGGTGTATTTCCCACGGATTCCACATCTCAGTCGTTTCAACGCCACGTCCAACCTCGGCTGCTCGATTCTTGATGTAATTTGACCAGTATTCACCCCATGCGGGCGTAACTGCGGTCTCGTTGTCCATACAATAGAGTACGTGTCCATAAGGAAGCGTCTCGTCAAGAAGTTTATCCACATATCTTTGTTGATATTTTAGGACTATTTCCTGATTGTTCTTTTTCGGCACAGACCAGAAAAAGTTATTTTTCGCTGCACTTGGGTGGCTATTGACGACAGTGGGTAAGCCTGTCTCTTCCGCGGAATAATTGCTGTTATTTTTTGAATTGAATGGATTGACATCCCAATAATCTCTATAATAGTTGAAAGTTGCCCACACTTCAATCTGGACGATAATATCCCTCTCGTGCGTCCATTGGATGAAGTTACGAAAACGCATCCAGAATTCATCGCTCCACTGATTTAAGTCATACAGATCACCGATCTTTTTGAACGGAGGCACATCGACTGCCTCTGTCCATCCCATCGTAGACCTAACATAGTTTCCACCGACAGACTTCAGCAGTTCAAGATGCTCTTTGAGATTCGGTATCTGAAACAGATTGTCATCAACAGAACCGCCGATGAGCAGAACGGGTTCACCTTTATACTGCCAGTAACGCGGATTTTCTTGGTAAATCTGGATCCGGTTTTTTTCCATCTCTGTATCCTTCTCGGTTTTGGTCTCCCATGCTACTATTAAACAAACGAACACGAATATAAGTAGAGGCAACACAAATTTGTTGATAACTAAGCGTGCTCGCCACAGGCTTTTCATAAGATTCCCTCTTGAATATGAATACATCTCATTTGACTTGAACTAAGACTGCCCAATGGTCTTCGGTCGGCGCAGAGAGTACTATCCAATGGTTTGCGGTCGGCGCAGAGAGTGCTATGCTGTCGTTGAACGTAATTTCCTTTTCCTGTATCCATTCGCTTTCAGCGATATTTAGCCATCTGACTGTTACCTTTTTGATTTCTGTCTTTTCACCTGTACTCAGGTTGAGATCGACCGAGCCACCGTTTGGGAAGTAGACAGCGTATTCCTGTCCCGGATTCGCGAAGGTATACGCTTCGTTTTCTGCCCTCTTGGAAAGCAGATCGTTATGGGGTTCGCATGTAAAAATATCCATACTGTCTGTGAGCATTCGCATACTCTTAAGGTGTGCTTGTGCTATTTTGCTCAAACCAACTCCACTATCTGGACGGTGGAACCGTGCCGATGCGAATCCGCCGAAAATGTTTCGCCAAAACCGCTCTAACCCATCTCGCGTCCTCCCATATTTTCCTGTATCAGCACCGTAAATCTTAATATTATTGATAGGACGGATCGGCGAAATTTTTGCTCGAATTTTCTGAGCGTTATCCCAATGCCGCTGCCCTTTCTGATGGTTATTCTGTGATATATCACAGAACGAGTAGGTTTCGGGGTGGTCAAACGTCGCTTTATGCTTCTTGTGTGATAAATCCCACGGGTCCCACATCTCCGTCGTTTCAACGGTGCGTCCAGCGACAGCTGCCTGTTTCTGGATATACGTCGCCCAATATTCACCCCATGCAGGCGTGACGGCAGTCTCGTTGTCCATGCAGTAGAGGATATGTCCATACTGCAACGTCTCAGCGAGGAGTTTATCGGCAAACTTTTCCTGATATTTCAAGACGATTTCCTGATTGCGCTCTTTCGGTACAGACCAAAAAAAGTTGTTCTCAGTTGCTACCGGATGGCTTTTGACGACAGTCGGTAATCCTGTCTCTTCTGCGGTGTAATTGCTGTTATTTTTTGGATTGAAAGGGTTAGCAGCCCAAGGTTCTCGATAATAGTTGAAGGTTGCCCACACTTCAATCTGAACGATAATATCCATCTCGTGAGTCCACGTGATGAAGTTCCGAAAACGGTTCCAAAATTCGTCGTTCCACTGATTCAAATCATATAGATCGCCGACTTTTTTGAAGGGTGGCACATCGCCTTCATCGACCCAACTCATCGTAGACCGTACATAGTTGCCACCGACGGCGTTTAACAACTCAAGATGTTCTTTGAGGTTCGGAATCTGGAATAGGTTGTCCTCGACGGAACCGCCGATGAGCAGGATCGGTTCGCCTTTATACTGCCAGTAACGTGGGTTTTCTGTATAAATCTGGATCCGGTTTTTTTCCATCTCTGTATCCCTTTCGGCTTTGGTTTCCTGTGCTGTTAAACACAAGACTGTGAATATAAGGAGAATCAACACAAATTTGTGTGGTACCCACAGGCGGTTCATAAAATTGCTCCCAATGTAAGCGGTGTATCGTGAAGGTTGTCCTAAGACGAAGCGGTATATATTATATCATACCGATTGAAAAAAATACAATCAAACCGTTCACGAACAACAGGGCCATTCAATTTTACATACTCACTTTATTTATGTAAATATGATTCCCTGGTAGGAGCGAGCTGTGCTCGCGATTCTTCCTAAGAATGTTTACTTATGTAAAGCAAAACCAATATCCAAATTGAGAATTGAATAACCCTGTCATGAACAAAGCATGGATATCGCCTTATGTAGATTTTGCTATAAGTTCGGATGATGGATGGATGGAACGGCAAAAGGTCAGTCCAAATGCTTCTGGCGGGCAGTATCCAAAAAAGAACGCTGGGAACGTCCGGCTCTTTGCAAATAGGAAACTTGAAAGTTACACGCTAAATTTCAACGCGTACAAACGCCAGATACGCTCCGGAGAAAAAACCAACAAAAAATAGCGTTAGCAACAACAAATCTACTGCTGCAGCGTTGAAATCACGTCGAAAGTTGAGTGTGTCTTCAAATCTGGGAACGGCTTCTGGATTGACGGATTTCTGTGACACACCTTCGCGAATACCAAAGATATGAAGACTCTCTGGATCCGCGCTATCGGTGTCAACAATGAATTCGCGGAATTGTCGAGCGTAAGATTGAACATTCTCTAAGAATTGTAGATGCCGCTCAAAACCGGTTCCGGCGAACGACTCAAGGAGATGCTCCATAATTGTGACAGGCGAAAAACGGGTGATGGCGCGCGCCCGCTTCACCTGAGAAATCCGCCGTTTTAAGTGTGCTTCGTGCGCGTGTTCCCGCTGTTCTGCGTCTTTGGTAACATACTCGCCTGACAATTGTAATTGTTTTCTTCGATCCCCATGTGCCTCATGCCAACGAGCGTCGAATTCTGCCCTACGTTCAAAGAAACGTTGCGAACCGCGTTCCCACTTAAGCGGTAAAGAGCGCCCCGCGATTGAAGCGAGTGTGCCCGGCATAAAAACAACAAGCGTGACCCAAACCAACAGAAGTATCACAAGACTGACTGCGCTCCGTTGCACACGTGCCGACACCAGTAAACCTAATGCCAGAAAAAGGCAGGTGTAAAGGAGCGCGATAAAGTAGATGATGCCTAAACGTCCCCACGCATCTGCACCAAGATAAACATCACTTGACGTAGCGATCACCAAGAGGTTCACCAATACCGCAAGTGTAAATGGAATACTAATGCTTATCAATGCCCCTAAAAATTTGCCAATCAGTACAGTGTGCCGCGGAATTGCATTCGCTAACATTAATCGCAATGTACCATGTTCACGTTCACTGGAGATTGAATCGAAGGTGAATAGGAGGGCGAGAAGACTTAAGACGTAACCGATGATAAAACCCCAGTCCACTTTGGTAACATCTGGGTCAACGTTGTTCCGATTGGGGGTGGCTGATGGATACCACAGTGACCATAATCCCTCTAAACCCCGCTCATCCCAACTCCAACTCTGAATGCTGCTTACATGTACTGACAAAAATGCTGCACCGCGCCCTGTACAGAAGTGGAGGGCGGATGGTTTTTTGTGAAGCGTGCCAGGCCCCTTTTGCGCAAGTTCATAGAAACTTGCGTTGGCATGAGATTTTAAACGGTTTTGATGCGCAGCGACCTTCTCGCTATACATCTGAACTCGCTCTGGGTGCTCGCGGAGATGCACAACGGCATTGGTCAACATCAAACCCAGGAGCAGGAATGTTGCCAGCGCGAATCGGAGGCTGTTCAGGTTATCATAGAGTTCACGTTTTGCGATATGCCACATTTTAATAGTTATCAGTTATCAGTCCGGATTACTGCGTAATCCTTTCAGTTGTCAGTTAAGGGTTCGTGGCATTCAATACACTTTCGACTGCCATAAGGCTTAACTGAAAACTGAAGACTGAAAGCGAACGCAGTGAGCGTACTGACAACTCTCCTATACTTCGCTTTTGACGAAAATCAGAAATATCAAGATGAAGATAACAACATTCATCATGAGCAGGATGCCTACATCCAGCAATGCTCGCTTAGCGTTTGTGTTCACATCGACCCTTTGAAAAGAAAACTGTGGGAGAATGTTCCAATCCGCTGCGCCTTTGTCTGAGGAGAACCACTGTCGAGATCCAAACGCCTCTTTATCGTAGAGAGCGTTGATCACTTCCTGCCTGTATCGTCTTGCTGCGTCGAAGAAATCTCTGACACCGTGCAAGTCAGTGCCAGTCCATGCTTGTGTTGCAGCATCATACAACCCGACGGGCGAAAGTTTCAACCAGATTCGCTTCACATTTGCCGGATGAATGAAGATATCCTCCAGCGCAGGTTTTCGGATAATCCATGTCTGGTCGGCTGTACGGGTAACCAACTGACCGAGAAAACGGAAATGATTCTGCGCGTGAGGTATCTTGTGTTCTTCTTTGTCATCAAACCCTTCAAACGCTAGGATAACTTCAAAGGAGTATTGTAGTGTCCGGGGGTCCCTCCACATGTAGGCGTAAGGTTCGGATCCACTGCCCTTTAGTCCAAGATTCCAATCTATTCCTGGGAGCGCGTCGGTTTCGAGGAAATGCCGCCATTCCCTCCCGAATTCTCCCTCCCACATCTGTTCAATTTGACTAAAAGCGGAGGCGGCGCGCGCTTGCGGTGCCTCAGGGCGAGGGATCACAGCAAGAATGACGTTTGGATAGACTAACACCAGAAACCCCCAGACGAACATAGCGAGCATCAACGCAGTCCCCGTTCGACGTGTCGCCGCCGAAATCAGCAGCCCCATGAGGTAAAATACCGACAGATACGCAACGGACGCGAAAATAATTCCGCCGATCCTTAAAAAATCATCGGTATTCAGAGAAATAGAGGGGGTCGTCGTTAGCAAGATGACGGTAAAGAGCAGGCTTATTAGCAATGGCACGAGTAAGCAGAGCATCGCACTAACGTATTTGGCAAGCAGGATATGCCCGCGACTGACGGGATGCGTCAAAACCAGACGTAATGTGCCCCGCTCATATTCTCCGGCCAGGGTATCGTAGGCGAAAACCAGTGCTAACAAGCTCAGGATCACCTCGAAGATAAAGACGATATCCATGGAAACGAACATATCCATAAACGGGTTCGACCCATGCCACCCGGAATCCCACAGCGATGGCACATAAGTATGGGATACCGTTACCTTGTTTCCGATCCGCTTATCGAATCCAGTGTTGAAAATGCTCAACGGGTTGGGGGGACGGTTGATGCGCAACTCACCTGCGTATGTGATGCCTGCTGAATAAGTTTTTTTCTCCTGCAGCTGCTGTTGATGCATTTTGACAGCATCGTTGTAGAGCATCAGTCGCTGCTCATAATCCTTAAGAACCACAACAGTATTGGCAACAACAAGCAACAACATAATGAGGACAGCTACGGCAAAGCGGAACGTCATCAGATTGTCAAGGAGTTCTCGGCGGATAAGCACCGTTAACATGAAGGCTTCCTTTTATAGTAAAACCTATAATTAATTGGGCACACTCAAATAGTCTGAATGCCTATAACAGGCATTCAGACTGGCACAACCTAACAGGTTATGCTACAAAGATGGCTACTTATTTTTAGGATCCACTACAATATCAAAACTCTCTTATTTCTGTCCCAGAGCCTTCAGAAACTCTGGATCATCCTTTACATCCGCAAATTCAGGTGTCCCAAGGAACATTTGGTAATATTTACCGCGATTCCAAGCAGCCAGGACAATCTCATGCGCAAATTTTAAATGATGTAAAGTCTTCTCGCGGTTCCGTTCAGATGCCCAGATGCTCACAGCGAGCATGAAGTGTCCATAATCGTTGACCTCGTCCACATCAATAGCAACTTGCAGGAAACGTTTCGCCTCGTTATACTTCTGTAACCACACTAAGCAACAACCGATGTCGTGCGCAGCCCAATGAAGGTTGCCGAGGTTTACAGAATGACCGGCATCCCGTTTTTCCATCTCTCCTTCGATAAACGTGCTGACTTCCGTAAGTGCTTGATCGAAACGATCCCAATCTTCCCGTCCACTATACACCAAGAGCCAATTCGTTCGGACAGCCAACCAGAACCTGAAATAATGCTCCCAATCGGGTTCGTCGTTGAAACGTTCCAACTTTTCCATGCCAAGAAGCGTCTCATCTGACCGACCGTAAGCGCGTAAGATTTCTGATCCGATTTGCAGGAAATTGCAACGATCGTAGCGACTCAATTCAGGGTTCTCTAAGCGTTGAGATGCCTCGTTATAAAGCTGAACCCAGTCATCAATACGCCCTTCCGCCCTCCAACATCTAGCGTGCTCTAAACAACTGCTAAGCACATATAACACATCCGCATCTGACATGTGCTCGCACGCCCAGCGATAAAGCCGAACCTGTTCCTCGATAGCTTCCCTGTTCCGCCCAAGCATAGCAAGGTTAACACTTAACTGTCGATGCGACCAGAAACGTTCCTTATTGTCTGAAGCCACATTCAGATACCTACGGTGCAGAGAAACGTTTTTTTCTATGCCAGGTTTGCCCATATACTTGTATATCTCATGAGCGAGATGCGCCAACTCGGACGTGATTTCACCCTTAAGGGCTTCTTCAACCTGGTCGTGTGCCTCTGTCAGAATGTCCGCCCCGGATGTCGGATCGGATTTTGCTTGCGCCATGAATGAATCAAACGTGCTCTGAATACTTTCTAATTGTTTCACAATATCCTCCTTCAGATTTTCTGATAACTGTACATCATCAAGAACTTCTTGAATCAAGCGTTCTTGATCTGCTTGTAAACGCTTTCGCGCTCGATGGAGTCGACTCACAATTGTATTCGCCGACACCCCTAAAAATTTGCCAATCTCTTTCGTTGACATTTCGTCAAGATAGTAGAGTGTTACGACCGTGCGCTCGTTCTCTGGTAGTTTCTTCAAAAGTTTTTGGACAAGCTTGTGGCAATACTCTGTTCTCTCTGTTACCTGCTGCTCTGATATGTAGTGCGTATAAGAGGATTTTTCAATTTCTTCTCGACGTGTGTCCTCCAAAGATTGCATCGCAGGTTTTCGCTTCCGTAGTGACTTCTGCTTTCGCGTCCAATCAATGCAAAGCCGATTTGCGATAACATAGAGCCACCCGGCAAATTGATTCGGATTTTTAAGGGTCGAGAGTTTTTTGTATGCTTGAAGGAAAGCGTCTTGCACAATATCTTCAGCATAGTGATAATCGCCAATCTTCCGCCATACAAGGGCATGAACGCTCTTTTGATACTTCTCGACCAAGATGCCAAACGCAGCCTCGTCACCCGATAAAATTTTGCGAATCAGTTGAACATCTTCTTCTCTTTCCATGAAATTTCCCCTTAATGAACAGATTGGTTCATGTATACCTTCGCCAAAAAGTTTGATCATAAGCCACGTTTTATGCAATTATAGTAAAACCCGTTATTAATTACACCTGTCCTTGCACAAGGCACCACGTAGGGGCGAGGTTGCCTCGCCCGTTGGAACAAAAGTGTGCAAATATTTTCGGAATCTACTATAATCAATAAGGTGCAGTTTACACCTTCTATTATTTAAAGACGAAATTTTGGGTAGAAAGATTGCATTTTAAAAAAAAAAGATGCAAAAACTGAATTTTTTAGAGGTTGTTTTGTGGGATCTGATTACCAAGGGATAATAAACCACCGATTGTGGAACATCTCGGAGTGTTAGTAATACATACTGCTAACCCTATAATTGAATGAGGATTAAGAATTTGATTCTTAATCCTCATCAAAGCATCTCTAAAGGGTTGAACCCGTATGCTAATTATACTAAAGTTTGGACAATTTTGAAATAACCACGGTTTCTAGTCAGACACCCTCTTCTGTAGAATAGGAAACCGTTGGTCTCCTGTTCAGTCTTGTGCTTTTTCTACGAGTTCGCCACTGCTTAAAATTAAAATTCGCAGAAAAATAGAAACGATTTCCTTGGAAATACGACACGAAAAAGGAGCATTATGTCCGGTGCTGGAATGAAATTCCGTGATACTTTGCAGCATTTCATCGCTTAGACTGAGCGCTTCAGGTATCTTTAATGACCGATCCATCCGGTCAAGCAGCCGTTGGTTCGGTACCACAAGAACGGAATCAGCATTTCCTCGAAACTCTTGTAATCCTTGTTCTGCCTGTTCGGCGCGACGTTGACCTTCAAAATTGAACGGACGCGGCACAACACCGAGTGTTACAGCCCCCTGTTCTCGAGCAAGGGAAGCAATCAGGGGCGCAGCACCTGCTCCGGTTCCGCCGCCCATTCCAGCAATGATAAAGACAACCTCTGCGTCTGCAACGATGGCCGCGAGTTTTTCTTTCTCTTCCTCAGCTGCCTTTTTCCCTACTTCCGGATCCGCTCCGCAATACCCCGGTGTGGTGTTAACGCCGATCAGCACCGGTATTGCCTCCTTGCACTTTTCGAGTGCTTGCTGATCTACATTTACAACGTAAAATTCAACGTCTGCCAAATCGGCTTCAATCATCCGTTCGACAGCGTTTCCGCCTGCACCACCGACACCAATAACCTTGATTTTGGGTAGAATGTGTTTCGATTCTTCTCGTTTGGTTGACATAGTTCTCCCGCTTTCAGGTTCGACACCGAACTCCTTGCGCAGGAGTTCGCGTGTCTGTTTCAGCCTCGTTTTGATTGTGCCTATCGCAATTCCGAGCTCCGCGTGGATCTCTCTGATATTCCACAATTCCAGATAGTAGAGTACCGCAACACGCCGCACTTTATCCGGCAGGTGATACACGGCTTCTCGAACATCGTCGTAGAGTTCCGTTTCCCGAAAACGGGCAACAGCATCTTGATCGATGTAATCTGTTAGATCGGTGTGTGGAATTTCGTTCCGCGAATGCTGGGCGGAGGTGTAGTACCGCTTACACGCGTTGTAAGCGATACGCTTCAACCATCCACCAAAACGCTCAACGCTCCGCAATCCGTTGATGTTTTCCCAGACGGATCTCCAGATGTCCATCAGAATTTCTTCGGCATCGCGACGTTGTCTCGAATTTGCGATAACCACTTTCCATATAAGTGGACTATAACGCGACATGAGTTCCGTAAATGCAGACTCATCACCGGCTTGGGCACGCCTAATGAGTTCTTCATCTGTCAAGTTCGGATATAGTAATGAATCGTATCGCATAAACAGTCCCCAATTGATTTTTAACCTAAAGAGCAAGATTTTTTGCGAGGCGGTTTAAAAAAAATGGATGATAACCGAGATTATTCACAAAATCTGGATCTACAAAAAAAGCTCTTGAAACCGCTTCAATGAGGTGACCTTTGTAACTCAAACCGATGCCCCCTGTTCTTCCATCTGACGCATCCATCCAACTTTGGGTGAGCTCGCCAAATGCTAAAAATCTTCCGCGTCGCGCGTTACCTGATACAGAACCTACGTTGTTTGACGGATTACCTTGTTTGTGGTGTGATAGGAACGCAGCACCAATTTTAGATGTCGCAGTAAGGGATTGGGAGGCACTGAGGATAAAGTTCTGGTTGTTTTCAACGCCATTCAACCCAACCTACAGGACTTCGTACAGCTTGTGCTACAATGATGGCAACTTGGGTTAGGATATATCATCTTCTGGAAAATGTTCATCAAACCAACAAAGCACCCGATGCCAATAGTCAGCTATATTTGCGTATCGCCATGTTGTGACTTGTGAGTGTCCTTCGCCTTCATATCGTGCTAAAACGGCTTTTTTCCCAAGTCTGCGCAAACCCGAAAACATTTCCCCTGCCTGTGGGACAGCAGGAACATCTAAAGCACCAACAACCAACAACAGCGGCGTTTCCACCTTGTCAAGGAAAAAGATCGGTGAGTTTTCAATATATCGGTCCCGGAATTCCCAAAGCGATCCTCCCATTTTGGCTTGTCCGCTTTCTGTCCAATGAATCCACTGGCTATCTCCCTCTTCTGTCAAATGTCCGTAGGAACTAATTAAATTCCCACGTCCGGCACTACTGACAGCTGCAGCAAACCGCGGTGTTTGTGTAATTAGTGCATTGACACAGTAACCGCCATAACTGTGTCCCATTATCCCTAAACGGTTAGGATCGGCAATTTCCATGTCAATTAGCGTATCTATACCAGAGAGCACCATCTCTGTTAACTCCTGGACAGGCGCGTTGGTTTCCATAGGCGTGTCAGGAAGAAGGACGGCGTAACCTTGGTTCGTTAGCAGAAAATTGCCCCCGTGGCGATCTGTGCCGAAATCGTTAAATTGATATGAGAGGTAATGACCACCGTAGACCTGCGTAATTAATGGATAGCATTTACCCTCTACGTAGTCCGGTGGGAGCAACAAGGCACCTCTGAGATTCTTGCCAGAGGGTGTCTGCCAAGTGACGATCTGTGAAGTGCCGAGCGATTCTGTTTCAATGTTTGGATTCAGCCGGGTGAGTTGCCGTGGATTTTGAAAGTTGGCATCCGCTACCCACACATCTGGCGGATGACGGACATCCTCAATGCTGTAGAAAATGTCTCCCGTTTGCGGTGCTACATCCATGTTTCTACCCATAGGATTGTAATTACGCTTTTCTTCAACCAACTGCGTAATTTCGAGCGTTTTCAGATTGACGCGATGAAAACTGTGTTGAGCACTTTCAAAGTGTACTGTATGAATGTATATCACTTCAGCGTCGTTCGGTGTCCAGACGGTGTCTGCTTGGGCACAACGAACAATCCGGACAACATGACGGTCAAATCCATCTGTCAGTTTCTCAACAGTTTTATCAGCGACAGAGATTCGCCAGAGATCGCCTCGCGCAACCCAGAATAGATGTTTGCTATCTGAACTCCATAAAGGCGATAAAGGTGGGTGCGAACCATTTGTCAGTTCAATATCGGTGTCTTGAGTGAGATTCAGCTGGCTACCATCAACTGTTGAAATGAGGAGAAGTTCATCTTTTGCTTCTTTGTCCTCTGTCATGTACGCAATGTAGCGTCCATTTGGCGACCAAGTGAACGAAAGTCCCCAGCCAGATTTCAGCGAGTCAGCGAGTAATTTCGGGGGACCACCCTTCAGAGGTGAAAGATAGAGATCGTAAAATAGTTGGGAGTTACTTTCTATTCCTTGAAAACTCATAAACGCCACGGATGTTCCATCTGGAGCGACGCGAATACCGGATGGGTAGAATCCGTGCGCTAACGTTTGGACTTCCCTTGTCGCAACCGTTATTATGCCAATGTCTGCGCGATACCTCGCATCAAACCATGCGGTTCGCCGCGGTCGAAATTCATTTTTCGATTGTCCAACAATAGGGCTCGTAAAGACTGACACTGATGCCTTTTCTTGGTCTGGAGGTGGTTCTTCGCCTATCTCTGTTTCTGCATGCAGCCTAACGATAATACGCGTTCCATCAGGTGTCCAGAGCGGTGGGGGTGTGAACGCCAAAAAAGGTCGAATCATGACATCACTCGCGAGTTGTGGTTCATCTTCGCCGACCTCCCATATCCACAATTGGGCTGTTTCATGTTTATCCGAATAAAAAGCCAGTCTTTTTCCATCTGGCGACCAAGCAGGGCAGTAACTTGTTCCCCAGTTCGGTGTGAGATTCCGAGATTCGCCACTTTGAACATTAACAAGCCAAATTTCACTGCCTTCCTGCAAGCCATCTAAACCGGTTGGAAGATACTCATCATCAATTCCAGCTCCTACGCGTTTTCTGGAATAACTTTGGACAGCAACAGCAAGTCGTGTCCCATCTGGGGAAGCAGCAATTGGATCAAATAGCGTGAGGAGTTCTATTGATAGGACATCTTCAATACTTCTTAACATTTCAGTGTGCATTATTTCGCCTTTCTTTTTTTATTTGGACCTCACGTTTATAGTAAAGCCCATAATTATTTATACACCCCGTAGGGGCTGGGTTACCCAGTCCCTACGAGAACCCAGTCCCTACGAGTGTATGGCACGGCACCCCTATCATGGAATTGCACGTATTTTCGGATTTTACAATAAAAAGGGGAGAAAAAGTGTTTCTGGCATTACCTAAAAAAGTTAGGTCGCCCGGGGCAGGGCACTGGAATGAAATTCCGATATACTTCTTTCAAGACCTCGGAGCAGCTTTTCATCGCTGAGATGGAACGCCTCGCGTATCTTCATTGCCCGATCCGCTTCGTCAAGAAGCCGTTGGTTCGATACCACGACAACAGAATCAACACTTTCGCGGAGTTCCTGTAATGCGTGTTCTGCTTTTTCGATGCGACGCTGACCCTCAAAATTGAACGGTTGTGCCACAATACCTACTGCTAAAGCACCTTGCTCTCGAGCAATGGAAGCAATCAGAGGCGAAGCACCCGCCCCTGTTCCACCCGCCATACCCGCTATAATAAAAACGGCATCCGCATCCGCAACAATGCTGTGGAGTTTTTCGCGATCCTCTTCGGCTGCCTTTCTACCGATTTCTGCGTCCGCGCCACAACCGAGTCCTTGCGTGGTATTAACACCGATCTGTACCGGTATCGCGTCATGATGCTTGTCAAGTACTTCCTGGTCCGTATTCACAACGTAAAATTCAACGTCTGTCAAACCTGCTTCAATCATCCGTTCGACAGCGTTTCCGCCTGCACCACCGACACCAATAACTTTAATTTTCGGTAGAATGTGTTTCGATCCTTCTCGTTTGGTTGACATAGTTCTCCCTCTTTCAGGTTCGACACCGAATTCCTTGCGCAGGAGTTCGCGTGTCTGTTTCAGTCTCGTTTTGATTGTCCCTATCGCGATTCCGAGTTCAGCGTGGATCTCTCCGATATTCCACAACTCCAGATAGTAGAGTACCGCAACACGGCGCACTTTATCCGGCAGGTGATACACGGCTTCTCGGACATCGTCGTAGAGTTCCGTTTCCCGAAAACGGGCAACAGCACTTTGATCGATGTAATCGGTTAAGTCGGTATGTGGAATTTCGCTCCGCGAATGCTGGACAGAAGTGTAATACCGTTTACAAGCGTTGTAAGCGATACGCTTCAACCATCCACCAAAACGTTCAACGCTCTGCAATCCGCTGATGTTTTCCCAGACGGATCTCCAAATGTCCATGAGAATTTCTTCCGCATCGCGACGTTGCCTCGAATTTGCGATAACCACTTTCCATACGCGTTGATGATAACGCGACATGAGCTCCGTAAATGCAGACTCATCACCGGCTTGGGCACGCCTAATAAGTTCTTCATCTGTCAAGTTTGGATGTAATGATGAATCGTATCGCATAAACAGCTCCCAATTGATTTTTAACCTTAAAGAGCAAGATTTTTTGGGGGGCGGTTTAAAAAAAGTAGAACTTACGCGAATTTATAGTAAAGCTCATAAGTATTTTCACACGCGAGGGGAACCGTAGGGGTTGGGTTACCCAACCCCTACGAGCGTGTCGTGTGGGGACCTATTGTGGAGTGCTCACATATCTTCGGGCTTTACTATAGTGAAAAACCTAAAATGCCCGAATCACCTTAGTAACGAAACGCCGTTTGAATTCCAAAGCGTTTGGATCGCCGAGGATAACGAAGAAGTCCGTGCCAGCGTAGCCAGAACGGCGCAATGCAAAATAGATATTAACGCCTTCTACTTGCCAAATTAATCGGCTGCCGAGGCTTAAGGCGGGATTGAAATCATAAGTGAGGGTTAGAATCTGTTGGTATCGCCGATCAAAATGCCATTGGATGCGTGAGGAGAACCCTGCAGTGAAACCGTAGGCGCGGAGATTTAGATTTCCGCTGATGCGATGAATCCGCTCACCTGCTTGTTCACCCCAATTGTAGGTAATACCAATATTATTGAACCTGTCAGAAGCGCGCGCACGTAATCCGATGCTGAAAACGCTATCGTTGAATTCTTCAAATTGCCCGCCTCTCCAGCCAGCGGCAAGTGCATAATCACTATGCGTTAGGATAATTGAAGATATGAACAGGTCACGCCGGAAAACCTCACCTTCATAAGTATTAGAGATCTGACTTTGGACAGAGGCGGAGACTCTGCGGAAAAATCCTTCACGCCATTCGTTAACGAAATAACTCGCTAAACTTACACCGCGATAACCAGTAAATGGGTAGTATCCGAGTCTGTTGACGAAATCTGAATCCACAAAAAATGCGGTCAGAGCCTGTTGAAAGAGCGATCCATTGTAGCCTATATTGACGAACCCATCCCTTCCGCCCGATTCGCTGTCCCAACTTTGGACGAAACGAGAACGCCCTGAAAACTTACCGTAGCGTACATCTCCGGAAAGAGAACCGACATTGTTCAGCCCGACGTCTCGGTGATGATGCGAAAGGAACGCCGCGCGGATATTCGATGTCGCTGTGAATGATTGTGAGGCTTGAAGAATAACGTTCTGGTTGTTCCGGTGATAGGTGCCTAAGGTGCCGACAGACGTGTTTTTCCCGAGTTTACCAAAGAGCTTAAGCCCTCCGTCCATATCTGTTATTCGCCGTGAATGGAACAGGCGACCGAGGCGATAGACGTTGCCGCCTTCCGAAAAGAAGGGACGGCGATCCGGTACATAGCGTTCACCGTAGGAGAAATCAATGCCTTCTACGGCTTGTTCAATGTTCTCAAAATCTGGGTTGGCTGTGCCGATGAGCCGTAGCTGCGGCGTAACCTCATAACGGATGTCCGCGCCTGCGCGGGCAGTATATTCCCATCGCGATTCGGAAGTCATTTCTACAGAAGTTTCTGTTTCGCTGACGCCGCCTATCAGATACGGTAAAACCTTTAGTTCGCGCTTTCGTGGCGGCGGTCGTACGTCAATCCAGTGGCCATCGTTCTCGCGAAACTCGTTAACGCCCAAATTGCACCACCAGGACTTTTCTCCTGTCCGTTGCTGCAGCCTGTCGAGGTTGATACCCATCCGAACGGGTCCGATTGTGTCAGGATAATCAAGCATCTGCCACGGGATTTCCATCTCTACGACCCACCCGTCTTCTACAATCTGTGCCGCAGCTTTCCATAACCCAATCCACTCACTTTTCTCCGCGCGTCCCGTCGCAAGGTGCGCATATTTCGTACCTATAGGATTCACAATGAAAAAGTTCCTATCAGAAAACTGATGTGTATGGAACGGATCAAGGCTGAAGGATACCGAGTCTTCGCCTCGAATTCGCGTCTGGTCTTTGGTTTGGCGGGCGACAATTTTATCGGGCACATCATCGTAGAGGTGAACAGCGACGTAGATGGCTGTGTCTGTATAAACGAGGCGACCGACAGATTGATTTTTTGCAGGTTTCCCGGTACGCTCATCGATGAATCCAGTTGCTTGCGGTGCGTCTTGCCAGCAGGCATCGTCAAGAACACCGTCAATAGTAGGTGGCTGCTCGGTTTTGACTGCGGTGAGTTCTTTTTTCACGGTCTGTATGTTTTCTTCTGCCCAAGTTTGTTCGTTTGTGATTAACGTGAACAATAGGGCAATAAGCAACACCATTGCATAATTTTTGTATGGTTTCACTCTCAATTAGCATCCTCCGTCTTTAGATATTTGAGCGGACTTTCAATGTGATAGACTTCAGAGTCTTTCACAATTTGTTTGAGAAATCCTAAGTGCCCAGCACCGATGATTAACAAAATACGTTCATTCTCTGATTCTGTAATTCGGGTGAGGTTGACAAAAGTTTTGAGATTCCGAGGATACCAAAAGTGTGCAACCCAATTCGCACCTGGATACTGGTCTTGTAAACCAATGCGTGCAATCCTCAAGTAGTCGCGGAGGTTTGTACGTATCTTTTCATCTTGATTGATCTGTATATACATGTCAATTATCGGTTCATATTTCTCAGGTTCAATCCAGATTGTGCCATCTTCATCCTCCGTGATTTTTCCTTCCATCTTAGCGGGGCTTCCCAACAGATGCATTTGGTTGTTCGCTTCGGCAAATGCACTGTAATCTGTCAAATGATCCTCCCGATCCTCGCGAATCATTGAATCATCGCGCAAATAATCTACACAGTGGACCTTTGGATGCCCCATCTGTTTCGCTAATCGGAATCCAATCTGGTGGATTTCATGCCGTTCCAGTTGAAAGTTACCCTGTAGGTAACCGTTGTATTCCCCCTGAAGCTCAGTATCCCAACGCTCGTCGACTTCGACGGCTATCTTCGTCGGTTTGAAACGAGCAAGTTGTTCAGTGAGCTGCTGAAGTTCGGCTTGGCGTTTGGGGGCGAGTACATCATCCATTCTATAATTGATTCGATCGGCGCCCCAATTTGCCAAGTGTCCACTGCCAAGAATCATAATCGTCGGTTTCATCTACGAATTGTTCCTTTTCGGTGAGTCCGAAACGGGTGAGCACTATGGCATCACCCGGTTCAATAGGGTTAAAACATACGAGACCATTTAAAGTCGACTTGATAACCGCGCCCTTCCTCAATGGACCTCGCAAGGTTCAATCTGAACGGTCCACTTTGGAAACCGACACCTAAGTTAATCTTCGGTTGGATGTCCTTTACATCTTCCAAACGGTCCCAGACTTGTCCTATGTCAGCAAAAGGAACGATAAACAGGTTACCTCCTAAACTGTGAACGTACTCCAAATTAAAGAGGAAACCGTGATTGCCTACAAATTCATAGAGCGAGTATCCGCGCAACGTGCCGATACCACCGATGACAAATTGGCGTTGAAAAGGCAGTGGATCCGTCGCAACTGCGACTTTTAAACGTGTGTCAATTCGACCATTCCCGATAGGGTAATAGTTACGGAAATGAACAAGGAAACGTGTAAAATCGAAATCGGAACCGATTGCCGAATTGGCATGTTCCACGAGAAACGTATTATACCATTCGCTTGTCCTGCCTCGGTTCTCAAAGTCGTGATTTAGGTCTGTATTCCCTCTATTGTCAAAATCATATTTTAAGGAGATACTGTGCATACTCCCGTCATCTATCAAGGCATTCCTCCGACCGGTGAGTGCCGGATCTGCTGACCAGTTCCGTAAATGGAAATGCATCTTATTTTCTAGACTTTTATGCTCTTCCCAAAGTAAGGACAATCCGAGTGCGTGTGTGACGTTCCCCGGATGCCATTGCAGCGACATCACCGCACCTTCCTTGAGATAATAGTCTTGGAAATCGGTGCCCCATAATGCTCTGAAGAACCGTTCACTGCTGCTTAGCAAGAGGTCATTATCTCTGACAGAGGTCAAGCGGTGGATTTGCAATCCATAAGTCAAATTCAAGTTTTCGCCTGACGTGATGCCACCACCGGCTTGATAATGAAGGCTTCGGCTCGAGAAGGCATACGCCGCCATACCAAACAGGAATGGGCTCGAGGCTGTTTGATATGGCGTGCCAGCATCGTCCGCATTCACGTTAGTTCGTGCAACGGTTTCGTTCTGATTTCTCCGAATCCTTGAGCCGGGGCCAGGAAAAAAGAGCGGATCCAGATACCACTGTTTTCCAGTTTGAAGTCCACCGCCGATTCGGAATCCATCAACGCGATTTAAACCGATGGGAATCCGCGGACGAAAAGTATCCCCGCTCGTGAGAAATATATCGTTATTGTGCCCTAAAGCCTTTGGCACACCGTATTTTTCAGCGTCAAAAGCATCTAACAACCCTGGCATGCCAGGCGATTTTGGTGGTGGCAGGACATTTAACCAGTGTCCATCGTTTTCGTAGAACTCCTGAACACCTACGTTGGACCACCAAGAATGTTCATTCGTCCGCGCTTGTCCACGGTCAAAGTTAATGCCCATCTGAATAGGTTCGGTTGTGTCAGGATAATCGAGCATTCGCCACGGAATCTCCATCTCCACGACCCAGCCATCCTCGACGATATTGGCGGCGACATTCCACTGCTCCATCCATTCAATCTTATTCGCGTTCCGAGCCGGTGAGCGGACATATTTTTTACCGAGAGAGTTCGCCATAAAGTACGTCCGGTTGGAAAATCGGTGTGTATGGAACGGATCAATACTAAAAGAGACCCAATCCTCTGTCATCCCGAATCTGGCATGGTCCTGTCTCTGATGTGCAACGATTTTATCCGGTTGGGAATCATAAAGATGCCATGCTACATAGATGGCTTCGTCTGTGTAAACCAGTTTAACGACCGAGTCATCCTCGACCGGGGCTTCGCTGCGAACATGCGTAAAACCATTCACCTGAGGGGCAACCTTCCAACATGTATCATCAAGGGCACCATCAATAGTCGGTGGATTCTCGACTTTTACAGCGAGCATTTCCCTTTGAATGGTCCCTCGGAGCGGCTGTGCCTGCGCCTTCAATACACCACCGACATCAATATCTATCGCACCAAAATTGCCCAAACTTCCAAGCAAATCCTCAACCCGTTCTGGCGCGATCTCTCCGACAATGTTGACAAAGGTGACCTCTTGAGACGCTTCAGGGACGACAGTGATAAAAATCCCGTAAACCTTGTCTTCGTCAAAAAGTAGGTTGATTTCTATCACTTCACGATTTTCCTGGATTTTGACGAGAACTTCCCATTTATCCTCTTTGAATCTGTCTCGGAAATAGTTATATCCATTCTTATCCCAGATAACCCTATCATAGGTACGGACATAGATGCCATCCAACATCTGAATCAGTTCGGCAACTTCTGGTTGATTGCTCACCGATTTGGTAACCAGATTGATGAGTTTCGTGTTTAAGTTAACTTCAACCTTTGCCTTAAGCGGTGATGGGAAATCGAGGAGGATGAGCCCTTTCTGCTTCATTTTATCGGGTTTCTCTTGTTCAGCGATGACCATCTGCATCGGTGCTAACCATGCAACAAAAAGTAGTACTATGAACAACCAACCCCAGTGTCTTTGCATTTTCATGGTGTGTCTCCTTTATACTCTGAACGTTCGTAGTGTTTAATATCCGGAATATACTCAGGTAACCGATTAATGGCACCCAAACTTTGATGTATTGCTGATGCAATATTTTCTTTTTCTTTTAACACGCGGCGGGAAGCACTTTCTATCTGCACAAACGGACGACCTGAAGTTTCACCAATTCGTATATCGGGCAGTTTTTCGTTAACAACGATGCCTGTCCGCTCCACTGCGTAATTTAACTTACCGAGCGCATAATAGAGGTCGCGTGAGGCTTGTTTAACTTCTATATACTGTCGATACTGATAGGCACCGAACACGATAATTCCGATGAGACATACCAACGCACCTACGCGAGCAAGTGGCAAGGTTAAAGCATCAGTGAACGTAAAGCGTTGGCGTATCCAGTGCCACCAACTCGGTTCACTGTTCGGATGCGCGCGAACGTGAGCAGCAACCGCGTCAAAGATTTCAGATGGCGGCTCCGGTTTCGGAAGTTCATGTAATGCACCGCTAATGGCTTGCGCCAAGCCGACCTCATCTTGACACGTTACACACGATCCGACATGTGATGCAACTTTCGCATACATGTCTGCATCCAACGCGTCGTCAAGATATGCCTCTAAGGTATCCTGGACTTCCATACACGTTAAATCTTGAGGCGAAGGAAATCGGTTCATTCTTCATTCCTCCAATAAGGACGCAGCAACTCCCGTAATCTCTTTCGGGCACGGAATGCTGTCGATTTTACGGTACCTTCAGGTTGTTCTAAAACCTCTGCAATCTCTTTGAAACTCATACCATTTAATTCCCGCATAATGATCACCGCCCGCATATCTGGCGGCAATTTCTTGATAGCACAATGCACGGAATCCTACAGCTCCTGCTGAACCACAATTTCATCTGGCGATGGATTTGACCGACCAGAATGTGTGTGCATTAAAGTTTCGAGTTCCGTCTCGGGATCCGTATCGTCTCCGTCTGTCAAATGCACCTGAAATTTATCTCGCTTGAGCAAATTGAAACAGAGATTCTGTGCACATTTTAGTAACCATGAGCGCGCAGTTTTCGGACGCAGTTTAGCACGGTATTCCCAGGCCTTGATGAACGTCTCTTGTGTTATGTCCTCCGCATCTTCACGATTGCCGAGTAGATAGAGGGTGTGTTGATAAATCTGAGCCTTGTGTTCCTCGAAAAGCGCAAGGAATTTATCTTCCGTCATACTGCAACCCCGCTCTTATAACCTCTTGGTAGGAGCGAGCGTTTTTGCTTGGGTGTTTCTTGTCGCTCGCGATCTTTAACGATTACCGAAATATTTATTTTATCTTCATCAAAACTTGCTGCTAAAAAGTGAGGTTATCGTTACTACAAACGAGTTGCAAAAAAGTTGCACTTTTTTGTAATTTAACCCAAGTTGCTACCTTTATCCAAATAGCTGCTTTATACTCGTTGCGATAACAAACAAAAGCACTTTCAACTCAAAACCGGCTGCTGACACCGCATGAATCGACTTGGGGAAAAGTTGTTCAATGAGACTGATT
>JAJDTJ010000077.1 GCA_022827225.1 Candidatus Poribacteria bacterium | reverse complement strand
AATCAGTCTCATTGAACAACTTTTCCCCAAGTCGATTCATGCGGTGTCAGCAGCCGGTTTTGAGTTGAAAGTGCTTTTGTTTGTTATCGCAACGAGTATAAAGCAGCTATTTGGATAAAGGTAGCAACTTGGGTTAAATTAGACAGAATGTTAATAGCGTAGGTTCGGATATTGATTGATAAGTTTCGGAGACCAAGGCTCTGCGTGCTACACCTTAAATGTAAGATACAATGTCCTTGTTTCCGAACGCCGTTTGAAAACAAAAAGGAATTGCGGGCGGACCCGCGTTTATACGTAAAGATACGGTTGGCGAGGTGTTACCTTTGACGCGCTGCTCGCGCCTGAGCAACTCGCAGTAGATTCTGCGTCTCAGCCAATTCGGGGTTTAGTTGTAAAGCTCTTTGAAAAGCTTTGACGGCTTCGCGGTATGCCCCTTGCTTTGTATGGCACACACCGAGTTCATGATACGCCTTCGCGTTTTTCGGATAGATTTTTGTGAGTGTCGTGAAGGCTTCTACGGCTTCCGTGAGTTGTTCTGTTTCTCGATAGACGTAGCCGAGCTGCATCAAGGCATCGTTAAAATCAGGTTGTAGGTGCATCGCCTGTTTGAGTGCAGCAGTGGCTTCTGAGAACATACCTTTATATCTGTAAGCGAGGCCGATCCCGTAATGTGCGTAGACGAGCGTAGGATCGCGGGTGAGTGCTTTCTGGTATTCAGCGATTGCTGCATCCAGCTGCCCAGCGAATCCGTAGGCTCTCCCTAAATCGACATAAGCCGCTGCCATGTCCGGACGTAACTGAATTACACGTTTATAGGTCGTAATCGCTTCAGCCAATTTGCCCTGCATGACGTACACGGTGCCTAAATTATGGTGTGCTTGAATCAGTGTCGGTTTTATCTTGATAGCCTGTTGATAAGCCGAGACTGCTTCTTGAAGTCTACCGGCGCGCTGGTAAGCAATGCCACGGTTATTATAATCCTGTGCGGAGGGTGAAACCGATGTTTTAGTGGATGTCGTTCTTTTTACAGGTGTGCTTTCGTTATTCTGACAGCCACTTGTGAGCCCAACAGCTATGATAAAGAGGCATCCGAACATTAATAATCTCATTTTTGAGACGCTCCTTCAATCACTTCTATCAGTTGATTGGCTTTGAGTTCCCTGTATCGGTCTATCTCGCCAGAGGGCCATTGGATTTCGAGGTTTTCAACGGTTTCATTGTTACCCAATCCGAAGGTTAGGATCATTTCACTTTGGGAACAGTAGCTGCTGCCGGTGCGTACCCGCTGTTGTTGGACCCTGTTCCCTGATTTAACTTGAATTGTTGCGCCGATTCCATCCCGGTTGCTGCGGGTACCGATAGTTCTCACTCGGAGGTAGTTCGCTGCGGGTTCAGTATCGTTACGTAGGAGCCAAATTTTACCGTAATCTTGCGTTGCTCCGTTATTCTGGACGAGGAGGTCTAAATCTCCGTCATTATCGTAATCGCCGTAAGCGCATCCGCGTCCGACGCCTGTTCGGGTGAATCCGGCATGTTTAGTGATGTCTTGAAACGTCCCGTCGCTGCGATTTCGGAACAGCGAGGGGAGTTGCGCGTAAGGTGTATGCTGCTGATAGCGTCGTACTTCGGGTTCAATATGTCCGTTGACACAAAACAGGTCGAGCGCGCCATCTAAATCGCAATCGAAAAATAGGAGTCCGAAGGTCAATAAACGGTAGCTCACGTTGCCAATTTGGACGTTATCTGTTCTATCGTTAAAATAGATGTCGTCGGGTTTTGCGTAAAAGAATGCTGTTTTTTCGTTGCTAAAGTTACCGATAGCGATTGCGATACTACCGTTGTTATCGACATCAGCTGCATCAATTCCCATACTGCCACGTGCTTTTCCCGTCTCGCTGAAAGCGACTCCCATGACGACTGCTTCATCGTTAAATGTGCCGTCCCCGTTATTCCGATAGAGGAAGTTCGGTTCGGTATCGTTAGCGACTGCGAGGTCAATCCATCCGTCACGGTTGTAATCTAAAAGTGTGACCCCGAGCGACTTCCCTATCGGGTTATAGAGTCCGGCTTGAGATGTCTGGTCGTTAAACGTACCATCGCCTCGGTTGCGATAAAAACGACAGGATTGTCCAGCGTAGACGGTCGGTGTGCAATAGGTTCGGTATCGTTTATTGTCAGTTGTCCGTTGGACAGTGCAGGGTATATCTGTTTCGGGTGTCCATTCGACGTAGTTGCAAACGTAGATGTCTAACCAACCGTCGTTATCGGCATCAAAAAAGGTGGCACTCGTTGACCAGTTCGGGTCTCCTACTTCTGCGGTATCGGTAACATCTGTAAAGGTATGGTCGCCGTTGTTTCGGAATAGTCGGTTTTTGCCGACATTGGTAAAGTAGATATCGATATCTGCGTCGTTATCGTAATCTGCGGCGGTTATGCCCATCCCGTACATCGGCACATCGAGTCCAGCGGCTTCGGTAACATCAATGAACTGTCCGTCTCCGACGTTTCGGTAAAGTTGTGGGGTCTCCGCTTGATTTTCGGCGGTTAGGCTTGTCCCGTTTGCGAGCAGGATGTCCAGGTTCCCATCAGCGTCGTAGTCCAAAAAGGCGCACCCCGCGCCCATGGTTTCCGGCATATAACGTTTGCCGGTTGCGCCTGTGAAATGCCGAAATTCGATACCGGATCCATCCGTAACATCTGTAAATTTTACGTCTGCTTTTGCAGGCATATATAACGAAAAAAAAAGGAGCGCGAAAAGATAGACCCGCATGTTGTATGTGATGAATAGTATCTTTCCCGATTTAGCGAAAGTCGGACATCAAGTTTACATTTAATGCCATTTGCCCAAAGACAACATGACAGACCGTGTACATCAGAAATTGCTTTGAGTATAACAGAACCCAATAAAATTTACAACAAAAATTTTTCTTGACAATTTTTCTTGATTTTGTTATGATGTTGCTATTCATACGTAATACGCTGCGACGCGGTTGAGGGGGTTCCGCGAGTACCAGTACTATCATATACAGAAAACTCTCTTCCGAAACACGAGATGGTAAAATGCTGAAGTTTGCTCAGGTTTAATCCAAACTACGGACCTTGTCTGAGCGTGACATTTTACCTACAAGAGACAACAACTATTGTCCTTTATTAAGGAGGAGTAGAAAGATGAGATTCAGATTGGTATGGATTGGGATAGTCGTTCTATTTATTGCAGGTGTGCTCACTGTTTCAAGTGATGCTATTTTGGACCCTGATACCATCGTAGGCATGTGGAAATTTGATGACGGTAAGGGAGATACTGCAACGGATTCATCTGAAAACGGGAACGACGGTACACTCATGAGTAAACCGAAGTGGGTGGACGGCAAATTTGGCAAGGCGCTTGAGTTTGATGGTTCAAACTTTGTGGACATGGGAAATGATGAATCCCTCCAGTTCGATGGCGATGTGACAATCGTTTTTTGGGTTAGACCTGAAAGCGTCGCTGCGGGTCGTCAAAACATCGTTTGCAAATCGTATGGTGGTGAAGGCTGCTTAACACAAGAACCGGATGGCCGGTTGAGTTTTTATTGGGGAGATTGTGGCGGAAATTGTCAGCCGTATGTAGAGGTGGCGAGACCTTTGGCTGGTACTTTCGTAGATGACGAATGGATGCACGTGGCTGAAGTCAGAGATGTCTCAAAACGCGAGTATAGGATGTACAAAAACGGTGAGGTCACGGGTCAAGATAAATGGGTGAAATGTGGTGCTCACCCGTGTGGCGACTCCAGTCCCAGCGATCTGAATTTGCTCATCGGTTCCGGCTATGCTGGTAAGTACAGAGGTATCATTGACGATGTCGCTATCTTTAATGTGGTGCTGAGTGAAGATGAGATTAAGAGGCTCATGGATGATGGCTTAGATGAAGCTTTTGACGTTTCCCCGGCGGACAAGCTCACCACGACATGGGCAGCGCTAAAGAAATAGTAGGTGTACGACAAAAAGGCAAGAACACGTTGTTCTTGCCTTTTTTTATAATGATTTTGAAGAGATTAGGCTTTGTAAAATTCAACCGTCGTTCCTGCCATATCTTCTACCTTCTCTATCAATTTCTGTCGTTCATCGTCTCCCATACCGGTGAAGTTTTTCGCGATGTCAATTTTCTCTTGCATCTGCTTTGCGTTGTCTGGTCCTGTGACGAGCGTGCTGACGGGTAGTGCGAAGACAAACCGTACCGCTTCAGAGATGCTGACCCGATTTGGCACGACTTTGGGGTGCGTCCCGTGTCGTCCGTGCTGTGTACCGCCGAAGAACCCACCGTTCGCCAGCGATTTCATGCCAATCACCCCGATATTCCGTTCTATGAGGGTTGGTACGACTTTTTCGATGAAGCTTTCATAACTTACATCGGTAAGGTTCATTGCTAATTGACAGGCATCGAAAATGTCGGTCTGTTCGAGGACACGTTGGTGAGCGTTGGGACTTGAGTGTCCAGTAAAGCCGATATACCGAGTTTTTCCGCTTTCCTTTGCTTCGAGCATAACATCAAAGACCCCATTTTCAATGCGTTCGTCAACATCGGCGGGGTTTCGCACGGCATGTACCTGCCAAAGGTCAAGTCTGTCGGTATTCAGGCGTGTGAGTGAAGCTTCGAGGTGTGTCCATGCTTCATTTGCGCTTCGCGCTGTCGTCTTTGACATCAGGAACACATCATCGCGATACTTTGGTACCAGAAGTTTTCCCAATCGGCTCTCGCTGCCGCCATTTTGATAAGTTTCTGCGGTATCAAAGAATCGGACACCGCCTTCGAGAGCTGTTTCGATAGTTTTCTGTGCTTCGGTTTCCTGCATATCCCCGATATGCCATCCGCCGACAGTGAGCATTGTAACAGCTTCTCCGGTTCTACCGAGCCGTCGTGTCGGCAGGAGGGGGCCAAGCCGATCGCTGGCAATTTCTTCTGCACCCCCTTCAGTGGATGCGGATGATAAAAGGATACCGGTTGTCAAGCCCGCCAGCGATTTTAGAAATGCGCGTCGATCAATCATGATTTCTACCTCCTTTATTTTCTTTTAGAATTCTAACGGATTTCAGGATTTTTGTCAAACGTTTTTTATAGCGGTTAGTTATCGGAAGCCATCAGCAGAGGTTACGTAAAGGTTGAATGACGCTGTTTTGATCGTATTTTCTGTTGATTTAATGGTAGTTTGCGGGTATAATATTTAGGCGGTTAATTTTACAATGGGCAAAGGTTTGCGAACATGAAAGTTGGTTTACGGCAGAAAATCCCTGACAAACTCGTTGTGCTTACGTTTGATGATGGATGTAAATCGCAGGCGACTTTCGTTGCGCCGCTGCTGAAGTCGTACGGTTTCGGTGCGACGTTTTATATTACGGAGGGTCTGAATTGCCTGACGAATAAAGAAGCTTATGTTAGTGACCCCGCCCTAAAGGGCGAGGCATGCCCTATACGTCAGCCAAGGCTATAGGTAGGGCGAGGGTAACTCATTGACTACAGTAATATATCGCGGTATCTTGGTGTGGCAGCCAGCACGATGTTTCGGATGCTCCCCAAGTCTGATTCACCTTAGATACTGTGATCTGGATGGGGAAATATACACTCGAAAGAGGTTTACGTCATGTTCGTTGTAGTCGTAGATAAGAATCAACACCCCCTAATGCCTACCAAACCTTCACGGGCAAGGCGTTGGATAAAATCAGGCAAGGCAACACCGTTTTGGAACAACGGCATCTTCTGTGTCCGCTTAAACGTTGATCCATCGGATACTGAGTTCCAAGATATTGCTGTCGGTGTAGACCCCGGTAGTAAGAAAGAAGGAGTTACTGTCAAATCAGAAAAGCATACCTACTTGAATGTGCAGGCGGACGCTCACGGCAAAGTGGGTAAGAAAGTTGAAAAGCGTCGTGAGTTGCGGAGAGGCAGACGCTCTCGGAAGTGTCCGAATCGCAAGAACAGAACGAACTGTGGTGCTAACAAAGAAAAGCTACCGGCAGGGACGCGTGCGAGGTGGGATTGGAAACTTCGGATACTTCAGTGGTTATCGAAGTTGTATCCCGTCACACACGTCTGTGTAGAGGATATTAAGGCACGCACCATAAAACGTGCGAAGAAATGGAATCAATCGTTTAGTCCACTTGAAGTCGGTAAGCAGTGGTTCTATACCGAAATCCGAAATCAGTGGCAGTTGCGAACCCTTCAAGGGTGGCAGACGAAAGAGATACGCGATCGGTTAGGACTCAAGAAGTCGTCAAAGAAACTATCAGAAACCTTTGACGCACACTGTGTGGATTCTTGGTGTCTGGCACATCACGTTGTAGGCGGTTCTGTTTTGGACAACACAGATATATTCTGTATATCACCGATACCGATTGTCAGGCGTCAACTTCATAGGCAGAACCCGCAGAAAAGTGGAAAACGTCCCCGATACGGTGGCACTGTTCTGGGGTATGGACTTATCAAAAATACGTTGATAAAGCACGTCAAATACGGTCTAACCCGTCTTGCGGGTGTCAACGCAAAAGGTAGATATTCCATCTACACTTTAGATGGAATACGACTGACAACACATGCAAAACGCGACGCGTTTAGGGTGCTAACACGCCTCAACTTCAACTATAGAAGCGGGATTTCCTCCCCGCCTTAAAAGGGTTTTGCTTGGGCGTTTCTTGGAGGTTTCCATCCCGAAGATTTTGATGATGCCGGTTTCGAGATCGGCAATCACACTCGTCACCATCGCAACGTTGCGCAGCAGTTGGCAGCGGAGCTGCGATCAGATCTGATACATATTGATGATCGCTGCGAGGCTTACGGTATTCCGCAGCCGAAAACGTTTTGTTATCCGGGTTATAGCCATAACGCAGCCGCTGTTGAAGTGGTTGCTGAACACGGTTTCCATTTTGCGAGGCGCGGTGTTGCTCCTGAATTTCCTTATGATGGCGAAGGTGGACGCGGTCCTGCTTACGATCCGACGTTGCACCATCCACTTTTAGTTCCGACGACAGGAGCTGCAGGTCCGAATTGGCGTTTTGAGGATTTTACGTGGGCACTGGACCAAGCCGTAGACGGAAATATCGCAGTGCTTACATTCCACGGGGTGCCGGATCTGGAGCATCCGTGGGTTCATACGGAGCCGGAACAGTTTGAAGCGTATGTGGCGTATCTCGCTGAAAATGGCTATACGGTCATAGCACTCCAGGATCTCGCCGATTATGTGCGTCGGTGTTAGAAGCTGCATCTAAGATGCCTGCTTCGTATATTGACACAATTTTGTCCAATCTTTTTTATCTAAAAATCGTATGTTAGTTAAGAATATGCAACATATTTTGATTATAATTTTACTCGAATCGGTGTATCGGTGATGGAACGACTGAGACGAAAAGACACTTTAATTTTTAAAAACGATAACCGAATTTTTTAAATACAATAACCGTAGATAGATATTGTATAATTCAGAAGGACTTGAACCGAGAGATATATTTTCGAGCAAGGCGCAAGTGTGCGGTTACAATTTCGTTTACGGAGAGGAAAAGGGAATAGAGTGGGTTGGTTTACAACTGTGCCTGCTTACTTAATACACTATGCTAAGACACTTTACAAATAGTCTCACTCGATGGGATACGTTGCTGTTCCAGTATATTTTTAGTTTGGGTGCCAAAGGCGTGTTCCTGAGTCGTTCATTTCGTTTTATTTCCTGGAGTTCTAACGGGTGGCTCTACCCATTTTTAGGAATCTACGTGTATCTGACCGTTGATCGTACCATTAGCAGACCGTTTCTCCTATCAGCGGCGACAGCGTTTCTGCTTGAGCGGCTTCTCTATCATCTCATTAAACAGTCGATGAAACGTGATCGTCCGTTTGAACGGATTTTGGATGTCGAATTTCGGGTCCGTCCGCCGGATCGATTTAGTTTCCCTTCAGGGCATACGGCTTCTGCCTTTCTGATGATGACCCTTCTGGCAAGTTTCTTCCCAATGTTACAGATTCCAGTGTTTCTGTGGGCATCCACGGTCGGTATCGCCCGCGTATACCTTGGGGTTCACTATCCGACAGATGTCCTTGCTGGGGCGATTCTCGGGATTACCACAGCGCGAATCGGTATATGGCTCATCATGTAATTGAGTCCCTCTTTGCTTCTCAATCCTGCCGAGGTCTGTTCTTGGCTATCCCATTTCATATTTCAACCCGACTGTAATTCCGTTTGCGGTACAATTTTCACGCGTCCAAAACAAAATTTCGCATAAAATGGAGGTTTGTTGCATGAAAGCAGTGTTTGCTTTACTTCTCCTTGTTTCTTCCTCGCTATGCTTACCAAACGCTTTCCCGCAAGAATATATAAAAGGTTACTTACCTGAAGGTGCAAAAGCCCGCGTCGGAAAAGGATTTGTGTATGATATTGCATTCTCTCCTGACAACACGCAACTCGCTATAGGAAGTTCAATAGGTGTTTGGATCTATGATATTCAAACCGGAAAAACACTCGATTTGCTCACGGGCCATACGGCTCGTGTGTATTCAGTGTGTTTCAGCCCTGATGGTAGCACACTTGCAAGTGGCAGCTATGACCGTACCATCAAGTTGTGGGACCTTCGGACAGGTGAAATCAAAGCAACCCTAACTGGACATGACAGATCGGTTTATTCAGTGTGTTTCAGCCCAGATGGCAGCTTACTTGCGAGCGGGAGTTCCGACTACACCATCAAGTTGTGGGACCTTCAGACAAATGAAATCAAAGCAACCCTAACTGGACATAGCGGAACGGTTTATTCGGTAGCCTTCAGTCCTGATGGAAGCACGCTTGCAAGTGGTAGCAGGGATGAGCTTATTCGATTTTGGAATGTGAAGACCGGCGAATTGCTACGCACTATTGCGGGACATGTAGACGCGGTTTCGGGTGTTATCTTTTCGCCTGATGGAGAAAGACTTGCAAGTTACGGTTACTACGATGCCAAAATTAGTCTATGGGATGCCGATACGGGTGAATACCTGATGGGGCTTGAACCAAACTATGAAGGTATCACTTCCGATTCAGCGCGTATCAACGCAATCGCATTTTCGCCAGACAGCAAAACCCTCATATATGGCAGTAATCATGGAATAATTCGGATATGGGATATCAACAAGAATCAGGAAAAAATGATCTTCGGTGGAAATGGAGATAGCACCTATTCGGTGTCAGTCAGTCCTGATGGAAAAACACTTGCAAGCTACAATTCTGATGGGACTGTCCGTATTCTGGATAGTGCAACCGGTAGACCTCTGCAAACTATCACTGGACATAACACAATGGTGGTTCGGCTTGCCATGTATTCTTCACATGGACGCACCCTTGCATGTTTGTCAATTACGGGCGATTTTCAACTGTGGGATCCAAACACAACCACGCTTCTAAAATCTTTTGAGGTTGGACTCTACAGAATCTTTTGTGCTGCCTATTCTCCGGATAATGTAACATTTGCCTGTGGGAACCGGCAAGGTGCTTTGGCTATATTTGATGCGGACACTGGGGCACAAAATCACACGATCATGGATGCGCACACGGATCAAATTACAGCCGTTGCTTTCAGTCCTGATGGCGGTATACTCGCAAGTTGTGGTTATGACAAAGTCATTCATTTGTGGGGTGTTGAAACAGGGGATTTAAAATGGACGCTTGTCGGTCATGAACAAGAGGTTCGCGATTTGGCATTTTCTCCATCGGGGGAAATTCTTGTGAGTGCCAGTGGTAATGGTACAATCCGATTATGGGATGTTAGCACCGGTGAAACCGTAAATACTATCGAAACCTTTGGGGGTGCGGTTGATGAGATCGTATTCTCGCCTTCGGGAGAGATGCTTGTAAGTTCAAGTCGTGATGATATAATCCGATTCTGGGATGCGAACACCGGCGAACATTTAAAATCTATTACGCCGCAGGAACCTACGCATTCTATCGCGTATTCACCAGATGGACGGAGGTTAGCGAGTTCACATGATCGGAAGATCAACCTTTGGGATACAGAGACAGGAGAACTCACGGCAACATTTACGGGTCATAATGACTCTATTTATCCAATCGCGTTTTCGCCAGATGGTAAGACGCTCATGAGCAGTAGTTATGATCGCACGATGATTTTTTGGGAGATTAATCCATAGCAATGTTCTTATGCACTGTTCAAAGGAGTTAACCTTCATGCGTAAAATCAATCTGTTCAGCTGGGTGTTACTTTTATTTTTCGTGACGTATTTAAATTCTATGCCAAACGCTTTTTCTCAAGAACATACTCGCTGGGGTTTACCGGCAGGTGCTAAAGCGCGATTCGGGAAAGGCAGAATATTTGATATCAAGTATTTTCCAGATGGCAATAAAATCGCCGTGACAACCACTGTTGGCACTTGGATATATGATGTACAGACAAGGGAAGAAATTAATCTGTTACCAGCACACGGAGCATACGTCAAATCCGTGGCTTTTAGTGCGGATGGCAACCTATTCGCTACGGGAGATAACGATGGCAGAATCGAGTTATGGGATACAGATACTATAGAGAATAAAGCGACGCTCGTTGGACATGGCAGCGGTGTGCGTTCAGTTGCGTTCAGTCCTAAAGCACAAATCCTCGCAAGCGGTAGTTTTGACAAAACGATTCAGTTATGGGATGTTGACACCGGAGAACCGCTAAAAACGCTCAGGGGACATGAAGGCGGCGTGTACTGCGTGGCATTTTCACCGGATGGTGAGATGATTGCAAGTGGGGCGAGAGATAGGACATTAAGGTTGTGGCACGCCTCTACTGGTGAACAGTTGACGACTATATTTATGCCAGAGGTCTGGATAGAAACTACAGCGTTTTCCCCGGATGGCAAACTTGTTGCATGTGCAGGAAACACAGGGAGGGTATACATTTATGATGTTGCTACAGGAGAACGCTTGAAAACCCTCATAGGTCATGACAGATATATCAATGCCGTTGTCTTCGCGCCCGATGGACGCACGCTGGCAAGTGCGAGTCATGACGACACAATCCGATTGTGGGACATCAACACAGGTGCGCTTCTTAAAACACACAATCACCAAAGTTTCGTTACCACAATCGCCTATTCGCCAGATGGTAAGACGCTTGTCAGCGGGAGTTACGATGGCACGGTCGGGTTCTGGGATAGTGTCAACGGGAATCTTTTAAAAACGATCACTGGACATACGTATCGGACCTATTCAGTTGCATATTCACCGGATGGCGATAAGTTCGCCTATAGTGACGGAAATAAACTCCAATTGCGGGATTCACACACCGGTGAACGCCTCAAAACTTTCACTGGCTATGGTGCCCATTTCTTTGCTGTCGCATTCTCTCCCGATGGAAAAACAATCGCAAATGCGGTTAGAAGGACATCAAATGTCCGAAAGGTTCGCTTGTGGGATGTGCAAACCGGTCGGTTTATGGGCAGTTTCGTTGATGGAACGTCTCAGCCCATCTGTATCGACTTTTCGCCAGATGGTGGCACGCTTGCTGCCGGGCACCGAGACGGTAGCATTCAGTTATGGGAGGTTCGCACCGGTGAACAATTGCTTATTGGCGATCTGCTAAGGACTCTTAATGCCCATACACAATCCGTGAACGCTATTGTGTTTTCCTCAGATGGGAGTCAGCTCGCCAGCGGAAGTTCTGATAATACGATTGTGTTATGGGATGCCAACACCGGCAAGCGTTTGAAAACGTTCACTGGACATTCAAAACCTATTTATGACATCGTGTTTTCTCCGGACGGCACGAGCCTTGTCAGCGGTGGGAATGATAACACCATTCGAGTGTGGAATGTGGAAACTGGCGAAGTGCGGTTTCCGCCGATTCCGCATTCCGGTCAGGTCACCGCTTCAACGTCTTCTGCTTTAGCGTTTTCGCCAGATGGCAGCATCTTTGCAAGCGGAAGCTCCGATGCCGGTGTTTATCTTTGGGACTCACAAACAGGAAAATCCATACATACATTTGTTGGACATGTGTTTGGGGTTTCTGATGTTGCGTTTTCTCCTGATGGTGAAACGCTTGTCAGTAGCAGTTACGATGGAACGGTTTTCTTGTGGGATCTAACGACTTACACACAGAGGTAGCGAACAGATGAATATGATGAACCAGTTACGCTTGGTGTTCCTTGTGTTTTCTGTAATGTATGCAATTTTCACGGTAAATGCTTTCTCTGAAGAATACACGCGCTGGGGTTTACCAGAGGGTGCTAAAGCGCGATTCGGGAAAGGCAGAATATTTGATGTCAAGTATTTTCCAGATGGCAACAAAATCGCTGTTGCAACGACAGTTGGCACATGGATTTATGATGCACAGACAGGGAAAGAAATTAATCTACTATCAGCGCATACTGAATATGTCGAATCCGTAGCCTTTAGTCCTGATGGCAAGGTATTTGCCACAGGAAGCGGCGATAAAACAGTCATGTTGTGGGATACAGATACTGGGAAACCCCAAACAACGCTTATTAAGCATGAGGGGACCGTTACTTCAGTAGCCTTTAGTCCCGGTGGCAATATATTAGCGAGTGGTAGTTACGACGATACGGTTCAGTTATGGGATATCCACGCGGGTAAACCCCTAAAAACGCTCAGAGGACATGAAGGCAGAGTGTGCTGCGTGGCATATTCTCCGAGTGGCGAGATAATCGCAACGGGTGCAGATGATAGGACATTAAGGTTTTGGCATGCCGCTACCGGTGAACAACTGACGACTATCTTTGTGCCAGATGGATGGGTAGAAACTGTGGCATTTTCACCGGATGGAAAACTTGTTGCATGTGCCGGAGAAGACGCTATGGTATACATTCATGATGTTACCACAGGAGAACGTCTAAAGACCCTCACTGGACATAGTAGATATATCAACGCTGTTGCCTTCGCGCCCGATGGACGGACGGTTGTGAGTGTGAGTCATGATGACACAATCCGGCTTTGGGATATCAACACAGGTGCCCTTCTTAAAACACTAAACCATCAAAGTTTCGTTACCACAATCGCCTATTCGCCAGATGGTAAAACGCTTGTCAGCGGGAGTTGGGATGGCACGGTCCGGTTTTGGGATAGTACCAACGGGAAGCTTTTAAAAACCATCACTGGACATACGTCTCGGCTCTATTCAATCGCCTATTCCCCAGATGGTAACATACTCACATGCGGTGCCGGGGACAAACTCGAATTGTGGGATTCTCAAACTGGCAAACTTCTCAAGACCATCACCGGTTATCGCACTTATTTCTATGCTGTGGCTTATTCTCCGGATGGGGAAACAATCGCGAGCGGACGTACGCTCACATCAGTGAGCAAAATTCGCTTGTGGGATGTGCAAACCGGTAGGTTCAAGGGAAGTTTTGCGGCGGGTAGATCAAGTACTGACATTTATCAAAGTTATTGTCACACTGCTGAAGGCGTTGCCTCAGCACGGGGCGTGTTATGAAAATGCGTTTTGTTTTCAAAAAGGTTCTTGATTTTTAGCGCATGAGATGGCATTCTAAGAGGTATCCAAACTTC
>JAJDTJ010000045.1 GCA_022827225.1 Candidatus Poribacteria bacterium | reverse complement strand
AATCAGTCTCATTGAACAACTTTTCCCCAAGTCGATTCATGCGGTGTCAGCAGCCGGTTTTGAGTTGAAAGTGCTTTTGTTTGTTATCGCAACGAGTATAAAGCAGCTATTTGGATAAAGGTAGCAACTTGGGTTAATAATACCATCACCGGGTCTCCATTCTAACCCAATCCCGCCATCTTCCAACCACATCAGGTCCGGCATTGAAATATCACGAGGCATCTGTTCCAGTAAAGAAAGGGTTTCCTTGTATGCCGATTTCGGTACACGATAAACGTCTTCAGCCACTGCACAGGTTTCCTCAACTTCCTTGCGGATTTCGTCCAATTCGCGTTGGACATGCTTTCTAAATAACACCTTGCCCGCTGGCGGCCGAGCAAATTCAAATTCATTATTCATCCGCATCTCCCCATAATTCTGCCAACAAAGCGGCTGCAATATAGTCGTCGTGGCGTTCGCCAAGGTCAGTCACATCACATTCCAACGTACCCAGCAATGCGATAAGCGGATCCGGATGGTCTTTGTATGCGCCTTCAACCACACGTATCTCTGGTAGCTTATAGGTCCGGATTTGCTTTTTTATTTCTGCCACGTCCCATTGCAATGTGCCTGCCAATGCAAGAAGTGGATCGGTTTCCTGCATTTCCTCGGGTTCTTCCGTGTTGTCTTGTATTTGATCTTGTGTCATACTAATAGTTCCTTAGTTGAGTGGAAGCGACATTTGTTTTGCTGAAAGGGTTGTTTTCGCTTTTGTTGTTGTCTTTTTTCGTTTCGGTTGCTGAGGTCCTTTTTCCGTTTGGATTTTTTCCAATAGGACGCTTGCCGGTTCATCGTTTGGGTCTTGCGGAACAAGTTTACCAGAGAATGCCTGCTTGAGGATAGACTGTCGTAAACGTTCCGCGCGTTTAAGTTCGGCATCAAGATTTGCTTCAATTTCATCAGCAGCTGAAAGGTGCCGCTCAAGTTCAGAGACGATTTCTGCTTGTTCAGTAAGCGATGGAATTGGAACGGTAACCTTTAGTGGAAAATTACGAGAAATCCCACCAACAGTAGCCCCTCGAAAATCTGAGAGAATTTGCTGCTGACCTTTACTGCTAAATAGATAATAAAACACGAATTTTGGGGAAGCGACCTTTGGATCTACCCGTACAATGAATAAGTGTTCATTAACTGCAGCATCTTTGTGTGGAAAATCATTATCAACAAAACTGGTTTTTCCGGTTGTTGCTCCATCTTTAACAACAATAATATCGTCTGGATAAATGCGTCCCTTGTTCAGTGATTCAAAAAACGCTTTAGGAACGTATTTTATCTTCTCAAACTTAAAACTACCTTCAGCATTCAAATGCTCACCCCCAAGACTGGGTATTCCTTCAAGAATTCCACGGACTCCACCTTTTGGGCGAGAACCACTCTCAAGCGTGATGAATTCGCTCAGTTTCATACGTTCCCAAGTGTCTGAATGTCCTTCGCGCCATTCCTTTGTCGCCTCCTCTTCAAAAGCAGCTTTGAGGATTGATCGACGATACCGATGCAACTGCGCTTGTGCTTTTTTGAGGTTATCAACTGCTGCGTCTAATTGTGTAAACAGCACCTCTAATTTGGCTACGATACGGCGTTGTTCTGCCAGTGGTGGAAGTGGGATTTCCAAGTCGGCGAGTGCTTCTGCACCTAATCTTAGTCTTCCGGTTGTTCCTTTCATTCTTGCTGTAAGCAAAGCACGGACATCAGGTGCTAACAAATAATAGAAAAGATAAATTTTATCACTAAGCCCCTCAACTTCACGAATTGGAATTACTTCAGTCGTCGCAATACCAAACGGTGTTGGCAATTCTTGAATAATACACTGTTTACCATTTTCAAAAGATGGTGTAATTTTTGCCAGAAGAATATCCCCGGGTTCAAAGTAAGTTCCGCTACCGAATGTGTTTGTTGGTTTGCGTATAAATTCTTTTGAAAATAATGTGGCAATTGGAATCAAGCGCATCGGCACGAACGGGACTTCGCTATACTCAGAATATCGTAAGTCTTTTGGCTTCTTGGTAAATGTAGCAATTTCCTCAAACCTTACGATCTGCCAATTGAGAGGCAAATCCATTGGATTCATTTTCTCCACGTGAGTTTCCTTTATTGGATTCTGGCGAGACGTTCTCCGATGGAACGCACGGCTTTTTTCACATTGCACGGTTCATCCGGAGTGTCCGGCTTAGATGTCGTGGTAGCGTAAGAGGCATGCGGTGCCAATTGCTCGTCAAAGTGATTATAGAGTGTAACAAAAGTGTACCACAAAGCTAATTTGAGATGCAAACCTTTTAATCACGATCAGAGGTCTCTCCTACAAGGCACAACCTAACAGGTTATGCTACAACAGTTTTGCGCTTTAATCGCGACCAGAGGTCGCTCCTACAGCAGTGATACTAAGAAACTAATTTCTCTGTAAGATCCTTTAGGATACCATCCAAATCATCTCCAAAGAGTTCATAGACTTTCGCACCGTTTCCGAGTTCAGCAAAGGGTGCTAACTCAAAATCGGACATCCGGATGTCGAGTGAGGTGGCAATGTGATTTCGTATCATCTCAAGCCATTCATGTTGCTCCGGCGTAAAGTCTTTTCCAGTTACCCATTCTTCAAAATTTCGGTTGACAGTTGCACTAAATGGCTCTAAGAAAAGATTATACCCCATAGTAAATCGCACGAGGGATATCAGGTCCGTACGTTGCTCCGTCTCTCCTCGAACATGCTCTGGAGAACGTCTTTTGTAAGCCAACCATAATGACTCTCGACTTAAGCTGTTTGAATGTTGCAGCAAGGCTGCTTCTAACGCTTTCAGGTCGTCTTCAGTCAAGGCACCTTGCGCCTCTGGTACCCGACAAAGCATTTGCAACGCTGACAATTCGTTGACATTTTCATTAATGAATTGTTTAAAGGCGTGAATGACTGTAACCACTTGTGTGAAACTTCGATCATCAAAACCGGCTTCAATAACGCGATCCTCGCTTACATCATCAATTAGCTGGTTAGGGTCTCTTGGGGGTGTTCCGTTTGGCTCAGGGGGCGTGGACGGATCCCCTGGAAGTGCTTGTGAATCGGTTCTGATAGATTCATAGACCCCGACAGCATCGACAATGATGAAATGCGTTTTGGTCTCCGCATCACCCGTGACAGCACGCAGATCCTCTATGTTGATAGTTCGCACGCCGCGTCCGATCATCTGCTCAAAATAGCCACTGGACCGGACAGCACGCATAAAGAGGAGACACTCAAGCGGTTTTATATCGGTGCCGGTAGAGATCATATCAACGCTTACGGCAATCCGTGGATTTAATTGTGTGCGAAATCTCCTGATGAGATCTTCCGGTTTATCACTCCGATAGGTAATCTTCTGGCAAAACTCGTCACCTTTAGCGAATACTTCTCGAACAGTACGGACGATATCCTCAGCGTGTGAATCGTCTTTCGCAAAGATGAGTGTTTTAGGAACAATTTCCCTACTCGGAAAAAGGTCTGTGAAGAGCTTTTCCTTGAAAGTCTGAATCACCGTCTGAATCTGGTTTATGGCGACAACATCCCGATCCAACTGGTTTTCCGTATATTCAACATCAGCGTCTAACTCGTCCCAATGGAGTCGTCGGGTTTCTCTATCTCGCCTTGCTATATAATGCCCCGCCTCAATATTGCTGCCGCTCTGCGTAATTTCGGTTTCAATCTTATAGACGTAGTAACCGACATTTACGTTGTCTGCTACGGCTTGTTCGTGACGGTATTCATAGACAAGGTTCTGATTAAAAAAATTACGTGTTTGTGAATATGGGGTGGCGGTGAGTCCGATAATGAAAGCGTCGAAGTATTCTAATACGTGTCGCCACTTCCCATAGATTGAGCGGTGGCATTCATCAACGATAATAAGGTCAAACGTATCAATAGGAATGTTTGGGTTATAGACGACTTGTTGTGGCGTTGTATCCGCTGTTTCTCGTTCAAAATCGGAACGTTCCTCATCATCATCGTCCGATTCGTAGTTGGTTTCGCCTTTTAGCATGGAGTAGAGACGTTGGATAGTGGTGATACAAACCTGACTGGGTTCATCAATAATGTTACTGGCGAGGTGTTGGACGTTATAGAGTTCCGTAAATTTCCTACCGTCATCGGGTGTTGTGTAAGCTTGGAATTCTCGGAGCGTCTGTCTGCCAAGATTATTCCGATCTACCAAAAAGAGAACGCGTTTGACGTGGGCGAATTTGATGAGTCGGTATACACTGCTTACAGCGAGATATGTTTTTCCGCTGCCAGTCGCCATTTGGACTAACGCGCGCGGGCGCGCTTCTTTTAAAGAATCTTCAAGGTTGTTTATTGCCTCAAATTGGCAGTTTCTCAGATCGCCCTTTTCCAAAAACGGAAGATTATCTTTGAGTTTCTGCCGAAGTGGGACAGATTGAAGGAGGTCTTGGAGGGTATCCGGGGTATGAAAGGCAAAAACAAGGCGAGTGCGAGAGTTAGGTTCTCGTGCATCCTGAAAGTACGTCTCTATCCCAGTAGATGTATAGACAAACGGACACCCTTGTTGTATCGGCAAACCAGCTGGTATGTTTGCTTGATACCGCGATGCCTGCTGCGCTGCCCCGCTGAGCGTTGTGCCTTCTTTTTTCGCTTCAATAAACCCGACCGCGAGTCCACTGACAAACAAGAGATAGTCTGCTCGCTGTGCATTTGCCAACGGATATTCACGCACAGCCACACCCAGCGCAGCGTCCGTATCGCGTTCCGCATAATTTTGGATGTGCCACCCAGCTGCTCCGAGCATACTGTCTATGTTGCGTCTGGCTCTGTTTTCAGGGGTCATAGGACAAATTCCAGTAGGTGTTACACGACAACCTATTTCATAAATACGGGACTTACGCAATTTTGACTATAGTTCGTTCTGTTAGATGAAATTTTTCGGAAAACACAGCCGTCTGGTAGCACAGGAGACCAACAGTTTCCTATGCTACAAAAGAGCCACAGGCTAACAGCCTATGCTACAAAAGAGCCGCAGGCGTAAATCCTAAGATAATAAGAACATTCTATACACATATCGGTCTCTTATCACGGCAATCACACAAATCACAGTTTGGATACAAAGAAAGAGCGCGCGTTGGGAAACCAGACGCGCGCTACATATTATTATCGGTTTATCTCTGCTTGAGGTGCCCCCAAGTCGTTGCTAATTTGCCGCCTGCTTCGACGGCGAGGACACCGCTTGCTAAATCCGCAATCTCTGCTTCGCTCAATACTCTGTCATAGATCCGGACATCGTCTATGAGTCCAGGCCACGATGTGCCATTATTATCCTTTGCGCCTTTACCGACGAATAATTTGGTGGCACCTGAGATTGTTCCCTGTTTACCATCGTCATTGTGTGTAGGATCATCATCAAGTTCGCCATCAATATAGAGGGTAAGTTTTTGACCACTTTCCCAACTAAAAACGAGGTGTTGCCAGTCAGTGGTTTGCACATCGCTTTTACCCTCATACGCTTGACCGCCGCCCGTTGTGGTAATTGCGCCCTTGATAAGATTCGTACCCCCTGGTGTTGACCAACTTGCGGCATCGTAGCGGAACCCGAAAATGTTGTCTCCACCATCCGGATCTCTAGCAAAGACAATACCTCTGTCGTGTCCGACTGAATCAGATTTTACCCAAACAGAGATGCTAAAAGCGTCAAGTCCGTTGATATAATCTGCACCGTTCGGGTCTTCAACGACAGCACCTGCACCATTAAGTGCCACTGCACCACCGATCTTACCGCCATTCGGTTTCCATTCGGCACCATCTATAAGGTTGGCATCGTTACTATTTCCACTACTATCAGCAGCGGTTTGTCCTGAACGTTCATCAAAAGGCAGATAGATCAGTAAACCGTCATTGAGGCTGGCACTTGCGACTGATGTCAGGTAAACAGTCACTATGAGTGTTGTGAGTATGAGCCAATTTAGGTTTCTCATTTAGAGTTCCTCCTATAAAAGTGTTTTACTGGACGCGGTTTGTTGAAGATTAACTAAATATTTCGGTAATCTTTACACATCGCGAGCGACAAGAAATACGCAGAAATACCCAAGCAAATACCCCCAGCAAAAACACCCTCAAGCAAAAACACTCGCTCCTACTAAGAGGTTTTTGAGCATTACCGAATTGAATCCTTAAACTTCATAAACAGCGTCTGCATTCGGTTGAAAAAAAAGGGACAGGTATAGAGAAACCTGTCCCTATAACCTTGTGGATTTTCTAATTAAACGTTACACGTTACATACGTCATACGCGTGTTGCATTGCGTCGAAGGCATCGCCTTTAGGGCTGAATTCGTGACCGACATAGAGTTCGTATCCGCTCTCGACAATGGCGCGCATAACGGCAGGATAATAGATTTCCTGCTCGTCATCGAGATCACGACGCCCTGGATTGCCTGCGGTATGGTAGTGTCCGATGTAATCACTGTAGTCTATGATGTTACGGATGAGATCGCCCTCCATAATCTGCATGTGGTAGATGTCGTAGAGGAGCTGCGCCCGCGGTGAACCGACACCCTTACAGACTTCAACACCCCAGTCCGTCTTATCGCACTGATAGTCGGGGTGGTTGACCTTACTGTTGAGCAGTTCGATACAGAGGTTGATGCCTTTCTCTTCGGCATATTTAGTGACGCGTGACAGTCCGGCTATTGTGTTATCGCGCCCTTCTTCTTCCGATCGCCCTTCTCGGTTCCCGGAGAAGCATATCAGTCCGGGGATGTCGTTTTCAGCGGCGATGTCGATGTTTTTGAGGAGTTCGTCTTCGATCCGGTCGTGGTTACTCGGATCGTTCAAACCCGACGGTAGGGAAGAGTGTCCGACGATAATTGCGACCCGCATCCCGTGGTCCTTGACGACCGCCCAGTATTCTGCGGGGAGCATCTCAACGGATTTGTACCCGATGTCAGCGGCTTTCTTGATGACATCTACTGGGTCCCTGCCACGACTGAACCCGCCAAAACAGATGGATTGATTAATTGGCATAATTCTCTCTTTCTTTTCTATAGTAGGCACGCGCCGTTGTAGCGAGTCGAAGCGTCCGTGCCTGTTATTTCCTATAAGTCTACTGCTTTACCGGTTACGAAGGATGTGCTTGCTGCGAGCATGATGCGAAGTGTCTCTAAAGCATCGCTGTAAGGTGACAGGATTTCGGAGGCATCACCGGTTTTCACGGCATCAATGAAGACCCGGTCCCGGTCTTGTCCGCCTTCACCTGAAAGCGGTTCGGTTTCTCCGCCTCGATTCACATTGTTCGGTCCGCCGACAGTGACGACTAACCCGCGTGTGAACACTTCGAGATGGACGCGCCCAAACCCTTGCATCGCACAGCTTGAGACGATGTTCGCGACTGCACCGTTCTGGAATTCGATATTTACCATGCTGATGTCGTCAACATCGTAGTTTTCGATGTCTGTCATGCTACCGCTTGCGGCGACCCCGTGTACGGTTTTCCCGTCGCTTCCGACGAGGAACCGTGCGAGATCAAAGATATGTGTTGTCTGTTCGACGTGCTGTCCGCCGGATTGTGCGCGAACCCGCCACCAGGGGGTACCGGGCATGCCGCCGATCCAATAACCGAGTGCTCCGAGGATCTGCGGTTGCTCTTCAAGCATCGCCTTGGCGTTCTGGGCGTTCCCACCGTAGCGCCAGTGGTAGCCGATACTCGTAATGACACCGCTCTGTTGAACGTATTCGTTGATGATGACTGCGGGTTCTAATTCGGAATGGATCGGTTTTTCAATGAACATCGCGATGCCTTGTTCGCAGGCGATACGTTCCTGTTCACCGTGTGCGAAGGGTGGTGTACAGATATAAACCGCATCCAGGTCCTCTTTGTCGTACATGACGCGATAATCGGTGTAAGCGTTTCCGCCGAATTCTTCGGCGCGCCCCTTTGCGCGGTCTTCCGAAATATCGCACATGGCGCAAAATTCAACGTCCTCAAAATTCTCTTTCAGGTTACGCATGTGTGCGCTAGCCATACCACCGGTTCCGATAAAACCGAGTTTCACTGTATCCATATTTTCTCCTTAAAAATGGGTATTCAAAATCCCTAAGTTTCGTTGCTATAGTTTAGCAAAATTTTCCGTTATATAGCAAGCAATTTATTCTATTGGTTGTCAGCAGTCAGCCATCAGCCGTCGGAAGCCAATTGTTGAGGCACTTTGACGAGGTGTTGACTTAGCATTTATAGTGAGCCAGAAAATAAATTGACACTTCACGATAACGGTTCCACATCGCATGTTCGTAGGGCTGGGTAACCCAGCCCCTACAACAACATCCTCTTTGCCGATGGCTGATGGCTAATTGCTTCTGCAATTTATTTTTAATTGTGTTATAATATTTTAGATGACTGCCAGCCATTAGCGATCAATCGGGATAAAGAGGGGTTTGATTTAATCAGATACCTCTTTGCTGATGGTTTCCGACAACTGATGGTTTCCGATAGCGAAAAAACAAGGAGGAAAAGTATGGGTTTCAAATTTGGATATAGTACATTGCGTTGGCAACAACCTGATTTTGAAGGACTGCTGACCCAGCTTAAGGATGCGGGTTGGGACGGTTGGGAGATGCGGCAATCCTTGGACTGGGTTGGAACACCGCAGCGTATTCGTCAAATCTGCGACAATGTGGAGCTCCCTGTTGCTGCTGTAACCGCGCGTGGACTACCGATCGACAAAAATCCGGAACAGATGGAGCTGAATAAACGACGCATCGACTTCGCTGCAGAAGTTGAGGCGGACTGTTTCATGTTTATGGGTGCTGGTAAACCGAAGGATCGCCCGGTTGATAGTGCTGATCTCGCAGCACTTGCTGATGTCTCTGAAGATTGGGCAGAATACGCCTCACAGTACGGGTTGGATGTCTGCTACCATATCCACACAAACACCACCGTCGATTCTATTGACGACTGGGCAAAATATATGAGTCTGCTCCGAAAGTGTAAGTTGTGCATAGACGTGTCGCACTCAGCCCTCTGGGGATACGATCCGATTGAGTCTATCCGCCGTTATAGTGATGTCCTCGTCTATGTCCATCTTCAGGACTATTCAGGCTACACTGGCGGAGATGGTAGCAATTATGATGTAGACTGGGTCGATGTCGGCAGTGGAAATGTGATGGATTTTCCGGGAATCATGTCCACTTTAGCGGAACTCAACTATGACCGCTGGGTTACTGCGTGTCCTGGCACAGTTGAGAAGCGTTCAGATGAAGAACGGATGACAGTGAATCGGGAATATCTGAAAGAATTGGGTTATTAGTAGGAGCGACTTTCAGTTGCGATACCCTCTTTGTAGGAGCGACTTTCAGTTGCGATATTCCAAGGTTATACGTAAATAGAAGAACTGGGGACGAAATTTGATGAACAAACCGGCGGCGGACATCCGCTCTATTCTTGCTACCGATTGTGGTAGCACGACGACGAAAGCGATTCTCATTGAAAAACGCGAGGATGAATACCAACTCATCGTCCGCGGTGAAGCGCCGACGACTGTCGAAGCACCCGTTGAAGATGTAACGGCAGGCGTTATCAACGCCATCACCGAGGTCGAGGAACTCGCTGGACGTAAACTCCTTGATAACGGTGTCATCCTAAAACCGCAAAACGGCGACGAAGGCGTAGACATCTATATCTCGACGAGTAGTGCGGGGGGTGGTCTCCAGATGATGGTGGCAGGTGTCGTCCGTAACCTTACAGGCGAAAGTGCGGAACGTGCAGCGCTCGGTGCCGGTGCGATTGTTATGGATGTCATCGCCTCTAACGACAAACGGCTTCCACACGAAAAAATTGAACGTATCCGGCATCTCCGACCCGATATGCTACTCCTCTCCGGTGGTGTTGATGGTGGCACGACTTCACACGTCGTTGAATTAGCAGAGATTATCGCTGCTGCACGTCCGAGACCACGTTTGGGGATTGCGTATGAGCTCCCGTTAATCTATGCTGGAAACACTGATGCTCGCGACGCAATTCAAGAACGTTTGCAAGATGTGATGGCACTTGATATGGTAGACAATCTCCGTCCTGTCTTGGAACGCGAAAACCTGATGCCGACGCGCCACAAGATTCAGGAACAGTTTCTTGATCACGTCATGGCGCATGCCCCCGGTTACAAGAAGCTCATCGACTGGACAGATGCGCCGATTATGCCGACCCCCGGTGCAGTCGGTGAAATCATTCAGACCGTTTCGGAGCAACAGGATATCAAGGTCGTCGGTGTCGACATCGGCGGTGCAACGACGGATGTCTTTTCGGTTTTCAAAAACAGAGAGGGAGAACCGATCTTCAACCGAACGGTGAGTGCGAACCTCGGTATGAGTTACAGCGTCTCGAATGTCCTCGCTGAAGCCGGTTTGGAAAACGTACTTCGGTGGGTGCCGTTTGAGATTGAAGTTGGCGATCTCCGAAATCGTGTTAAAAACAAGATGATCCGCCCGACGACGATTCCGCAAACCTTACAAGAGTTGATTCTAGAGCAAGCGATCGCACGTGAGGCACTCCGACTCGCCTTTGAACAGCACAAACAACTTGCGGTGGAATTGCGGGGTGTTCAACAGCAACGCACCATCTCCGAAGCCTTCTCTCAGGCGGAAAGCGGTCAGACGCTGGTTAATATGACCGCCTTAGATATGATCGTCGGGAGCGGTGGCGTTTTATCGCACGCGCCGCGCCGTCAACAAGCGATGCTCATGATGATAGACGCGTTCCAACCGGAAGGTATAACGCACCTCGCCGTTGACAGTATCTTTATGATGCCGCAACTCGGTGTCCTGGCGCAGGTCAACCCTGAAGCTGCCACCCAAGTGTTTGAACGCGACTGTCTCATCCATTTGGGTACAGCCATCGTGCCTGTCGGTGTCGCGAAGGATGGCGACGAATGCCTGACGGTTCAGATCAGTGGTAGTGGGATGTCTCCGGTGGATGAAAATATCCCGTTTGGTGAACTAAGACGCTATCTGCTGCCATCAGGCGAAAAGGCGACGCTGAAACTTCACCCTTCACGTCGGTTCGATCTCGGTGCCGGAAACGGGCATGCAGTTGAAGCAGAAGTGACGGGGGGTATCGTGGGATTGGTAATTGATACGCGTGGGAGACCGCTTGAAATTCCGGCGGATGCTGCCCAACGCGTTGCACAACTCACAAAGTGGCAAACCGCCTTAGATACCTATCCAGGTTAGATTAATAGTCGGGACTTAGACAAAACCTGTTGCTACTGCGTTTACAGGAGAACTAAATAACCTTATATTGTGTTATAAAATGTTTGACAAAATTTCGTAAAAAATGTATAATATATATGTCATATTCAAAGGCTTCAGTGAATCCGAATGACATTTAGATTCACCTGATTGTATTGCAAAACATGCAGGTTCCCAAAGCCTGCTTTATTTATGAATTGTCTACAAGGAGGTAGATTTTAATGAAAAGCTGTTACCAACTGATAGTCGTCATCACGACTGTTTTATTCCTGGTTATCGGAACATCACACACTGCATTTGCACAGGCAAACGATATTGAAGGGGGTCCATTGGAGGAGCATGAACTCCTAACAGACCCGGCTCCCAATGATGACGGCTTGAGAGAAAGTCACGCTGGAAACCCAAATTGGATTACGAAATGGTATGGTCCCGACGGTAACTATGAAAACAACGGTGGTTTCGGTGCGAGTGCACCAAAAGACCTTATTGACGAAGGGACGAACGGTAAAATTACACAAGTGGAACTTTCAACAATCGCCGGATTGAACCGTACAAAATCATTCCCTGTGGATTGGCCAAATGGGAACGGCGGGACTCGGGAATGGACGGTTTTTGAACTTAATCCTGCGGACGGGAACAACATGAATAGAGACGGACCTGTTGATAACCTTGATATTTACGGAATTGTCGTCATTAACTCGCCTGTCGCGAGAAAAGCCATCATGTCTCCTGCACACGACGATTACGCGCAGATCTGGATTAACGGCGAGAAATGGTATAACAACTCCAGATGGACGGGTGCCGCAGAAACGGTCCTTCATAACGTCGAAGTCCAGTTAAAAAAAGGAGCGAATGTAGTGGTCTATCGTTGTGGTGAAGGCGGTGGTTCCGCGTATATCAACCTCCATTTTGATGACGATACCCACGATGCCGTTAAAATCTATCCAGATAAGTCTAACGACCAAGATAGTTTCTTCGACGAAATCGATGGTTTCCTTGATGTTGAACCTGTCGGGAAGTTGACGACGACTTGGGCAGATTTGAAGCGAAATTAATAAAATTTGCTCAAACGGGATAGCGTACAAGTATTATATTTGATAAATATTTGTTAATATGTTATGATAATTGTTGGAATGCTTGGATTCTTTCCGCATTTCAGAATCTGTTAGAGAGGTTTAGGTGGCATCTTAACACCACCTAATACTCTGAACCATTAACTAAGAAAAGGAATTAGAAATAAATGAAAAAATTTGGTATTTTAACACTTGCGATTGCTATTGTTTTTACACTCGCTCTCAGCGGCGCACAGTATGTATTTGCAGCTGGCCTCATTGAAGGGGGACCACTCGCCGAAGACGCACACTTGGTAAATCCAGACCCCAACGATGATAGCCTGAGAGAGAATCACGGTGATGTTGAAACTTGGATTACGAAGTGGTATGGTCCCGATGGCAATTATGAAAACAGTGGCGGATTTGGTGAAACAGCAGAAATCGATCTTATATCTGAAGGTACTGGCGGTCAAATTACGGATGCTTCGCTTTCAACCATGGCGGGCTTGCTCTTGTCACAGGAGCTTGATGTGGAATGGGGTGCCGATCACGGTGGCACACGTGGCTGGGAAGTCTTTGAAATTGATCCTGCAGACGGGAACAACATGAACAGAGACGGTCCCGTGGATAACATCGAAACCTACGCTGTTATCGTTATTGAAGCACCGAGTGCTATGACGTCCATCATGTCCCCGGCACACGACGATCATGCCCACATCTGGATTAATGGCGAAAAATGGTACAACAACTCCAGATGGACAGGTGGGGCGAAAACGATCCTTCATAACGTTGAAGTCGAGTTGCAAAAAGGCGCGAATGTGTTGCTTTATCGTTGTGGTGAAGGCGGCGGTTCGGCATACTTTAACCTCCACTTTGACGATGCGACCCATAACGCTGTCACAATCTACCCGAAAGATTCAACAGATCAGCAGAGTTTCTTCGATGAAATCGCACCGTTGACCCCTGTCGAACCCCAAGGGAAGTTGACGACGACTTGGGCAGACCTGAAACGGAAATAGGTATCATCTATTACTATTTTCTGTAGGCGCGCTTCTCAGAGCGCGCCTAATTTTTTTAATAGTTTTCAGTACGATTTTTCTGCGAAAAATCTTTCGGTTAATAGTTATCAGTTAACAGTATCCAGTTCTCAGTTAACACTTCTCAGTTAACACCTTGTGGGGGTTACCTTTCCTGCTACTGCCAAAAGAGACCTCTTTAACCGATAACCAAAAGCGCAGCGTACTACTGAGTACTGATAACCCGTCCTACGATGCTTCTAAGGTTTGGTAGCGTTCCCACTTATCGCCTGCGGCGGCGGCTTGACGCTCCAATTCGGTGCGCCATCCGACGACTTCACCTGCCTTGATGCGTTGGATGTCAAAGCCTGCGTAGCGATCTTCAAGTCTATCACCGAGTTTGTATCTCGCGGCCCAACGGTCCCATGCTGTTTTCATCCATTCGTGTGGGAGTGCTTCTCGGACAGCGGGATCGAGTTGCCATGCGAACCGAGCATCTGCGACCGTCGGCTCCTCATCGGAGGGGCCGCCCCACTTCGACCAGCCGATAGATAGTGTGTTGCGTTCACGTTCAGGTACGGTGTGTCCGGTATGGATTGTTGCGCCGTTTCGGATGAGTGCCTCGCCGGGTCTGAGCCGAATTGCGACCTGACCGGGTAGCGGGTCTGTGCCGTTCCAACTCGGTGTATAGGGTATGCCCTGATCCTTCATGGATTTCGGCAGGAGTACATCGTGTTCGAGCGGGGTGCGCCAGCGTCTGTGGCTCTCTACCACGAGTTCGTGGCATTCGTCGTCTGCGAGTGCCAAAAACATACCGACACCGTTCCGTTCGGTGATAGATTTTTCGTTCCTTTCCTGAATCTCTTTCCAACGGATGCGCTCGACTTCTTCGGAGTAAGCTTCGGGTCCGTCTCCACGGACTTCTTCTTGTGAGAAGTAGCCCTTCCCAGTACCCCACCACGTTACGTCTCTATGCCAGCCGAGTTTATGCTCGTTTCTACGCGGGTTGCACCAGAGGAGTATATTCGTCATCACAAGATCCTCAGGTGCTGCGCCGCACCAGGATTTGACGAAGCCGGTGAAATCTGGGGATCCGTAAAATTCGGCGAAAGCCGGCTCCTTGAAATCCGGATGGATGAGTCCTCGGATTGCCCAAGGTTCACTTTCAGCTGCGCGGTGCACATAGCCTTTAGAGCAGTCGATGACATCGTAGCCGTTTTCTGGGGCACACGCTTGCGTAACGCGGCGTCCCGCTTCTCGAAGGGTTGGGATCCAGGGATTGTCAACAAAATCGTTGATGATAACGAACCCGTGTTCCCGCAAATGTTCCAATCTTTCAGGTGTCGGTCCGGGTGCCGACAGTTCCGGCTTGAAATCAGCAAAAGCCGGTGCGCGATAGACCTCTTTCTCAGGTGATTGATCGTTGTTCATTGTTTGCCTCCTTTGAAGAAACTTTTTGAACACTCGTCAAAACTTGGAATTATACTATCACATACTTGCACAAATTTTCAAGAACCACAATTTGGGGTTCGGAACATTTATAGTGACCATCAGAATTAAAGAGACATTTTTTGTATTTTGTAATAGACTGTGTCTATTATGACATATTCAACAGATTTACGCAAACGCGTTTTAGATTTTATTGAAAAAGGCGGTAAAAAAGCTGAAGCCTCCCG
>JAJDTJ010000114.1 GCA_022827225.1 Candidatus Poribacteria bacterium | reverse complement strand
AATCAGTCTCATTGAACAACTTTTCCCCAAGTCGATTCATGCGGTGTCAGCAGCCGGTTTTGAGTTGAAAGTGCTTTTGTTTGTTATCGCAACGAGTATAAAGCAGCTATTTGGATAAAGGTAGCAACTTGGGTTAATAATTAGTACAGAAGAAAAAGACAACGATGATGTCGAATCTGTAATAACTATTGTTGACTCTAATGGATATAACCAGATTTTAACAGAATAGGAATTCACAATTTTATTTTGGATTTTCCCTTTAATTATTGTATAACAACAATAATCAAAATGTTATTTTGTTTTATGTTTTCGCTGAAAGTGAAAGCCGTGTGCCGTGAAAGTGGCACGCACGGTTTGGAAGGGGCTGGCAACTCGTGAGGGTTGCTGGCTACCTTACAATATAACGAATTGAGTGATTCAGTTGCAGCATCACCCGCAGCTGTAACTTCACTATAATTTGTAGCGTTATTTTCTCTGTATGTTCCAGCTTGCTAAATCCAATAACTTGTTAGGCGACAATTTGGTAGCTCCCAAAGGAATCGTGAATGCGCACGCTATTTGTAACGTTGTCAATTATTATCGGTTTTGTTGGATTTATTTTTATCCTACTTGGAGGTGTCCATCCTAACAGGTACCAGAGAACGCTAGACGAAAACAGCACCGCAGTCCAAGTTACACAAGTCTATATGGAAGCAACATATACCATAACAGTCGGCATCGGGATTATTAGTATCGCAGCATTAGTTGCCATCATCGGGATACTCTTTCATATTAACCGACCCTTGAATGCCGGGGGAACGCAATCCGTAGATAAACTGGACACCTGACAAAGCATATAATCGCACTAAAATATTAGAATCGAAAAAAGAGAGGATATCCAAAGGACAAGACGAGAGGTGTGCAATTGAATCCGATTGTCAATAATCTCCATACTGTCAACGAGCGTATCGCCCGCGCAGCGGAACGCAGCAATCGCACACCGGATTCAATAGAACTCGTCGCTGTTACAAAAGGACGTTCAATATCAGAAATACAGACAATCCTTGACGCGGGTGTCAAAAACATCGGTGAAAACCGAGTACAAGAGGCACAGCAAAAGCACACTACAGATGCCATAACGGCCCCTAAAACATGCCGCTGGCACCTTATCGGACACCTACAACGCAATAAGGTGAAAGCAGCTCTGGAGATGTTCTCGCTGATTCATTCGGTTGACAGCTTACGGCTTTTAGCAGAGATCGCACGCCGATCCGAAGAACGTACCCAACCGGTAGATGTCCTCATTCAGGTGAACACAACGCGTGAAACAAGTAAATACGGCTTAAATGCCGACGACGTACTCACATTCATGGCAGACGCACAAGCCTATCCGGCTGTGAATATCGTCGGTTTGATGACAATGGGGCAGTTGAGTCCTTCACCAGAGGCAAACCGTCCCGCTTTCGCATTACTGAGATCACTATCTGAAAAGATAGAAACAGAACAATTCCCAAGCGTTGCCATGCGCTATCTCTCTATGGGAATGACAAACGATTTTGAGGTCGCCATAGAAGAGGGTGCAAATCTCGTTCGGATCGGTCGGGCACTCTTTGAGCCTTCACCCGAATAGCCTTCAGTTGTCAACTGTTAGTAAAACACTAACAAAACTGTAGCTCGAAATGAAATGGAGGGGTTTTTGCTTGGGTGTTTCTTCAGTTCTACGGAGAGGCACTTCAAAAGTGAATCGATATGAACGAACCGCAAGGAATAATTAAAAATCTTCGATTAGGTGTCATAGGTGTCGGAAAAATGGGAGGTATCGTCGTGCGGAGTATCGCTGATGTTGTATTCCCCGCACGGCAGATCTGGGTCACCGACTTAGACAACGGCCTCGTCGCTCAACTCTGCGATGAAAAAGGTACGAACGACGCAGGCGACATCGCGAATTTAGCAGAAAAGACAGATGTTATTTTTTGTGCGGTGCCACCCGCCGCTGTCCCCAGCATTCTGCCACAAGTCGCCCATCGTTTGTCAACGCCACAATGGATCATCAGCATCGCAGCCGGTGTCACGACCTCGACACTTGAATCTTATTTTGACACAATACCACCGATCGTACGCGTGATGCCAAATATTGCGGCATCCGTCGGGGCTGCAGTATCCGTGCTAACAGCCGGCAGTCAAGCGAATGCCGAACATCTTAAAATCGCACAACAAATCTTCAACGCCTGCGGCACCTCCTTAGTCATGGAGGAACGTCATCTTGATGCTGTCACCGGATTAAGTGGAAGCGGACCCGCTTATGTCGCACTTATCATTGAAGCACTCGCGGATGGCGGAGTCCATGTCGGGCTACCGCGGACAGACGCACAACAACTCGCAATCCATACAGTCTTAGGCGCAGCGAAAATGTTAGCTGAAACCCAAGAACATCCAGCAGTTCTCAAGAATCGTGTTACAACACCCGGCGGGACAACCGCCGCCGGGCTTCACGCTTTAGAACACGGCGGCTTGCGCGCAACACTCACTGAAGCCATCCTAGCTGCAACAAAACGAGCGAAAGAACTCGGCAACACATAATTCGGTCAGGTAATAACAGAAACTATGCCTCCTATACATAATCCCGCTGGGTTCATCGCACAACTGATTGACATTTATTCATTCGTGGTCTTCGCAAATGCACTGCTTTCTTGGTTCGTTTTCGGCACCCAAAATTCGGGCATCAGGCAGGTCTATCGGCTCACAAGTCGCATCGTAGATCCTGTTCTTAACCCGATTCGTAACGCACTTGCACCAGTATCTCGCAACTTCGGTATCGACATTTCACCGTTCATACTGATTATTTTGTTACAGATTCTGGCTCGGATGATCAGGTCATAAAAAAATGAAAAAACAAGACACCCCCACAAAAAATACGGCGCGTAAACGCGGTAAAACCAAGAAAACAGAAGAGAATGCCGGATGGATGGATCGGACATCCGAAAATGCCGTTCTGGAAATTTGGGAAAACGCCGATGTTTTCCCGATCACCAACAAGAAAACGAATCCTACAGATCGCGGCACCTCAAACGTACATTCGCAGCACCACGCCTCTCAAACGGAAACCTATGTCCTTCGCGAAATCCCTACCTCAGTTGATACACTCAGCCACGATACACTCTGCAGAAAAATCTCTCAAGATATCTTCCTCAAAGCATCCCTAATGCAGGGGCATCAGGTCATACACGTGCCAGCATGGGAAACCTACCCCTTCTGGATTGAAAAAGACATTATCGCAGACGCAAAACCGAACCTGCCGGTTAAACCGTCTATCCTTCGCAAACGATGCCGAGCACGGCACAAGCAGGTATTAGGAATCCAGAAACAAAAACTCTATCAACTCGGTATCTTTGCCGATTGGGCCGCCTCGCAGAAAACCCTCGAATCGCGCCAAGAGGCAAGACTCATCGCACTCATAAGCAGACTCCGCGATTCCGACTACCTACACGATCTACCGCAATTGAGCCCATGGTGCCCCAAGTGCGCAGCGCCAATTAACGAGACGAACCTCTTACAGATGTCGACACAGGCATTCAACGGCTACATCAAGTTCCCATTTAGCTTAGGTTTAGAAGAATTTGGCGTTGATGTCTCTTTTTGTATTCAGATACAACACCTCTGGCAAATAACTGGTATCGTTGAACTCGGAATTACAAACGACACAACCTATCTGCTTACCAAAAACGACGGCGAATATCTACTTTTCACGGAACCGCAGTTTGAACACTATTGTAAACAGCTCACTAAGAAAAGCGAACAACCCAAACGCATCAAAGAAATCCAAGCATCCGAACTCACACAATATACCGTAGCACATCCGATCTTCCCATCAAAAGAACTAAATATTACGATCATCCCGGAGTCCGTTGTCGCGAAAATCGCTGGCAAATTAACACACGCCCTAAAATCCGGCGTTATCCCGCTAAATCCAGCACATCATCAACTCAGTTACGATATTGCACACGCCTTAGATATAAATGCGACCCCTATCTTCGATGAAACAGGTAGATTCACTGAAGAAGCCGGGCAATTGTGTGGTCTATATCTCTTTGATGCCGAAAAGTCTATTGTCCCGCAACTCGAAAAATACGGATACCTCCTAAAAACGCACAACGATGAAATACATGAATCCCACTGTCCCCACTGCAAGGAATTTGCCGTTTTTCGTCCCTGCTCTAAATGGGTGTTCTCTATCTCAAAAAACCAAGGCACCTCCGATGCCCTCAAAGCACAAGAATATTGGGATAATTACGGTGAAACTGAACATAAACATATCGGCGACATCCGAAATATCGTGCATAATTTCAGAGACCTGCAAGTCTCAACACAACGCCAATGGGGCATGCCACTCCCAATCCTACTCTGTGACCAGTGTGACGAACCCCTCACCGATAAAAACGCACTCACAGCAATCCGTAATTCCATCCAACGCAGCTTCGAATTCTGGTTCGGATTAAGCATCGAAGAACTCTTGCCCGCCGATACGCGCTGCTCAAATTGTAATTCCTCTGATTTCCGCAAAGAGGCAACGCTTATCGACAGCCATTTTGCCAACCTGCTTCAAATTATTGACAACTCCGATTTCAAGAAACAACTCGGTGGCCAGACCAGCATCATGTTTGTCCCACAAACGAGTGTTGATGATTCTGAATGGACAAAATGGCTCGCTGAAATCAGTGTCATCTCCGCCGCACTCAGCAGAAGTCGTCCCATTAAAGAAAGCCAACCCTTTAAGCAACTAAAACTTAAAACACTACCGAAAATTAATAGCAATATCCAAATTAAAGATGCGTTCCTCAACAAATATCCAGCCGACGTGCTCCGCCTCGTCGCTATAACACCCAACAGTAACGCTAAACGGATGAAAACCCAACAGCTTGAAGAACTTGCCAAAAACCATCTAACGCAATATCAGCAGCTGCATGCACTGTTCGATGAGATCAGCAGTTATCTCTATCCGTTCTTACTCGATTTTCATTCGGATTCGGAAATCCATAAAGACGGACAACATGCCACCGACATCGATGAATCCGAGATTGAAACAGGTTTCGCAAGTGCACCCACGCATACCGATATTGAGACATCAGGAACAGAACAGACAGGAAACACGACAACCGATAAGACACGTCAAATCGATACACTGGCGATAACCGTTACTGACCAGCTTTTGCACGAGATACAGCACGCATATCAAGCAGGGGATTTTCATGAAATGTGGAAAATGTTAACTAATTTCTGTCAAGACGACCTACGCTTTTATCTCAGCACCTTAGAGGCCCGTCCAAAGAAAATGCTGCATGCAGCACAGATGACGCTTTCACAGATAACAACCACACTCCTGCAACGGTTGGCACCCTTAACGCCATTTTTAGCAGAACATTTCTATCGGCTCACTTCCATAGACGGTGTAACCGGTAACCACAGTATTTTTCAAAGAAACTGGCACGATCTCTCGCCTCTGGTCGCAAAAAGTTCGGTGCCTTCTAATACTTCCAATATGAAGAATGAAAATGCAAAAGCGGAATGGGAGGCACGCAAAAGTGAATACGAATCAAGAACCTAAAAAAAACACATGGAAAAATGTTATACCCTTGATTTCTGTGGCGGTTCCGGTGTTCTTATTAGACCAAGTAAGCAAGTGGTTGGTAGAAAAAAATATCCCGTATGGAACAGATTATGGACAATCTCTCCTCTGGTTGTTCAACCTTCGACACGATAGAAACTCGGGGGCAGCTTTCAGTATCTTATCCGGACAACGAACTTTGCTAATTATATTAACTGTCCTGGCACTCGTTTTTATTTTTCTTTATTATTTTCGATTCCAGCATATTAGGTGGATGCAAATCTCATTAGGTTTTTTGCTTGGTGGAGCCGTCGGGAATTCCATTGACCGGATTTTCAACGAAAATGGAGAAGTCGTTGACTTTCTCCAATTCGCTTTTTGGACCGCTTGGCCAACTTTTAATATCGCTGATATTTCTGTCTGTATCGGAGCAGGCATGCTTATTGTCTACCTGTTCCAAAATCGTAACCAACACCAAAGCACCTGACATATCCATGTCCACAGTACATATCCGCTAAATCGTATACATACGGTATCGTATACATACGGTGGACATCCAACACTATTCTATATTTATGGAGAAGTTCTGTGTATAAATTTGGCACCCGATTGCTCTTGATCAGCTTAGTCTCCCTTTTTGGGATACTCCCGCAAGCAAATGCACAATTTCAACAGGCGGAACCGCCAGCAGAAGAAGATCATGCCCACTACAGTGAAAGCGCATTACGGCGATTTGAGATCATCACGCTAAGTTCGCTACCCTTCACTGCTATTCACAGCTACATCGTCGTCAGAGGCGTAAAGATGTATCGTGAGAATTTGTTCGCACCGGAATTGACACCCCAGGACTATCGCATCGTCGGAATCGGCGCCGTTTCGTTGTCACTATTTATCGGTGTATGGGATTGGCTACATACACGTCATGTTGACCGATCTGCACCACGCGTACCAGAACCCAAAGAACCACCAACCGAAGAGCAAGGGCCCGAAGAGACCATCGCCCGCTTGTCAAAAGTAGATCCATATATAGCCAGATATAGGGAGATGTCACGAGAAGCCGCGCTAAACAATAGATTCAATAGATGGGCAAATGAACCCGCTATCGGTTTAGCAATACCGCTCCTTCAAATCCGTTTCTGAATTTCATAATCAAAAATGCGTATTCTTTTTATGGGAACCAGTGAGTTCGCTGTTCCAGCACTCAAGGAACTCATCACTCACAAATTTGAACTCATCGGTGTCGTCACACAACCTGACCGCCCCAGTGGACGCGGAAAACGCCTAAGTCCGCCGCCCGTTAAAGTCATCGCTGCGGAACATCAGCTGCCGATCTACCAACCCGAAAAAGTGAGAGAACCGGCATTCGTAAGCACCCTTGAGCGTCTCGCACCAGATGTGACCATCGTCGCTGCATTCGGACAACTTTTACCACAGACCGTTTTGGATATCCCGCCCTGTGGAACCATCAATCTGCATCCGTCTCTGCTACCGAAATACAGAGGCGCAGCACCTATTCAGTGGACATTGATCAACGGCGAAACCGAAACAGGTGTGACACTCATGCGACTCGACGCAGGCGAGGATACAGGGGATATTATTTCTGCCGTCCGCATCCCGATCAGAGATGAGGACACCGCCTTCACATTAACAGAACAATTAGCGCAACTCGGCGCAAAACAACTCGTCGAACTCCTGTCCGAAATGTCAGGAGACACACCCCCACCAGCAACACCACAGAACGATGCCGAGGCAACGCACGCGCCACGCCTGACAAAAGAGATTGGAGACATCAACTGGCATCAACCCGCAACAAAGATTCATAATCTCGTCAGAGGCACCGCGATCTGGCCCGGCGCGTATACCTTCTTTCGAGACAACCTCCGATTGAAGATTATCAGTTGTCAACCGCTCCCACAGACACTCAATGCGCCACCAGGAACACTTGAAATCGTCAAAAAACGGAAACTACTCGTTGCAACATCTGAGGGCACACTTCAACTATTAAAGATCCAACCGGCAACCAAAAAGGCTATGGAAGCCGCTGATTTTATTAACGGATACCAAGTCCAGACCGGTGACCAACTTTTAACAGCGTCATTGCCATGAATTACACGAATAATACCCTATTTGCTGTCGTCAAGGTTTTACTCTATCTCTTAATTCTGTCCGGCATAGTCGGTGTGCTAATCATTTTCGTGGTCGTCCCGAGATGGGTTCGGACAGAGGAGGTACTCGTACCGAACCTTATCGGTAAGACCTACTATGAAGCTGTCCCAATCCTTGATAAAGCAGGACTGCGCCCCGCAAAAGAGATTCACGAGGCAAGTAGTGGGGCACCAAAAGGCGAGATCATCGCACAAGACCCAGAACCGAACTTTAGAATCAAATACTACCAACCCGTCACGATCACCGTCAGCATAGGCGTGGAATTGGCACCCGTTCCTTCTGTTATTGGAAAATCTCAGGGTGCCGCCATTGATACGCTCAAAGCCGCCGGTTTTCAGCCAAATCAGGTCGCCCGCGTCCATTCCGAAACCTATCTACAAGATATTGTTATCGCGCAAACACCGCCAGAAGGCGGTGGCCAGCGACGCGGAACCTCAGTTAACCTTTTACTCAGCTTAGGTCCCACACCAAAATCTATACAACTCCCAAATTTCCAAGAACAACCCGCCACGGAAGTACTTCGCGCCTTAGAAACGGCAGGACTCAATGTTGAAACCGTCTATAGTTCGCATCCGAGAATCCCTAAAGGCATGATCATCGCGCACAAGCCAACGGGCGGCGTACTCGTAAAAACTGGAGACCTAATCCTTCTCGAAATCAGCGGGCAAGAATCTATCGAAAGCATCGGTAAATTGCTACCATTCAAATACAAAGTCACGGAAGCGGAGAATCTCAACCTATCACGCCACGTCAAAATTATTATCACCGATGACTCAGGGACACGCACCGTAATTGACCAACTATACGCCCCGGGCGCATTGATTGACCTTGAACGGAAAGGTGTACACGTCTTTGGACAAACACAGGTAATCGTCTTCGAGAATGATGAAAAATTACTCGAAAAACTTTATAAATAGGACATACCGAAGGAGCCTCCAAATTCCGAACCCTAAAATCGCACCCTCACTCCTCGCCGCAGACTTCAGCCGATTCGGTGAAGAAGTAAAACGGATGGTCGATGCCGGCGCGGATATGCTGCACTTTGACGTTATGGACGGCGAATTTGTGCCAAACTTCGCCATCAGCCCACCCTTCATCGCCGCTGTTCGCCAAATAACCGAAGTCCCATTTGATGTCCATATCATGGTGACGCACCCACTCCGCTATATAAACGCACTCGCCGAAGCAGGCGCAGATTTCATCACATTTCACATCGAAAGTAGGGATGAACCCAAAGAAGTTATCTCAGCAATTAAGGCACGCAATATTAAACCTGGCTTAGCATTTTCACCGAAAACGCCCACCGCAGCAGTCACTCCCTATCTTTCAGACATTGATTTGATTCTACCGATGAGTGTTGAACCCGGATTCGGCGGACAAGCCTTCCAACCGAGCACATTCGAGAAAATAGCCGAGTTGCATCAAATTACCACAAAATTAGAGCAACCGCTCGACATCTCTATTGATGGCGGTGTAACTACAGAAATCGCACCGCGTGCTATCCATCAAGGCGCCACGATTCTCGTCGCTGGCACCGCTATCTTCCGCAGCCAACAACCAGAGACAGTTATTGAAAAACTCCGCACGGGTACAGCCTGATGCATACCTTTTATGTTCCGCCGTCTCAGATTCGCACTGATATTGCCACAATCACCGATTCAGAGCATCACCATCTCCACAACGTCCTCCGCATAACACCGGGTGAGACTGTCCGAATTATTGATGGACAAGGCAATGTCTATACCGCAGAAGTACGCAATATAAACACAAAAAACGCTTTAAGTGAAACCCGGATTCTCAGCCATGAATTTCACGCAAGCGTGCTACCTTTGATGACACTCTTCCAAGGACTTCCGAAGAACGATAAGATGGAGATGATCCTCCAAAAGACAACCGAAATCGGTGTCACGCAGATCGTGCCGTTACGGACAGAACACGCCTTACAAAAACCGAGCCAAAATCGGTATGAGCGATGGCACCGTGTCGTCATCGCTGCGACAAAACAGTGTAAACGCGCCTGGCTCCCTGAGTTATGCGACCCGCAGACCTTTCAAGAATCTCTCACACAACTTGATCATTTTTCACTCCGTCTATTCCTCAACCCGGACCCCAATCAGGCATCGTATACACAGCATATCAGAGAAGTCTTACGAAAAACATTACAAGCAGCCACCATCGCGCTCTTTGTCGGTCCAGAAGGCGGTTTTTCTCATCAAGAGGTCACCGCCGCAATTGAGAACGGATGTATACCCGTAACGCTCGGCAGAAACATCTTACGTACAGAAACCGCCGCCATCGTCGCAGTCGCCGCCATCGCCTATGAATACCAATTGTAGAGGCATTCCTCCCCAATGCCGAAGTGAGGAAGGCAACAGGTCCTTTACTGACAACTGATAACTGACAACTATTAAAAAATCTATTGACAAACTTCCACACTTTTTGTAAAATTTCCCATTATGGATGCAAAAGAACTCACCAAAACGCTCATTGGATATAATACAGTCAGTCCGCTCAGCAACGTTGAGGTCATGGATTTTCTGACTGAAATACTGGAAGCCGCAGATTGTGAAGTTGAACGCGTCGAATACAGGGACCCCGCAGGCGTGCTAAAGGTAAACCTCATCGGACGTAAAGGACCGGTGAACGGTGAACGCGGATTAGCACTCCTCGGACATATAGATACTGTCCCGGCTATCGGCTGGTCAATGGACCCGTTTGAGGCACGGATCGCTGATGGAAAGATGTACGGTAGGGGCAGCTGCGATATGAAAGGCAGCGTCGCCTGTATGATTGAAGTGGCTTCGCACTACGCAGCATCAAAACTCGACACACCACTCTACGTCGTGATTACGGCTGATGAAGAAGTCGGATACCTCGGGGCAATTGCAGTCGCCGAAAAGTCGCAGATGTTCAAAAACCACGGCTTTCCAAAGTATGGGGTCGTCGGTGAACCGACAGAACTCCACGCGGTATATGCCCACAAAGGCACTGTCCGCTTTACTGCCACAGCGCACGGGCGCGCAGCGCACAGCAGTACTGGCGAAGGTGATAACGCGAATCTTAAACTGATCCCGTTCCTCGCAGAAATGCGCGACATATATCACGAATTGACAAGCGACACCCGATATTTCAACGATGAATTCACGCCAGCTTTTACGGATTGGAATATCACTATCAGTGATGGCGAGTGTCCAGGGAATATTACTTCGCCGTTAAGCGTGTGTTGTATCAATTACCGTCCAATGCCAGGGGACAATTCGCAAAAATGGATAGACCGCGCCCGGGACTCGGCTGAAAAACATGGGTTAATATTCGATTTGTATATTGACGCACCCCCAGTACGAACGCCACCCGATGCAGAGATTATCCAAGCAGCACTTGAAATAACAGGCGAAACTGAACCCAAAACCGTCGCCTATGGCACCGATGCTGCGGTCTTCGCACAACACATGGAGACCGTCATCATCGGACCGGGAAGCATCCTTCAGGCACATACCGTCGATGAGTGGATGGCGTTGGATCAGTTCCCGCAGGCAATCTCAATCTTTAGTCGGTTTGTGGATCGGTTTTGCGTGGCTTAAGCGTATCGAAATAGACGGCATCCGGTTTCACCCATTCCGCTTCTCCGTCTGCCCATATCTCGCGCTTCCAGATCGGAACAATCTGTTTGAGGCGGTCCATCGCATATTTACACGCCTCAAAACCGTCCTTGCGATGCGGGGATGCAACTGCGACCGCTACACTCACCTCACCGATCTCTAACCTCCCGACGCGGTGGACCATGGCAACACGATCAAGTCCCCATTTATCAGAAATTTCCTGGGCAATTTCTGACATTTTCTTTTCCGCCATCGGTGGGTACGCCTCATATTCGAGACAGTTGACAGGCCTACCGTCGGTATTATTACGGACAGTACCGAAGAATAGCACCACCGCGCCAGCATCCGGCCCCTCCACGGCTTCGCGCACCTCCGCGCCTGTAATAACATCCGTCGTGATTTTAAACATCGCAACCCCCCGTTACCGGCGGAATCAGAGCCACCTCGTCCCCCTCCGCAAGTTCGGTGTTCTCTGTAGCGTATTCCCAATTGACAGACATCTGCATCACTTCATAAAACTCAGCAATCTCCGGCCACTCTTCCTCAAGTCTCTGTAAGATCGTTTTCACGGTCGCACCTTCAGGGAGCTCCATCTCTTCTTCCGATCTATCTAACATCTCGTGGCATACGGCAAAATATTTGACTGTGACGTTCATAAGAATTTCCCTTCAACAAAATTTTAGTGGTTAACAGCATCTAAACTGCACCAAAAAGTATAACACAAAAACTGTTATTCTGAAAACCGAAAACCGAAAACCGAGCCCTAAAAACTAAAATTAAGTTGCTTTTTATCCGCAATTCTGATACAATAAAAAAAATTGTGTCAATGTGAGTCATCCATTTTAGGAGATAACGCAGGAGGTAAATTATGAGACCGAAAGCGATTTGTTATCTAATTATCATGCTACTCATCACCGGTATGATCGCCTGTGGTGGAGACGATGACGACTCCGAACCGACCGAGACAGAAACTTCAACCGCTACACCTTCCCAATCCGAGGAACCGACAGGAATTTTTGAAAGGAACATCGACTTCGCCGCTGAAGAGGAAGCCATTCGCGAACTCTATGACAGATACACAACTGCACATGGCGATCAAGATGTGGATACACTCGCCGACGTTTGGTTCAAAAGCGAATCAGACGACGTTTTTACCGCATGGACCTTCTGGGCTGGCACTTTCGAACGGAACAACGGATGGAAAGCAGTAACATCGGCATGGGACGGTATCTTCCGACTCCGTCAAGGCGCAGTGACAGTTGACATCACCTACATCGCTATTGATAGCAAGGGCAAAGAAGCTGTCTTGCGGGGCGCATATAAATGGGGCAATCAGCAAGGCGATCTGATTTCTGCACTCCAAAAGGACGGGAGTGACTGGAAAATTCGCGCCATTGATTACACCGGCGGAAACAACGGAAAGCAGGTCAAAGACCTCATAGAACCCGCGTATACCTTCGGAGAAATCCCTCAAGAATAAGATTAACTTGTAGGAGCGGTTTCTAACGCCGACTTTTTTTACGACGCGAAAAATGGACAAAATCATTCTCAAAAGTATCCGATTCCACGGCCACCACGGTGTCCCAAAAGAAGAACGACACGTCGGTGGCCATTATGAAGTTGATGTAACCTTACACTGTCCACTTAGCAAACCGGGTAACACGGATGCACTCACAGACACAGTCGATTACGCCGAGGTCGTTTCACGCATCATTGAGATCGGCACACAGCAGTCGTTCCAGCTCATCGAGGCACTCGCCGAAAAGATGGCTACCACAATTTTAGAACAATTCGCAGTCGATGCGGTACATCTCATCGTCAAGAAACTGCGACCACCGATAGAACAACCCATTGACTATTTCGCCGTTGAAATTTTCCGTAATGTATAGATTCTGCACCCTCATCTACCTCTTTTTCATGATAACCACCATCGCACAAGCAGGGGGCGAAAAGGAGGCACTATTTCCTGACCTAACACCCGGTCTCCACATCTACCGTTACAAATGGGATGTCGAAACATGTGTGCTTTACGTCGCAGAGATGTCGCGCAGTGAACCGACGCTCCATTTTGAGGTCGCACTCGCAAACGCACAAGTTTTAGGAAAAGAAACCGTCCGTTCCATGGCAAACCGCCGCAACCAACGCGGCGACCGACGCGTTATTGTCGCTGTCAACGGTGGGTTCGGTGTACTCGGAGATATGCGAGGCTACGGCGGTGTGTTAGAAAACTTACATATCCAAGACGGCGAACTGATCACGCAACCGACCGACACCGAGGCATGCTTCGGCGTAACCGAGTCCGGAGAATTTTTGAGTTCCACCGTACAAATGGAAGCCAGCATCCAAATCGGCGAGCGGACATTACCCCTCGGATGCGTCAATCAGCGACGGCTTGACGGATGTCAAGTAACGCTTTATACACCGCGCCTCGGCGAATCGACACGTACCAACCGACGTCGAGGCAAAGAGGTCATCATCAGTGGACTCCCACTCCCATTGACACCTCACTACGAACACACCTATCGCGTCGAAAATGTCCTCAGCGACGGCAACAGCCTAATTCCGAGAGACGGCGCAATCCTTTGGTTTAACGCGCGTCTGAGAGACCCGGCAGTTTCTGAATTTACTGCTGGCGCGAGCGGCACGCTCACACTCTCACTCTCACCCCCCGAATGGAATAAGGTCCAACACGCCATCGGTGGACGACTCCGACTCCTCAAAAATGGAGAAATTAATCAGACAATAGCAAAGATGCACAACGCCGAAAAAAAGCATACCCCAGGCAAACGCACACCTCTGCTAAATCTGAGCCATGAACCCCGAACAGCACTCGGTTACAACGCTGATAAACTCTTTCTGGTCGTCGCAGACGGACGGCAACCGCAATACAGCACCGGTCTAACACTCTACGAACTCGCCAGTATTCTCATAGAACTCGGCGCAACGGAAGCAATTAATCTCGACGGCGGCTCCTCCAGCACCTTCGTCGTCAACGACACCGTCGTCAACAAACCCTCCGGACAACAGGAGCGAGATGTTCTAAACGCCGTCTTTATCACAACAGATGTCCAGTAGTAGGAGCGAACTTCGGTCGCGACAAAATCTTCTGTAGGAGCGAGATGCACTCGCGATAAATCTTCCGTAGAAGCGAACTTCGGTCGCGACAAAATCTTCTGTAGGAGCGAACTTTGGTCGCGACAAACAATAATGGAGGTATATTTTGATCGTTTTTAGGTTTCTCATAGTCCTGTCCCTATTATTTTTCCACATTTCAGCCACCGATGCAGCAGATACACCACAACTCGTAGCAGCAACCCCACTTTCCCAAACCGCAATCCAATTGCAATTCGACGGAGAATTGCAAGCAGAAACAGCCGAAGATATTAATAATTACCGAATCGCACCAGATGCTCAAATCGAATACGCGCTACTCGACCAACGCCTCAACCGCGTCCTATTGATGACGACACCACTAAAAGTAGAGAAAACCTATCGCCTTACGCTTCCAAACACCGAAACGCCGGTAGACATAACGCTCCCACCGGTAAACGAAATAACCTTCGGCACAGGCGATGCCGTCACCTTCTCCGGCGGTTTGCAGGACACCACACTATTGGGAAACAAAGATAGAAAAACACGAAACAACAATGCCGGTGCCGAACCGACGCTCCTCTGTGATCCGACAGGAAGCGTCTTTTTCGTCGCCTTTGACCTATTTGACGCATTTGAAGATATGGGAATCCGTGAACCCGCACAGGTCTTAGACGCCACAATCAGTCTACATGTCCAGCAGTGTGACACCGACGCTGCGCAGAACGTCCTCTACCGCCGCGTCCTGCTCCCGTGGAAAGAGGGCAGAGGCACATCAACGCGTGCCGAAGATAACGAACTCACTTATAATAGCGCGTTGCATCGCGAACTCCCGTGGAACAGACCCCCTGCACAAGCCATGTTGTCAGGCATAGACGGCGACAACGAGAGCGACTATAACGGTTCCGAAGATGTCGCGCACCGCATTGACGGCACACACGAAATTCAAGGCGCGGGCAAGCGTTATGAATTCAAAAGCGAACTCCTCACCGATGCCGTCCGTTTCTGGGTAGCAAACCCAGATTACAACTACGGTTACCTCTTCGCCCTACAAGATGGCAATGTACCCATCATTTTCACCTCAAAAGAAGCAACCGACGAAACCCTACGTCCAACCCTAACAATCCGCTATCGGATACAGCTACCAGTCAGAGTCGAGACGCAGAATTAATTTTCACAAAGCCCGCAGTTTCGGACATCTGAATCACAGTTTCAGGCGATAAAAATGGACATAAATTGCTTATATATGTTATAATTTCTTTGAAAAAAATGTACTGAACCAACGAAAGGCTTTAAGTGGCAAATTTTGATACGGCCTCTAAGAAAATCGCTGAAATATCTCCTAAAGATTTCGTCAACCTTTGCTTCGGTTCCGAGACAATTGACATTACAGACATCGAACTCATCCAACCGGAACAACCCACAGTCGATATGCGCCAACCGGACAATTTGTACAAGATATAGCCGGACATGAGGTTTTGACTCGATACAAAGTTTTCCGTCTGATTGAGATAGACGGACAAAGCATCTTAGAAGCAAAGCCTATCGGGCTTCTGCCTTTTACACCCTTGATGAAACGTCCTAAGGAGGTAAGTGCAGAGGCATGGTTGCGGCGTTGCGTACAGACGGTAGATAGCGTGAATGTAGACAACAAAACCGCTTATCTTGGGACGTTAGCCGTTTTAAGCAGCTTAGTCTATGAACCAGAAACGATTTTGAATATTATCTCGGAGGAAACTATGGAACGCCCTTCTATTTCTGAACACTTCGCAGCAGAAGCACTACAGCAAGGCATCGAACAAGGCATCGAACAAGGCATCGAACAAGGCATCGAGCAAGGGATCGAACAAGGTGCCAGAGAACGCGCCCTGAAAGACATTCTTGAGGTGCTTACGCTCCGATTAAAGCCGTATGCAGCGACCGTCTTCAAACCTACACTTGAGACAATTGACGACTTAGATCGGCTTGCACAATTACATCGCGCTGCGATCCTTGCAGAAACGCTCGACGACTTCGCACAGGTTTTAACAGAAAATAGCGATTGATATATCTATAAGCATCCAATGCCCCTTGAGAATTCGACCGAAATGTGGAACGAATCGTCCAAACGATAGGAGTCTTATAACAAACCGAGGGACACATGAGTACTACAAACCGACAAAGTTGATTAGACACGCTAAAAATCCGTGAGGCAGAAGGAACCCTGACACAAAAGGAACGCACAGAACTTTGTTCTTATACCTTCTCCCTCTTCTTTTCTATTTCTTTCTCAAATATATTTCCGCAAATGCATCAAAGTCCGATCCACCGCGCCCAGATTCTCCTCAATCAACTGCTTGCCGATATCGCCTGCTGTCGTCCGCGCATCCGCATCGTCTAACCACACCGTGATAGCGTCTGCCAATTCTTGCGCAGTCCGAACCAATTTCGCGCCACCACGATCCACAAGCAGAGATGCCTCATGTGCATTCTGGATCGTCGGACCCAAAATAACAGGTTTCGCCATCGCAGCCGGTTCCATCACATTGTGAACACTCCCACGGAAACTCCCACCGACAAACGCAATATCTGCCAACCGATACAACTTCGCAAGCAGTCCTACAGTATCAACAATAAGGACATCCACTGCCGACAAATCTACATCAGGCGTGAGCTCAGAGAAACAGAGATGCTCCAATCGCTCGCGCGCCAGATGTCCACCAATCTCTTTTATCCGTTCAGGTGTCGGTTCATGCGGAACGAGGATTAGATGCGGATGATTATCTGGTGTGTTTCTCCGTAGCAGCTGATACGCAGGCAATAACACCCTCTCATCCTCAGTGTATGTACTGCCAGCGATGAGGATAGGACGCTTTAGGCTTCCCTGTCCCGGAAAAAATTCCGCGTCGGGTTCAACAGAGACAGCCCGTCGGTAAACCTGTTCATAACGCGTATCCCCTGTAACAACAATCTCGTGTTCCGATGAGCAGAGCTCTTGAAAACGTACCGCATCCGCCTCCGAAATCGCACAATGCACACCGATATGCCGGTGCACACTCCGAAAAAACGGTCTCGCAAAACCGGATAACCGTTTCGATTCGGCGTGCAACGTCCCTGCGACCACAATAATCGGGATATCGTGCTTAGAGGCTTTCCAGACAAGGTTGGGCCAAATATCGAATTTAGAAAAGACGATCAACGCCGGTTCAATGAGCCGCATTAAACGTTCAGCGTTACGCGGTGTGTCTAAAGGTAGGTAAACAGCAGCATCGGCATAAGGGTAGGATTTCGCATTCGGCGCAACGGACGGTGAGAAAAAGGTTAAAACAATTCGGATCTCCGCATAGATCGCTTCAATCAGTGGTTTCGACTGTTCAAACTCACCGACAGAGGTGAAATGGAACCACGCCGTTTTCTCTAAATCTCGCGCCCTCTGGAGTTGGTCAGCCAGTTCCGAAAATATCCGTTTGCGCCCTTCGATACCTTCTCGGATTTTAGGATTGCAGCACCCAGCGCAGTGAAAACCGACGAACATCGTTGGCACAGCGAAGGCGTTATAGGCAAGTTTCCAAAACATAGCAAACCGGACGGAAAAAAAATGGAAGGGTAGAAGGGAACAACAATCCCGAATCTTCCAACCTTCCATTTCAAGGGCAAGGATTTATAGGACATCTAAGATTTTCTTTTTCAGTGCCTCTTTGGGCATCGCACCAACAATCTGTCCATTCGGTACAACTTGTCCATCTTTGAATATCAGCAGTGTCGGGATACTCCGAACGTTATATTGCATCGCTGTCTGGCGGTTGTCGTCAACATTGACTTTCCCAACTTTGAAAGTCTCCGAATTTTCCGCGGCGAGTTCTTCCAAAATGGGTGCAATCATTTTGCACGGACCGCACCACTCCGCCCAAAAATCAACAACCACAGGTGTATCTGATGTAATCACCATACCTTCAAAAGTATCGTCCGTAATTTCAAACGTATTCTCAGCCATGATAGCTCCTTATTAGAGTTTAGTATCTTGTAGGCGAAACCGCCTCCGTAAAAAAATAATATTTATTCCAAAAATTCCTTTTTAATATGATACCCTATTTCATAAAAAATTGCCAATCAATTTTCAGTTTCAGTTTCTTATTTTTTTTCTTGATAAAAAATATAAAATATGATATAGTGTCCGAAATTGAAGGATAAAAGATTGTCCAGTTAATGCCATAAATATTATCTGAACTCACAATTGTAAGGAGGTACCGCATGCCTGATAAAGATAAAGAGAAAAAACAGGGGACGAACATCTCCCGCCGGAACTTCTTGAAAGGCGTAGGGACCGGGACTGTTGCCGCGACCGTCGCACCCAGCGTTTTGATCGGCAGCGAAAAAGCAGCTGAAGCCCAAACGGAGGAGGCTGTTGCCAGCGCAACAATTCAACTCAATATCAACGGAAAACCGTATCAAGTTGAAGTTGAAGCGCGTACAACCCTTCTAACCGTTTTACGCGACGGAATTGATACCAGCGGAACAAACATTGACTTAACCGGTGCCAAACTGATTTGCGACCGAGGCGAATGTGGTGGCTGTACCGTCATGATAGACGGAAAAACTGTCTACGCCTGTATGATGTTAGCGATGGACGCACAGGACAAACAGATAACAACCGTCGAAGGTTTAGCAGACGGCGACGACCTGCACCCCGTCCAAGAAGCATTTGTACAGCACGATGCACTGATGTGCGGGTTCTGCACACCCGGTTTCGTCGTCTCATCCGCAGCACTCTTGAGCGAAAACACAAAACCGACACTCGAAGACATCAAAGTCGGTCTGTCCGGAAATACGTGCCGCTGTGGCACCTATCCGTTCATCTTTGATGCTGTCAAAACCGCATCACGGAAGATGTGATTCCTATCGTTGTTATTGAAAGCAAGCCACAGCTTGCAGGACACAAAACCTACTCCGCCATCGGAGTGAGTGTCCATAGGAGGAAAACGCATGGCATCATGGGGAGAAGCAAGTGAATCTCGTCTTATCGGCAAACGGATACCCCGTTTGTCAGGTAAAGACAAGGTTACAGGAAAAGCGAAGTATACCTTTGATATTAATAGACCGGGAATGCTTTACGGACGCATCTTACGTTCCGAAGTCGCACACGCAAATGTTGTCGATTTAGACCTAAGCGAAGCGGAAGCGATGCCCGGTGTCAAAGCAGTTTTACCACTCGTTGAAGTTGGCAGAAAAATTCGTTACCAAGGACAAGAGATCGCAGCAGTCGCAGCAGAGACAGATGACATCGCCAGAGACGCAATCCGGCGTATCCGTGTCGATCTCGAAGAACTACCGTCTGTCGTCACAGAAGCAGACGCAATGGCAGAAAACGCGCCACAGATCCGAGAAGATTGGGTAGGAAACCAGAGCGCACCGAACGTCAGAGAAGAAGGCGACATCAACGCAGGGTTTGAGCAAGCCGCCGTTGAAGTCGAGGCGACCTATCATGCACCTGTCCAAACGCACGTCTGTTTGGAAACACATGGACACGTCGCCGAATGGGAAGATGATGAGAATCTAACCGTTTGGGCATCCACACAAGGCGTTTTTGGGGTCCGCAACGATTTAGCAGGCCGCTTCAATCTGCCAGCGAACCAAGTCAGAGTCATCACAGAGCATATGGGCGGCGGTTTCGGTAGCAAATTCGGACCGGGGGTAGAAGGACGCACCGCAGCGGACTTGGCTCGCACCACAGGTAGACCCGTCAAACTGATGCTCACTCGGAAAGCCGAACACCTCGTCGCAGGTAACCGTCCTTCGATGACACAGCACGTACGCGCAGGCGCAACAAGCGACGGACGGATCATCGCCTACGATATGAAAGGCTACGGCACAGGCGGAATCTCAAGCGGCGCAGGTTTTCAAGCGCCTTACGTCTATCATGTACCAAACGTGCGCGCTGAACGGAGGAACGTCACCGTTAACGTCGGCAACCAACGCGCAATGCGTGCACCAGGACACCCACAAGGCGCATTTGCTATGGATTCCTTGATGGATGAACTCGCCGAGAAACTCGGAATGAACCCTCTCGAATTCCGACGTATCAACGACCCGAGTGAAGTTCGACAGGCACAATACACCCTCGGCGCACAAGAGATCGGATGGCACCGTCGTAACAGTGTACCCGGTTCCGGCACAAGTGTAAAAAAACATGGCATCGGTGTCGGCAGCGGTCAGTGGGGCGGCGGCGGCGGAGACGGCACACAAGCGCGTGTCACTATTAATGCCGACGGTACCGTCGAAGCCGTCACCGGAACACAAGACATCGGGACAGGTATCCGTACCGCAATTGCTATTATCGTCGCCGAAGAACTCGGACTCAATCCAACCGATATTACCGTAAAGGTCGGCGATAGTGGACCCGGACTCCCCTCCGGCGGTAGCGGCGGCAGTCAGACAACAGCATCTGTCGCACCCGTCATCAAAACGGCGGCAGCAGCAGCAAAACAGAAATTGTTTCAACGCGTCGCACCCCAACTTGAGGCTCCCGTGGAAGACCTACGCGTCGGCAACCGCACGATCTACGTCGTCTCCGATAGGACAAAAACTATTAAATGGGAACTCGCAACCGGACAACTCGGTATGGAGAGCATCAGTGAAGGTGGGCATTGGGATCGAGAACTCCGTCAAGGCGGCGTCGCAGGCACGCAGTTCGCTGAAGTTGAAATCGATACAGAGACCGGCGCCATCAGCGTTATTAAAATTGTCGCCGTTCAGGATTGCGGATTGGCAATCAACCGATTGACAACCGAGAGCCAGATTAACGGAGGCGTTATCATGGGGTTAGGACAAGCACTCCTTGAAGAACGCTTCATGGACGCACAAACCGGGCGGATGCTCAACGCAAACCTTGAGGACTACAAAGTCCCCGGAACTTTCGAGATACCTGAGATCAAATCTATCGTCTTTGATACACACCGCAAGGTTACAGGGGTCGGTGAACCCCCATGTATCCCGACACCCGGGGCTATCGCAAACGCCGTTTACAACGCAATCGGGGTTCGGATTCGATCGCTACCGATAACGCCCGATAAGATTCTCACCGCACTTGCCGAGAAAAAGGCATAACGGAGAAAAACGTTTTTCGTAACAAAGGAAAATTAGAAAAATGGAAAAATTTAGTTACGTCAACGCCACCAGCCTAGAACAGGTCACCACATTGCTGAGCGACAGTCGGTGGGGCGAAGTTATGCTTATCGCCGGTGGCACGGACCTGCTCGCTGAACTCAAGGAGTACATTGAGACCCCGAAAACGCTCATCAATCTTAAAACCTTACCCGGTATGGAGGGCATCAAGGCAGACGCAGCAGGCTTAACAATCGGTGCCTTAACCACCGTCGCTGACATCGCGAAGCATCCAACAATTCGGCATCACTACACCGTCTTAGCGGAAGCTGCCGGATCCGTCGCTACGCCACAGATCCGAAACGTCGGCACACTCGGCGGGAACCTCTGTCAACGTCCACGCTGCTGGTATTACCGTGATGAAGCAACCAGTTGCCTTAAAAAGGGCGGAGACATCTGCTTCGCCGTTGACGGCTTGAGCAAATACCACGCCATCCTCGGCGGCGATCCTGTCTATATTGTCCATCCCTCGGACCTCGCACCCGCACTTATCGCACTCGGCGCATCGGTCAAAATCGTCGGACCCGAAGGTGAGAAAACGATGTCTCTTGAGGATTTCTTTACCTTACCCGCAGCGAACCCGTTCCGAGAAAACGTGCTGCAACCCAACGAAATTGTCGTTGAAGTTCAGGTACCGCCTGCAAAACCGAATACGAAGAGCTTTTACCTGAAAGCACGCGAGAAAGGCGCACCAGACTTCGCATTGGCAAGCGTGGCAGGGGTCTTTGAAATGAATGGGACGACCTGCGTATCCACGAGCATCGTTCTCGGTGGAGTCGCACCCGCACCCTGGCGGTCCAAAGAAGCCGAAGCCGCACTTACCGGTAAGATGATTAACGAAACAGTCAGCAGGCAGGCAGGCTCCGATGCCGTCAAGGACGCACAACCCTTGAACGACAACGCCTATAAGGTGACGCTAACACAGAACCTCGTCAGCCGTGCCGCTATGATGGCAGCAAGCTAAAGGAGTAGCAATATGTTAGAAGGAAAGACACTTCCAATCTTTAATCGTCCGATCTGCCAAAACCTGCGGACGAAGGCGATCTATATTCCAGGCGGCAATCTGCAGAATCTCGTTGAAAACAACCCAGGGGCACACTATTGGTGCAACTGCACGATGCAAGTCGTAGGACCCGATGATCAGTTTGTATCACCCGATACATGCAAACAATCTCGCGCCTGTTTTAATCCGATTGGCGGAAAGCCAGTGGTGTAAAAATGGTTATCGGCTGTCGGCTATCAGTTTTGACCAACAACTCGTGCCTTAACATTTATAACGGAGTCGAGTTGTTGGTCAAAGTACGGTTTTCTACGAAAACCTTTCAGTTAACAGTTGCCAGTAAAAGAGACTTCTTCACTGGTTACTAGCAACTGGTTACTGGTAACTTCTTCACTGACAACTGACAACTATAAGAATATGTTTTTGAAATCGTTGATACAATGGATACATGTCGGATCTGTCGTCCTGATGATAGGAGGATTCTTTTTCTTTCGCGTTGTTCTGCTGCCGATTGCCAACCGTTCCACTGAGTCCGAAAACTTGATCGCGTCTGCCTTGCGACGCTTCAGTGGAATTGTCTGGACAGCGTTGTTAACCATCCTCATATCCGGTTTATATAACTTTATTACCTTTTTTCGCAGCGCACGCGCAGAAGCCGCTATTGATCCAGTTGTTTCAGATTACTCGCTTTACATCTTCGTCTTAGGTATCAAACTCTTTATCGTCTTTCTAATATTTACGTTAGCAGTCGTCCTGACATTTCCATATCCGGTGTTCGGCGTGTATCAAAAAAGACCCGCACCATGGCTCAACCTTACGATAATCTTAGGATTGATTGTTATCTTTCTATCTGCCTACTTACGTAGGTTGGGTTGAACGGTAAAGCCACAGACGCATTTTCGCTATATCTTGTGTTCCGTTCTTCAATGAACCTTTCGGGAAGATAGATTTAGCGAAACCCAACAGCTCAAACTGACAGCCGACTGCTGATGGCTGTCAACCTTAGTTACTGGAGGAAAAGATGGCAGTTTTAAGTTCCGAAGATCGCGCTTTTTGGGAAGAACACGGCTACGTCGTTATCCGTGATGCTGCACCGCGAGAATTAATACAAGATGCCGCTAAAGCGGTTTGGGATTTCATCGAAATGGATGCCGATAACCGTGACAGTTGGTACCCCGACCCACCCCGTAAAGGCATCATGGTCGAAATCTACCAACATCCGGCACTATGGGCAACGCGTCAGTCCCCGCGCCTCTATCAGGCTTTCGCCGAAATTTGGGGCACAGAGAAACTCTGGGTGAGTTTTGATCGAGCGAGCATGAGTCCTCCCAACGTACCCGGTAAATTTGAACGCACAAACTTAGGGCTTCACTGGGATACCTCCATTGACCTACCCATCCGTTTCCATGTGCAAGGCGTTCTCTATCTTACCGATACCGCCGCCAACCAAGGCGCATTCACCTGTGTACCTGGATTCCATAACAAGATTGAGGCGTGGATAAAAAGCCTCCCAGCCGACACGGATCCGAAAAAGCAGGATTTAGTGGCACTCGGTGCGATTCCTGTACCAGGTCAGGCAGGGGACCTCGTCATTTGGCACAGCGCATTGCCACACAGCGCAGGCATCAACACTGCTGACACACCGCGCGTTGCTCAATACATCACCATGTACCCGGCAGGCGAAACCAATCAGGAGGCACGCCAGCGACGGATCAATGCTTGGGAAAAGCGGATGGCAGGCTTCGGCGGTGAACGCGCAGAAAAAGAGCATGAATCCGGCGAAACCGCATACCTCACCGAACTCGGCAAAAAACTACTCGGACTTGAGACGTGGGGATGAACCGGCAACTCAATCGGCTTGTCCGCGGCTACCTTCAGTGGTCTCCAATCACGGATGGGAAAAGCCTACTCCTGAACTTTACCAGAGACTGGATTACGCCCGAAAATCCAACAACAACCTTCGAGACCAAACACAAGTTCCGATTGAAAGCCAACTTAGCGAACCCCGAACACCAATACCTCTATTTTTACGGCACGCATGACGAAAGATATATCGTCACCAAACTTCTGAAGATGATCAAACCGGGGGATATCTGTTGGGACATCGGCGCAAACATCGGGTTCTACACCTGTCTCCTCGCCTCACAGGTTGGGGATAGCGGCGCAGTTATAGCGTTTGAACCCGCATCACGCGCCTACGGTTACCTCCATGAAAACGTCTCTCTCAATCGGTTCACAAACACCACTGTGATTAACAAAGGAATCGGTGATAAAATAGAGCAACGCCGTCTCCACTATTCCGAAGCCGGACTTGCCGAAGGCACCGCTTCCTTAAAATACGTCAACAAGCGAACCGCATCCGAACGCGTGACACTTGACACTATCGACAACCTTTTTCGCGAACTACCGGCTCCGAATTTCGTCAAAATTGATGTAGAGGGTTATCAGTTAGAAGTCCTACGCGGCGGTGAACACTGTTTAAAAACACACGCACCGCTCTTAATGGCAGAACTCAAAGATGTCGGTGAAACAAATCGTGATATTTACGCAGAGATTGAAGATTACGTCACAAGCTTAGGCTATCAACTCTATGAAATCAGGAAACATTCTATCCGGCGATGTAATAGGCTTTCTGACACATCCCAAAGGAATTTCTTCCTCGTCAAAGAGGACTCTCATGCCTTTTCCAGAATGTTACCGTGGCTAAGGTAACCCAACACCTCTTTCCATTGTACAACTACGAATGCCCGTAAAATTGAAACTGTTAGAACCTTATTCCGCTCTAAACCGTCCCAATACAGGATATGCCGGATCATTATACCCTTTCCCTGTGTGTTCTCCCGGCGGCACCAGTTGATCAATAGCCTTTTCATCGGACTCCGTTAACTTACAATCCAAACACCCCAAGTTATCCTCAAGTTGCGCCATCGTGCGCGGACCGATAATGACAGAAGTAATCACCGGATTTGCCAACACCCACGCCAATGAAAACTGTGTCAACGTCTTACTGTGTGCCTCCGCTAACGGTCCGAGTTCCTGCGCGACTTCATAACTCTCCTCGCGGAGTTCGGTCTGTAAAATCCGTCTATCTTTTCGCGCCGCTCTTGAACCTGCCGGAGGTTCTTCACCCGGCAGATACTTACCCGACAGGACACCCCGCGCCAAAGGACTATACGGCACAACACCGACACCATACTTTTCACAAAACGGCAGCAACTCCACTTCAATATCTCGATTCACAATATTGTACAGCGGTTGCACACATACGAACTCTTCCAATCCGTGCTTCTCGCTCGTCCAGAGTGCCTCACAGATACGCCACGCCTGAAAATTAGAACAGGCGATGTAACGCACTTTCCCTTGCCGCACACAATCGTCCAAAGCACGTAACGATTCCGCAATTCGCGTAGATGCATCCCAGCGATGTAAGTAATAAATGTCAATATGATCCGTACCGAGCCGTTCGAGACTCGCTTCAACCGCCGACATGATGTGAAATCGGTGTGACCCTGCTGCATTCACATCATCTCCCATCGAACCGTGTACCTTCGTAGCGATAACCCATTTCTCTCGGTTCGCGCGAACCGCCTTCCCGATAACCCGCTCAGATTCACCGTCATTATAGACATTCGCAGTGTCCATAAAATTGATACCCGCGTCCATAGCGCGATGAATAATCCGAATCGAATCCCTCTCATTCGTCGGTCCACCGAACATCATTGTACCGAGACAGAGCGGCGAAACTTTTACACCCGCCCGTCCAAGCGTCCTATATTCCATATTATTCCTCCTTTTAATGGCTATCGGCTGTCAGCCATCAGTAACAAGAGGTTTTTGATTAACAGAAGCCCTCTTTGCTGATTGCTGACGGCTGACAGCCGTCGGCTAATCTACTGACAACCACTTATGCCATTCGTATCCCACCGTTGACATCCAGCGTCGCGCCCGTCACATAACGTCCCTCTTCTGAGGCGAGAAATAGAATAGCACTCGCAATTTCTGAAGCATCGGCAACGCGTCCCAACGGAATCTGATCCGTCATATCCGGGTGATTTTTTGCCATCTCCGTTGCTGCCACACCCGGCGCAATAGAATTAACTGTAATACCGTACTCGCCAAGCACACGCGCCAACGATTTCGTCAGACACATCACACCCGCTTTTGAGGCGGAATACGGAGCAGATGCCACCAAACCACCGACCTGGCCCGCCAACGAACCGAGATTGATAATCCGGCCAGACCGTTGCGCCTGCATCGTCTCCATCACCGCCTGAGAACAGAGGAACGGACCTTTCAAATTCACTGCCATCATCCGATCCCATTCCGCTTCGGTACAAGCATCTATACGGGTATAACTAAAAATACCGGCGTTGTTGACTAAAATATCAATGCGTCCAAACGTTTCGAGCGTCTTCTGAACCATCTCACGGACAGAATTGCCATCCGCCACATCTGTTTCAATCACTAAGCACTGTCTACCGAGATCTCTTATCTCTGCTGAAACCGTTTCTGCATTCGCTATATTCACTTCAGGAATAACGATGTTCGCGCCTTCTCTCGCGAAGGCGAGGCAGGTCGCTCTCCCGATACCGCCGCCACCACCTGTAACAATTGCAATCTGTCCTTCTAAACGCATCTATATTTCCTCTTTTTCCTCTTTAAGCATGTGTATATAGGAGCGAGTGTTTTTGCTTGGGGGTATTTGCTTAAGAAACGCCCAAGCAAAAACGGTATTTCTGCGGATTTCTGCGGATTTCCACACGCTCGCGATACAAAGACTAAATAGCCTTGGAATCGAACTATATATTTTATCCCTTGCAAAATTGCAATAAATATGATAATATACTCTTATTATCACACGAAATTTGGAAAAAGTCAATACGCTAAGGTTAGAAATCGGTTACTTATTATCCACATCACCATTTTATTGGACGGAATCAAATTATGAAAACAAAAATATTTTTCCGCAGGCTTAAGCCGGTGCTGGTTTTAGTTCTCGCTTACAGTTTTGCCCTTACAGCGGCAGCCCAAAATTATTATCCTGCAGATGTCGGCAACACTTGGGTTTTAGAAGATGCTAAAGAACGGCGCACCTATAGCCTTGAGGGGCCCGAAACTTTTCAAGGCACCGAGGTTATCACCCTGAAAATTGAGATAGAAGAACTCGACACTGGCGACCTTATTGATACCGACAAATATTTCCTAACTGTCGGCAGTGAGGACATCAAACTCCACGGAACTATCCTACAGGAAGCCGATATCGGGGTCGTGACAGCAGATTTTCCAACACCTGCAACTTTCTTCCCCCTAAACTTAACATTAGGAGATAAGTGGCAGATCGTCGCCGACGCAAAAATTAAATCGAACTTCGGGCTGACCATAGACGGAAAAAGCACCACTAATTTGGAAGTCGTCGCATTTGAAGACCTTGAGACACCCGCCGGAACTTTCCAAAACTGTGCAAAGGTTGAATTAGCGTTAACGTTCTCCGCCGGGGGCTTCATAAATGTTGAGGCGACGACTTATCAATGGTTAGCACCCGATATAGGACCCGTCCAATACCAAAACAGCGAAGGCTTGATCTCCAAATTGGTAAGTTCCAATCTGCCAACTGAACCTGAGGAACCCGATACAACAGAGGAACACACTGTGTCCGAACAGTCGCCCGAAGAAGAGACGACACCTGAACCACTGCCGTATGACGTGACAGGCGACGGCACTGTAAATATTTTGGACCTCACTTTCGTCGCTTCTCACTTCGGTGAGTCGAACGCCGAAGCAGATGTAAACGGCGATGGGATCGTTAACATCTTGGATCTGGTCCTCATTACACATAATTTCAGCGATTAGGTTTATCTGGTTCAATAGTCGCACTTTGGCAACTTACATGATAAAATAAATCACCGTAGGGGCGAGGTCTCCTCGTCCAACACAAAGTAGAAAACCTATTTTGAAACCGAAGAAAATAAAAGGTTAAATCCGTTTTAGTATTTTCACTACTAAAAAAATAATTGTAACCTTGAAATCAATCGCTCGGTTACATTCTCTAACGGGGCATTTTGTAGCACCTAAGACCTATCACACGGAACCTAAAAGAGGTCAACATGGTAACTTGGAAAGTGGTATTAGTTGCAATTGGCATCGCTGTACTGGCGATAGCAGCTGGAATGTGGCTCGGATATCAATATGTGTCAGAAAAAGAGGACATCTCTCCAGAGGGACAGCATGTCCCTTCTGACACTGCCGCGCCGCGCCACGATCCACTATTCGTGTTTTCACCGGTTTTCACGTGGGTTCCGATAGGATAGTACATATTGTTCACGCTTATATATTTCACTTCATTTAAGGAGTCGTAAATTATGAAATCTACCAAACTTCTGAATTGGTTGAAACCGTTCTTCGTCCTAAGCATTATCTGTGGTTTCGCGTTTACAGCAACCGCACAAAATTATTATCCACTTGAAGTCGGGAATACTTGGAATCTGGAGAGTAACGACGAGGCTGAGAAACTCACCTATTCCATTACAGGACCCGAAGTCATCAACGGACAAGAACTTAATATCCTGAACATCGTGAAGAGCCTTACAAGCGATCCTACCGGCGAGCCAACTGACCATGACAGATATTTTGTCACGCTGAATGAGGAAGGGATTCTACTGCATCACACTATCACAGATGAAGGCGCGTACGGCATCGCAGAGGCAACTTTTGACCCACCCGTCATCTTTTTCCCAACCGCATTGCCAGTCGGGCATCAGTGGGAAATTGTGACAGAGACAGAGCTGCAGCTCGTCGGTCCGGTAACCAGCACCAGCACCATAGAAGTCGTCGCAATCGAGGATGTTGAAACGGCAGCCGGCGTATTTCAAGACTGCGCCAAGTTAAACATTAAGCGTAAAGCCGTGACGGCACTCGCTATTATACGCTTTGAATTTAACCAATGGTTGGCACCTGATGTAGGACCCATCAAATTTGAGGATGTTGACCAAGATGTTACGTACGAATTGCAGAGCTACAATTTAGTAGAACCATCTGCCGAGGATATGCAACCGACTGAAGAGACTACCGAGGAAGTTGCTGAAGAAGTAACTGAGGAGACTACCGAGGAAACCACTCAAGAAACTCCTGAAGAGGGAACTGAGGTTGAAGCGCCTGCGGAACCAACGGTCGAAGAACCCATGGTAACCGAAACTGCCAGTTTTGATCTCACGCTTGAACCCGGTTTGAACATGATTTCTATTCCATTAATGCCGGAGGAGCCTTATACCGCAAAATCATTGGCAGCAATGTTAGAGGCAACCCTCGTTATCCGATTAGATGTGGCAACTCAGGAGTTTAGTACTTACACTACCCTTGATGAAGATGATGGCTTCGGCATTGACGGTGGTATCGGGTATATCGTCAATACACCAACTGGCGGTATGGCGAAGTTCACCGGAACAGCTTGGGCTAACCAGCCTGAAGCCGCTGATGATGCCCCAGCTGCACCCACACTTTCCAAGAATAAAAACACCTGGGCGTTTGTCGTCACCAGCAACGTTCAGGGAATGGAAGCAGGCACGGGGTACATCCTTGTCGCAAAAAACCTTCGCACCGGCATTATCGCCACGGAGAGCGTTATAAACAACGCGAAACGTTCCTCCGCTGTCTGGGCAGACCTGAACCGCAACAGCGTCGTTGAAGCTGGCGATAAACTCGAAATCGCACTCTACGACGAACGCGGTAACATCGTCTCCGGTCCCTTCCAGCGAACAGTTTCAACCGATGACATCCGCAACGCTTTCCTTGACCTCCAAATAAGAGTCGGCGATGTGCAACCGAAGGACACCATCCTCGCGCAGAACTTCCCGAATCCGTTCAACCCTGAAACGTGGATTCCCTATCAACTGAGCAAACCGACTGAAGTTACGATCAGTATCCACAACGTTACGGGGCAATTGGTTCGGACGTTAGACTTAGGCTTACAGTCCGTAGGTTCCTACATGACACCCGCGACTGCAGCATATTGGGATGGTAAGAACGCTGTTGGCGAGCGCGTATCAAGCGGTATCTACTTCTACACGCTCCAGACAGCCGACTTTGCTGCAACCCGACGCATGGTTATACTGAAGTAAAAGATACAAATACCCATCCCATAAAAACGCCTTGATGTCACCATCAAGGCGTTTTTATAGTAAAACGACAGGCATTCTCTCCACCCGCGCCTCAGGGGTATTTAGTTTTACATATCCACTTTATATATGGATATATCTTCTTCTGTAGGAGCGAGTGTTTTTGCTTGGGTGTTTCTTGACGCTCGAGATATTCCGAAAAAATGGTAACATCCGTAAACGGAAACTGAAATCAAAACCGAAAACTAAATCGTCCTGACCCGCGCCTCGCTTAAAGGAACAAAAATGATTCGCAACATTCTATTGATTATCACACTAATCTGTGCTAGCGTGAATGCAGCGTCCGCACAAAATTACTATCCAGCGAATATCGGGAATACTTGGGTTTTGGAGAGTCAAGACGGCACCGAACGCGCGACTTACACGCTTGAGACACCAGATGAAGATGTTAGTAGCGAAAAATTCCGCACCGTCAAAATCGTAACAGAAGTCTTAGGGACAACTGCAATCAATACCAACACGTTCCTTGTTGAGATAGGCGAGGACGGGATGACACTCCACAAACTTGTCGCAGAACTCGGTGATATTTTCGGGACAGTGCGCATGGAATTTTCGCCACCCGCCATCTTTTTTCCACCGATACTCCAACTCGGAGAAATGTGGGAAATGCTTGGAGAAGCGGAGGTATATCTGGCAGGAAACGTCACAGTCTCCACTATGAACGAAGTTATCGCTATAGAAGATGTCGTCACACCAGCAGGCACGTTTGAGGACTGTCTGAAAATTAAGATACGCACAAAAACTACCGCAGCGTTAGGGACAACTCGCTCTACCGCCTACCAGTGGCTCGCCCCGGATATCGGACCCGTTAAATTTGAAACCAGTCAAGATATCGTCTTTGAACTAACCAGTTTCACGCTGGTCACACCCGAAAAACCTTATGACGTGAACGCAGACGGTGTCATCAACATCTTAGACCTAACCTTCGTCGCTTCACATTTTGGTAGCACAAACCCAGAGGCTGATGTGAATGGTGACGGCACTGTAAATATTCTCGATCTAACGCTCGTTGCACAGAACTTTGGCGGTTAGAATGCGTTACAATATCCGCTTTTGTGTCCCGGATGCTGCAAGCGTCTCCTCATGCCACGCAGATGCCTCGTTTCCATCTCGGAACCGCCACGAAAATTTGAGCGGTGTGTTACCTCCGTTATAGAAAACCACTTCTGCCTGCCCGCTTTGCTTTCCTAAGATAGGACGCACCAGAGAGAGAAGCTGCGACGGATGGCTGTTTCCGTTGCCGTGCTGGACCTCTAAGAGTTGCACCACTTCGCCCTGTACCTCACGCGTCCCAAGAAGCAGCGGACCGTAGCACGCAGTAACCGCACCTTGTCCCCAATTCCGTCCATGTCCTGCCGCGACCGAGCAGACCGCGCCCCCCATATCCGCATGTTCACGTCCACCACGCAGCACCCGCCGCGCCATACCCAAACGCGTACCAGCACCCCGTAACGCACGCATCGCATACGTCCTATCACCCGTTAACTGATACGCAAGCGTCAACGTAGCCGTTGACGGCTCTCGAATCGGTCTCACGGATCCGTCATCTGACCATTCACCCCAGTACGCCATATCCGCACGTTTGCCGACACCCGGCTCCCGACGACGGTTCTCTTGCGGAAAAACTAACGCCAGCAGCTCAGGTGATTCATCGGGCAAATCCGCTAATCCAGCTCGGATTGCTGCGTCAAATCCAGTGTCCTCAAACGTCCAACGATAGTAACTCAACGCAGCCGCCGCCGGATCGTTAAACGGATCGCTCAGTGATGTTACAAGCGGTTCTACAATCCGCTTCGCCGCTGTTCTAAACATATCTTCCCCAGACAGCAGATAGAGATCACCCAACGCATAGATAGCACCAGAAGCCAATAGAACCTCAATCCCCGCAAGCGGATCCTCCGGAATGTGGTGCGAACTTGCCACCAACCGATGTAAATTCTTTTCATTGACAGCGGCTTCATCAAGACCTTCGCCATCATGCGTCCAAAGCAGCGGCATCGGATCCGGCGCAGCAACAAGCTGCTCGGCACGTTTCGTCCCATACCGCAATGCCCACGTCAGATAGCGTTCCTCACCCGTCACACGGTACGCCGCAAGGGCGATGTGGATAAACCGGAAATGCTCCGCCAACTCATACCTATCCTTGGCATCGTTCACCACATCTCGGCTACCGATATTGTAGCCGATAAATGTGTCCCGATCATAATCATACCACGGCGGGATCTCCGGCACCCAATTGCCGATATGTTCTGCAGCGTCTGTCAACAGGTGAACGGCTTCCGTGTCTTCAGGTACCAACCCGATATAACGCGGCAGAAAGAGCAGGAACGGCTCCGGTCCGTGATGTGCCTCCGCTTTCGGTTCATAGCCGTGGACGCAATCACGTTTCACCCAACCGAGCAATGCCGCCTTCAACATATCGAAATGCTTCAGGACAGCCGTATCATCCGTAATGAGATAGTGTGGAAACCATGCAAGCGCGTAGTTCGCTTCGTCTTCACCACCATCGTTCGGACCCGGCGGATCAAGTAACATACTCTGTTTCAGCCAACGTCCCATCTCGTTTCTAAGTGTCGTATAGCCGGTATAGCATTCGTGGATAATCTTGTCCATCAATCTCTCCTACAACAGTGACTTCACAAATTCAATGCTCCGTTTCGCGATCGTCTTCGGATCCGGTTTGAAATCAAAAACCTCTGTTGAGACATAACCTTTATAGTCAATCTCTTTGAGTGCCACAATAATCGGTGGATAATCGACATTGCCAGAACCCGGCAAGTATCCATTGTCATCGTTGGAGTGAAAATGTGCGACGTGTGGCGCGTGTTTACGGATCTGCGTCGGCATATCTATCCCTTCTTTCGCGGTACTACATACGTCCAGGATCATCTCGAAATTCGGGTGGTTGACGGCACTCACCATCTCAACAGCTTTATCCGGGTGCGTGATAAAGTTCGTCTGATCGCTCGACAACGGTTCCATACACAGCATCACATCTCTCTCGCCTGCCAGTGCAGCACTTTCAGAGAAAGTCGCCCGTGCGTACTCCCACGCCTCATCGAAACTGAGTGGGTCCATCACGTTCCGTTGTTGTGGTGAACCGATGACCATCACCTCACCACCCAAATCCGCACAAAGGTTCACCAGTGCCAAGAAATAATCGCGCGTCTCCTCGCGAATCTCAGCATCCGGATGATTAACGTACAACCCCGGCGGCGAGACGAGCAGCCAGTGCAGCCCCGCAATTTCTATCTTAGCATCTTCCGCCGCTTTACGGATACGCGACCGTTCGGCTTCACTGATATCTAAAACCGAGTCTGCCAAAGTAAACGGCGCAATCTCAACCGCATCGTAACCGAGTTCAGCGGCATAAGTGAAAACATCTTCTATTTTCCAATCTTCAAACATTTCGTTGCATATCGCAATTCGCATTCTGTATCCTACCTTTATGTTTTTATCTATTGTAAAGCGTTCACGCTTTTTTGTCAATTTTTTCTCTCCATAGTCCCAGAGCCATTCAATTCTGAAAACTATTTTGCAAAACGGAAACCTTGTAAGCCCGATTTATGTGGATGTCCTCAATTATTTATAAAATCCGCTACTTTTTCCGAAATTCTTGGATGATTTATGACATTTTTTCATTTTTTGCACGAAAAGGGCCTAAAAAACGGGTCTATATAAGATAATGTTGGACGCATGTTTATACGATTTGTGATGAATATATCTCTCACTTGTAGCATAAACTGTTAGTTTGTGCTGTATTGCGTCACTAAACTAACGGTTATATTGAATGATGTTAATTTTCATGAAAGGGGTATCATGGGATTACAGAACGAACTTGAGACCAGCCATTCCTTTGGCGAAATCATTGGCAAATGCAAAAAAATGCAGCAGGTGTTCACCGAAATTCAAACGGCGGCAGCGGGAGATATTACCGTCCTGATTCAAGGCGAAACCGGGACCGGCAAAGAACTGGTCGCAAAAGCAATACACGATAACAGCCTGCGAAAAACAGGCCCCTTCGTTCCGATCAATTGCGCCGCGATACCAACCGAATTGATTGAAAGTGAGCTGTTTGGCAACGAACGTGGAGCTTTCACTGGAGCAAACGAGCGGCGGATCGGACAGTTTGAACACGCAAACACCGGTACACTTTTTCTCGATGAAATTGGCGATATGCCACCCACTTTGCAAGCGAAGTTGCTGCGTGTCCTACGAGAACGGGAGTTTCAGAGGATCGGCGGCACAAGCACCATCTCCATTGACATCCGGGTCCTGGCTGCCACGAATTGGGATTTAGAAAACGCTATCAGAGATGGACATTTCCGTGAGGATTTGTACCATCGCCTCGCGGCATTCCCTATCACGGTTCCGTCTCTGAGAGATCGGCGCGAAGATATCCCTATTTTGGCACATCACTTCGTGAAAAAATATGCCGCAGCCGTCGAAAAACCTATTCTCGACATTTCTACTGATGCCTTACAAATGTTAATGCAGCATGACTTCCGCGGCAATGTGCGCGAACTGGAAAACGCCATTGAGAGGGCAGTCTTATATGAGACAACAGACCGACTGCAACCCAAAAACCTCCCTGTACATTTAACACAAAAGGGTTCACAAGCCTCGACAAGCAGCCCGACGGATACCACTGTTATTCTTCCACTTGACGAAGTTGAACGCAGAGCCATCATCCACGCCCTCAAAGTGACGGGCGGTAATATTTCCGCTGCAGCACAGGCATTGGGCATCGGTAGAAACACACTTTATCGGAAAATGGAGGAACATAACCTGCGACCGTAAGAATGTTGTTCCAATATGGAACACTGTTCCAATATGGAACACAACACGCTGAAACCCGCTCTATCACAGGCTCTGCAACCTACACCGCTTCCAAACGTGTTTCATTTTGGAACATTGGATAAAAAACAACTTTAAGCAACCCGATCACATCGCGTACAGCCTGGATCCCGCGTACTGCCTTGATAGACAAAGGTATAACAGGACTGGATATCACGATTTTACCAATTGGCACGGTTCTTGCTTAAGTAGTGAAGTGTAAGCCAAATTCCTTGATGTTAGTCGCGTCTTACACGAGGTATTAAGAGATTTTGGTGTTGTATCGCAGATAACTCCAACAAACATGGTTTCTCGCGATGCGATTTTTGGGGTTTGACAATAACGCCGGTACGCGCCATTGTTATTGTCACAAATATTTTTTCTAACTGACAGTCTCTAAAGTTTTAACCCATGTCAAGAATGAGTGTGCACGGAAAATTTAACCGGAGTGGTTATTGACTTCCTTAAAGCAATAGCACATGCTTTTTACATGTGCCAAATTCTATACTTACATGAGTTATTTAGAAAAAGAAAGGAGGTGAAAAAATGAGGCACATCAAAAAAGTTGTATTTGTAACAACTTTATCTGCATTGATGGTAGTTGCATCTGTATTTATTCTGCAAATCGCACAGGCGCAACAAACGCATCAAGATATTTATGAGCATCATCACTGGGATCATACAGGTAAAAAGTCCCCTGAAGAGCCACCAGAAATAATAGGCGCAACTGATGAGAACGCAACGACTAGGGCAACTTATGTTGTACTTCATATATTAGACGTTAATGGTCAAAACCATACGCTTTGGTACTCACATAAATATGAGTCCAAACAATCTGATGGCACTTGGGTAGAAACTGGTTCTGGCTCAGTATCTATCTGGGTAGTTATACAATTCTTTATCAATCACTTAGGTGACGGTAATTAATTCACTATGCATCAAAGAATACTGAATAATTTATCGCTTTTCCCGCCAAGACCCCACGCTTTAACTTGCCGGATATAGGCGGGAAACCAATAGGTTATGTCAACAAAAAGATTGACCTTTGCTTTGTTCTCTGGCATACTATATGTAACTTGCTGGATAGGAATCACTACCTCTATTCACCTGATAGAGTCCTATCCTCGCCAGTAGTGCGGTAAGTTGCCAGTGATACCTTGTAAAACATCCGTCGGAACGCACACAACCGACATACTAGGTGAAAGCGTTAGTCAACTTTTCTGCATTCCACCAACTTTCAAAAAAGTCGCCTTCGGGTGAGAGGCAGGCTTAGCTGCCTTTGTGGAGCAGATGTCCGACGTTTCCTCGGAAACGCGAACTGCTACGAAGCACAGGTTCCCCTAACCTTTTGGTTATGTGGACTATGACATTCAGTATTCTTTGATATACATTGGAGGATTACAATGTTTAATAAGAAATTTGCAATAGGTTTCACGGTTCTTATTATTATAGGATCTACGTTAGGTTTATACCATAGACACGAAACACAGAAGATATTAAATGCCGAACCAACCAAAATTTACAAAGTGGTAGATACGGCTGCACAAAAAAATCAATTGCAACCATCGGTTACTAACGGAGATCGCAAAGATATTGCCGCTATTGACACCGAATCTGATGGCAAAGTTGGTATCGACACCGAAGTATACAAAGACCCTATTGTAGAAAAAGCAAACGATTTGCAACCTAATTCGGTTCAACAAAGGTTGAAACAGCCATCCGATGATACTTCCCCAATAGGTGTTGGTAATATTGAAAAAGATTCAAAAAGATCTGTCAAAGAGAGTGAATCTCCCAACCAATTTCGCAGATTGACACGAGAGCAAATGATTGAGCGTGCAGTTATGGCTGGTATGCCACGCGATCAAGCAGAAAGAATGCAACCTCTACCTCCAGGAGTGACGCATGACGAAAATCTTGAAAATACACTTCAAATAATTTCTGATATTATTCCAGAAACTCTTGATAAAAAAAAGAAATTATCTCATGAGACAAAATCTTTGGGCTCAGATAAATGAAAGTGAATATTTCCTGAATAAAAAGGAAAAAATGACTTATATAGGACTTACGCATTTTCTCTTAAAGTCCCCCTGATAAGGGGATTTAGGGGGTTAAAAATACTGAAATTATTGCTTTTGCGTAAGTCTTGTATGGCATAACCGTACCTTTCACCCAAACCCGGATAGGTTCGGTTTTGCGGTGTACCCATCCAAATGCGACCTGCATTCCTAACCGCACCATAACTGTCAATTTAAGAAAAAACCGTATCGTCCTATAGGTGTTTTGCTTGGGTGTTTTCGTTAGGTTGAACGGATCCCCTCAAAACTCTGAAAAATACCGCACGCCTAGACGCTCTCCATAGATCCGACATGAAAAAAATAGAGAGAAACCCAACGCATTTGCGGGTTCTGAGCCCCTGACGGTGTGAAGTTGGGTTTCACTGCGTTCTTCGTTACGGGCGCTACCCCGCTGGATTTGAGAGGTATTTGGAAACACCTCTGCCTTCTGAGCTCCATTCAACCCAACCTACAGGGCTGTAAAGTACATCCGAAAGTGTGTATAGACAGAGTTTTTATACAGATACGACTTCTACGAGCGACTCAATTAGAACGGATAGTTTTTAGGAGGAACATAAAAAATGTCAGAAAAAATAGGATCCACACACATTGTCGCTGACAAAGGTCATCCGATGAGCTGGGTTTTACCGGAGGGTGCGATTTCTCGGTTCGGGCATGGAAGTGTGATGGCGATGGCAGTATCGCCGGATGGAGCATACCTCGCAGCCGCAACCAAAATCGGGTTATGGTGGTATGAACTCGCAACAATGCAACCTATTGCTCTATGGGACAGAGAACGCGGAATGCTGGGTGCCATTACGATTTCTCTTGATGGGCGATTGGCTGCGACCGGCAACTGGGACGGTGTTATCAAAGTGTGGGATACCCAGCGGAGCACCTGCATTACAAAAATTGTGCACCCAGGGCTAAAAAAGCCAGTCCCTAGGACGACTCCAATTCGGTCTCTTGCCTTTTCACCTGATAACCAGCACCTGGCCGCAACGGGTTTCCGTTGTGAGATTGTCTACACTTGGAACCCCAGAACCGGCACACCGCTGGCTACGTTCCATGAACCCGAAAGAGAAACACGCAGTTCTTCCCCCTCTCTCCCTCGACCCGTTGCTTTTTCGCCAGACAGTCGCCTGCTGGCGTGTACGGCTGCCGGGACAACGGAGGGCTCCGATGTTGTTTTGGTGTGGGATGTCGTAACCGGTGAGCGCATCGCCTGTCTTACCGAACAACCGCGCTTTGTACGCAGCCTCTGTTTTTCACCTTGTGGACAAACGCTGGCCATCGGCAGCAACAAAGGCACAGTGCAAGTATGGAATGTGAAGACTTGGGAACAGCAGCGAGTCTATCAGAACTATGATGCCACCGCTCACATGAGCGTCTGCTATTCACAGGAAGGCGTTCTTCATGCCACAGAAAACACTCCGGAAAGCGGCACTGTCGTCGTATGGGACGTGGAGCGTGACAAAAAACGCTACACGTACGTTGAAAAGGAATGGGAGACTGAAAAAGCACTTTTTTCAAGCAGCTCGCATTTTGTCGTTGCTGGGGAAAAGGAATGGGCAGTCTGGTCACCCGGGGATACCAAACCCCGTAAGTTGCCTTATTTACATATCAACGGTACTCCGAATTCCGTAGCGTTTTCACAAGATGGCAAAAAGTTGGCAGCCGGACGGTATGGAAGCACACTCTTCTGGGATATTGCCAACCCCACGCAACCGCCCACTTTTTTCAAAATATCCGATGACCCACAAGACATTTTTGTGTCCACTTCAGAGAAAATTCGATCAACAGCATTTACGTATGATGAAAACAGTGTTGAAATAACCGTTAAAATAGGGGAAACCGACGAAAACACGTCGCCTCTGACATTTACACTTCCCGACCCAGAGGCAGCGGTGACTGCCGCTGCACACGCCCCACTACGACATCTCATCGCGTGCGCGGATAGCAAAGGGCATCTGTATGTATGGGATATGGGAAGTGGTGACATGCGCTGTGTGTTCACACACTCTCCTCCGCTGTGTTTTCACACACAAACTCCCTTAGAAGGGAAGTGGGATGATGATAGGATCAGCCGCCTTATATTTAGCCACGATGGTAAACACCTTGTAAGTATTCCGAGTTCTTCTGGCACGATGGCAAATCTATGGGACATTGATACTGGGAAAGAAATTCCGGAGTTCCGTGTCAACAGTTTCTCTACTGTCGCATTTTCACCTTGCGGTCATAAGATTGCGTGTGGCATGGGAAATAAAATCCGATTGTGGGATGTCAATAGTTGTCGAACGCTCTGGAATCTTCCGCATGATCCATATCTGCGTGCCTTGGCGTTTTCACCTTGTGGGAAATATCTTGCTTCTGGCTTGTGGTGGAATCCAAGCGTGAAAACAGAAAAGGTGCCTATTCACTTATGGGAAGTTGCCACTGGTGAAAACATCGCCACCTTCTGGGGACACCCGACCGATATCCAAGACCTCGCGTTTTCACCCGACGGCACCCTCTTAGCGAGTGGCAGTTTTGACAGCACCCTCCTCCTCTGGGACCTGAAACCCGTGATAGGTTCTTAATCCGAGAGTTTCAATTTAATGAATTTAGGACTTACGCACACCGCTCTTTTGTACCATAGGAAACTGTTGGTCTCCTGTGCTACCAGACGGCTGTGTTTTTCGAGAAATCTCATCTAACAGAACGAGCTATAGTCAAAAATGCGTAAGTCCTGAATAATAGAATTTACGCATTTTTTTATGAATCCTTGCATAATATGCACTTTATGCAACATTTCGACTTTTACGAGCGTCACTATATTATGAAACCTATATTTTCTGCGAGGAAAAATAAATGAAGGCAAATGATGTAGATCTCATTCAACGTGTCTTAGATGGTGATCAAGACGCATTTACCGCGCTCGTGAATAAATACCAGAAATCGGTGCATGCCCTCGTTTGGCGTAAGATCGGAGACTTCCATATCGCTGAGGAACTCACACAGGATGTTTTTCTCAAGGCTTACAAGAGACTCTCAACACTGAAACGTCCAGAGCAGTTCCCCGGCTGGCTCTACGTGATTGCGACGCGCCACTGTTTCTCGTGGCTCCGCAAGAAGCGGGTGCCGACAAGGTCTCTGGATGCCATGTCTATGGATGAACTCGAAGAAGCCTGCTACGCGCAATATGAGGCGGCACGCGGCGAGACAGCAGCGATTGAAAAGCAGCGCGAACTCGTCAAACGCCTCCTGAAAAAGTTGCCAGAGAGCGAACGCACCGTCGTAACGCTGTATTACCTTGCAGAAATGTCGGGTGCGGAGATTAGCCAATTTTTGGGGGTATCACCAAACACAGTTAGGAGTCGGCTGCACCGCGCCCGACAACGCTTAGAAAAAGAAGAAGCTATCATTCAAGAGGTTTTCGGCAGCTTCCAACTCTCGCCAACCCTAACAGAGAATATCGTGCGCGAGGTCGCACGCATCAAACCGGCATCCCCTTCAGTGAGCAAACCGTGGATACCGTGGGGTCTCTCTTTCGCTTCGACCTTTTTGGTTATCCTGATGATCGGGACGAGTCCGCGTGCATTATCCCGTTTCCAACAGCCTTACAACTTCGATGCAACATCAGAGATGACAATAGAACTCGTCGATACGCCAGTTGTCCAGGTGTCAGCACGTAAGTCCGACACACGCACCCGATTCGGAATATCTGACATACACGGTAAAAACGGGGGTGCCGGATTCCAATCGGAACCGCGACTCTTCGCAGCCGCGCAAGCCGATGAAACCGACCTATCAGCAGCAAAACCGCAGTGGGTTCAGACGAAGGGACCCGGTGGTATTTCAAGTGCCGGACTCTTTCTCACATCTAATCGGACGCTCTATGCAATTGCGAAAGCAGGACTTTATCGACTCTCAGACAAGGAAGATACATGGACGTTTGTCAGTGCCAGCGGCCCGAATCGAGAGTTTGATTCGATTATGGCAGAACACGACAATGTTCTCTATCTCCTCACCGACAGTGAACTCTTAGTCTCAATCAATGATGGCACAACGTGGAACAGCCTCGGCGAGCGACCTGAAGGACGTGCCACCACTTTGGTTATCACAGATACAGCAATGTACCTCATTCTCGAAACGGAAGTGTTTCGTTCTGAGGATGTCGGCAACCAGTGGAAACCCATAGGAAAGGATTTGCAAGCCGACAACATGCCAGAGGCAGGTGCCCCGAATTTCCGTATCTGGGACGCACTCGCTGTTGATAACACACTATTTGTCGGCACCAGTCAAGGACTCTTCCGACTTACTGACAAATGGGAAAAATTACCAATACCGGTACCGCACGGTATCTTTTCGTTGGCAACCGCTGAAGATAGACTCTACGTCGGAACAGCCGCAAATCCACCGCACGGTCCGCATGCTGCCGTTTTCTATTCAACCGACCTCGGGGATTTCTGGACCGATATTACACCGAATACGCACGAACATCCAGTGAAAATAATATTTGCTGTTCAGGTTATTCCCGCCGGTGACACACTGATGTTGAAAGGTTCCAGTGGTGTTTTACTTTCTGATGACGGTGGTGAAACATGGACGGATCCTAACCCCGGCCCCCATACGCGTGGCGCGTTTCCAGTCGTCGCGTTGGACGCAAACAATTTTTACGGCACTGACAGCAGCGGAATAAGACGCTCAACAGATGGTGGGACCACGTGGCATCCTTTTATGGATGGATTGGTAAATTCTGATGTTTCGAGTTTGGTCGCACTCGAAAACGTTCTCTACGCGCTAACATCTGACGAAACGCTCAAATCGGTAGACAGCGGTGAGTCTTGGGAATCGGTTCGCTTAAGTACAGACAAGAATGCTTCACTGGAAGCTGGAACAACGAAAGTCGCAATAGCCGATAGTGTACTCTACGCAAGCAACAGCGAACTTGATGGTGTTACACTTTTTCGTCTTTCTGATGCTGGTGATGTATTCCAACCGGTTGAAGGTCTGCCGGATTTTGAGGAAGACACCTTACACAAGGAATGGCGAAAAAAACGTCTGGAAGCGAGACGGAACGGTGATGATGTTGATAAGGTACAGGCGCAGTGGAAAGCAGATCAACACCGCGCCTTTGAAGAATGGATGACGAATGGAACGTTTACGGTCGCTGACGATACCATCTTCATGGAATATAGACATAAACTTTACAGATGGCGACGCGGTGAAACCGCATGGCACTATACAGCGTTGGAGGATCAAGCAGGTATCTCACCGCTTGAAGGGAAAGGTTTTACACTCGCCGTTTCGGGTAGCACAGTCTATGCCGGTAAACGCGAAGCGGAACTTTTCCTGTCGCTTGATGATGGTGACACTTGGACTGATGTCACCGAGAATCTCGCCTTTCCGTTTGGATACTTCAAAGAGATACATTTCGCTGGATCGACCGTCTATGTCTCAACGGACATGGGAGTTATGCGTTCACGCGACGGCGAGGCTTGGGATGTCGTCACCGATCTTGAGGGCAATAGACTGATTATGGACCAAATCACAGTCGATGGCGCAACGGTTTACGGTGTCTGTGATAGTGGTATCTATGCGGTGGATCCCCAAACCGACGCGTGGAAACAGATCACCGCAGAACTACCGCACACAGCAACCGCGTTTGCGATTGAGGGTCGGACCTTCTACATCGGTACCAAGCAAAACGGTGTCTTCCGCTTCCAACGCAACGATCCGTAAATGCTGCCATTTTTTACCCAAATATTGACACCCGGAATATTTTCTTGACATGCAATCGCATGTCCATATAATAGCCGTACAACACCACATTACCAATTTCGGATTTTGGAGAGGTAAAGTATGGCGAAAATACGGATGGCACAGTACGGAACGAAGCACGGACACGCACGCGGCAAGTTGCAGGCGATGCTTGTCAACCCCGATGTGGAAGTCGCGGGCGTGTTTGAACCCGACGCACAACAACGCCAGAAGCTGCAAGCTGGCAGCGGAACATTTGCCGACATCCACTGGTTCGCGGATGCCGAGGAGATGCTCAGCGATGCGTCCATCGTCGCAGTCGCTTCGGAAGGCAATAACGCCGAGAGTTTAGATCAGACCGAGCAGATTGTCAATGCCGGAAAACACGTCTGGTACGATAAGCCTGCTGGCGAAAACTGGGAACAGTGGCAGCGCGTCATCAATACCGCACAAGAGAAATCGCTACACGTACAGATGGGGTACATGCTGCGGTATCACTCCGCCTTTAAACAAGTTGCCGAGTGGGTACACGCAGGCTTTTTAGGCGATGTCTTTTCTGTCCGCGCACACATGTCAACCAATATTTCTCTCGAGGCACGCACCCGTATCAGCCAACACATCGGCGGCATCTTTTTCGACTTAGGCGGACATGTCCTCGATCAGGTACTCTGGCTCCTCGGACGACCGGAGAAAGTCACCTCTTTCCTCCGAAACGACGGCGGCTCCGTCGAACCGTTCAAAGATAACACCCTCACCGTTTACGAATTTGAAAAAGCGATGGCGTTTATATCCATCTCTGCTTTGGAACCGAGACCCATGGCACGCAGATTTGAAGTCTACGGCACCGAAGGCAGTGCCATTATTGTCGAACCCTTTGAACCGGGATTGAAAATTCGGCTCTGTTTGGAGAGCGCAAAGGACGGTTACACACAAGGCGAACAAATCGTAGCGATAGACGGTGAGAGCCGTCAACGCACGTATGAACTTGAACTCGACGCGTTTTTAGCGACGATTGCCGGAGAACAACCACCGGACCGTCCGGTATCCCACGAATTATTAGTGCAGGAGACCCTTCTACGGGCGACAGGTGTCATATCAAGTTAACATTAAGGGTTGATGTCTAAAAATCGGATCGCTGATGGCTGATCGCTGACGGCTGACTAATCTTCCAATCCGGCCGCCCATTTGATGCAGCCCGTGATGTGTTCGTGAAACCATTTCTCGCTCCAAAGTGCATCCGGGTGTCCCAAGGCGGTGTACATCACGCGTCCTTTTCCATACGTATGGCACCAACCGAGGGCGTAATCGTGATCTTCACGGTTACCACGAGAGACATCAATGGAATCGTTATCCAGACGCATCAGCACATGTGTTTTGTTACGATCCCAACTTTTGAACGTATAAATTTCATCGACAACTTTAAAACTGCTGCCCAGCATACGCGTCGCCGGATGGTCGGTATCTTCAACGATAACGTTCACCTCTTCGTGCCACGGATGTCCGGCAAAATAGCCGCCGAGCATTTCGCCGTATTCGGGCCAATCGTAACACGTATCCGTCGCGTTGTGGATGCCAAAGAACGCTTTTCCGTTACGCACAAAATCCAACAACGCCTCTTTTTGGGCATTATTGAACGGTAGGTCGCCTGTCGTTGCGAACGCGACGATGTCCTGTTTTTCGAGATTGTCAGCGTTAATCCGATCGCATCGGTGCGTCGTGGTGACGTTCCAACCGTTTGCAGCACCAATCTGTTTCAGTGTAACCTCTGCATTCGGAAGATAACTATGTTCAAAACCAGCGGAATGCCGCAACATCAGAATATTCATACAGACTCCTTCTGACCTATTGTGTATTAAAGTTCATCATTGCTCAATATTTGCTCGACAAGGTCGGAAACCTCGCCTACAATCGTCTTGATTTGTGTTATTCTCAAAGTATTATACAAAATTATTAAAAAAAGTGTTAAACTATTTTCCAAAGTGCCGTAACATTTAGTGACTGAAAACTGACAACTATTCCATAAACAACCATAGGAGTATAGACATGCGATTTCTCAAAAAAGGGGACGACAAAAAACCGAAGTCCGAAGCGGGAGAAGCGACAAAGGGACATCCCGATCTGAAAGTCATCAGCGGTTCACAGATTTCTGGGCAGCGACCACAACAACCGCAACAACCGACGCAACCGCAACAACAACCGCAACAAAATATTACACTACCGAACATCAAGTATAAAATTGCGGTTGCAAGCGGAAAAGGCGGGGTCGGAAAATCGACTGTTGCGACCAATCTCGCGATCTCTTTAGCAAATGCCGGGGCTGCCGTCGGTCTCATGGATGCGGATGCTTACGGCCCGAGCATCCCCACAATGATGGGCATTCAAGAGCAACCGAAGGTCAGTCCGGCACGTAAACTCATTCCACTCGTGCGACATAATATTAAACTCATGTCAATCGGGTTTATGGTCCCAGAGGAACAGGCGATGATCTGGCGGGGTCCGATGCTACACAGCTCTATACGTCAACTCCTGAGCGATGTCGAATGGGGTGAACTCGATTATCTTATTATTGACTTGCCCCCTGGAACGGGTGATGTCGCGCTCTCTCTAACGCAGGCGATCCCGCTTACCGGCGCACTGATTGTCACAACCCCACAAGACGTTGCACTCGCCGATGTCCGGCGCGGCGTTGCCATGTTTGAACGTCTCGGCGTGCCTATCCTCGGTATCATCGAAAATATGAGCTACTTCCTCTGTCCACACTGTAACGAGAAGACAGAAATCTTTCGCAAAGACGGCGGTAAGAACACAAGCGAACGATTCGGAGTCGCC